>CAVCKO010000005.1:83221-103069 GCA_963602825.1 Treponemataceae bacterium | reverse complement strand
TTGGAGAGAACGCTCCCGCAAACTGCCTCTTGACAACTTATAGGAGCGTCGGTTTCACCGTAATCGCAAACCTCATTAAGCCTTTCTTTAGCGTCTTGGCGCACCAAAGGCGGCATAATACTGCCAACGCACGGGACCTAGCAGCACACCCCGTGCGCAACCTTTTGGTGGACATCGAGGAGGCCGCACGCATGCATTCTTCCAATGACGCAGCACAGCAGCCATCCCTAAAACATGCAAACCTTTTCTCCTTCCCCCCGACACAGAGAGACGGTCTCCTCGACTCCCCCACCACAAAAGCCAACCGCTCAACCAATCAGAGCCTCAACTTGCGAGCATCGTTCGAAAAGCTCCAAGCATCCCTAGACAAGGCGTTCCCCGAACAGGCAAGGGCAATCTAAGCCCATCGCGCTTTATACTGATGCCATGCGAAACATGGATCACATAGAATTGCACCGCGGAGGACGCGAGGAAGCCTTTCCCGAGACCGCCGAAGACTGGCCTTATATTGCCGAACGCGCAGAATTCGCTCGCTATCCGGGTAATTCCGTCCCCTGGCACTGGCATTCCGAAGTCGAGCTTTTCTACATGGAGCAGGGAGCGATTGACTATCGCACGCGTGCGGCTCATGAGCACATGCGCTTTGAGGAAGGGTCCGCCGGCTTTATCAACGGCGGCGTTTTGCACAGCACCCTGCAATCACCCAATTCGGCGCCAGCCATTCAAATGCTGCACATCTTTCAACCATCAATGCTCGGCGACCCCGCGGGACGTCTTCAAAAGCGCTACATCAATCCATTACTGCAATGTCGAGGCGTCGATGTACTCAAATGGTCGCCCACCAACCCCGACGATCGGCCTTTTATCGATTTGTTGACGCGCTCCTTCGGCCACGACCTTCAACAGCCGCAGAACGAGATGGCGCTTCGAAATAGCCTGTCAGAACTCTGGATTCAGATTTATGCCAAGGCTGAATCACAATTCTTTTTGCGCAATGACTCTTGGATGACCAGCCGTGAAGTTCGGTTTAGGGAAATTCTTGACTATATCCGCACACACTATGCAGACAGCATAGATGTTCCCCAAATTGCATCCGCGGTCGGCATCAGCGAAAGAGATTGTTATCGCACCATTAAAGCTTGCGCGGGAACAACCCCGGCCGCGTATCTACGCGCATACCGCATCACCCGCGCCTGCACGCTCTTGACGCACACCACGCGAACGGTACAGACAATCGCTCACCAATGCGGCTTTGCAACAGCGAGCCACCTTGGGCAGGTATTCAAGGAACAAATTGGCTGTACCCCTTCTGAGTATCGAGCCATGAGGCAGAATTTCGATACTACGGGGCAGAAATAACGCTAGCGCTTCCACCTCACCTGTCCCACACTATCAAACAGATGAGAGAAAGGAATGCCATGAAACAATTCGACCATGTCGTGTTTGACGTTGATGGAACATTGGCAGATACAGAAGAAAGCGTTCTGTCATCGCTTGCCCAGATTGTCCAAGAAGAGACCGGCAAAACGCTCCCCCGAAACGAGCTTGAGTTTGCCCTCGGCATACCCGGCAAGGATGCTCTTGAGAAACTTGGAATCTACTCGCAAGCAACATTGGATCGCTGGTGCCAAGTTGCCGCTAGCTTTAAAAACACCATCAGCGTGTTTCCGGGTTTGTTTGAAGCCATCGCAAAACTCGCCGATAGCGGTTGCAATCTTGGCATTGTCTCCTCACGTGCGCGCGACGAATACGCAGAAGAAATAGCACCCCTTGGCTTCGATACGTATTTTGAGCACATCATCCTTGTCGAAGACACAACCGAACACAAACCCGCGCCCGCACCCATGCTCGAATATCTCCGGCGTACGGGCGCGAATCCCAACAGCGTCATCTACGTTGGCGACACCGTCTACGACGAACAATGTGCAACTTCAGCAGGGGTCAGTTTTGCCCGAGCAGCATGGGGATCACACCAAGAAATCCCAAACGCCACCTACAACCTCAAAACTCCCAACGACCTGTTAACCCTAACAACCAAGTAACCCTCCCATCCCAAATTCGCAGTCCTAACGCCACAAGGGCGACGACCTCGAGAAGGTCAACCTGGGAGGGACGAGGGCTTAGTTCTCCAATCTTTCCGCAGGGGGCAAAAAGCAACGTCTTATTTTTCCGACACTAACGCCACAAGGGCGATTGAGCAGGACGGTTTGGGCGGGTCCCGTACTTAGTTTCCAAAATCATTCCGCAGCGCGAAGGCCCCCGTTGTCAACGCTTCGAAGAAGCGAGACAACGGGGGCCTTCATGCGCGAGGACATTTTGGAAACTAAGTACGGGACCCGCCCAAACCGTCCGGTGGGATCAGAGTACCCTTGCTGTTACTCTGCTTTGCCCACAGAGTTGAGGTTGGTCATGCGAATCTTAACCAGCTCGGTGATCTCACGCATGCCCTCCTTGGCCGGCTTCTTGGGGTCGAAGCAACCGGGGTTCTCGGCCATATAGGCCATGAAGCCCTTGGTGTAGGCCTGACGCAGCTCGGTGGCGTAGTTAACCTTGCAGATGCCGTTCTTCACAGCCTCGGCAACCTGCTCATCGGGCACACCGGAGGTGCCGTGCAGAACCAGCGGCACGTCGACGGCGTCGCGGATGGCCTTGACCACGGACTGCTCGATGTGCGGATCGCTCGTGTACACGCCGTGGCTGGTGCCAACGCCAATAGCGAGAGAGGTGCAGCCAGTGCGCTCGACAAACTCCTTGGCCTCGGCAGGATCGGTGTAGGGGCTCTCGCCCTCAACCGCGGGACCGTCGTCCTCCTTGCCGCCAACCTTACCGAGCTCGGCCTCGACGGGCACGCCCATGGCGCGGCCAGCATCGGCGACGGACTTGGTCAGGGCGATGTTGTCCTCGAAGGACTCGTGCGAACCGTCGATCATGACAGAGGTGTAGCCCGTGCGGAAAGCCTGCATGCAGCGGTCATAGCCATCGCCGTGATCGAGGTGCAGAGCGACGGGCACGGAAGCGCGCTCGGCGGCAGCCTTGACCATGCCGTAGAAGTAGTCCAGACCAGCGGTCTTGATGGTGCCCGGGGTGGTCTGCATGATGACGGGGGACTTGGTCTCCTCGGCAGCGGCCAGAACGGCCATAACAAACTCGAGGTTCTCGACGTTGAACGCGCCAACGGCGTAGTGGCCGGCCTGAGCGTCCTTGAGCATCTTTTCGGTGGTAACAAGTGCCATGAGCGTTTGCTCCTCTCCCTCGCCCGCATCTGGACATCGGGCGTAGTTGTTCACAAGGCATTTTACCTTGCGTTTTGCTGCGCTCATTGTATGAAATTCAGCAGCTTTGCACGTGCGAGATATTGAGCCCATGCAGGTCAATACAGTCATTTTTGAAAAGCAAACGGAAGAAATTTGAGCCGAGTTGACATGTTCGATATTGAATTTTGAGCGTTCAGCGTCTTTCTTTTATAGAAAAGATAAGTAATCGAAAGGTGTTTTCTTACTCAAAAAGAAAATGAACGAAAATGAGGTCAACACAATTCCTGCAAATTTAGTCGAGAATGGAGCCACCATGGCCCATGCAACAACCCGTGCTTTTGCCGACGAACGCCGTACCGCCATTATGGAAATGCTCGATCATAACGCCTCGGTGCAGGTAGCAGAAATCGCCCAGACCTTTGGCGTGTCCTCCGTCACCGCCCGCGCCGACCTGGACGCGCTCGCCGAAGCAGGCAAGCTGCGCCGCACACATGGTGGTGCTGTATCGCTCCACAAACGCCTGACCGTCTCCACGCAGGATCGCCGCATCAATGTCAACGTCGCCGCCAAGCAGGCCATCGCACAAAGCGCCATCGAGCTCGTCAATGACGGCGACACGCTGCTCGTCGACTCGGGCACCACGGCGCTCGAGTTCGTCCGGCTCCTCGATCAGCGCGACGGTATCACCGTCATCACGGCAGACATTACCATTGCCGATTACATCGACGAGAGCATGCCCTCGGTCGATGTCGTCATGCTGGGCGGGGCGCTGCGCAAAGGCCATCGTTATTTGTACGGACCGCTCACCATGCAGGCGCTCCAAATGGTCCATGCCGATCTGGCCGTCATGTGCCCCGGCGCCTTTGTCTCCAGCTGCGGCTTTACGACCGACTTTCCCCAGATGGCCGAGACCAAAACGGCGATGATCGCCGCGGCCCATCAAAGCGTCGCCCTCATGGACGCCAGCAAGGTTAACGGACGCGGCATGTACCGCTTTGCCGAGCTTGCCGACGTTGACACCATCGTGATGGACCGTGACCCCGATCATGCCGTCGCCGCCTCAATCGCCGAGGCCACCGACAGCGCACGTCCAGCCCTCATCATCGCCGGCGCTTAAACAAAAACCACCACAAAGGTGCCTGTCCCCTTTGTGGTGGTTGTGATGGTTGAGCGTCAAAAGTGAACGTGTCGCTACTTGGAAAGCTCGTCGGCGAGGGCCTCGATCTGAGCGCGCGAGGCGTCGTTGAGCGAGCCCAGCACAGTCACTTTGTTCTGCGTCAGGGTGATGTCCTTCATACCCTCGAGCTCCTTGGTCATAACCTTGGCGGCAGCGGGCGCCCAGGAACCGGACTCGACAAGCGCCACGGTACGGTTCTGGTAGGCATGCTCGGCAAGCGTGTGGATAAAGGTGCTCATGCACGGGAAGATCTCGCCCTGATAGGTAATGGAGGCGAGCACCAGACGGTCGTAGCGGAACGCATCCTCAACGGCCTCGGCCATGTCGTCGCGAGCCAGATCAAAGACGGAGACCTTCTGGCCGCGAGCCTCGAGCGCAGATGCGAGCTCCTCGACGGCAGCCTTCAGATGGCCATACACGCTCGCATAGGCGATCGTGATGCCCTCGTCCTCGGGCTGATAGCTCGACCAGGTGTTATAGGTGTCGAGGTAGTAGCCCAGGTTCTCGGTCAGCACGGGGCCGTGGAGCGGGCAGATAATCTGGATGTCCAGGTCGGCGGCCTTCTTGAGGACGGCCTGCACAAACTTGCCGAACTTACCGACGATGCCAAAGTAGTAGCGGCGAGCCTCGCAAGCCCAGCCCTCGGGATCCTCGATGTCGTTGGCGCCAAACTTGCCAAAGCCGTCGGCACTAAAGAGCACCTTGTCGGTGGACTCGTAGGAGAAGATCACCTCAGGCCAGTGAACGTTGGGGGCGCCGATAAAGGTCAGGCTGTGGCCACCCAGGTCGAGCACGTCGCCCTCTTTGACGACCATCTTGCGCTCGGGGTAGTCGGTGCCAAAGTAGTTGACCATCATGCGGAAGGCGCCCATGCTGGCCACAATCTGGGCCTGGGGATAGCGCTCCATAAAGGCAGCGATGCCGGCGGAGTGATCGGGCTCCATGTGATGGACGACCAGGTAGTCGGGCGTACGGCCGTCAAGCGCGGCCTCGAGGTTGCCGAGCCACTCGTCAACAAAACCGCCGTCGACTGAATCGGCGACAGCGATCTTTTCGCCCAAGATAACGTAGCTGTTGTATGCCATACCGTTCTCGGACACATCGTACTGGCCCTCGAACAGGTCAATGTCGTGATCGTCGACACCGATGTAGCGGATATCCTTGGTGATCTCCATCAGGCAAAGCCTCCTAGATAGACAAAAGAACCCGTCTATCATAACACTAGGCAGTATCCCAACTGTTATCTGCCGGCATCCATACCGATTGTTATTGAAATGCGATAAATCGCCGTTTACCTGCACAAACTATGCGCGCAGTATCGCCGTGCTATGTCGAATAATGAGCTGGCCGGGAATACGGATGGCAACGGTTTTGCCCGCCGCACCCGCCTCGGGAACCGCATGCTCAAACACCTCGCGTCCGCGCTGATGTAGATCGAATCGCACGGTCGTGAGCTCGTTGTGTGCCACAAAATCATCGAGCGAATCGTCGACGCCCACCACGCTCACGTCCTCGGGCACGCGCAGGCCGCTATCACGCAGCGCGGCAATCGCGCCATTTGCCATCTGATCGTTTGCCGCATAGATCGCCGTCATGGTGTGATCGTGCTCGGCCAGGTACCTGCCGGCCTCGTAGCCGCTGTTGGCAGACCAGTCGCCCTCGAGCGGCTCTGCCGGCTCGATGTGTTTACGCTCGAGCGCATCCTGCCAACCGGCGCGACGAAATTGCTCGTCGACCGAGAACGACGGGCCGCCGATATAACGAATCTGCTCGTGCCCCAGCTCAAACAGATGATCCATGAGCAACAGCGAGCAGCCGTAATGATCGGAGTCGACCGTAGTCACCCGCGGGTGCGCATACATGGTGACGATAACCGTGCCGATACCCGGCAACGGATCGAACGTCTCAAAATCGGGAGCCATACGGCTCATGCCGATGATGATGCCGTCCACGGGCAGCGCGGCCATACGACGTGTTGCCTCGGCAAGCGAGAATTCCTCGGTCTTGGACATCTCGACCAGCGTGATGGCGCAATTATGCTCGCGGGCCGCGCTGGCGATGCCGTCGATCATTGAGAGGTTGCCAAACTTGGTGACATCGTTGACGCACAGGCCGACCGAATGGTAACGGCCGTCACGCAGCGAGCGACCGGCATAACTCGGACGAAAGCCGAGCTCTTGCATAGCGGCCTGCACGCGCTGGCGCGTCTGCTCGTTAACGTTGGGCAATCCGTTGGCAACGCGCGAAACCGTCTGTTGCGAAACACCGGCAGCGCGGGCAACGTCGGCCATGGATACCGGACGCGTACCCGTATCGTTGGAAGGGCGCCTTGCCACAAAATCACCTTCGCTCTCGCAAGATCTGAATAGTGCGAATGTCGGCCCGAGCGGAAACACGCCCCGCACCGAGGCCCGCTATCATCGGACGCATGTTAACGTACTCTACTTTTTCAATCCGCATCTCTTCTGCTTTATAAGTCCATACGGCAATACCGTTCACGGCTGAATATCTACCGATTACCAGATTCTCAAAAAGTGACAAGAGTTGTGTTATGAGTACGTTAACATAGCCCGTAACGTGCGGCATCGTGAACACTTGGTTCATGCCGCTTCAAGTTGTTAACGTACTCATAACGGCGCAAAACTCACCCGTGCGCGCCAAGGAAAGGACTCCCATGACCACTCCCGACGAAAAGACACTCGCCACGCTCACCAAGCTATTTGAGGAGGAGTTTGGCCCCATCGGCGACCGCCAGGTGCTCTATGTGCACGCGCCCGGCCGCTCCGAGATCAGTGGCAACCACACCGACCACGAGGGCGGCCACGTCATCGCCGGCTCGCTCGATGTCGCTGTCGACGGCATCGCCGTGGCAACCGACTCCAACAAGGTCCGCGTCGCCGACGAGGGCTATCCCACGTTTGAGATCACGCTCGACACGCTGGGTATTCAAGAGTCCGAGAAGGGCACGTCTGCGAGCCTCGTCCGCGGCATGGCCCACGAAATCGCTGCTCTGGGCGTTGAGCCCCAGGGCTTCGACTTCGCCTTCACCTGCTCTGTCCCCTCGGGCGGCGGCCTTTCGAGCTCTGCTGCTGTCGAGGCGGCATACGGTCGCGCCATGGAGACGCTCTGGGGCGCACCCGCCATCGAGCCCGTCGCGCTCGCCCAGATGAGCCAGCGCACCGAGAACAACTACTACGGCAAGCCCTGCGGTCTGATGGACCAGGCCGCCGTGTGCCTGGGTGGCCTCGCCTACATGGACTTTGAGGACCAGGCTCAGCCTAAGACCCAGAAGCTCGAGCTCAACTTTGAGGATCACGGTTATGCGCTTGTGCTCGTTAAAGTGGGCACCGACCACGTGGCCGCCACCGACGACTACGCCGCCGTTCCGCGCGAGATGCAGGACGTTGCCGCCGAGTTTGGCAAGGCGCGCCTATGCGAGGTCGACGTTGCCGACTTTGACGCCAAGCTCCCCGAGCTGCGCGCCAAGCTGGGTGACCGTGCCTGCCTGCGCGCCGTTCACTACTGGTACGAGAACGGCCTGGTCGACAAGCGCTGGGCAGCTCTGAACGCCGGCGACATCGACCAGTTCCTGGTCCTGACGCGCGAGTCCGGCGCCAGCTCTGCCATGTACCTACAGGATGTCGTTGCCAAGCTGGGCTCCGAGCAGCCCTCGATGTATGCCCTGGCACTGGCCGAGCACGTGCTCGACGGCCGCGGCGCCGTCCGTATCCACGGTGGCGGCTTTGGTGGCACCATCCAGGCCTTCGTGCCGCTCGACCTGGTCGACACCTTCATTGCCAAGATGAACGGCTGGCTGGGCGAGGGCTCTGCCCGTCACTACGCCATCTCTGACAAGGGGGCTTACGCGGCATGGCTGTAATGACTGACGTGCGCGAGGCCGCACAGAACCTGATCGAGTACGCCATCCACCGATCGATGATCCGCCAGGACGACCGCATCTGGGCATACAACACCATTCTGGAGTGCATCGGTGCTACGGGCCCGGCGCTCGACATGGCCTGGGCGCTGCAAAACGAGAAGCTCTCGCTCTTGCACCCCGATACGCTCCCCGATTTTGACCTGGAGGGCACGCTTGCCGCGCTTTCCGAGGCCGCCGTTGTCAACGGTGCCGCCGAGGACACGGCATCGGGCCGCGACCGCATCGCCATGCGCATCATGGGCGTGCTGATGCCGAGGCCTTCGGTTGTAAACGAGGAATTCAACGGCCGCATGGGCGTCAACGAGCCCCGCGCCGCGACGGACTGGGTCTACGGTCTGTGCGGCGACGCCGGCTACGTGCGTCGTGCCGCTATCGCGCGCAACATCAAATGGAGCACCCCCACCAACTGGGGCGACCTGGAGATCACCATCAACCTGTCAAAGCCCGAAAAGGATCCGCGCGACATTGCCGCGGCCGGCGCCGCAAAGAACACGGGCGAGAAGTATCCCGCCTGTCAGCTCTGCATCGAAAACGAGGGGTATCCCGGACGCTCCGCCGCAGCCGACGGCGGTGCCCACCCCGCTCGCCAGAACCTGCGCGTTATTCCCATTGAGCTCGATGGCGAGCGCTGGGGTTTCCAGTACAGCCCGTACGCGTACTTTAACGAGCACTGCATTGCCATGAGCTCCGAGCATCGTCCGATGCACGTCGACCGCAAGGGTCTGACCTGCCTGCTCGATTTTGTGGACCTGTTCCCGCATTACTTCATCGGCTCCAACGCCGACCTGCCCATCGTGGGCGGCTCGATCTTGTCGCACGACCACTTCCAGGGCGGCGCGCACGAGTTCCCCATGATGCATGCCGCCGAGGTCTCGCAGTTTAGCGTGCCCGGTTTTGACCAGGTCAGCGGTACCGTGCTGCAGTGGCCGCTCTCGGTGCTGCGCCTGCGCTCGCACGACCGCGCCCAGCTGCTCGACGCTGCCGAGAAGATTATCCTGGCATGGCGCGAATGGACCGATGAGTCTGTAGGCGTCATCGCACACACGGCCGACGGCGTGGCCCACAACACCGTGACGCCCGTCATCCGCCGCGTCGATTCCCGCGGCAATGCCGGCGGCGAGATCTACGAGGCCTACCTGGCGCTTCGCTGCAACATCACGACCGACGAGCATCCGCTGGGCGTATTCCACCCGCATGCCGAGTATCACCATATTAAAAAGGAGAACATCGGCCTGATCGAGGTCATGGGCCTGGCCATTTTGCCGCCGCGCTTGGTTCCCGAGCTCGGCGCTGTCCGTGAGCACTTGCTGGCAGCCAAGGCCGATGCCAGCTACGACCTTGCTGGCGCGCTCGAGGGCGACGACCTTTGCCGCAGCCATGCCGCGTGGGCCGAAGACGTCTTTGCCCGCCGCGCCGACGAGCTTACGGCCGACAACGCCATCGATATCCTGCACGAGGAGGTCGGCGTGGTGTTTGGCCACGTGCTCGACAACGCCGGCGTCTTTAAATGGGACGAGGCAGGACGCGCCGCCCAGCAGCGCTTTATCGACTCGCTGTAGAGCACGGGCCCGAACGTTCAACAGCAGCCCGCACGACATAGCCACCTACACGACAACGGCGCCCGCCGGCAACATCGCCGACGGGCGCCGTTTTCTGATGCAAGGGTAGCTAATTTGCACAAAAACAAGGAGTGTTCCAAACTGCCGGCAGAGAAGGAACGCCCCCAGGTGCCGACCTACACCCCCACATTATTCGATGGAAAAACGTGGTTGCCTCCCACATTATTCGATGGAAAAACGTGGTTTACTCCCACATTTTTCGATGGAAAGACCAAGACGGTCTTATACTAACCATGATCGTTAGGGGGCAGTATGCAGCG
Source organism: Treponemataceae bacterium (assembly GCA_963602825.1). Taxonomy (GTDB): domain Bacteria; phylum Actinomycetota; class Coriobacteriia; order Coriobacteriales; family Coriobacteriaceae; genus Collinsella. Next base: position 92,819 of record CAVCKO010000005.1, on the reverse strand, counting down.
ACAGCTAATGGACGAACTCATCGCTTGGAAATCTAGGGCAAACCGCAAGCCCCTCCTGCTTAAGGGGGCCCGCCAGACGGGAAAAACCTGGCTTCTTAACGAATTCGCAGGCCAGCAGTATCAAAACGTCATCCGCTTTGACTTTATGCTCGAACCGGGCGCACGTTCGCTGTTCGACGGAAGCCTTGACCCCAAACGCATCATCTCCCAGATAGAGCTCCTGCGCGGCCAGACCATAACGCCGACAGACACGCTCGTCATCTTCGACGAAATCCAAGAGGCACCGCGTGGCATCACCTCGCTCAAATACTTCAACGAGCTGGCGCCGGAATACCATATCGTGGCAGCCGGCTCCTATATGGGGCTCGCGCTCCGACGCGAAAACGAGTCGTTCCCCGTCGGCAAGATCGACCAGCTCACCATGCGCCCCATGGGGTTTGTCGAGTTCGTTCGTGCCGTCGATGGCGATCCGCTCGCAGATGCCATCCTTGCCGCAGACATGGACCTGCTGACAAACGTTTCCGAAAAGCTCGAGCGCCTGCTCAAGGAATACCTCGTTGTCGGTGGCATGCCAGAAGTTGTCTCCGCTTTCGCCGCCTCCCACGATTTCATCGAGGCCCGCAGGCTTCAGCAGCAAATCATCGAAGCTTATGAATCCGATTTTGGCAAGCATGCGCCAGCCCGCATCGTCGAGCGCATGAGGCTGGTTTGGAAATCCCTTCCCGGCCAGCTCGCAAAGGAAAACAAGAAGTTCGTCTACGGCGCGCTTCGTCCCGGGGCGCGCGCACGCGATTTTGAGGAAAGCCTCCAGTGGCTCATGGACTATGGAATCGTTCATAAGGTACCACGTGTTTCCGCCCTAAGAGCACCGCTCACAAGCTACGAGGATCTCTCGGGCTTCAAGCTGTTCTGCATCGACACCGGTATCCTCGGAGCACTCTCCGGCCTCACGCCAGCCATTGTTCTGAACGGGCCCGCTGTTTTTACGGAGTTCAAAGGCTCGCTGACCGAGCAATACGTCGCACAGGAGCTTTTGCTCCAAGGCAATACTCCCGCGTATTGGTCATCCTCCTCCGGCAATGCAGAGACTGACTTTGCCGTCGACCATGCGGGGACCGTGCTTCCGCTCGAGGTCAAGGCGGCAGAGAATCTCAAAGCAAAGAGCCTGAGGATTGCCTGCGAGAAGTTCAAGCTCGAGCGCTGCGTGAGAACATCGTTAGCGGCATATAGAGACGAAGGCACGCTCGTCAATATTCCGCTCTGGGAGATTGGGCAAATCGACAAGCTGGCATAGGCGCTGTGGAGGGGGTGCCCCGTAAGGAGTGTCCCAAACTGCCGGCAAAAAAGGAACGTCTCTATCTGCCGCATTCCCGAAGCAAGGCAACGCCGATGTTTTGGCAACGGCAGCGAGCGGGCCGCATTTGAGACAAGGTGACGTGAAACGAAAGGGCGCTGACCTTCTGGTCGCGCCCTTGAAGTTGAACGTCAGATTGTCCAAATGCGGCCCGCGCAGCGTCGGCCGGTTACGGCGTTTGGCAAAACGCCGTAACTCTAAAGTTCAGTCACGACAACACTGTTGTAGATCTCGTCCCAACGGTCCATGACCAGGTGGCCGGTCTTGGGATCCATGGCATTGAGCTTCCCGCAGGTATTGGCAGTCTTGAGCACGGTGACATCGTCGGCGCCCGCAGCAATGGCATGCGCAAAGCCGGCGATGGTCGAGTCTCCGGAACCCGTCGCGTTGACAGCGGCAATTGCGGGTGTCTTGGCACGGAACGCACGGCCCTCATGGAAGCCCACCGAACCGGCAGCACCCATCGAAACGACAACCCAGGGAATACCGGCAAAGCGGCCGTCGGCGGCAAGCGCCTCACGCAGAGCATCGACGTCATCAGTCGTAAAGGACGTACCCAGCAGGCCATTGATCTCGGTCAGGTTGGGCTTCACGAGCTCAGGCTTAGCGTCGGACTCCAGCGCGGCCTCCAGCGATGCACCCGAGGTATCGAGCAGCACCTTGGCGCCCGCCTCCTCGGCAATCTTGACGAGCTCGGCATAGTAGCCGGCATCGACGCCACGCGGCAGCGAGCCCGAAAGCGTCACAACGTCCGCCTTCGCTGCAAGCTCGGCAAACTTGGCCGTAAAGGCCTCGAGCTCGGCCGGAGCGATCTGCGGGCCGCTCTCCAACAGCTCGGTCTGATTACCCTCGTGCAGAATATTCAGGCAAATGCGCGTCTCACCGGCGATGGGCACAAAGTCGTTCTTGACGCCATCGGCATCCATAAGCTCGGCCATATAGGCACCCATGTGGCCGCCGAGCAGACCGGTCGCGAGCACATCGTCACCCAACTGCAGCAGCACACGGCTCACGTTGAGGCCCTTGCCGCCAGCGGTCTTTTCGGGCGTCACGCGGTTAACATCGTCGATGATCAGCTTGTCGAGCTGATAGCGCGTATCAATCGACGGGTTCATGGTAACGGTCAGAATCATATTGAACTCCTGTTCCGGGGCGGCATGACCTGCCCCAAACACACGATAACTCGTTAAAGGATCTCGATCTCAAAGCCGCGGGTGACGGTCTCTCCCGGCTTGGCCACCAGGCAGCCACGCTTGTGCTCCAGAATATCGTCCTCGTCGGAGCAGGTGGACAGACCACCCCACGGTTCCACAGCCACAAAGTCGCCCTCGGGCTTGCTCCACACAATCAGGTATGGCATATCGGGGAACGTCAGGCGCACGCCCTTGTCCTCGGTTTTCTTGGTCAGCGTAACCACGCGGCTCTCGAGCACGTCAAAGATGGTCTCCGCGAAGTCGAAGAGTTCGTGGGTCAGCGGCAGGTTCTGGTCGATCATGGGGTTCTTGCTGCGATGCTCAACATCAATCAAGCCCGTCGAGGGAACGGCAGTACAGAGCTCAGCGGCCTCGCGCTGCTCAAAACGGAGCTCGTAGTCGTCATAGGACTCGCCCTCGTCAAGCGGGCACTTAAAGCCAGGGTGACCGCCCACAAAGAACGGCATGTCCTCGGTGCCCTCATTGGTCACCTCGTACGACACGGCCACCTTCTCCGCATCGATCGTGTAACGAGCAACGATCTTAAACGGATACGGGTACTGCTCGAGCAACTCGGCATGGTCGGCAGAGCTTAAGCTCAGCGCAACCATGTTGTCGCTCTGCTCCTCGAGCTTCCACTCCTGCTTGCGAGCAAAGCCGTGGCGGGCGAGCTTGACCTCGCGGCCGCCCATGGTCATTGCGCGACCGTCACGAAGACCGCCGCAGATCGGGAAGCAAATAGGTGCCTGGCCCGACCACACCGCCGGGTCGCCCTGCCACAGGTACTCGCGACCGTTGGCTTTAATCGAAGTGAACGATCCGCCAGCCGTGCTCAGTGCCACACGAATAGAACCGTTATCAAGAACAAACTCCATGGGAATCTTCTCCTTCACATATCATCTTGCACGATCCATTGCGAACGCCGTGCCTTTAGCACAAAGGTAATGAGGCGGCGCCGCACGCAAAAGAACAATGCACGCCAAGCCAATTGGGCTGATAGAAAACTGGCCCGCGCCCCATTACAGAAACGCGAGCCGTCAATTGAAAAGCTGCAGAATGTCGAGTACCGCCAAGAGCGAAGCACACAAGCTCAGCAAGCAAACGTGTTATCGGAGCAACTTGCCGTACCAGAACGCTTCGCAACAACAGCGGTAACCCCACAGGTCACTCAGACATCAGCGAGAAGCCAGCTGGCGAGGCAAGGTGCCGTGAAGCGAGACGGCATTGACCTTCTGGTCATGCCGTCGAAGCTGAGCGGCAGATTGCCCGCCAGATGGCTTCGCAGCGTCGACCGGTCCGGCGTTTGTTAAAACGCCGGAACCCCCTTAGTCGTGGTATTCGCCACGGTCCCACTTCTCGAGGAACTCGTCAAAGAAATGCGGGTCGGCCTGGGCCTCGGCGTCGGCCTTGTTGCAGGCATCGATCTTGGCGATCAGGGCATCGTGCTCGGGAGTCTTCTCGTAGGGCTCCTCCAGGAAGGCGAGCATAATGTCAGCCATCAGGAACTCGCCGGTGATCTTGCCGCCAAAGCCCACGATGTTGGCGTTGAGCTCGCGACGGGCATAGAGGGCAGAGGTCATGTCGCGGACCAGGGCGCAACGGGCGCCGGGAACCTTGTTGACAGCGTTGGTGATGCCAATGCCGGTGCCGCACAGGGCCACACCAAAGTCGGCCTTTCCGCTGGCAACGGCCTCGCCCACGGCCTTACCGTAGATGGGATAGTGCGTGCGGCTGTGGCTGTAGGTGCCGCAATCGAGCACCTTGTAGCCGGCCTGCTCAAGACGGTCGGCGAGATAGATCTTCTCGTCCGTAACGATATGGTCGCAACCGATTGCGATGGTCTTCTTCATCAGAACGTCCTTTCGTCTGAATTCACAAGTTGAGATAGAAGTTCGAGTTCTCGGTGGCTCTCGTTAGGCCATCTTGTTGAGCATGTCGACACGGATCTGATGACGACCGCCGGCGTACTGAGCGCGCAGGAACTCGCGAGCGATCTTCTTGGCGACCTCGGTGCCCACGACGCCCGGGCCCATGGTGACCATGCGCGAACCGTTGTGCTCGCGGGTCATGTAGGCGGAGCGCTCGTCGGAAATGTTGGCGACGACCATGCCCTTCATCTTGACGGCGGCCATATAGGAACCGACGCCGTACTTATCGAATGCGAAGCCCTGGGAATCCTTGTGCTCCAGCAGGTCCTTGGCAACGGCGGTCGCAGAGTCGACAAAGTCCGCGGCAGGGGTCTCGGAATAGTCGACGACCTCGTGACCGTCGGCGATGAGCATCTCCTTGATGGACTCCTTCATCGACATACCGTCGGCATCGGAAGCGATTACAACCCTCATGACATCCTCCTTGAGAGATACGCAGGTGCGTAGTTTCTGTTTGGAAGTGTTGAATCGCGTTCAGGTCCGGGCATCTGAATGTGCGGTTCTTCACTGTTCATGTTTATTTGAACACATTCGAACAGTGACTGCAACAATTATTTGTTTATCTTTGTTCTTTTTTGAACAAATACCGTTCACGGGTGTTTGCCGACCGTTTGGACCTGACGGAGGCATGGACGGTCACGCGCTCAACAAAAAGGGCGACCGAGAACGCATCTCGGTCGCCCTTTCGGAGATATAAATCAGCAAAACGATCCTTTTAGCTACTCAGTCTGCCCGCCCTTCTTAGCGTGCTTGGAGGGGGTGCTCAGAAAACGACCCGTCAGATAGTTCGTCGGGCCGGAGATATCGATCCCCAGCAGTACGTGCCCCAGCCACAGGAATGCCACGAGCACCAGCAGCGGGATCACGCACGAGGTCACGATCATCACGATGACGCCTTCAATCAGGTCGGTCACCTGCTGCACAATCTCGTCGGTCATCTGCTTGGCGCCGCTGGTCACCGACGTGACCAGGCTCGATGCCCCGTCGGTCAGCTGCTCAAGTACGTTCTTGGACTCCGTGGTCTCGGATTTTTTCTTGTTCGATTTTGAGCTGGTCTCGGCTGACTTGTCCGTGGCATCAGCCGTCTTTGCGGCATCGCTCGCCTTTTGCTCAGCTTGCTCAATACTTACGCGATACGTTTCATCGACCTTCTGCGACACCCATACGCTCGCGGGTACGAGCGCCATGCCGATTACGGCAACCACCAGCACGCGTGTCGCCGCACGGCGCAGGACGGCGCTCGTACTCCAGCGCCCGTGAATGCCGAGCGACACCGCAAAGAGCACCAACGCAAACGGGATTAAGATGCCCAAGCCAACCGACCACAAAATCGTGAGCAAATATTTCTCTAGGTATAGCACGGCAAGCACGATACCAAGGTTGCCTGAAAGCTGCGCGAGCTGCTCGGCAACCGGCGTTCCCGTATCACCCGGCAGCGCCGTAATACCCGCAGATAGAGCCACGCATGAAGCCGTGAGCGCCAAAACGTTGCCTTTCTTTTGGTCGATAACCTCGATGGTGGAGTCCCAAGTTTTGGTATCGGCGAAATGCGGACGAGCTACAAAGCCCGACAGCAGCGCCAGTACCACGAGCGCAACGATAAAGCCAATCTGCAGCTTTTTGTTTGCGCACACGACATCGGACAGACTGGGCTGCAGCTCGGTTACCGCCGTGTGCTCGGTTATCTGGACAGGACGCCCATGAGCCATCTCGTGCGCGTCTCTTTTTTGTATTGACCCGTTATCCGGCATTTGGATACCTCCTCAGTCCGGCGTTTAATGCGAAAGGGAGTATACCCACCGAGCAAAAATCGAACGGGAGGACGAACGGAGCGCAACAAGACTGTCCCCAATGACTATCTCGGGATGAGTTGCGGTGGAATAGGGATTGTTTTGCGCCCGCCGGCTCCTATTCAGTCCCTATTTCACCGCAACTTGGAGGAGGACAGAAAAAGCCCTGCTGCGGATAGCGGCAGGGCTTATGGAAGGGGACTTGGTTGTGAGGGCTCGTTAGGCGAGCTTGGCCTCGAGTTCGGCGATGCGCTTGTAGGCATCGATGGTAAAGCGGGCCTGCTTCTCCAGGATCATGGTGGTCATGAGAGTATCCTGAGCATGGGCCATGATGAAGGTCATCTCCATCTCGCCGCCGCCGGCCTCCTGCGAAAGCAGCTTGGTCTGCGTGTCGTGAGCGCCGATAAGTGCATCGCTGGCATCCTTGTGCAGCTGCTCGGCCTTCTCAAAATCACCCTCGCGAGCAGCATCGAGCGCTGCAAGCAGATCGGTCTGGGCGTCACCCGCGTATGCGACGATCTCGAATCCAACCATCGAGATTTCTTCTTTGGTTGCCATGTTGCGTTCCTTTCACATATGAACCAATGGAGAGCATCGCGTCCGGGCATACGCGCTGCGCTGTGTATGACAGAAACAATAACATTCAAACAAAAAGGAACAATGCAAACTGTTATTTCGCGCCGTGAACGGTCTTTTTTCGCCCGTGAACGGTTTTTAAACCAATCCGAACAATATCAAACACAATTATCGGCAACCCAAACAGGTCCGCACCCTAGCGTACATCGCGCACTGTATCGCCCTCGACGAGCACGCCCGGAAACAGCCTGTGCTCCACACTGGGTGCAACGCCCTCGGCGCCGGCAATCTTGTCGACCGCCCACATGCCGACGCGTTTGTTGTCAAAGCGCACCGTGGTCAGGCGACGATCGGGCACGATATCGCCCATACTATCGTCAACACCCACCACGCTTACGTCCTGGGGCACGCGCTTCCCGCGCGACTCGAGCCCACGGATGCAGCCATATGCCATGGCATCGTTGGAAGCATAAATGGCCGTACAGGTCGGATCGTCCGCCAGAGCCTGACCGGCAGCATATCCACTCTGCGCTGTCCAGTCGCCGCGCACGAGCTGCGGTGGCTCGATGCCATGCGCACGCAATGTCTCGCGCCAGCCTTCCTCGCGCCGCATGCCCGAAAGCGAGCGCTCGGGACACGAGATAAAGTGCACGGTCTTGTGCCCCTGCCCCAGCAAGTACTCGACCACTTGGCGCGAGCAATCGAACTGGTCGTTATCGACCGTTGAACAGAGCGGGTGCTCCAGCATGGTAACGAGCACCGTCTGCATACCGGGCAGCGGCTCAAAGGTGCCAAAGTCCGCCGGCATGCGGTTCATAATCACAACCATGCCGTCCACCGGCAGTGCGCTCATGCGCGACGATGCGCCCTCGAGGGTATACGGATGCCCGTCTACTTTAGTGAGAGTGATGGCATAGCCGTGCTTATCGGCGGCGGCGGCAAAGCCCTCCATACGGTCGAGGTTGCCGGTGCCGGTAATATTGAACATGGCGACGCCGACGGTCTTAAACTTACCGCGACGCAGCGATCGACCGGCAAAATTGGGGCGATACCCCAGCTCGCGCATGGCGGCACGCACGCGCTCCTTGGTCTCGGGGCGCACGCTAGGCGAATCGTGAACGGTGCGCGAGACCGTCTGTTCCGAGACGCCCGCGAGACGCGCCACATCCTTAACGGAAACCGATTTTTTAACAGCGGCCATAGGTCGATCTTTCTATGTCGACGATGCCATTGGTGGCACCCTACGCAGTCATTTTTAACGCCTTCAAGTATATCCAACGCCTCCCCCACCATACGCTCACCACCCAAAACCTACCGTTCACCGACATTTTTGCTTCCCCAAACGGCTTTTGGCGCCCAAATGTTAACGTTGCCATTGTGCAAACACAGAGCCACCGGGCGGCTCAAACGTTTACGCATAAGGAATCGACGGTTCGCAGGCACAGGAACCACCGGTTCGCGTCTATTTTTGTGTCGCAAAATGGCAACGTCAACATTTTGGCAACCGAACGCCAAAAGCTACCATCGTTGCTAACCCACCGACTCTTAGGAGCATTGCATGGAGCAACTCATCGCCATTATCGAAAAGGGCCAGCCCTTTTTCAACGCGATCGCCCGCAACAAGTACCTCAAGGCGATTCGCGACGGCTTTATCTCCGTCATCCCCATCATCATCTTCTCGTCCATCTTCTGCCTGGTAGCCTCAGTCCCCAACATCTGGGGTTTCTACTGGCCCGATGACATCAACAACGCCCTGTGGAAGTGCTACAACTACTCCATGGGTATCCTGGCCATCGCCTGCGCTGCCACCACAGCCAAGCACTTCGCCGACGCGCAGAACCGCGACCTGCCCAAGAACAACCAGATCAACTTTATCTCGTGCATGTGCGCGGCCATCATCGGTTTCTTGCTCCTTTCGAGCGACACGATCGCCACGGACGCTGCCAGCGGCTTCAACACCACTTACCTTGGTTCCAAGGGCCTGCTGACCGCCTTCATCGCTGCGTTTGTGACCGGCATCATCTACAAGTTCTTCATTAAGCGCAACATCACCGTCAAGATGCCCGAGCAGGTTCCGCCCAACATTTCGCAGACCTTTAAGGACATCATCCCCTTCTCCGTCTGCATCACCGTCTTTTGGGTCTTTGACATCGCCTTCCGCGCTGCTTTTGGCTTCTGCTTTGCCCAGGGCGTCATCCAGGTGTTCCAGCCCCTGTTCACCGCTGCCGACGGCTACATCGGCCTCGCTGTGATCTATGGCGCCATGAGCCTGTTCTGGTTCGTGGGCGTCCACGGCCCCTCGATCGTCGAGCCCGCCATCGCCGCCGCCCTCGTTGCCAACATGACCGACAACCTGGCTGCGTTCCAGGCTGGCCAGCACGCTTCCGCTGTCCTGACCCAGGGTGCCCAGTACTTCGTCGTCTGCATGGGCGGCACCGGCGCCACGCTCGTCCTGGTCTTTATGTTCTGCTTCCTGGCCAAGTCTCAGGAGATGCGCGCCGTCGGTAAGGCTGCCATCGTCCCGGTCTGCTTTGCCGTCAACGAGCCGCTGCTGTTCGCCGCGCCCATCGTGCTCAACCCCGTCTTCTTTGTCCCGTTTGTCTTTGCCCCGATCGCCAACATCTGGATCCTCAAAATCTTTATCGACTTCTTGGGCATGAACGGCTTTATGTACACCCTGCCTTGGACCGTCCCCGGCCCCATCGGCACCATCATGGGTCTGGGCTTCCAGCCGCTCGCCTTTGTGATGCTCGCCCT
>CAVCKO010000005.1:0-83211 GCA_963602825.1 Treponemataceae bacterium | reverse complement strand
GCTCGCCCTTATCCTGGTCGTCGACTTCGTCCTGTACTACCCGTTCTTCCGTGCCTATGACGCCCAGAAGTGCGCCGAGGAGGCCGAGATCTCCCAGGAGGAGCTCGCCGCCAAGAACGCCGAGAAGGCCGCCAAGCTCAACGATGCCTTCCAGGGCAAGGCTGACGCCAAGAGCGTTGCTGCCGGCGCTGCCGCCGAGGCCGTGAAGGCTGACGCCCCCGCCGCTTCTGCAGCACCCGCTGCCGAGGCAACGACCACCAGCGACCTCAACGGCAAGCGCGTGCTCGTGCTCTGCCAGGGTGGCGGTACCTCGGGCCTGCTCGCTAACGCGCTGGCCAAGGCCGCCAAGGAGCGCGGCATCAATCTTGAGACCGCTGCCGAGGCCTATGGCAACCACGTCGACATGCTCCCCGACTTTGATTTGGTCGTCCTGGCCCCGCAGGCTGCCAGCTACCTGGCCGACCTGCAGAAAGACTGCGAGCGCGTGGGCAACAAGTGCGTCGCCTGCCGCGGCAAGCAGTACATCGAGCTCTCCCAGAACGGCGATAAGTCTCTCGCCTTCGTCTCCGAGCAGCTCTCCCTTTAGTCCGCTGTTCTAACGAACAGCGGCCGGCTCGACGCTGCGCGGCGCCCAGCCGGCCAGATTGCCGCTCAACTTCGGCGGCGCGACCACAAGGTCAGTGCCGCCTTGTTTCGGGGCAATCTGACTCGCCTGGACGCCGCTCGCTGACTTTGACCCGCTCTGCACCATTGCCATCGCTCAAATGATTGGATCCTTCATCATGTCCGTTAACCCCGCCAGCGTCACCAACCCGCCCGCGCAGTTTCCCGAGGACTTTGTCTTTGGCGGCGCCACCGCTGCCTACCAGGTAGAGGGCGAGACCCGCACTCACGGTAAGGGCAAGGTTGCCTGGGACGACTTCCTGGAGGCCCAGGGCCGCTTCTCCCCCGATCCCGCTTCCGACTTCTACAACCAGTATCCCGTCGATCTGGAGCTGTGCGAAGAGTTCGGCATCAACGGCATCCGTCTCTCCATCGCCTGGAGCCGCATCTTCCCCAACGGCACCGGCGAAATCAACCCCGAGGGCGTGCAGTTCTATCACGACCTCTTCGCCGAGTGCCATAAGCACCATGTTGAGCCGTTCGTCACGCTGCATCACTTTGACACGCCGCTTCCCCTCTTTGAGAAGGGCGACTTCCTCAACCGCGAGACCATCGATGCCTTTGTGGACTTTGCCACCTTCTGCTTTAAGGAGTACGCCGACCAGGTGACCTACTGGTTCACCTTTAACGAGATCTGGGCCGACGCCTCCAACACCTACATCGAGGGCACCTTCCCCGGTGGCGTCAAGGCGCATCTGGCCGAGGCCTTCCAGTGCGAGCACAACATGATGCTCGCCCACGCCAAGGCAGTACTGGCCTTCCACAACGGCGGTTTTAAGGGCAAGATCGGCGTCATTCAGTCGCTGGAGTTCAAGTACCCGCTCAACGAGAACGATCCCGCCGACATCAAGGCCGCCAACAACGAGCACGTGCTGCAAAACCAGTTTTTGCTCGACGCCACCTTCCGCGGCGACTACGCGCCCGACACCCTCGAGTGCGCCAACCGCCTGGCTGCCGTCTCGGGCGGCACCATCCAGATCCTAGACGAGGATCTGGAAATCATGCGCGAGGCCGCGCTCTACAACGACTACCTGGGCGTTAACAACTACCAGTGCCGTTTCTTGAAGGCTTACGATGGCGAGAACGACCTGCACCACAACGGTACGGGCGAGAAGGGCACCGGCCGCTGGCGCGTCAAGGGCATTGGCGAGCATGTGAACAAGCCCGGCATCCCCACCACCGACTGGGACTGGATCATCTATCCCGAGGGCCTGTTCGATCTGCTCGTCTACATTAAGCAGCGCTACCCCAACTACAAGCAGATCTTCATCACCGAAAACGGCATGGGCTATAAGGACCCCTACAAGGACGGTTTTGTGGACGACCAACCGCGCATCGACTACATCGAGCAGCACCTGCGCTGGCTGCTCAAGGCCATGGAGGTGGGCGTCAACGTGGGCGGCTACTTCCTGTGGAGCCTGCAGGATCAGTTCTCCTGGACCAACGGATACAACAAGCGTTATGGCTTCTTCTACGTTGACTTTGAAACCCAGAAGCGCACGCCCAAGGCAAGCGCATACTGGTATAAGCACGTGGCGCAGACCCGTCGTCTGGACTAGTTAATGCCATCGGCTGCCGTGACCATCACGCAGCCGCGCACCTTACCATTCCCGATCGCATGGACACTGCGTCCATGCACCTCTTTCCGTGTGGCGGATACGACCTTCCCGGTGGATGCCCTGCATCCTTGGTCGTATCCGCCTTTTTTGTTTTTAAGCAGACCACGCCGAGCGTTTGTCTCGATCTGTAACATCTAGACCAGTTTTCCACCCCTAACTGTTACAGATCGAGACAAACGCTCGGCCCGTCCTCAAACATCTCAATCTGTAACACTAAGCCCAGTTTTTCCCGCCTAGTTGTTACAGACCAAGACAAACCCGAGAACCGCTCCAGTAAAATCTCAATCTGTAACACGTAGCCGAATTTTTCACCCCTAACTGTTACAGATCGAGACAAACAGGCCGAGCAAGCTACACCCGTAGGTCTTTCACGCTGGAGCATTCGACCTGCACGCCCGAAACAAGCGTACGGCTTCTGGAGCTCGGGGCTTCTAGGCACGCAACGACCTCGTCGGGCGCACGGACACCCAGTCCGCGGTGACGGAACTTCACCGACATATCCCGAAAACTCGATCCCCGGCTTAGCTTGCGCGCATTATCACAATAAACCCCCAACGATACACGGTCCTGCGGTTCAATGAGCCACAGGACCGCATGCCGTCGATCAGATAAAGATCGTCATATACAGAGGTAGATATATCCTATGCCCTTCAGCCCTGAGCTGTTTTGGGTGAAGAACTATCTCTTCTCCGACTCGTCGTTCGAATCGTCTGCCGAAATCGTCAAGCGAGATTGTTGAATACGATTTGGAAGATTTAACTTCAACAGGAGTGACCCGCGGTTTTCCAGCCGCGTCTTCAAAGCCGCGCGAAACAAGAAAATCAATTTCACGCGTTCTGGGCCGACTCCCCTCTGTTTTGGAAGGCTCCTGCCAGCTGTAATAAAAAAGCGAATGCCCCAGACTCTTAAGCTGCTGCGCCACGATGTTCTCGATTAGCATTCCTTTATTAATTGAAATTCTTCCAAATTGAATGTCTCTATGAACATCCATAAGGTCCGGACCATCATCAAACGCCAAGCTCACGAGCAATCCCGTGTCCGCCATATAGCATTTAAGCGAAGACGCGTCCTCGTGCAGGCGGTAACCCACGCTCGGATCACTGCATAAATAGCAACGGTTAATCAGTCGCGCATCCTCAAGCCAGATTAACGCCGACTCATATGTCTCAAAACGGGACCCCTTCTCCAAGCTGTCAAATTTGAACCGTTTATTTGCCGCAGATAATTGACCCGGAATATCGTCATAAACCGCCCGCGCACGTCTAGCGTCCGAACCTCCAAACTTGGCAATGTCCTCCCTGTACAGTGCGATAATCTGCCGTTTAACCCTGTCGCATCCTCTAAAATCATTCTCTGCCACAAAGGAGTCGACCGACTGAGGCATACCACCGACAAGCATATACTCATCAAATAATCTCATGCACGTCGCATGAACGCCGTCCGGAAGCGCGGTCCGAGATTCGCGCGCTTTACGGATCTCTTCTGCATAAAGATCTTTTCCGGTCGCCCAAAGATACTCCTCAAAATCGAGGGGCTCGAGAGGGATTCTTTCTTCCTCTGACGGTATGACAATGCTATCGACATTCTTTTTGATGGAGACAAGAGAGCCTGTCTCGATGTAATCAAATCTGCCGTCTTCTACAAGATGCTTTATGTATTCGCGCGCGATGGGAAACCGCTGCACTTCATCAAAAATGACCAGCGACTCTCTCGGTTCGAGGGCCTTACCATACTGCAGCTGAAGCATGCGTAAAAAAAGATCGACATCTTCACGATGGTTCAGAAATATATCGAGCGTGGCTTTGCTAGCAGCCGAAAAGTCAATGTACAGATAATCCTTGTATTCATTTTGCGCGAAGCACTTGACGAGCGTCGTTTTGCCAACGCGTCTTGCACCCTCAATAAGCACCGCAGTGCGCCCTTGCGAGCGTTCTTTCCACTCCTGCAGACGATCATATGCCTTCCGTTTAAACATAATCTCACCTCAGCATAATTTACGTGCTAGTTTACAAAAATACCGACCTTCAGATATATCTAATAATACAAAAATACCGAGCTTTAAATGAGCTTATAGCTACAAAAATACCGACCATTGCAATGGTTGAGACATACAGTAATACCGAGCTTTACGCATAACGGATGCTATGCCTCACCGTAAAACAACTGCAGCTCATCGCGCAGGGGAACCTGCAATCTGCACGCGCACCTATTATGCGTCGTGATGATGTAAATACTCCGCAATGGCGGGGGCAAAAGTATCTCCCGCAGCACTCGCTAGCAGATAACCTGCGTATACTCCTCGATGGCGGCGCGATCCTCATCGTCAATATCCGGCTCGCACACCACGGCGTCCAAATTGTCCAGGCGGCAGAACGTGCAGAAGTCACGCTTGCCGATTTTGCTGGAGTCGGCGATAAGATAGCGCGAACTATCAGGAACCTCGGCGGACGTGCCACTCAAACTCACAATAAAATGCCCCTCCCCGATTGCTCGGAGAAGGGCATCCGCATTGGCGTTCTTGCCAAAATCGACGGCGCGCAAGAACGCACACCCGTCCGCATCAAGAGTGCGCTACTCGCCGAAACCGCCCTCAATAAGAGCGACCAACGCGTCAACGGCGGCAACCTCGTCGTCGCCCTCGGCACGCAACTCGACCTCATCGTTCTGGGTGATACCCAAGGTCATGATGGCAATCATGGACTTAGCGTCCTTGAAGTCACCATCCTTGGAGGCGTTGCGAACCTCAATCTTCGAGGCAAACTTAGCAGCCTCGGTCGCCAGCGTCGCTGCAGGGCGAGCATGCAGACCAGTGGGGTTAACGACCATAACGTTCTTGCTATACATTTCTAACTCCTTCGTCGTAGACCGACCAATTCATTTAGCCCAACGCGCGCGTTAGGCAAGGTAGAAGCATGCCGGACATTACGCATGCATACAACAAGTAGGCCGCGGACAACGTCGCCGCGGCAAATTCACAGGTGACTAGTCCTGATACAGCGGATGCCCCTCAGTGGGAACCACGCGCGTGCCAGCCAGGCAATCGTGAACGCACCGGCGCGCGGGGACGATCAGGAACATGAGCAGAGACACCGCTGTAATAATCATGCCCGCGATTTCCCAGTAATAATTCACGTCAACGCGGGTGACAAGCACCATTGTCTCGCGAATATATCGGGACACCACATACCCGCTGCCTTCGAGCAAAAAGCCAACGATAACCTGACGCCAAATCAAGCGTCCGACGGAAGGCAAGCCGCCATCAAGCGTAGCGACACGAACATGCGCGATGCGCTTGCCCGGCGTTTGCCCCGGCCACGCCAGCAACGGAATCAGCACAAAGTATGCGATAGCGGCGAGCACGCACGATAGTCCGACCACGATACCGACGCTCCAGGGATACCCCATTGCCTCAAACACGTACAGGTCGGGGAGCATCGCGTTCTTGTGGGTCAGCGCAAGATAAACCAACACGGCCGGCAAGCCAGAGGCAATACCACCCATAATCCAGTCGATAACGTACGCGTACAAACGCGACAGCGGGGGCGCCGGCAAAATCGAGGATGCATTAGCCTTCGATTCCTTGTGAATCTTGCTCGCAGTGCTCGCCGCAGGAGAAGGCATCTGCTCCGCGGTCGCCGCACGCGGCCGTTCCTTGCGCTTTTTAGCCATGCGCTACCTCACATCCAGAATGCGCAGCTGCTTATCAGTATGGTTAAGCGGGCATGCAACGCCGTCTTTCAACAAGACGTCGTCTTCAATGCGCACGCCTCCGACTCCAGGAATATATACGCCCGGCTCGCAGGACATGATCATTCCGTTGTCGAGCACAATCTCACCAGAGGGGTTTAGCAGCGGCAAGTCGCCACCCATGCCGATACCATGGCCAAGACCATGGGTGAAATACTCACCGTAACCCGCTTCGTTGATTACACGACGTGCGGCCGCATCCACATCGCGCGCCACCACACCGCAACGAATGGTATCGATGCCTGCAAGATGAGCATTCAAAACGGTCTCGTACACATGAGCCATCTGGTCGGTCGGGGCGCCCAAGAAGCACACGCGCGTCATATCTGACTGATAACCGTTGATCTGCACACCGAAATCAATCAGGATCGGCTCATGTGCCTGGACCCGACGGTCGGTAGGACGGCCATGAGGCATGGCGCTGCGCTCGCCGGTGGCAACGATAGTATCGAACGACATTGCCTCGGCGCCGGCGGCAATCGAGTAATAGTGCACGAGTGCGGAGATTTCAAATTCAGTCATATCCACGTGCAACTGCTCGATCACCTTGGCGTACACGTCATCGGCAACATCGACCGCATGCTGGACCGCAGCAATCTCAGCCTCGTCCTTGCGCAGGCGCATCAGCGCCATCTCACTGCCCAGCAGCGTAGTGCCAAAGCCCAAGCCCTCCAAGTTGCGATACTCCGAGATTGAGATTTCGGACTCCTCGATGCCCACCGTGGCACAGCCGCACTCCTTGAGCGCACGCTCGAGCTCGACCAAATAGCTCTTCCCCTGCTCGTGAACACGGAACTCCAGATCGAACTCGCGACCCTGGGCCTCGTTCACATAGCGGCCG
Organism: Treponemataceae bacterium; assembly: GCA_963602825.1. GTDB lineage: Bacteria > Actinomycetota > Coriobacteriia > Coriobacteriales > Coriobacteriaceae > Collinsella. The sequence continues at coordinate 76,341 of CAVCKO010000005.1, read as the reverse complement.
TCCATGATGAGAAAACCGCGGTCACGCGTGATGAGCACCTTGCAACCGCTACCGGTCAACGTGCCCAGGTAGCGCTTCATGGTTTTACTCTTGATCAGCAATGCGTCGAGCTCGTGCTCGTCCAAGAAGGTACGGATATTATCCACATGTGCATTCATCGAACGTAGCGCCTTTCAAAGGAGCCCGACAATGAAGTCTCCCCCATCGCCGGGCTTTCATACTTTCAAAATTCGCAGGCGCAGGCGCCTGCTATTCCACTTGATTAGAAGTCGAGGTCAAGATCCTCGAGCAGAGCCTCGTCCTCAGCAGAGATCTCGGAATGTTTCTCGGCAGCCATACGAGCCTCTTCAGCCAATGCACGCTTCTCGGCAACCTTGCAGAAGGGGTAGTACACGATCAGTGCGAGGACCAGCTGAACCACGTTGGCCACAATCGAGGTCCAAGACATGTTGGTCAGGAAGCCTTCCAGGAACACACCGACGTAAGGAGGCGTGAAGGTGGAGCAGGGTACCCAGCCCCAGCTCATGAACCAGAACGGGATGGAGGACAGGATGCCGCCGAAGATAACGAACGGGATAAAGAAAATCGGATTCAGAACAATCGGGGCACCGAACAGAATCGGCTCGTTTACGCCGAACAACGATGGGATGAAGGCGATGCGGCCAATCTCGCGCTGAACCTTGGACTTGGAGAACATGAACCAGATGACAACGCCCATGGTCACGCCCAGGCCGGTGAAGCCGCCAAATGCGGACATGGGACCAGGGGTGAAGATGTGGCTGGCAACGCCGCCGCTCTGAACCGCAGCGATGTTCTCAGCCAAAAACTGCGTGGAGATAGGCTGTACGATCGGGGACAGAACGGAGGGGTGAATACCGAAGAAGAAGATGAAGCAGCGCAAGATGTGGTAGAAGGTGACCGCAAGCGGGCTATCCATCGAACCGACAAGCGGGGCTAAGATGATTGAGAAGATCTCGTTGGGCATGATGCCGAAAGCGCCCTGACACAGGATGCGGATGCCCAAGAACAGGCCGATGACGATAGCGGTGACCGGGATGATCTCAAAAGAGCTCGAGATGAAGTCGGGTACGGTATCGGGCATCTTGATGGTGAAGTGACGCTTCTTGCACCAACGGTACACCTCGACCGCGAGTAGCGAAGCGACCATGGCAACGAACAGGCCCTTGGAGCCCATGCCGCGCAGCGCAATGCCGCCGGCCTCGTCCATTTCCATGCCGAGCAGCAGGAAGGCAACGAGGGCCATAGACATGGAGCCGGGGGCATCCAGCTCATAGGACTTGGCCAGGTGATAAGCGGTAACGACGGAAACGAAGACCGACATCAGACCCATGGAAACGTTGTAGGCCAAATCGAAGTACTGGGTGTTGTTCAGAATCCAAAGGGAGATGGGGTTGGCCTCGCCAATCATGTTGGGAATGGCGGCCGGGATCAGGCAGAACGAACCAATCAACAGCAGCGGGGTCATGGCAATCATGGCCTTTTTAACTGCGGAGAGATGACGTTGCTTGTCCATCTTCTCGGCAACAGGGCCAAGATAGGTGTTCAGCAGGTTTTCGAATTTATCGAAGGCACTCTGCTTTTTTTCTACAGCTTCCGACATACGTTGCATCCTCCATTTCAGGAATTATCAGACAGGGGTTTACTGGTTTGCCTCGGCGGCCTCGCGGGCCATGTCAGCCTTCTTCTTGGCAATGAGCAGCTGCTTGAACACAGTGGCGCCATCCATCTTGCCGTAGGTCTCCTGATCGACGATCACATACGGGATGTGACGCGGCTCAATCAAGGGCTTGATGGACTCGAGCTTATGGGCGATCTGGGGACCCATAATCAACGCGTCCATGTGATCGACCTCTTGATCCAGTAGGTCGGCGGCAATGGCCTTGAGCTCAAAGTCATCGTCGTTGAGCTTCTGGCTGTTGTGAATCGTCTGCTTAATGCGATCCATCAGCATGGTGGTGGAAAAACCACCGGCACAGCACAGAACAATGTTCATCTTTGCCATTGTTTATCCCTTTCTAACGGCAACTGAAGACTGTTGGAGAAGGAACGGACCGCAGCGCTCGTAGCGCGCATCGCTCCTTCGCAGACGTGTTTCTTACGCCTGCTTGGCCTCGGCATCGCGCTCCTCGAAGATCTTGACGATCTCCTCGATGAGATCGCGAGCGAGCTGGGAGGTCATGTAGTGATCCTGAGCATGAACCATGAGCAGGCTCGCAGCACCAGCGTTTTCGGCGCCGGATAGGGCCTGGGTAATCACCTCGGTCTGAGCGGCATGGGCGGCCAGGTCGGCCTCCTTGGCTTCGGCGAGCAGCGCACGGGCGCCCTCGTAGTCGCGCTCACGCACGCAAGCGAGCGCGGCGAACGCCTTGCCCTTGCTGGCGCCGGCAGAGCCGATGATGGTCATGATTTGCTGTTCGTTGTTTTCCACCGGGATAATCCCTTTCTGCTCGGCGGGCACGTCACCGCTTTGACGGCGTGCCCGATTGAAACCGTTGACTGCCGAAGCGCTACTCGAAGCTCTTAAGCTCCTCATAGGTGACGCGATCAATCGAGGTTGCCAGTGCGCATACCAGATCGACTGCCGCGTCCAAATCGGCACCGCGCATGACAGACCACGAACCGTGGCAGTAGCGCAACGGCACGCCGATCACCGTTGCCAGCTTGCCGTCTCCCACTAGATGAGCGGTGCCGGCATCGGTGCCGCCGCCCTTGAACAGGTCACGCTGGAAGGGGATGTTGTTCTTCTCGGCGGTGTCCACGATGAAGTGCAGCAGCTTCTCGTTGGGGACATGCATGCGGTCGTAGTGCACGATCATGGGACCGTGGCCGTTCTTGCGGCTGTTATTCCAACCGCGATCGAACTCGGGCGGATTAGCGATGTCCACCGGGATAACGATATCGGCATCCAGGTGCGCCGCAGCCGTCTGAGCACCACGGCAGCCAACCTCCTCGGAAGAGGAACCGGCGAACCACAGCTCGGCTGCGTGCGGGGTGTTGGCCAGGCGCTTCATGGCCTCGGTCACCACATACACACCAGCGCGGTCGTCGAACGCCTTGCCCAGCAGAATGTCACTCACGGGCTTGAGCTCGCACTCGGCCGCAAAGGTTCCCCAGTCGCCAATCTCAATGCCCAGCTCACGGACCTCTTCAGCCGTCTCGCAGCCAAAGTCGATGTACATATCGGTCGGAGTGCCGTCGGTATCGCGCTTGGCAAACAACACGCCGCGAACTTTCTCGCCGCTACGCGTCTTGATGCGCACAATCTGGCTCTCGACGCTGTTCTTACGCGGGCCGCCCACGCCGATCACATGAACCATGCCGATATCGGAAATATAGCGAACCATAAAGCCGGCCTCGTCCATGTGGCCGGTGAACAGAATGCGGACCGGATTCTCCTCGGTACCCGCGCTCTTAAACATGATCGAACCGAGTTTGTCGTACTCGACGGCGTCGGCGATATCGTCAAGCTCGGCATGCATGATGGAGCGGACCTCGCCCTCGCGGCAAGCGACAGCGTCGGCGTTGCTCAAGGCGAATATAAGCTCCTTGTTCATAGGTAACCCCCCTTGTGGTCGTATGGCGGCGCCCGTAGTGGCGGCGTCTGTATGCGAGTGTATCGACAGCGCGCCGCAAATGATGTATCCGGGCTTTCACCGTAGCGGTGAAACGGTGAAAGCCCCTCCCCTTTCACCACGGCCGTGCAATTACTGGGGATGGGGCTCCATATGCATCTTTGTCATACTTATCTGCAACATACGCCGCTGATGCGAACCACGCCGGCGGTGTGCGACCCACATCCGCAGGTCGCGTCTGTATCGCCGAGGAGGATACCTTATGCCGGTTTACGACTTCGATTCCATGGCTGACCGCTCGCTCGATCACGCTCGCAAGTGGGACCCCGCCATCATCAAGCAGAAATTCCCTAAGGCTGGGGATGACTACATTCCCATGTGGATCGCCGACATGGACTTTGCCGCCGCCCCCGCAATCTGCACGCGTCTGGCCGAGGTAGCCCAAAACGGAGCATACGGCTATGGCTATGCGCACGACGGCTTTTACAACGCCGTCATCAACTGGCAGCGCCGCCGCCATAACAACGAGGTCAAGCGCGAGTGGATCACACTCGCCTATGGAACCGTCCCGACCATCCACTACCTGTATCAGGCATTCTGCCAGCCCAACGACTGCGTCATCCTCAACACGCCGGTCTACGACCCCTTTGGCTACGCGGCGCACAACAACGGGTTCCGCGCAATCGAAAACCCGCTCATCTATCGCGATCGCACCTATCGCATCGACTTCGACCTGCTCGAGGAACAGATGGATCGTTTCCGTCCACGCGTACACCTGTTCTGCTCGCCGCACAACCCCGGTGGTCGCATCTGGACGCTCGATGAAATCACCCGCGTCGCCGAGATCTGCCACAAGTACAACTGCTTACTGGTGGTCGATGAGGTTCACTGCGAGCACATCATGACCGGCTCGTTCATCTCGGCCCTGCAGCTGGCCGAGCGTTATCTGGACAACCTTATCGTACTCACCTCGCCCAACAAGGGCTTTAATCTGGGCGGCCTCAAGACTTCCTACTCTATGATCCCCAGCGAGCGCATCCGCACTATCTTCCGCCATCGCCTGGAGATGAACTCTATTACCTCTCCCAACACGTTTGGCTGCGCCGCCATCATCGCCGCTTACGATGAGTCCGAGGAGTGGCTGGACCAGATCACCGACTATCTGCGCGAGTCTTATGCACAGACCGCCGCCTTCATCGAGGAGAAGATGAAGGGTTGGGAGCTCATGCGTATGGATGCATCCTACCTACCGTGGGTGAACATCGCTGGCACGGGCGCCACGGCAACCGAAATCTGCAACCACATGGCAGCGAAGGCGGGCGTCATCGTGGGCGATGGCACCTTCTATGTCGCGAACGGCGCCGACTTCGTGCGCTTGAACCTGGGCATGCCTCGCAAGCTGGTCATCGAGGCCATGGATCGCATGGCTGCCCACCAGCTCATCAAGTAGACCTCGCCCGCGTATCAAAGGCCCTCCTTTCATGCAACGCCCGCCCGAGTATGTGCTCGAGCGGGCGTTGTTATTTATGAGTTGAAATGTCGCGAAGCGACAAGCGAGAAGGCGACCACCCGACGGAGGGCCTTTTTGACGTAGCCACCCCCGCTTGTACGCAAACCCTACGCACAACGCAGCAGGGCGTCCAAGAACTCCTGATAGCTTTTTGCATGGGAGATGGCGCGCACAGCACCGGGCTTGAGCAGCACGCCCGAGATGTAATTGAACAGCTCGCCAAAAAACGCCCGGTCATCACGGGTAATCGACAGCATGATCACCGCATGCACCGTCGCGTTGTTCCACGCAAGGCCGCGCGGGAACAGAGCGACCGAGACGGCAGTGCGCTTGGCGTCCATATCGAGCGGGTGTGGCATCGCGATGTCACAGTATGCACTGGAGCTGATGTCCTCACGCTCCAGTAGGCGCTCAGTAAAATTCTCAAACGCGTAGCCGCCCTCGATCAGCGGCGCGCTCATCTTGCAAATCGCATCGCGCCAATCGTCAACCTCGGGCTCGATCGCAAAGAAATCCTCGGTGAAGAAGGTGCGCATGCTGCACTCAAGGTTTGTCCGCAGGCGCGCCTTAAGCAGCGCTTCGACACGCTCACGCATCAGCGAAATATCTTGCTTGCTAAAGAACGGAGAGACATTAACCACCGGTACCGGGCAATACCCCGACAGCGGCACGGTTGAAATCACGAGGTCAACGCGCGAGATGTCACCCGCCGCGTCGATGGCAGGCACGATACCCTCAACCACCACACAAGCATCAAGGGCATCGAGGAAACTGTCGATATGAGTCTCGTAGGCGTTGTGACGTGTGCACACCACCAGCGCATGCAGTTTATCGGCATTGGCGCGCTGCCCCTCCACCAAGCACCCCACGTGGAGCGCGATGTAGGCGATTTCGTCTTCGTTGACAGAAAGGCCGGTCTCCGCAGCGATGACATCGGCGACAGACACCGCAACATCGTAAATAAACGGTTGACTGCTCTTGATGGCCTCGAGCTGCGGGTTACGCAACAGCATCCCGCAGCGCACGCGGGATAGCATATTGGCCAGATGCAGAGAGAAACGAAGCTCAAACTCGCCATCGCTCAAATTAAGCCCGAATTGATCGTGCACGCGCTCCACAATCGAACCCAACAGCTCGCGCGCATGCCGGTGCTCCGGGTCACTTGGTTCAAAACGATTCGCATGAATCAAGTTTGCACCCAGCATCAAGCGGACGGCATCGCGATCGGCATCGGACACGAGCACAGAGAAAAGGTCCTCGATAGCCGCGCAAACCTCACCCGCCACCTCGTCAAGACCCTCGCGCGCCTCGTTACCGGCGGGCTGAGCCGCCTTGACCGTCGTCGGTACCGACTCGAACCCATTGCTTGTGCGCTCCACGAAGATGGCAATATGTATGATGAGGCTCGAGAGCGCATAGCCGTTGATGTAGAACCCGCGGCGCTTCAGGCATGCGTCGATGCGCTCCTGCAACTGCGCGAGGTCGAGCTTGGGGAAATAGCGATTGATAAGGTCGATTTGGCTGAAATAGTCCTTCGTCTCGTCAAAGATCAGCTGGTTGACCATCTTCTTCTCACCCGATGCACTGCCCTCGATATACAGCGAGCCCGCGCGCGAACGCAGCACCAGGCCGTACCCGGACAACTCTCGTTTGATGGCAACCAGCTCATTATCGAGCGTCGAAAGCGAGATATAGAGGCTTTCCGCCAAATCAGCCGCGCGCACCTTGCGGTGGCGCATCAGCAGTTCAAACAGAATATAACGTTTGCGCGCCTCGGCCGTCTGCGGCACCTCGTTCGCCTGCTGCGACAGCAGCTGCGCCGCTGCTGTGGCATCCTCGATACGATAGCCCTTCGAGCTGGCAACAATCATGCCCTCATGGGTGCGATTCAGCGCGGTGATGTCGCTTTTGACAGTACGGGAGGAGCATCCAACCTGCGAAGCGATCTGAGACGCCGTTGTCCAGGACGCCCTGCTTTCGAGAATACGAACAATTTCCCTGCTTCGATCGGAACTCACGGCGCCCTCCTATCATCGTCTCAGATAACTATACCTTCCGTCATAGGGCCTGCCAATTTCACGCACATTCAAATCTTTCACTGCGTAGGTGAAATAGCAATCGTGGAAGTGCTGGTTATGCGATGTTGCAGCACGAAAAAACCGCCTATTATCGTAACGACGATGAATGCGCCACGGGAACGGTATCCCCGAGCGCGGCGGACGGGCCACACGGGCACCGGCCGCGACGTATCATACGCCGACATAGAAAAGGAACGCTATGAACATCAGACTGTTCGAATTGCGCGACGACGAGGTCGCCGCCTACATGCGCGCTGCCGCCAATCTTCCAGCAGGCTACTCCATCTCCTTTGACACTCAAATCCTCTCCGAAGCTAACATTGACTCCGTTGCAGGCTGCGAGGGAATCATCATCAACAACAAATCCGTGATGTCCGCCGCTTTGGTGGAGCGCGCGCACGAGCTGGGCGTTCGCTACATCGCTATCCGCTGCATCGGCTTCAACCACGTGGACGTCAAGCGCGCCCAGGAGCTGGGCATCAAGGTGTGCAACACCGCCTATCCGCCCTACGGCGTTGCCGAGTTCACCGTTATGCTCATCCTGATGGCCTTGCGCCGCTGCAAGGCCGCCATTTGGCGCCAGCAGGTGAATGACTACTCCCTGGACGGGCTGCTGGGCCGCGAACTGCGCACGCTGACCGTGGGCGTGGTTGGCACCGGCCGCATTGGTCGCACCGTCATCGACAACCTCTCCGGCTTTGGCTGCAAGATCTTGGCCTACGATCCCTATCCCAATGCCGAGCTGGCAAACCGCGACAGCCTCGAGTACGTTGACATGGATACGCTCGTTGCCAACTCCGACGTCATCACCCTGCACGTGCCCCTCATGGACTCCACCCGCGGCATCATCAATGCCGATGCCATCGCCAAGATGCGCGAAGATGTGACCATCGTCAACGTCTCGCGCGGCGAGCTCATCGACACCGATGCCGTCATCGAGGCGATTGAGTTCGAAAAGATCGGTGCGCTTGCTATGGACGTCTTCGAGGACGAAGTGGGCATCTACCATGAGAACCGTATGCACGACATTCTTGCCAACCGCAAGATGGCTTACCTACGCCAGTTCCCCAACGTGCTGCTCACCAACCACATCGCGTTCTACACCGATATCGATGTAAACTGCATGGTCGAGCAGGGCGTTGCCGCTGTTCCCGCTATGGTTGAGGGTATCTGTGCCACTCAATTGTAATCACACCCATTCAGCGCGATAGCGCACCGTAGCCCCCCGTCGGAACTTAGGTCCGACGGGGATACTTTTGTTCTTGGGCTTTGCCTTCTCAGCATGATATGGGCTCATAACTCGTCGCAACGCGCCGGCGTGCAGAACAATCTGGCAACAAAGGCGATGAACACACCGCCGGATGAACTGCATCCTGGCCTTTTTGTTTTTTGAATCGTGTTGAGCGTGTCACTTGCCCCTGCTTGCAAGCCTGCTCCACCGGCCGCCGCGACTATCGCGCGCAATTGAGCACCTTACCAATCCCGATTGCATGGGCGCTGCGTCCATGCGCCTCTTTCCGTGTGGCGGATACGACCTTCCCGGTAGATGCCCCGCATCCTTGGTCGTATCTGCCTTTTTTGCTTTTGAGCGGCCCGCGCCGCACGTTTGTCTCAATCCGTAACATCTAACCGAACTTTTCGGTCCTACCTGTTACAGATTGAGACAATTCGGCGGCGCCAACAATTTTTTATGACGTGGCACAATTATGGCCCAACGCAAAGGAGGTACCTATGTCCACCTGTGTGCCTGTCCGAGACATGAAGGACACCGCTGCATTTACCGCGCTTGTTGAGTCTGAGCGCGACGTCACCGTTACCAAAAACGGCTACGAGGCCATGCACTGCATCAGCAGCGACCAGTATCGCCTCATGCAAGACGAAATCGCCAAGGCCAAGCTGCTGTCTCGAATGATGTTGGCAGAAGATGAGATTTCGCAAGGCGACTACAGCGACTACGACTCCTTCGCGACCTCGATTCGAGACAAATATGGCTTATAACGTCGTAATTCTCAAAAGCGCGCAGTATGAGTACGAGAGTATCGTCGGATACCTTGCCCAAATCCTTAAGAATCCGCGCACAGCGGGCAATTTCGTTGCTGAGTTTGAATATCAGCTTGATTTGCTTCGCGAGCAGCCGCTCCTACGACCCCTCTCACACATACGTGAGTTGGCGGCGCGCAATTACCAATCGTTTCCCGTCAACAACTACGTGTGTCTTTACAAGTTTGAGCGTGAAACGATCTACATCGCTCACGTTTTCCACCAATCGCAGAACTACGCCCGTTTGGTCTAGTTTTTAAGCTGGGCACCTCGCCCGAGCGCATTTACGCGTCATTTCGCGTCACTTTGACACGTAAAATGACGCGCAAATTTTTACGTGTCATATTATTTGACGCGCAAATGGCGTTTTTACATTTGCGCGTCATTTTGCGCGTCATTGTGAAATGGTTATCCCCCGCAGCGGCAGAGGGAAGAAGTATCTCCTGCAGCGTTAGCTAGCAAATGACCTGTGTGTGCTCCTCGATGGTGGCGCGGTCTTCTGCCGAAATGCTCGGCTCGCATACCACGGCGTCCAGGCTGTCCAGGCGGCAGAAGGTGTAGAAGTCGCGCTTGCCGATCTTGCTGGAGTCAGCGATGAGATAGCGCGAATCGGCCTTGCTAAAGGCGAGCTGCTGGATGCGGCCCTCGTCCATGTTGGACGTGGACACGTCACCGTCCAAGATGCCGTTGGCGCCGATAAAAGCCGCGTCGATTCCCAGCGCACGCAGGGTGTCCTCGGCCGTGGGGCCAACAAAGGCGGCAGTGCGGCGACGGTACATACCACCCACCAGGCACAGGTCACAGTCCTCGCGCTCCTCGAGCAGGTTAAAAACCGAAAGCGAATTGGTCACGATGCGCAAGCGGCACGCCGGCAGCATCGAGGCCATCTGCTCCACCGTGGTGCCCGTACCCAAAAAAATGGTCGAGCCTTCCTCGATGAGCTCCACGGCACGGCGCGCGATCTGCAGCTTTTCCTCGGCATGCTTGGAACGCTTTTCGCTGTGCGAGTACTCATGGCGCAGCATCGCATGGGGGCGACCCTGTGCGCTGCGGGCACCGCCATGCACGCGCTCAATCTCGCCCAGGCTCGCGAGTTCCTCAAGGTCGCGGCGGATCGTCATGTCCGAGACACCTAATGCATCAGAAATCTCTTTAACCGAGACCGTTCCCTGCTCCTCGAGCAGCTGACGAACCCTATCCTGTCGCTCTGCCTTAATCACGATGAGTCCTCGCTGTTCCACGCATACATCAATTCAAACAGTAACGAACAAATTGTATCAGATTCGCGCGGACCAAAAATAAACGCTTCAGCTGCGCCTTCATTACTTTTTTTAAGAAAAATACCCCCTGCTTTAGTGAGGTGTAGTGATAATCTCGCCTGTTCGCGCTACAGTTTGTCCGAAATACCTCGATGTTAGGAACCAAATGATCACTTCCGAGCTTTTCGGCACCGCGCCGTGCGGTACCCCCGTTCATCGCTACACCCTCAACGGGCCCGAGATCTGCGTTCGCATTATGGACTACGGCGCAACTGTGCTGGGCGTCGACGTGCCCGACATCCCCGGCAACGTGCGCGATGTGGTGCTGGGCTTCGATAAGCTCGAGGATTACTTTGACAACCCCGCCTGCTTTGGCGCGACTATCGGCCCCGTAGCCAACCGCACCGCGGGCGCCACGATCACCATCGATGGCACGGACTGGCATATGCCAGCCAACGAGGGTGTCAACAACCTGCACAGCGATCTTGAGCACGGCCTGCACAAGCGCGTGTGGGACGTTGAGCTCGATGAGGCCCACAATGCCGTGCGCATGACCACTTCGCTCGAGGACGGCGAGCTGGGACTTCCCGGCAACCGCACGTTTACGGCCGTGTTTACCGTGACGCCGACGGGTCGTTTCCGCATCGAGTACGGCTGCGAGAGCGACCGCGCCACCTACGTGTCCATGACCAACCACACGTACTTTAACCTTGCCGGCCACAATGCCGGCATGGACTGCGAGCACTTCTTTGTTGCCAACGCTGCCCACTACCTGCCCATCGACGACCAGAACATCCCCACCGGCGAGATCGCTCCGGTCGAGGGCACGCCGTTCGACTTCCGTGAGCTGCGTCCCGTCGCACCCGGTATGGAAGCCGACGATCCGCAGATTAAGCAGGCCCGTGGCTACGATCACTGCCTGTGCATCGGCGGCTACCAGTACGGCCGTAACCTGCGCCGCGCCCTGCACGTCGAGGAGATGTGGACCGGTCGCGAGATGGATTACTACACCACCGCCCCGGGTGTGCAGCTCTACACCGGCAACTGGCTGGACGACGAGCACGCCAAGGACGACGCCAACTATGGCTGGGGCGCCGGCTTTGCCCTCGAGGCCGAGATGTACCCCGACACGCCGCACCACGTGCTGTTCCCCCAGGGCATCGTGGGCCCGGGTCACCCCTACAGCAATGTGATCGAGTATCACTTTATGAGGCACTAAGCCCACTACGCGACATATCGCACAGCAGCGCCCGCCGGCACCACCGCCGACGGGCGCTTTTCTACCTAGTCATTGGGGACGTTCTTAAACGACTAGTCATCGGGGACAGTCTTTGGCGCCAGGGAGAAGAACTGTCCCAACCTGCCGACACTTGGGGACGTTCCCAAAAGGCCGGCAGAAAAGGAACGTCCCCATGTGCCACATTTCCGCAGCCCTCGCGGGGGCAAAATGATCCCTTTTCCTTCGCTCCCAGAGGATCAAGTGAACAAAGCTTCGATGGGAGTAGGCTCAGCGTCGGGAAGATAGCGGATCTCCAATTCCACGCCAAGGTCTAGCAGCTCTCTAAAGGCGGCTGCGTCCGTATCGCTCACGGCAACTGCGGGTGTTGCGGAGCGCTTACCCTCCCCTGCAGCCATGTGACCCACACTGATCTTGGTGATAGACACGCCGCCCTTAATCAGCGCGAGTGCATCCGCGGGAGAAGCCACCATAATCAGGATCAGCTGACGCGGGTTTGCGGTATGGATAACATCGATGGTCTTTTGCACCGAGAAGAACCGCGTCCAAACGCCCTCGGGCGCCGCCACCCTCATGGGTGCCCATTTGCGCGAATCCACCGCGATCTCGTCGTTGACGATCAGGACCAGGTTAGAGCCAATCGCTTCATTCCACAGCTCAACGTCTTGCCCGTAAATAAAGCGGTCATCGATTCGCGTAAGAAGAATCTTGGGTTGAGCCATCGCCGCCCCATTCTGTTCGAGGCCCGTAAGAGCAAGACATCACGTCTCCAATATTAGTGCATTTAAAGTGAGAAAAGCCGTCAGAACACTTGCGCGGATTTGCGATGTCCCGTATCATAGACAGCCGTTGACGCCTCAGTTGCGTCACCACATGGCCGCCAGCGTAGCTCAGTTGGTAGAGCACCGCTCTCGTAAAGCGGGGGTCACCGGTTCGAGCCCGGTCGCTGGCTCCATTGCACAAGATAGCCGCCTTCGGGCGGCTTTTTTGTTGCCGATTTTCCTGAACGCATCGCCAATGCAAGCGCCACGCCATCAGCAACTCCCCTGTTCAAAAACAAAAACCCCGCCGACCATGGCTCCCCAAACGGGAAACCACGATCAACGGGGCTCAAGCGCGACCCCCGAGGGATCACGCTTGCAACACGAACAGCTCAGCCGAGCAGCTCGCTACTCCTCCCAGTAGGCGTCGGCGAGCAGCTTAAAGCAGATCTTCTTGACCGGCCGCGCGCCATCGCCCGGGAACTCGAGCGTGGGCATGTGAGGCTCGCCGGCAACGAACAGCGCAAACTTGTCGTCGGCCAGATCGCCGGCGATCGAGGCGTCGGAATCGACCAGATCGTAGTCGTCCTTCTCGTCGAACTCCTGAACCAGCGTCAGGCTGCCCGTGGCGACCTTAAAGGCCTCGCGACCCTCAACATCGATCTGCACATCGTGATAGCGCTGATGCGTCTCGTAGTGAGCCTCGGCCTCGGGACGCGTCGTGGGAGCCATGACGTTCGCAAAGACCTTGTCGCCCAGAATCTGATGGCTACCGACCTCGAGCTCCGCCGGGTCATGCTCCTCGAGCCAATCGATCAGCACGTCGAGACCCTTGAGCATTCCGCGGTATTCCTCGATATCGCCCAGTGCACCGTAAATCATCTAAATCCCCTCTCGGATCGTCACTTTGGCAGCTACTCGGTAAACGCGTTACCGACGCTGTTGCCGCCCACATACGTCTCGACCAGGGTAAGGTCGGGATTGAACACGACAAAGTCGGCGTCGCGCCCCGGCATAATGCTACCGCACTTGTCGTCCACACGGACCAACAGGTAGCAAGCAATACCGAGGCGCAACCCAAACTCTTACAGCTCGGTTACGACAACGCCGTTGTAAACCTCGTCCCAACGGTCCATGACCAGATGGCCGGTCATGGGATCCATAGCGTTGAGCTTGCCGCAGGTGTTGGCGGTACGCAGCACCGTCTCGTCGTCCGCGCCAGCAGCGATGGCATGCGCAAAGCCGGCGATGGTGGAGTCGCCGGAGCCCGTAGCGTTAACGGCAGGGATATCGGGCGTCTTGGCGCGGAACGCACGGCCGTTGTGGAAGCCCACGGAGCCGGCGGCGCCCATGGACACGACGACCCAGGGGATATCGGAGAAGCGGGCGTCGGAGGCAAGCGCGCCGCGGAGCTCGTCCACATCGTCGGTGGTAAAGCTCGTGCCCAGAAGACCGTTGATCTCGGTCAGGTTAGGCTTAACCAGCTCGGGCTTGACCTCGGACTTAAGGGCGGCCTCGAGCGAGGCACCCGAGGTGTCGAGCAGTACCTTGGCGCCAGCGTTCTCGGCAATGCCCGTAATCTTGGCATAGTAGTCCGCCTCGACGCCGCGGGGCAGCGAACCCGAGATAGTGACGACGTCGGCCTTGCTCGCAAGCTCGGTGAACTTGGCGGTAAAGGCATCGAGCTCCTCGGGGGCAATCGTCGGGCCGCTCTCGAGCAGCTCGGTCTGGTTGCCAGCGTGAAGGATATTCAGGCAGATGCGGGTCTCGCCCTTGATAGGCACAAAGTCGTTGTTGATGCCGTTGGCATCCATGAGCTCCGCCATGTAGGCGCCCATGTGACCGCCGAGCAGACCGGTAGCAACAACATCGTCGCCCAGCTGGCCCAGGACACGGGCCACGTTGAGGCCCTTGCCGCCGGCGGTCTTTTCGGGCGTCACGCGGTTGACGTCGTCGATGACGAGCTCGTCGAGCTGATAGCGCGTATCGACGGACGGATTCATCGTAACGGTGAGGATCATTTCTAGCTCCTTATCTCGCAGGCTCCTTATGCCTCGCGATACGAGTCGACAAAACGGAATTACAGAATCTCAATCGTGAACGAACGGACGACGGTCTCCTTGGGCTTGGCGACAAGGCAGCCGCGCTTGTGTTCAAGCACGTCATCCTCATCAGAGCAGGTCGAAAGGCCGCCCCAAGGCTCAACCGCCACAAAATCGCCCTCGGGCTTGCTCCACACGATGAGGTACGGGAAGCCCTCAAAGCTCAGGCGGACGCCCTTGTCCTCGTCCTTCTTGGAAAGCGTGACCTGACGACTCTCGAGCACGTCAAAGATGGTCTCCGCAAAATCGAAGAGCTCATGCGACAGGGGCAGCGTCTTTCCCACCATGGGGTTCTTGGAGCGGTTAGCTACATCGATCAATCCGGTCGAGGGTACGGCGGTGCAAAGCTCCGCAGCCTCGTCTTTATCGAAGTGCAACTCGTAGTCCGTATAGGCCTCGCCCTCATCGAGCGGACACCTAAAGCCGGGGTGCCCACCGATAAAGAACGGCATGTCCTCGGTGCCCTCGTTGGTAACCTCATAGGAGACGCGCACGGCGGCGTCTTCGAGCGTATAGCGGGCGACAAGCTTAAACGGATACGGATAATCGCTCAGCAGCGCGGCGTTATCCTCCGAAGCCAGGCACATCGCCAGCTCGTTCTCGCCTTGGCTCAGCAGCTTCCACTCCTGCTTGCGCGCAAAGCCGTGGCGAGCGAGCTTTACATGATGCCCGGCAAACGTCATGGCGCTGTTGTCGCGCAAGCCTCCGCAAATCGGGAAGCAAATCGGTGCCTGGCCGGACCATACGGCGGGATCGCCCTGCCAAAGATACTCGCGACCTCCAGCCTCGATCGAGGTAAACGAACCGCCAGCCGTGGACACCTTAATAGAAATCGAATCGTTGGAGAGAGCGTATTCCATTGCCCATCCTTTCGAACAACTGCTTTTTGCTCACAAGTACCCGTCTCAGCCCTGACCAAAGGACAAGCCTGCACGTTCATCGATGCGTCCGGTATCCCAGCCATGTAACGGGGTACCATACAGACATTGATGCAATTACAGCTGAAAGGCCTTCTTATGCGAACCATCATCCTCTACGCCTCGCGCCATCACGGCAATACGAAAAAGCTCGTGGACGCCATCGTCGAGGCGCACCCTGAGATCGATACCCTCGATGTGAAGTCACTCGGTAAAAACGAGTATCCCAACCTGCACGAATATCATCTGATCGGTGTCGCCACGGGCATCTATTACTCCGAGATCGACAAGGACATGGCACGCGTGCTCACGAACGTGCTGCAGCCGCAGGACAAGGTGTTTGGCCTTATGACCTACGGTGGCAAAAACAAGTGGTACGGCAAGGATATCGATGGCATCTGCCGCATGAGGCAGGCCATCTTTATGGGTGTCTACGGCTGCCCCGGCTTTGATACGTGGGGGCCGTTCAAACTCGCCGGCGGTGTCCAAAAGGGACACCCGACCGCTGAGGAAATTAAGGGCGCCGTCGACTTCTTCGACAAGATCGAAGACGAATATGGCGATATCATCGTCGAAGAGTACGCCAAGCGCGAGAAGCGCCTAGCATACGAGAAGGAGCATCCTGCAGGAGGCCTGGTGGCCGGCGTTAAGCGCACGGCAAAGAAGATCGCTAACAAGCTGTAACTGTTAAGGTGCTTTTGAGCGTTAACCCATACGGCGGGTCCGAGCAAATTCGGGCCCGCCGTCTTTTTCTGTCGTTACTCAGTAAATGCGTTGCCGACGCTCTGGCCGCCAACATACGTCTCGACGAGGGTAAGCTCGTGGTCGAACACGACAAAGTCGGCGTCGCGACCAGGCATAATGCTGCCGCACTTATCCTCGATGTGCGCGGAGCGTGCCGGCACCTCGGTTGCCATGCGAATAGCAATATCGGCGCTGGCGATACCCCAGTCGACGATGTTCTTGACGCCCTGGGCAAGCGTGAGCACCGAGCCGGCGATGCTCTTGCCGTCGGCGAGCCAGCACAGGTTGTCCTTCATGATGACGTCCATGCCACCGCTGGTGTAGCTGCCCTCGGGCATGCCACCGCAGCCCAGGCAGTCGGTGATGAGCACCGTGTGCTGCCAGCCCTTGGCCTGCAGCAGCGCCTTGATGGCGGCAGGGTTCACGTGCTTGCCGTCGCAGATAACCTCGGCGTAGGTCTCGGGGGTGGACATGGCCGCACCCACGACACCGGGCTCGCGGTGATGCAGGCCGCGCTGGCCGTTGTAGGTGTGCGTAAAGCAGCTGGCACCGGCGTTGATAGCGGCGACGCACTCCTCGTAAGTGGCGTCGGAGTGACCGATGCTGGTCACCACGCCCTTTGCGTTCAGGGCAGCAGCGTAGGCAGCAGCGCCGTCGCGCTCGGCGGCCATAGCGCTCTTGACGATGCGCCCGCCGGCAGCCTCCTGCCACTGGTCAAAGACCTCCTCGGAGGGGTCGATCAGATAAGCGGGGTTCTGTGCGCCCACGTGCTTCATCGTAAAGAAGGGACCCTCAAGGTAGATGCCCTGGATGCGGGCGCCGCAGAAGTCGGGGCCGCGGCCCTCGTCGGCCTGCGCGATGGCAGCGCAGGCGTCCTTGATCTGCTCGACACCATCGGTGAACGTCGTGGGCAGCCAGCTGGTGGTACCGCGACGGGCGAGCTCGGTCGAACTGATATCGATGCCCTCGGGATCGTTATCGGTAGTTGAGTGGTTGTAGAAGCCATGGATGTGAGTATCGACCATGCCCGGTGCGATCCACGATCCCGTGTAGTCCTTAATCTCGCAAGAGGGCTCATCGGCCTGCCAGGCGCCAAAGACGCCGTCCTCGACCATGAGATAGCCGCCCAGCTGCGGGCCTGCCGGCAAGAAGAACTTGTCAGCCTTAATTGCGTACGTGCTCATATGCACTCCTTGCTTCTAAAGCAGTTGACCGTGATGATGCTTATACCCAGCTCACCTAAAAACAAAAAGCGCCCGCCCGCCGTTATGAGCGGACGGGCGCCCTTACAGGGGGACGCGATTAAGCGGTGAAGGGGTGAATCGTCACGCCCTTGACCACGCGGTTGACCGTGCCGGTGGGGCTCGGCGTATCGGGCGTGTTGCCCACACGCACGGAGTTGAGCAGGCTGATGGCCTGGGCAAACATCACGAACGGCAGAGCAAGGTAGCCCTCGGGGAGCGCCTCATAGCCCTTGAAGGTGAAGGACTCACCCTCATAGACAGTAGCGCCATCCTGCTGAACGGCAACAGTGTGCTGAGCGATGTCGTCGCCACCGATCTCGTTGAGGATGTCGATATCGTACTGGCGGGTGTAGGCGTCGTTGTTGACGAACACGAAGACGAGGGTCTTGTCGTCGACGAAGGACT
This sequence comes from Treponemataceae bacterium, assembly GCA_963602825.1. Classification (GTDB taxonomy): domain Bacteria; phylum Actinomycetota; class Coriobacteriia; order Coriobacteriales; family Coriobacteriaceae; genus Collinsella. Next base: position 58,451 of record CAVCKO010000005.1, on the reverse strand, counting down.
TGGGTCCGTGACGATAGCCCATGGAGGTGTCGTAAGAGGTGGCAACCAAGCCGTGGGCAAGCTCGAGGATCTTGAGCTGGCTCTCCTGGGCAAGGCCACCGAAGGAGCCAGAACCCAAGTAGGTCACGCGGTTGAAGTCGCCAGCCAGGTAATCGGCGACCTCAGGCTCACGGGAGATGACCTCCTCGCCCATCTTGGCGATAGTCTCGACCCACTCGGCCTTCTGCTCGTCAGAGGCAGTGTCGAAAATAAGGGTGGAGAGCAGGGTCATGCAGGTGTAGGAACCAGTCATGGCGAAGCCCTTGTCGTTGGCGCGCGGGATGAGCAGCGTCAGCGCATTGGGATCATCGGCAGACTCGACGGCAAGCTTGCCCTCGGGAGCGCAGGTGATGTTGAGGAACTTGACGTTGTGGACGAGCTCCTTGGCAACGGCAACGGCGGCAAGGCTCTCGGGGCTGTTACCAGAGCGGGCAAAGGAAACCACGAGCGTGGGATCCTCGGCGCGCAGGAAGTCGCGCGGGGCGCTCACGATGTCGGTCGTGGCGATGGGCTTAAAGTCGTAAAGATCAGTGTTGCCGGCGTGACGCAGGTACGGGGCGCAGGTATCGCCAACATAGTCGGACGTACCGGCACCGGTGAAGACAACGGACAGACGACCCTCGCCCATAGCGCGAGCCTCGGCCAGAAAGGCCTCGATGGCCTCCTTGTTCTCGCGATAGATGTTGAGCGTATCACGCCAAAGCTCGGGCTGCTGAGCAATCTCGGCCGTGGTGATCTGGGCGCCGAGCTCGGTGAGCTCCTCGACACTCTTCTCGAACATTTCTAATACCTCTCTCTAGAAGTAATCCTCTGACGTGCAATTATACACTTCGGTTGGTTATCTGGTAGTAACCAGTTAAATACAAAGAATCATCATATGGAAACGATGCCAACACTAGTCGCTACGCTGGTGGTAAACCTTGTATTTAAACTGATCGGCACGAGCAACCGAGAGCGTATACTCCACAACCTCGTTTGACTCGTTATACGTAGTCCTAACCAAATCGAGCACAGGCGAGCCCTCGACAATTTCCAAAAGGTGGGCATCGGTGGGACGGGCTATGCTCGCATAGAACTCCTCTTCGGCCACACGTATTTTTTGCTGAAAGTCTTGCTCAATCACATCGTAAAGCGGCTTACGCTCCAGCAGCGGTCGCTTTAGGGACAGAAATTGACGAACCGGTAGATAGCTGCGTTCGACCATCATGGGCATGTTGTCGGCAGAACGAAGGCGCTTGAGCTTAAAAATGCGATCACCGATACGCAATCCCATATGCTCGGCCAGATTCTTATCGGCCTCCATCTCGCAAAACTCGAGAATCGTGGTCTCGGGGTCGCGACCCATCGCGCGCATCTGCTCGGTAAAGCTGTAGGACTGCATAAGATTGGTTGCCTTTGCCGAACGGTCGGTCACAAAGGTACCGCGACCGTGCTGCCGAACCACCAGTCCTAAACGCTCCAGTTCCTGCAGAGCCAGGCGTACCGTAGTGCGCGAGAGACCATAGCGCTCCGAAAGTTCGCGCTCGGAAGGAATCATGTCACCGGCGCGATATTCATGGTCAATCTTTTCGGTCAGAATATCGACCAGCTGATCGTACAGCGGTTGCTTACGCGCTCCGATCGCCATCCTATCCTCCCATTTTCTCAAACTCGGCCACTACTTAGGGTGTTAAGCATTATCGGCCTGCAACACCCGAATCATCAAGAAAACAAAAGCCGTGCGCTCTTTCGAGCACGCGGCTTTTAACATACACATGGCTTAAGGGGTCGGGGTGTGAGCCGCGTAGGGACACACCCCTCAAGCTAGAGCCTTACCAGATGCTCGGCCAGAGACCAAGCGGGCCAGCGCCCAGGATGCCCAGGACGAAGAGCAGCAGAATGCCCTTGGTCGGGGTCCAGCTGTGCTTAGCGAACATGTAGTAAAGCAGCAGCGTAAGCATAAGCGGGACGAGCTTCGGGACGATGGTGTTGAGGGTGTCGGCAACAGAGAAGTTGACCGGATCCTCGGTGACGGTGCCGTAGGTAACGGACTCCATGCCGTTGCCCAGATCGGTGACGCCGCACTCGACAGCGTTGCCGTCGGCATCGGAAGCGGTGAGGGCGTTGCCGTCCTCATCGGTCATGGCGATGGTACCGGCCTCAGCGGTCTCGGTATCGATGCCCTCCATACCGGTGAAGTTCTCGGCCTCCTTCTCGGAGACGATCACGGTAGTAGCGGAGAGGCCACGGGTGGTGCCGTTGGGGATCTGGAGGTTGATCTGGGTGCCACCCATGGTGACGACCAGGCAACCGACGACGAAGACGCCCATGATGGAAGCGGCACGCGTGAAGGCCTGCATGTTGGCAGTCAGAGCGTCAATAGCGCTGGTGCCAAGCTTGTAGGACCAGTTCATGAGCCAGAAGCGCAGAGCGAACTGGACGACGTTGAAGATCACCAGGAAGATGATCGGCGCAGCGGCGTTGCCGTTGATGGCCATGTTGGAGGTGATGCCGGCCGTGATAGGCACGAGCGTCAGCCAGAACAGGGCGTCACCGATACCACCGAGCGGGCCCATTGCGGCGACGCGGACGGCGCGGATCGTGGGGATGTCAACCTTGTTCTGCTCGAGCGAAAGCACGATACCCATAACAAAGGTGACGAGGAACGGGTGGGTGTTGAAGAACTCCAGGTTGTGGCTCATGGAAGCCGCGAGGTCGTTCTTGTTGGTGTGGATCTTCTCCAGACCGGGGATGATGGAGTAGAGCCAGCCAGCGGCCTGCATGCGCTCGTAGTTGAACGATGCCTGCAGGAAGCAGGAGCGCCAAGCCATCTTGTTGAGGGTCTTCTGGTCGAGCTGCGGAGCAGGAGTGAGATCCTCGTAGTGCTCCGGGATCACATACTCATTAGATGCCATCTTCGAAGTCACCTCCGTCAGAAACAGCTGCACCCTTCAGCTCGGTCTGCTGCTGGAAGTCCCAGAAAGCGATGCCGAAGCCGATGAGAGCGAGGATGAGCAGGGCAGGGGTTGCCAGCGAATCGTTGGCAACGGTGATGAGCGCGAGGCCAAAGCCCATGAGGAAGAAGCCCCACATATCGCGGTTCATCATAACCTTGAGCAGGACGGCGAAGCCGACGAAGCGCATCATGCCGCCTGCAGCGGAGAGACCGGTCTGCAGCCAAGTCGGGATGGCGGAAGCGATGGTCTGACCGATGGTAGCGCCAGCGATGAAGAACAGGGTGACGACGACAGCGAAGATCAGGCCGAGCAGAGCCATGGCGAAGTAGTTCAGACGCTCGATACCCTTGGTGTCAGCGTTGTGGGCCATGTTGTCCGCGGAGGACATGAGCGGCGACATAAGCGTGAAAACCAGGGTAACGCCGAGCTGACCAAGCAGAGCGAACGGAATGGCAAGGCCGACTGCCGCGTTGGGCTCGAGGCCCGTAGCGATAGCGAGAATGGCTGCCATGATGCCGCCGATGACGGCGTTAGGCGGCTGAGCGCCTCCGATCGGCATGTTGCCGATCGTCATGAGCTGATAGGTACCACCCACGAGAAGACCGGTGTTGAGGTCGCCAAGGATAAGACCGATGACGGCGCCGGTGACGATGGGCTGATAGAGAGACTCGAGGAAGTTGAACTGGTCGATTGCCGCGACGAACGTGACGATGAAGACCAGAGCGACCTGGATGATCGAGTATTCCATCTTGCTCCTCCTTTCAAAATGTATGTACGCACTTTGGATATCACGTACAGAACGTCAGGGTTTCAATCCTGACAACGTGGATCACGAGGATTACGAGAAGAGCTTGCTCGTGTCCTCAACAGGCGTGCTCGGAACGCGCCTGATCTCCAACTCCACCCCCAATTCCTGCAGCTCTTTAAACGCAGCGACATCCTTGTCGTTAACTGCGACGGAGGTGGCGACTTGGCGCTTTCCTTCCGACATGTGCATGTTGCCGATGTTTACCTTCTTTATAGGCACACCGCCCTTGACGAGCGTAAGCACGTCTTCCGGTGTTTCGGCCACGATGAAGATCTTCTGGCGCGGGCTCGCCTTGCCAATGACGTCGATGGTCTTCTGCAGGGAGAAGAAACGCGTAGCGACGCCGGCGGGAGCGGCCATCTTCATGAGGTTCTGGCGCATGGTGTTGGTCGACACATCGTCGTTGGCGACGAGGATAAGGTTGGAGCCCAGGGTGGAGTTCCACTGGGTGGCAACCTGACCATGGACCAGTCGGTTATCGATGCGGGTAAGAAGAATGTTGGGTTCTGCCATGTTGATCAGCTTCCTTTCGTTATTTGCTGACGACAGTTACTTGATCTCCTGAATCGCGTAACGCGAAACATCTACGACGGCACCGGATCGGACTTTGATCTGGACCTTTTCGCCTTCGATGCCCTTGACGGTTCCGTAGATACCGCCGGCGAAAAGAACCTCCTGACCCGGCTTGAGCTCGGTGTGCAGCTCCTTGAAGTACTTCTGCTTCTTCTTCATGTTGATTTGCGACCAGATGGTGTAAATCAAGCCCATGACGACAAGCAGGCCTAAAAGAGCGACCGAGGAGCTCAGGACGCTGGCTCCGAAATCGGCCATTAGATGCCGTCCTCGTCACCGAAGATATCCTCTTCCTCGGCACCAGCGACGGAGGCAACCGTCTGGGCGGTGATGCCCGTCTGGCCAACGGTCACGGCCTGCTCGCCAAGCTCGGCGAGCGTAGCGTTGCCGCGGAGGAACAGAAGCTCAATAACCATGGGAAGGTTCGTGCCAGTCAGAATCTCGACGTTGTCGACATCCTGGGCAATCATCATTGCCTGGTTGAACGGGGTACCACCAAGCAGGTCGGTAAAGACGAGCACGCCATCGCACTCCTCGCGCATGGCGGTGATAGCGGCGCGGAGATCCTCACCGTAGGAAGCAGCCTGGTCGCCCTCGAAAGGAACGACGGTAAAAGCGGGCTGATCACCGGCGACCATAGCGATAGCGCTTGCGAGGCCGGGTGCGAACTGTCCATGACCGGTAAGAATAAAGCCAACCATTCAAATTTCCCTTCCGAAGGTGTGTACGATCTGAGTCCGATGTTTTCTGAAGCCAGCGGGCGGACGCCCTTAAAGCTTCTTGGAAAGCGTTCTTTGAAGACCAGTGGTCTCTCAACTGGTAGTAACCACGTAACGTGTTGTTGTCACTATATCATCACAGAAGAGGTCGCTTTCGCTGATTCACGCAGTAAAACGTTTTTGCACCGCTCACGGCGATAAATCGACCGTTTACCGCTCGTTAACACTTCTACCTGCGGTTTTGAAACCGTTTCGAAATACTTTGACGAAAGATCGGAACCTTTTCTGTGTCTAAACAACGCAGGGTGGCCAAAAAAGGCATGTAGAAAAAATGCAGGTCATTGTGAAGATTTGTGAATTGGTCTTTTTGACTTAATACCAGTTAGAACCAGTTTAGAAATTATCGGTGAACGGTAGTTTTCGACCGCTCAGCGGTTATTTCCAATCGTTTGCAGCTCCTTTTCCATATGAATTAGGGAGACCCGATGAAGCACTTGCGCGGTTGCGGGAAATTTCGATACTCGTTCATCCCCCACGTTCCAAACTCTCACTCCCTAAATATGCCATAAGCTCTCGCTATTCGTCTTACAAACATAACTTACTCTAATCTGTAATTGTTTATCGTTTATCATTAAGTATGTTATAAGATTTAAATATCATTCTAGACATTGGTTGGAGGAGCTATGATCCGCTGGAACGTATCCACATCGAATGAACCCATCAACCGCGAACAGGCAATAGCCGATCTGAGGAAGCTCACTCGCTACTGCAAATGGGCCACAATCTGCACCGCCGTAGCGCTCGCTCTGGGACTCCTCGCAGTCATTGCAATCGAGCTTCTACTCATATTGCCTAGCCTCTCCCAAGGGTTCTGCCTCCAATCCGTAGAGCTTAATGCCGGCGAAGGGCCATCTCTCGCTCTCGTCGGCGCCAATGAACAGACCCCTCTTATGCTTGTCGCGCACGACGGTCATACTGCCATAGGGAGCGCCATGATGACATGCCTTTCGCTTGCCATTGTGCTAAGCGCATACAGGTTTTTCTCCGCCATTGAAAAGGCGGGCAGGCCCTTTGACCTCGAATGCATCCGCATACTACGTCAAGTAGGATATTTGTTCCTTATTGGCGGCGTTGCTGTGAAGCTTCTTGGTGCCATAGTCACGGGGCTGATACTCTCAGGATTTGGCGGCAACTTTACGGATGCGCTTGGCGGCCAGCACCTCGACCTCTCTATGGTCTTTGCAGGCCTGATTATTAGCCTGATTGCCAGCGTCTTCCAGTACGGGTGTATCCTGCAAATACAAGATGACGAGTTGCTCTAGGGGGAATCCATGATTATTCTGCGGCTCGACCGCATGCTTGCCGAACGCAAGATTTCATCCAAAGAGCTTGCGGAACGCGTGGGTATCTCCCAGGTCAATATGTCGCGTATCAAGACGGGCAAGGTTTCTGCCGTGCGCTTTTCAACTCTTGACGCGATATGCCGGGCACTCGACTGCCAACCGGGCGATGTGCTGGAATATATATCCGACGATGAAGCCGATAGCCTTTTTGGGCTTAAAGATGAATAGCCATAATTAAGCCGCCAATCACGCCCTCAACGCAAAAAGCCCGCCAGTACGACTTCCGTGCTGGCGGGCTTTCTGCTGTCAATCGGCTAGATGCTCGATGAGCCGTGCGACTCTTTACGCAAACAGACCGTAGATGCTGATGTTGGCCTTGGCGTAGAGCCCGTTAGCATACTCGGTCCACTTGGAGCTGGCGCTCGAAGCCTGCGAAGAGTACTGCTGGTAGGCAGTGTAGTAGGCGGTCATGGCCTGCTTATAGGTTGCGCTATCGGCCGTAAAGGCATCGTCGGCGAAGGCCTTGGCATAGGTGCTATCGGCGTCCTTCCAGGTGCCCTTTGAGCTATCCCACTCGTCGCCGGCAAGTTTGATGATGTAATCGGCGTAGTCCTTGCTCGCGGTCTCCTCGTTGCCGTCAGCAGGCTCGGTCGGAGCGGTCGGCATGCTTGCGGAGCTATCGCCCACCTTCTTCTTGTAGAGCTTCTGCAGCGTCGCGGACTGACGGACGATCTGCTTGGCCTGGTCCTTGGACACGCCGTACTGCGTGGCCATGGTCTTGTAGTCCGAAGTGCCGATGGAATCCTCGGCGTACTGCTTCATTTCCTTGGAAGAAACGGTAATGCCCTCGTCCTCGGCAGCGTCCAGCAGAATCTGATTGCGCACGTAGGACAGGATGACGTCAGCAGAAGGAGCGGTGTAGTTGCCATCGCTATCCTTGACGGTGTCGAGGCTGTACTGGCTCTCGATGGCCTCGCGCGCGGTGATGTCACTCTTCTTGCCGTTGTAGCTGTAGCTTGCCACGGTCGAATCGAGCTGGTCCTCGGTCAGGGTCGCCGAGCCGACGCCCTTGCCGCCAAAACCACCATTGCCAATAAAGAAGCCGACCACGGCAGCGATCACGACTGCAACCACGAAGGCGGCGATCATCATCTTCTTGTGCTTGGATGCATGGTCGTCCGCATCGGAGTCATCCTCGTCCTGCTCCTCGGGCATGAGGTTCTCGTCGGCGGCGTCCGCGGCGATCTTTGCCTCCAGGCGAGCGTCTTCCTCCTCGGCGGTCGTGCCAGCGGCGATATGTTCGGCAGACGTGCCGGCGACCAGATCGATCTTCTCGTCCTCGTCACCGTCGGGGCCTTCGCCGCGCTCGATGATCTGGATGCCGTCGATCTCGTCCTTCTCGTCCTTCTTTTGAATCAGACCCATATCAATTACTCCTTGTTAGGAAACATAGTCCCCAATAGAATACGCCCGACGAGGCGCCGGGCGTATTGATTCTTAGGTTATACGCAAACACTTAAGTACTATTTAGGCGTTTGCAGCGTGCATACCTTAGGCCAGGTGCGCGATAACGGCATCGGCAAAGGCCTGCGTGCCCACAGCGCCCTCAACGGAGCCGGTCTGGGCACGACGCACGTCACCGGTAACCTGCTCGCCCTCGTCGAGCGTGGCAGATACGGCGGCACGAATGCGATTGGCAGCGTCGTTCTCGCCCAGGTGATCGAGCATCATCGCAGCAGAGAGGATCTCGGCCGTGGGGTTGGCGATATCCTGACCGGCGATATCGGGCGCGGAGCCGTGCGTTGCCTCAAAGATGGCGCAATCGGCACCGATGTTGGAACCCGGAGCCATACCCAGGCCGCCCACCAGGCCGGCGCATAGGTCGCTCACGATGTCGCCGTACAGGTTGGGCAGCACCAGGACATCGAAGTCGTTGGGGTTCTGGACCAGGCCCATGCAGGTGGCGTCGACGATCCTGTCGTTGAACTCGATATCGGGATAGTTGGCGGCCACCTCGCGCGCAACACGCAGGAACAGGCCGTCGGTCGCCTTCATGATGTTGGCCTTGTGCACGGCCGTCACCTTTTTGCGGCCGCAGCGGCGGGCATACTCAAAGGCATACTCCACAATACGGCGGCTCTTGGCGATAGAGATGGGCTTGATCGAGATCGCGGAATCGGCGGCGAAGGTCTTTTGGCCCGAACGCTCGACGAGCTGCGAGAGCTCCTCGACCTCGGCAGCGCCCTCATCGAACTCGATGCCGGCGTAGAGGTCCTCGGTGTTCTCGCGCACGATAACCAGGTCGACGTCGCGGAAACGCGAGCCGTCGCCCGGCTGCGACAGGCAAGGGCGCACGCAGGCGTACAGGTCGAAATGCTTGCGCAGGGCCACGTTGACGCTGCGGAAGCCCGTGCCGACCGGTGTGGTGATGGGGCCCTTGATGGCAACCTTGGTCTCGGCGACCGCATCGAGCACGTGCTGGGGCAGCGGCGTGCCAAACTCGTCCATGACGCCGGCGCCGGCCTCCTGGACGTTCCAGTTGATCTGGACACCGGTGGCCTCGACCACGCGGCGCATGGCCTGCGTAATCTCGGGACCGATACCGTCACCGGGAATCAGGACTACATCGTGCGCCATAATCTGTTACTCCTCGTCTTCGGCGGCCTCAGATTTTTTAACGCTAGCACGCTTCTTCTTTTTGGAGAGATCCAGGCCAAAACGTTTAACAAGCATTTCGCAAATCTCGCTCGAACGGGCCTTGAGATAGCTGCCCTTGCCGTTCTCGGCATCGAACTTAAGGCGCAGCGCAAGCTTCTCGGCAACCTCGGCGTCGATCTCGCCCTGGCAAAACTCGTACAGGCAACCGAGCATGTCGCGATACTCAAGGTCGCCGTGGTAGCACTGGATGGCCTCGTCCAGGATGGGCCAAGCTTCGCGCGAACGCTCGACGCTCGTGGCACCCCACACGCACAGCAGGCGGAAGGCGGCATAGCGCAGCGTGGAAGAGATCTCGTCGAACAGTGCGGTCTCGGCGCCCTCAAAGGCATCGCCCAGCTGCTCGGGGCAGGTGGTGGCGAGCGCCGTCAGGGCATCGAGGGCCTCCCAGCGGGTCTGCGCCTCGGGGCGGTCGAGCGCCTCGATCAACGCGGGCACGCAGGGCACGACGCGCTGCGGATCGCGCTCGGCAAGCAGGTGCAGCACGCGGGCGGCAAACTGGCGGATGCGGCGCGTGGGGCAGCCGAGCTCCTGGACCAGTCGATCGACGGCGTTCTCGTTCTCCTCTGCCAGCTGGAGCTGTGCCAGCTCCTCGTCGGTGAGCTGTTCGTCTTTGTTTTCTGCCATAGTTACCTCTTTTTTTTATTTCTTGGCGTGCTTGCCAGCACCCTTGCTGTCATCGGTGACCGAGATGAGCTGTCGGTCGGCCGCGCCATTGCGACGTGCACGGCGGCGTTCCTCGGCATCGCCCGCGTCGGCGGCGGCTCGATGAGCCTTGTTGACGTTAAAGACCTCGTCGTGCTTGCGCCACGGACCGACGGACTCGCCAAAGCTCATCTTAAGGCCGGCGATAAAGCCACCGAGCCAGCCGATCGGCGCAAACTGCACCAGCGGGAACAGCGAGAACACCCAGGTCAGCAGGACGACTGCCGCCGCACCCGCAAAGTTGGCAATCCAGTAGTCGCGCTTGGTGATCACGCGCTTTTCGCAGGCCCACTGGCCGCACAAAAAGCCGATGTAGATCGCAAAGAGAAAGAGCACCAGCGCAAGCACCACGAACGTCCAGCTCATAGGCGCTACTCCCCGTGATGGCGGCCGCAGCAGCACTCGTAGCCGTCGTCATGGCCGTGGCCACCGCAGCACTCGTGGTCCTCGCCGTGGTGATGGCCACAACCGCACTCATGGTCCTCGCCGTGCTCGCCGCAACCGCAACCTTCCTCGTGAGCGCCATGCTCCTCGGGACGATACTGCGACCAGTCCAGACCGGCGGCGATGGCATCGGCCTCCTCCTTATAGAGGACCGTGATGGCCTGGGTGCCCAGCTTGGCGCCACCGATAGCGTCGAGCATGTCGTAGAGCGTAAAGGCCACGTCGGCGCCGGGCAGCGCGAGCTCGCGGTCGTCGGCGTAAGCAAGGGCCAGGCGCAGGTCTTTAATGAAGTGCTCGACCATAAAGCCGGGCTTGTAGTCGCCGTCGAGCGCCTTGGGCGCCAGGCTCTCCATGGCGCCGGACTTGCCGGTGCCGCCCAGGATCATCTCGCGGGTCTTCTCCAGATCCAGGCCGTTGAGCTCGGCAAATGCCATGGCATCGGCCATGCCGACCATGCAGGCGCCCAGCGACACCTGGTTGGCGAGCTTGGCTGCCTGGCCCTTGCCGGCGCCATCGAAGCAGCAGATGTTGGCCGCAAAGGTGGCCAGGATGTCGCGGACCGGGGCGATGTCGTTCTCGGTGGCGCCCACGATAGCCGTGAGCGTGCCGGCGATTGCGCCCGACTCGCCGCCGGTGACGGGGCAGTCAAACGCCATGCGGCCGGAAACCTGGGCGGCCTCGGCAATGTCACGGGCGAGCTCGGGCGAGCTCGTAGTGAGGTCGATCAGCACCGCGCCGGGCTTAGTGCAGGCCAGCAGGCCGTCGCCCGCCAGGTAGAGCTCCTCGACCTCGGAGGGATAACCCACCATGGTAAAGACGACGTCGGCGTTCGCCACGGCATCTGCCGGCGTATCAGCCCAGACTGCGCCGTGCTCGATAAGCGCCGCCGCCTTGGACTTAGTGCGGTTGTTGACCGTGACGGGATAGCCGGCATCCAGGATGTGGCCGGCGATGGGGGCACCCATGATTCCGGTGCCGATGAATGCGACGGAGAGCTTGTTTGCCATGAAACCTTTCCTTTTGGGTTGGGTGTTGTTACCAGGTTGAATACTCGGTGCCAGCGTTTGGGCTGTGAGTTGGGATCGATTACGGCCGCGTTACTTGCCTACTGACCGCGCACGCGGCGGGCGATGCGGTCGGAAAGCGACGCCTTGTCGGCGCGGTTCTTGCCCCAAAACGCGCAAGCCACCATGCCGGGGCCCACGTGCGAGCCAATGGTGGGGCCCACAGAGCTGCGGATGATGGTCACGTCGGCGCAGCCTTCCTCCTTGCGGATGGCGGCCTCGAGCCAGTCGCCGTCCTTTTCGGCATCGGCCGTCATAATGGCGATGGGCATGGTGCGATCGGGCACGTAGTTCTCACGGAACGACTTGAGGATGGACTTGAGCGCCTTCTTGCGGCCGCGGTTGACGCCGATCAGCGACAGCGAACCGGCCAGGTCGTAGGAGAGCTCGGGCTTGACATCGAGCTTTGCCGTGAGCTGTGCCGCCGCGGGCGGAATGCGGCCGCCGGCAGCCAGCGCGTCAAAGCTCTCGAGCGTAAAGTAGCCGTGGACATAGGTCTTGGCCTCGTTTGCCCAGTCGACCAGCTGCTTGGCGGTGAGTCCCGCCGAGCGTTGACGGACGGCCTCGAGCGCCAAGAGCTCGCCGGTCGCACAGGGCAGGGCGTTGTCGACCACGTACAGCTCAAAATCGGGATACTCGGCGCGCACGGCGTCCGCCGCCTGGCACGCAGAGTTGTAGCTCGACGACAGCGCCGAGGTAAAGCACAGGTAGACCGTAGGCGTGCCCTCTTTGGCGCACTCGGTAAAGAACTCGATATAGCGACCAAGCGACACGGCAGAGGTAGACACGCGAGCGCCGGCGCGCATGCGGTCGTAGAACTCCTTAGGGCTGATGCTCGACCAGATATCGTCCGTGCGCTCCTCGCCATCGATGATAAAGGGGAAGCCCAAGATATCGACATCGAGGTTCGCGGCGACCTCGGGGCTAAAGTCGCAGCAGGTATCGACGACGATGCGGCAGCGGTCTGAATGGCCGGTAGATGCAGCCTTGTCCATCAAAGCGACTCCTTACGTAAAAAAGCGGCCACCCGCATGGGATGGCCGCCAACCGTTAACTCATGCAAGTTAACGTATTTTACTCGTCAAGTGTTTCGATACGGGGCTTGATGATGCCATATCCACCATTCTTACGGTGATACACCACATTGATGAGGCCGGTCGTCGCGTTCTCGAACACGTAGAAGTCGTGGCCGAGCAGATCGGTCTGCACCAGCGCCTGCTCCTCAGTCATCGGGGTGACATCGATGACCTTCTCGCGGACGAGCAGGTCGTCCTCCTCCTCGGGCAGCAGCAGGTCGGCCAGATCCTCGACGCGCTCGACCGGTGCGACATCCGCTGCGCTGGCACCGCCCTGGCGGTTGTCCACGACCTTGGTCTTGAACTTGCGCAGCTGGCGGGTGACCTTATCGGCAGAGAGGTCGATGGCAGCATACATATCCGCACCGTGCTCGGCAACGCGAATCACCGAACCGCGGGCACGAACCGTAACCTCGACGATTGCCGGGTTGGGGTTCGAGGGGTTCTTCTCATAACGAAGTACAACGTCGACCGTCATGGGCTCGATATCGAAAACCTTGAGCGCCTCGCCGATCTTCTCATCCACATGCGCACGCAGAGCATCGGTTACCGTCGTCTTGCGTCCAGAAACCTTGATATCCATACGTGGCTCCAATCTGCCTCGGGGACTTACTGTACTGGCTATGTACCCATTGCCGTGCATTTAATCACGCGGATTCCTAAAGACCCGAATAACGATTGCTTGATACCGCATACCGAAGTCTCGCACTTTTCTGTGGCAAAGTGCGCTATAGGAGGGCGACGGCGACTTTGGCTTTGCACCTAAAAAATGTCTTTGACCTGCTGGTTTTATGGAAACAAAAAAGCCGGGCTCCCCTGTTGGGAAAGCCCGGCAATGCGTGTTGAAACCGTGAAGAGGCCTCTCTCCTAGCGCATGGGAGACGCCACCCCTAGCAATAACTAGCTATTGAGCTTGTTAATGTCGTCGTCGGTGATAATGCCCTCCTGGCTGGACGATTTATCCTCGGAGGTTGCACCCTCGCTGCTCGAATCGGAGGATGCGGACTCGCTGGATCCGGTGTCGGTCGACTGCACGTCGGCGCCCGAGACCGTCTTGGTGGTGAGGTCATAGGGCATCGTGCCGTACCAGACGGAGTGGACCGCCTCGAGCGTGCCGTCGACCGTGATGCTATCGAGGGCATCGCTCACGGCACGGCATAGCTCATCGTTGGCCGCGAGGCCCGCGACGCCGAGCGTCGAGGGCGTCTCGAGCGCGCCGACGTAAGAGATCTGGCTCATCAGGCGCGCAAGGTAGCCGCCGGCCGTGGAGTCGCAAATCACGTAGTCGATCTCGCCGGACTCGAGCGCCTCAAAGCACTCGTTGATGTTGGAGAAGGTCTTTTGGTTGGCCGTGATGCTCTGCTTGGCGAGCGCTTCCTGCGAGGCCGAGGAGGTCTGAACGCCCAGGGTAGCGGTGTTAAGCGTTTCGGTGGAAACGCTCAGCGACTCGCCGTCGCTCGTCTTCCCGAACACTGCCGCAGCGTCGTACAGGCAAGTACCAAGCGTGCTGATGTCACCATCCGTGGAATTGATGTCGCCAATGAAGATGTCGGCCTTTTTGTCGCCAAGCGCGGAATCGGCAGAAGACGCATCGACGAAGGCAACCTTGAGGCCCATGCGACTTGCAAGGGCGCGGGCAGCGTCGACCGCGTAGCCCGTGAGGTTACCATCGGCGCCCTGCATGGCCTGCGGAGCATCGGAGGTATCGAGGGCAACCGTCAGGGTTCCGGGAGTGACCAGGGCATCGTCCGACACCGCCGGCGTGACCGTCTCGTACTCGATCTGGTCGATCGTGGGAGTCGTGAACGTAGACAGCGGGTTGAACGCGCATCCGCTCAGGCCCAAAACGGCGATGACCGCTGCGGTCCCAGCACCTAACCGAGCCGCGTGCATCAAGCTGCCCCTCACCATGTCCACTACCCTGCCTTCTGTGTCGTATACGATCCGTGCGTTGCGCGGAATATCAGGTTGTTCCCACCAGCTGACCTGGTATTTGACCCCACACTTGCGCACCGGGGTGTTTGCTCGGGAGGCCGCAGCCACCTTCACGACTGACCCGCTCGCCCGCGAGGCGGTATTGCCCCAAAGAAAGTAGAACGGACGGTGCGGCTTACATCTAGGACGCGCCATGATCGCGCCGCGCGCACGCGGTCGCTTACGTGGATCCCTTTGACCGCGTCTGTCTTGGACTAGGGCGGGCATTTCGTCCGTCCGCAACCACAGCCTGGTAGGAACGTAGCGCATTATAGCTAAGTTCAAGCTAAAGTTTAAGGTTAGGGACGTCATTCGCATCGTGAGCACAGATTTTGCAGGTCGGAGCGGACCATTCGTACCCCCATGAAGCCCGGAGCTCCCCTACGGGGAGCTCCGGGGCACCCGTCTCAGGGTGCCGCGGCCAAAAAATAGCAAATATGAGTACTGTTACCAATTTAGTAGCAGACAATTTTGGCCTCTCGGACAGATTTTGCGCTCAGTGTCGCCAACCTGATGCTTAGTTATTCTACATTTGTTTATTATCTTCTTACTTTACGACGCCTCCGAGTCCTAAATTCCTTGATTTTGCTGTTACTGATTTAGTGACAGTACTCATATTTGCCATATTTTGGCCAGGGCATATGATTAACCCCCTATTTTCGACGCGAATTAGACCGGCTTAAGCCCAAAACACGCCCGCAGCGTGTTAAGCAACGCCTCTTGCTTCTTTCTGCGGGCATCGACACGATTCCGGTACCGCTTTCGCATACGCTGGTGGATGCGCCATGCGAGCGCTTCCATCGCTTCCATGTCACAGAGCATTTCGTTGTTGACCGTCGCGACCTCGATTCCCATAGTAATCAAGCCCGTGTTGCGTTTTTCATCATGGATACGTCCCTTCCGGGAAGAATGGCCCAGCTCACCGTTGTATTCCAGGTCAAACCGGGCTGTTTCCTGATACGCATCGCAAACTGCATGCGGCATCCCCGAGATTGCCTGCGCGCGGTCATCGAACTCGATCTTGTAGTCGGTCTTAAAGGGACCGCAGGCAAATCCGCCATAGGAAAACGGAAGCGAAAACAGAGCGAGCATGATGCACTCCATGGGTGAGCGCAGGTTTTCTGACAGGTAGGGACACAGGCGCAGCAGCTGTTTGGCCACATTCCCCTTGCATGCCGCAAGGTAATCTGCCAGGCGATCGGGCGTCAGCACCGGCTCGACTTCAAAATAGCCCACGTCTGCCGGTTGGTCCTTGTCCTTTGCAAGTCTATTCGCAACAGGCGAGGTATAGGGAGGTAGATACTTCCCGCGATCGCTCAGTGAAATCTTGGAACACAGTTCCTGGGCCAGAGCAAACGCCTGGATACAGCCGACCTCGCGGGCGACGGCAACACAAAGGGCCTCGGGAGATAGGCTGTACACCCCCGGTTCCACCTCTAGAATCGAGCCGGCAGGCAACCCGGAACACACGGACCAGCCCACGCCAGGCATGCGGCGGCGCTGTGCCGCAGATCCCACCAGCAAGCACAGATCTTCTTGCACCTCGCCGCTTTTGGCTCCAATTCGCACCAGGTCGGAAAGATAAATATCCTCGGTCGAAGGCGATGACGTGCACAGCACGCGGCGCTCCTCCTCGGGCTCAAGGTCCTTCCAGCCGATGTAGCCCATCTGCCGGCGCTCGGCTCGAATCATGCGCAACGCCGAGGCACCCGCCAGAATCACGGAAGCCGCTAGCTGCTCTTTTGTCGGTTTGTTGCACTGTTTGATTGTTACCGCCACACGAATCACCCCTACCAAACGCGTGCGATAGCAAGGCCATCAACGGCCGCGGCACCGGCGCGCTTGAGTTCCGCCGAAGCCGCCGCCATCGTCGCACCCGTGGTGATAACGTCGTCGATAAGCAGCAGGCGGCGGCCCCGCACGTCCTCAACGGTCTCGTACATGCCTCGGGCGCGTTCACGGCGTTCTTCACGACCGAGTTCACGTTGGTCGCCATGGCCGTACTTAACGAGGGCGTCGAGCAGCGGAACACCCGACAGCTCGCAAAATGGGCGCGCGATGGCTTCCATATGATCGAAGCCGCGTCGCCGAAACGCCGCCGACGTCGCGGGCACAAACACCACTGCATCGGCGCCGAACAACACGCCGCCATAGCGATCGGGTGCCGCGACCTGGGCATGTAAGGCGGTGTCGTATAGCAGCTCTGCCAGATACGGCGCCAGGCGTCGCTCGCCCGCGTCTTTGTACGCTTTAATGATCCGCGGCAGCGGATGTGTGTAAACGGCACATGCCAGGCACCGGTCGAGCGCTTCGGCCATCGCCGAAGACGCACCCTCGACCGAGCACTCGGTGCACAGCAAGTCTCCAAACGGGGCTCCGCATCGGGTGCAGCTATAACGTGGGTCAATGAGCGCGAGCGCGGCCAGGCAGTCTTGGCAAATAAGCGCGCCGGAGCGCTCGCAGCCGGCGCATCGCGTGGGTGACAACGCCTCAAGCGCCTCGTGCGCCGCCAGCTCGGCAAACGGTAGCAATTCGTCCGCAAACGGTAGGATGCCGGCACCTTGCAGGCATCCCAACACATTCAAATGTCTCTTCACGACACAACCCTCCCTACGCTCGGTCGCAGGGAGGGTTGTTGATTCAGCGCTATGGTACCCCGACGCGTTTGGGGCCAGGCAGGTTAAATCCGTTTGCGGGCGTTATTCGCCGGTGGGCGGTTGCGGTGCGGACGAGTTTTGGGTCGAGCCCTCGCCACCATCTTGACGCGGCTTGCGGGAACGACGACGGCGACGGCGCTTCTGGCCCTGGTCGGCCGAACCCTCGCCACCACGATCTTCGCGCGACTCGCGTTCGTCGCGAGCAGCGCCGCGCGCGGCCTTGGCAGCCGCCCCTCCGCCATCTCCGGGGCGACGACGTGTGACCTTGACCTCACCATCCGAGACCTGATCGGCCACGGAGGGCACCGACGGCTTTTGCTGCGTGCCCGAGGAATGGCGACGACGCGGACGCGGGGCGCGCTCGTCATCGTTGCGCTGCTTGCTACCCTTGTCGGCAGGCGTATCGGAACCCGAACCACCCTTGGGGGCGGCACCGGCTTCGCGAGCGGCTGCGGCGCGGAAGGCGTCCTCGCGCTCCTCGCTCGACAAATGGCGGCGGCGACGGCGCGTGGGATTCATGCCACCGCCGCGATTTTGCTGTTGAGGCTGCTGAGCTTCGCGCTCGCGGGGGGAATTCTTGCCTGCGGGAGCGGCCTCGCCGGCATCGCCCGAACCCGAGCGCTTGCGGCGGCGACGTCCACCGGCAGCCTCCTCAGCCTCGGGTGCCTCGGCCTTGCCGCGACCCTTACCGCGGCCGCGACCCTCGCCCTGGCTCTGACCGGCACGGGTATCGGCGTCCGCATCGCGACGGCGGCGCTTGGGCATCGACGTGCCGGCCAGACGGTCGGCGCTCGACAGGCCATCGCCCACGTCGACGCCGTTCTCGCGGTCGAGCTCCATAAGCGCCAGGCGCATCTCGGGCGACTCGATGCGCTCGAGCACGTCGCGCGTCACGCAGTCGGGGCGGCAGCTGCAGCCCTGCTCGGCGGCCTTCTTTTTGCAGCCCTCCGAGCACGTCATATCGGCCAAGTTGACCTTAAAGACTTTGCCGTTCTCCAGGCGCAACACCAGCTGCTCACGCGGCGTGTCATATTCCTGGATGCGCGCCTTGCCAAGTGGCGTATCGATAAGTGTCTTCTTTTTGGGCGCGCGGCTCTTAAAGTCCTTGTACGCCTCGAACTCGTAGCGCAGGCAGCACATCAGGCGGCCGCAGACGCCGCTGATCTTGGACGAGTTGAGCGGCAGGTCCTGCTCTTTTGCCATGCGGATCGAAACCGGCTCAAACTGTCCGCCAAAGCGCGTGCAGCAGAGCTCCTGGCCGCACTGAGCATAGCCGCCCACCAGGCGGGTCTCGTCGCGCACGCCGATCTGGCGCATGTCGACGCGAATGTGCAGCGTCGAGGACAGGTCCTTGACGAGCTGACGGAAATCGACGCGTTCCTCGGCAGCAAAGTAGAACACGGCCTTCTCGCCGCCAAACAGGTACTCGACGCCGACCGGCTTCATCTCGAGGTCGAGCTCCTTGACCAGGCGGCGGAAGTCGACCATGGCCTCGTCACCCTGGATAGCCAGGTCGTCGGCAAGCTGCAGGTCGATGTCGCTCGCTACGCGCAACACGGGCTTGAGCGGCTGACCGATTTCGTCGAGCGGCACCTCGAAGGGATCGGCCGTGACCAGGCCGATCTCGGTTCCGCGCTCGGTAGAACAAATGGCATAATCGGCCTCGAGGATATCCAGATCCTGTGGGTCGAACCACAGGTCGCGCGAGGCGTAGGTAAACTTAACGGGTACGACTAACGGCATTTCAGTGCCTTCCTGATATCGAACAGCATGACCTCGATGGCCAGCTGGGGAGTAACGTTTCTGGCGATGTTGCGCTCGGCGGTTGCGACCGCCTCGAGCGCCTGGGTGGCACCCGCAACATTCGTCGCCGCGGCAAGCCGCCCGATCGTGTCGCGCACGTCCTCGTTCACAACGTCTGCCGCCTCATCCTGAAGCGTCAGCAGCACGTCGCGCATGAGCGTCCGCGCGCTCGCAAGCGCTTCCATGATACCCGAACGCTCGCGCGCGTTGAGTTCGCGCTTGTTGCGGTCCTCAAGCTGCTTCAATGCTCCACGCGACAGGTAGTCGGCATTTTGCTCGAGCACCTTTTCCTGCGTGGACTTGACCTCGGCGAGCGGCGCCTTGACGGCGACGATGAGCGACTTGGCGCGACTGAGCACATCGGCCTCGTCGGCAGCGATGAGCGAATCGATGGCGCGGACCATCTGGCGGCGGGCGTCCTGGCGCTCGGCGCTCTTAAGGAACTCGATGCCGCGCGTGGGGCTTCCCGCCACGGCAACGGCCATGCGACAACGCACGATATCCTGACCGGTGGCGCGGCTCACGGCTTGCGCGGCGGCGACGGGCGACACCAGCCGAAACGGTACGCACTGGCAGCGGCTCACAATGGTGGGCAGCATCACGTCGGCCGAGGTGCCCAGCAGGATGAACATGACACCCTCGGGCGGCTCCTCGAGCGTTTTGAGTAGCGCGTTGGCGGTGTTGGCGCGCAGCTGCTCGGCACGGTCGATGATGTAGACCTTTGCCTTGGCGCGGATGGGCGCCAGGGGCACGTCGTCGAGCAGCCCGCGGGTCTGCGCGATGAGGTAGCCCGTAGCACTTTCGGGCGTGTAATAGTGCACGTCGGGATGCGTATGGCGCGCAACGCGCACGCAGCTGTCGCACGAGCCGCAGCCGTCCTGCTCGCACAGGAATGCCTGGGCAAGCGCCCATGCGGCGTCGAGCTTACCGGCGCCGGGCGCGCCCAAAAACAGGTAGGCGTGCGATGCGCGGCCGCTTGCGATGGCGTTGGTCAAAAAGTCGCGCACGCGCTCTTGGGTGTCGAGCTTGGCCAGCAGGCTTGCCTGAGCGGGGGCCATGTTACTCAGCCTCCTGGGCAAGCGCGGCGGCGACGGCATCTTGGGGAACATCGAGGCCATACGCGCGAACCTGCTCGACCGTCTGCGCGAAGACGTCTGCAATCGACGCGGTGGCGTCGATGAGCTTTACGCGGTCTGGCTCCTCGGCAGCAATGGCACAAAATCCCTGGTAGACGCGCTCCTGGAAGGCCATGCCCTTGGCCTCCATGCGATCGGCCGCACCGCGGGCCGCCATGCGCAGCGCCGCCTGCTCGGGCGTGACGTGATAGACGAGCGTGAGCGCCGGATGCGTACCGGCGACAGCCAGGTTGTTGGCATCGCGTACCATCTGACGGTCGAGGCCATCGGCAAACGCCTGATAGCAGGTCGTGGAATCGTAGAAACGGTCGCACAGGACCACCTTGCCGGCAGCGAGGGCGGGCGTGATGACCTCGTGCACCAGCTGGGCGCGTGCGGCCTCGTAGAGCAGCAGCTCGCAGGTGTCGCCCATCGCCGTATTGGCGGGGTCGAGCAGCAGGGCGCGGATCTTTTCGCTGATGGCGGTGCCGCCCGGCTCGCGCAGAGTTACGACCTGATAGCCAGCGAGGTCGAGCGCGCGGGCCAGCAAACGCGCCTGCGTGGACTTGCCGGCGCCGTCGACGCCCTCGAGCGTGATAAAGCTATGTTGAGCGGGCTCAAAAGCCATGGGCGCAGCCCCTTCCTACAAGGCGCGAAAATGCAAGTTATAGCAACCAAGCCATGATACCCCAGCGTCCGGCGCACCCCAAATCCCACCTAGTCATTGGGGACGTTCTTAAATGACTAGTCGTTTAAGAACGTCCCCAACGGCTAAAGGTGCCTTTCCAAAGTTGCGGTGAAATAGGGACTGAATACGCCTTCTAGCAGCAAATACAATCCCTATTTCACCGTAAGTTAGGAGTGGGCGCGGGCATAGATAGCGGAGGAGATGTCGCGCTCCAAGGCCAAGGCCTGCTCGCGTTCGAGGTCTTGGGTGAGGATTGCCAGCACGTAAGGGCGCTCGGCGTAGACGATTGCGGCATCGTGCTGAGCATTCGGCAGGCTGCCCGTTTTGTGCGCGACCAAAACGCCGCCGGGAACGCCCTCGACAATACCGCGCGCGTCTTCCTGCGCCAGCAGATATCCGCGTGCTCGCTCGCACAGCTCAGGCGTCGCGATTGTCCCCGCCGCCAGCCGTTGCAACACGGCCGCAGCATCACGGGCGCTCGTATAGTTCTCGCAACCTTGTGCCTGGGCCTCGGCATCCATCATCAAACGAGCGAGCACGGTCTGGGTCAGCCCCAATGCGGCACACGTTTCGTTGACCGTATCCATGCCAAGCCTGCCGATAACAAGGTTCGCTGCCACGTTATCGCTCTGGGCGATCATAGCGTGCAGCAGCTCGTCAATACTGTACGACACACCCGCGCCGCGCGACTGAATGTTGCCGCTGCCGCCCACGATATCCTGTTGCGTTACCGTTATCTGCTCGTCGAGGGACAGCTCTCCCGCCGTCACGGTCTCGAGCGCACAAGCGAGAATGGGAAGCTTGATGATGCTTGCCGCCACACGTCGCGCGTCCGGCGCCACAGCGACTTCACCATCGAGCGACGCGAACGTTTGAGGGTCAAGCGCCACAGCATAGACCGAGGTAGACCCACTATATGGCTCGACAAGGGCTTCGATATCTTGCTGAAGGCCGGCAATCCAAGAAGCCCGGGAGACAGCTTCCGTCTTTTGAGTGGACGGATGATTCGCCTTTTGTTTGGCAGGGACAGCAGAGCCCTCAGCCTCGTTGCGGCGCGCAGCACAACCGCCGAGACTCATCACCGAGGCAAGCGCTCCCGTCAACATCCCGGCACAAAACACCCGACGCGAGCAATCGCACACAGCGAGGGGCGCATCCACCGGCGGGAACCGGAACGCCTCCACGTTGTCGCCGCCACCCCGACCTTGCTCGCCGCAGTACACAGACTCACTCCCAACCATCGCATTCTACCGAGCCGTCGATAAACGGCCGCGCCGGACACCCAGCACGCCGCACTCATTGTGACGCATACGACAGGGCTTGCGCGGCACGACTATCCTCACATAACCAGTTGGGTCGGCGCGGCCCAACCGCACCTGAACCACCTTATAATCTAGCCAACACATCAAATGGAAGGAACCATCATGCCCCGGTTTTGTACCCATTGCGGCAAGCTTCTGAAAGACGACGAGCGTTTTTGCACCAGCTGCGGAACGCCGGTAACCGATGATGGCCAGGCCTCTCAGTCGCAAGAGGATGCGCAGGCGGACGTGACCGTGCAGTCCGCCCATCAGCCCATGCCCGCTCCCCAGCCCGAAGTCGGCACGACGCAGCAATGGGCGACGCCAGCCGGCTCCGCGCCGCAGCAGCCCATACCGACCGCCGCTCCGCAGGCCGGCGCCCCCGCTGCTCCCAAGAACAATAATGCGCTGCTCATCGGCATTATCGCCGCGCTAGTCGTCGTGATTATCGCGCTGGTCGTGTTCTTTATGATCAAGCCTTTCGACAAGGGCGTCGATGATACCAAGGGCACGACGATCGAAAAGGTCAAAATCGACCACGACGACGATGACGTCTCCGTTAAGGGCGACCCCAACAAGTTTGACGATGATGACGATGACGCCGACGATGACGACGCCATCGGCGAGCAGAACGTCTACGACCAGCTGAGCTCCTACTACAGCATGCTCTCCGATCTTGATCAGCAGGTTCGCGACTGCGCCACCACGTTTAACACGTACTATCTCAAGGATGACCGCAGCTCGCGTCAGTCGGCCAGCGATGCTGCCGAGGCGCTCGAGGATCAGATCGGCGACCTCAAGGACGAGGTCGAGGACCTGGACGTTCCCATCGACTCGCAGAACTACAGCTCGTGGAAAGACATCATCACGCTCTACGACGACTTGGAGAACCGCATCGACGTGATTTGCGATGCCTGGGAGATCAGCCTTGAGTACTCCAGCCCCGCCAACCACAAGGACGAGATCGTGGCGCCGCTGGCGCGCGACAACGTAGCGGGCACCAACGACAACAAATACCGTCTGGACTTTGAGGACCGCTACCCCGGCGCCGCACCCGTCGAAGTGAAGTAATCCCAACAACTGATCAAAACTTGCGGTGAAATAGGGATTAATTAGACCTTTTACCAGCAAAAACAGTCCCTATTTCACCGCAACTTAGAAGTGGGGCCGGGCGCGCATTTGCATTTGCGCGCCCGGCCCCACCGTGTCTATATGTGCTCGGATATGTGCTCGGTTACTTGTCGGCGGCTGTTTTCTTGGCAGTCGACTTCTTCGCGGTCGTCTTCTTGGCGGCAGTGGCTTTCTTAGCCGTCGTCTTCTTGGCCGCGGTCGTCTTCTTTGTCGTGCTCGCCTTGGTCGTCGTCTTGCGGCCGCGGGCGGGTTTCTTCTCCTTGGTCGGGCAGTCCATGTTGACGCAGATACGCCACGGACCGCGCGCCGTGTTGACCACCACGATGGGGGCGCCGCACTCGGGGCAGGTCTCGCCCGTCGCCTCGAGCTTGCCGCGCGCCGGCAGCGGATAGCTCACGCCGCAGTCATCGTAGTTGGTGCAGCGGATAAAGCGCTTGCCGCTCTTTTCGCTCTTGTGCGCGATCAGGTCGCCATGGCGTCCTGCCTCGGCGCACACCTTGCACTCACCCACCTTAAGGTCGGGCTCGTAGTTGGTGGGGCACATGGGGTTCACGCAAATCTCGAAGGCCTTCTGGCGGAACGGCTGGCACTTAATGCGCGGCGCGCCGCACTCGGGGCATACGGCCGCCTCGCCCTCGAGCGGGCTGACCTTGACGCCGCTCGGCACCGGATAGGTCACGTCGCAGTCGGGCCAGCCCATGCAGCCGATAAAGCTGCCGCGGGTCTTGGCGCTCGTCTTCATAACCAGGTCCTTGCCGCACTTGGGGCAGGCGCCCACGCGCGCATCGGCCGTGACGGCGTCGCTGATGGCGTCGCCCAGCTCCTGCGTATGCTTGAGCAGCTCGTCGAGCACGCCGGCCAGCAGCGCACGCGAATGCGTCACGACATGCTCTTCGGTATCCTCGCCGCGCTCCACACGGGTCATGTCGCCGTCGAGCTCGCTGGTCATATCGGGGCTCGTGATGCGCGGGGCAAACTGCGTCAGCGCGTCGATGATGGCGATGCCCAGCTGGCTCGGCTCAACGGGATCGTTTTTGAGATAGCGCACGGCATACAGGCGCTCGATGATGCTCGCGCGCGTGGACTTGGTACCCAGGCCGCGCTTCTCCATCTCCTGCACGAGCTTGCCCTGGCTGTAGCGCGCGGGCGGCTCGGTCTGCTTGGCCTCGAGCTTAATGTCGAACACGTCGACCGTGTCGCCCTGCTCCAGCGGCGGCATCTGCTCGTCGCGCTTGAGTCCGTACGGGTACGCCTCGCGGAAACCCGGGGTCACGAGCACATCGCCCGAAGCCACGAACGGCTCACCGTTCACGTCGAGCTCGAGCTTGGTATTCTCGATGGCCGCGGGACCCATAAGCGTCGCCAGGAAGCGGCGGGCGATGAGGTCGTAGAGCTTGCGCTGGCCGCCATCGAGCGTGGACGGATCGCCTTCGCCCGTGGGGTAGATGGGCGGGTGGTCGGTGGTCTCGACTTTGCCGCGCGTGGGCTTCATGGGGCCGGCGAGTACCTTTTTGCACACGGGCGCCAGCGCCGGGTTGATCTTTGCCAGGTCGCTCACCACGGCGCCCAGATCGAGCGTCGCGGGGTACACGGTGTTGTCGACACGCGGATAGCTGATGAGGCCCGCCATGTAGAGGGACTCGGCGATGCGCATCGTACGCGCAGGCGAGATGCCCTCGGCCGCGGCGGCAGCCTGCAGCGAGGTCGTCGCGAACGGCGTGGGCGGCTGCTGCTTGCGGGAGCGCTTGGTCACCGCGGCGACGGTTGCCGTCGTAGCGCCGTCGACGTGGCCGTACGCTGTCTCGGCAGCATCCTTGTCGGTAAAACGTGCCGTCTTGTGCGCAATCTTAAAGCGGTCATCCTCGGCAGCACCCTGAGCGGCACCCATGCCGCGAATCTGCCAATAGTCCTCGGGCACAAACGCCATGCGCTCGCGCTCGCGCTCGACCACCAGGGCAAGCGTCGGCGTCTGCACGCGGCCGGCGGAGCGCACGTTGCCAAAGCCGCCAAACTTGGCGAGCGTCAGGTAGCGCGTGAGCACCGCACCCCAAATGAGGTCGATGTGCTGGCGGCTCTCGCCGGCGTCGGCCAGATTCTGGTCGAGCGAGACAAGATTATCGAAGGCCTGCGTAATCTCGGCCTTGGTAAACGAAGAATACTGGGCGCGGGCGACCGGCAAGTCGGGCGCAACCTCGCGCACCTTGTTGAGGGCGTCCGAACCGATCAGTTCGCCCTCGCGGTCGAAGTCCGTGGCGATAATGACGCTGTCGGACTTCTTGGCAAGGTTCTTGAGCGAGCGGATGAGCTCCTTCTCGGCCGGCAGCTTAATGACGGGCGCCCAGGTGAGGTAAGGCAGGCTCTCGAGCTTCCAGCCCTTGATGGAGATACCATCGGCAAGAAACGGCTTGCGCTTGGTGTCGTAGGGCGGACGTGCCAGGCCATCGGGCATATCGGCCGGCAGCATCTCGCCGTCCTCGGTGACCGAATACCAGCCCAGCTTTTTATCGAACAGCACGCTGTCGCAAAAATCGGGCGCAAGGATGTGACCGGCAAGGCCGATCGTCACGCACTCCTCGCCCTTCCACTCAAAACGGTAGATGGCGGTGTTGTACACCTTGTCTTTTTTGGGCTTGCCCGTGGACAGACGCTCGGCAATCTGACGCGCGGCGTCGTTTTTCTCGGCGATGATGAGCTTCAAAAGAGGCTCCTATCTCATGTCTCTGCGGCTACGCCCGCACATACGGCGGCCGACTTACGCCCTTGCTTGCTCGATCTGCCCGATGAGCCAATCGCACCAGGCATCCATGCCCTCGCCCTTGCGCGCACTCACGGCAAACCGCGGCGCCTGCGGATTGAGGTCATCGAGTGTCTTAGTATACCTATCCATGTCAAAATCGAAAGCCGGGGCAACATCGACCTTGTTGAGCAGCTGCGCGCCGGCGTGCTGGAAGATGCCCGGGTACTTGATGGGCTTGTCGTCGCCCTCGGGCACCGAGAGGATCATGATGGACAGGTTCTCGCCCAGGTCAAAGTCGACCGGGCAGACCAGGTTACCCACGTTTTCGATAAAGATGACGTCGATGTTCTCCAGACCCACAGCCTGGTCGAAGGCATCGACAGCCTCCATGATCATGTTGCCCTCGAGGTGGCACAGACCGCCCGTGTTGATCTGGATGGCGGGCATGCCGGCTTCCTTCATGGTGATGGCGTCGACATCCGAGGCGATATCGCCCTCGATGACGGCACAGCGTAGGCCGGCCTTGTCACGCAGGCGCTCGTTGGTGCCCAGAATCGTGGTGGTCTTACCCGAGCCGGGGCTCGACAGCACATTGATCACGAAGGTGCCTGCCTCATTAAATCGCTGACGCAGCTGATCTGCCAAGCGCTCGTTGCGCGACAGGATCGGCGACGCGATATCAATCGTTTTCTCGGCCATACTTAGCGCTCCTTACTTTGGCCCCTTTATACCCCATCATTAGATGGCTAGCGGGCTAATCGTCGGGGGTTTCGATTTCGATACTTGCGATATCGAGCTCGCGGCCGTGCAGCAGGCGCACGTTGGCGCCGCCACACTGGGGGCAGCGACAATGGAAACGGTCGTGCTCAAAGACCTCGCCGCAGTCCAGGCACTCGCTTTGTGGATGGACCTCCTCCACGGCAAGCTCGCAGCCGCGCGTGAGCGGGTCCTCATCGCGAAACGTCTCCCACGCAAAGTCGAGTGCCTCGCGCACAACCTCGGTCATATCCCCGATACGAAGCGTTACCAAAACGGCGCGCGAGGCCCCCGCCCCACGCGCCGCGCGAATCACTGTATCGAGTATGCCGTTGACAATGCCAACCTCGTGCATACCGATTTACTCCTCGTCGTCCTCGTTGTCCGAGAACAGGTCCAGACGGCTCACGAACAGGCCCTCCTTGCCCTCGCGCGCGGTGATGACCACGCGAGCGATGGCGAGCGAAATCTCGTAGAGCGAGAGCAGGGCGCCATACATGAGACCCAGCGTAACGGGCGAGCCGTCGGGCGTGATCACAGCCGAACCCACGAGCAGGCCTACGTACACGTAGCGCCAGGCGCTGCGGAAGGCCGCGTAGGACACGATGTGGAAAACAGACAGGTAGAAGATGATGAGCGGCAGCTCAAACGCCACACCAAAGCCGATCATAAAGAGCAGCTCCATGTTGACGTAGTTCTCCAGGTCGGGCAGCGCCGTAGCGACGGCCGAGGTCTCGCCGATGAGCCACTCAAAGCCCGCCGGGATAATGATGAAGTAGCAGAAGATGGCACCCAGGAAGAACAGCACCGTCGAGGCGAGCACCGTGGGCACAACCCATTTGCGCTCGTTGGGGCGCAGCGCCGGCAGGAAAAATGCCAGGATCTGCCAGATGATCATGGGCGTGCACATGACCACGGCCATCTTGATGGCAAGCGAGAAGCGCAGGCCAAAGCCGCCGAGCGTGGTGGTGATGTAGAACTTCCCGTCCGGAACAAAGGAGCGGATAGGGTCTTCCAGAATGTCGAGCACCACGGGCGTGGCGAAATACAGCACGATAGCGGCGGCAAACACCGACACGACCACGATGGTCAGACGGCGACGGAGCTCTCCCAGGTGATCGAAGAGCGGCATGCGCGCAGGTCCGATAGGCATTACTCATCGCCTCCCTTCGAGGCGTCGGCGGCAGCGGTGTCGTCCTCGGCCTCGAGCTCGCGAGCGAGCTGGTCGACGACGGCCTTGCGCTTGCGGGGACGACGGGCGTAGAGGTCAGCCGTCGTGGGCTCTGCCGGCTCGGGCCCGGGCTCTGCAGCAGGCTCGGGCTCGACAGCGGCTGTGGCCTCGGACTCGGCACCTGCGGGCTCGACGCCCTCGGTCGCAGGCTCCTCGGCAGCGCCCTCGCCCTCAGCAGCACCCTCGCTTGCGGCCTTCTCGGCAGCAAGACGGGCGCGACGCTCGGCAAAGGTCTCCTTCTTGGCGGGCGCTGCCTTCTCGGCGGCATCCTCGTCCGCATCGGAATCGTCGTCGGTCGCAGCGGCCTTCTTGGGCTTGACCGGGGCCGACGCGGCCTCGCTTACCGGATCGATAATCTCGGACTGAACAACGGCCGTCATCTTTTCCTGCGTCTCGCGGAACTGACGGATGGCACGGCCGATCGTGCGGCCCATCTGCGGGAGCTTATCCGGGCCAAACAGCAAAAAGCCGAAGACCACGATGATCGCGAGCTCACCCTCTCCAATACCAAACACACATACCTCCAAGGCTCGATGTGAGTCGAGCCCGCACCGCGCCATTCGGCCGGAACTCGTCTATTCATTCGGTCAAGTATAGCGCCCGGACGCCAAAACGTCCGAGCGCATCACAAACATATGCCAAACGGCACGCCCTTTTGGGGACAAAGATTATGCAGCGGTGATCGAAATCTCTTGGTCGACACCCAACAGCTGAACCACGCGCATCACCGGAGGCTGCACATTGGTGCAGCTAAAGCGCTTACCGTGGTCGACCGCGTGGTGCGCGGCGCCCACAAGCACGCCAATGCCCGTCGAATCGATGTAGCTCACCTGGGCAAAATCGAGCTCAACGGCCTCAGTGGGCTGCTCGAGCGCCAGGTCGATGGCATTACGCAGGCTATCGGCGTTAGAGATATCGATCTCGCCGGTTACCTTAATGGTGTAGAGCTCCGGCGTGGGGTTGGTGGAAATACCCAAATCCATGTATACGCTCCTTTGCGAATCGAGAGTGCTGATAGTACTGGGCGCGAACTTGCGGGGCCCTAGGCGTTAGGCGCGCTCGGCACGCGCAAGCTCGGCAGCGACAAGCTTAACGGCCAGCACCAGCACATCGAGCGCGGCCTCCAGGTCCTCGACCGTGGGATAGCTCGGCGCGATGCGGATGTTGGTGTCGCGCGGGTCCTTGCCATAGGGCCAGGTAGCACCGGCTGGCGTGAGCTTAACGCCCAAGTCGGCGCAAAGCGCGGCGACCTTCTGGGCCGAGCCCTCGGGACCATCGAAGCTCACAAAGTAGCCGCCGCGGGGGTGCGTCCAGGTGGCACAGCCCGTGTCGCCCAAGCCCTCGGTGAGCTTGCGCTCGACGGCCTCAAAGCGCGGGCGCAGGAACTCGGCATGCTTTTTCATGTGCTCCTTGACCGCCTCGATGGTGGGAAGGAAACGCACGTGACGCAGCTGGTTGAGCTTATCGGCGCTAATAAGACCGGCCTTCAGGCGCTTGGAGAACTCGGCGATGACCGCGGGGCTCGCACCGATAAAGCCGATGCCGGCGCCCGGGAAGGTGATCTTGGACGTCGAGGCAAAGGCCACCACGCGATCCTCGGTGCCCGCCACGCGAGCGAGGTCAAAGATGTTTGCGAGCTCGTCGGTCTCGTCGTACAGGTCGTGCACGCAGTAGGCGTTGTCCCAGAAGATGCGGAAATCGGGCGCGGCCGTGGGCATCTCGACCAGGCGGCGCACGGTGTCCTCGCTAAAGGTGATGCCCGTGGGGTTGGAATACTTGGGCACGCACCAGATACCCTTGATGGAATCGTCGGCGGCAACGAGGCGCTCGATCTCGTCCATGTCGGGGCCGTTGTCGGTCATCGCGACGGGGACGTTCTCGATGCCCAAGTCGGCGGTGATGCCAAAGTGGCGATCGTAGCCGGGAACGGGGCACAGGAACTTGACCTTCTTGCCGTCGTGCGCGGCCTCGTAGGCGTCCCAGGGCTCGCTGCCGCACGAGCCGCAGCGCCAGAACATGCCGGCGATGTCGTGCTCGATCAGCAGGCTCGACGAACCCAGTACGAGTGTCTGCTCGGCGGGGCAACCCAGGAACTCCCCTGCCAGTTTGCGTGCCGAGGGAATGCCCTCAAAGCAGCCGTAGTTGGAGCAGTCGACGTTGCCATCGTGCAGATCGGCGTCGGCGTTGAGGATATCGAGCATGGGGCGCGAGATGTCCACCTGGGAGGGCGACGGCTTGCCGCGGGCCATATCGAGCGCCAGGCCCTTGGCCTTGACCTCAGCGACCTCGGCTTTGAGGGCCTCGATGGCGGCATCGAGTTCGGTGGTTTCCATCTTCTGGTAGATCGTCTGCATGGGGTGCGACCTTTCGCGAAGCGGTACGTTGCAGTTCGTCTAAGTATAGACCGCCACCGCCGCAACGTTATGAAGCCGTGATAGATTAAGTACATCGCAATGAATTACGAATCGCCGCGCATGCCGGCGTGGGGCGCCCAAGGAGGCACTATGGAGTACGGATCGTTCCAGGCCGAGGAATTCGGCGACCTGCAGCGCCTGGTCGACGGACTGTTTTACGACCGCCACGCCATCGACCGCCTGGATCTGATCGTACAGGCCGAAATCTTAGACCTGGCACCCGACCTCATGGAAATCGTCAACCTGCTACCGCCCGGCTATTACAACCGCCAGTCACTTTGCGACCAGCTCAACTCCGCCCTTGCCGCCCACGGCTGGGGCGCCGTCTACGGCACCGTGGAATAAACCTAGTCATTGGGGACGTTCTTAAACGACTAGTCACTAGGGGCACTCTTCGCAGGCGGCTGAAAAGGACTGTCCCAACCTGCCGGCACTTGGGGACGTTCCTAAAGTGCCGGCACAAAAGGAACGTCCCCAAGTGCCGACTCCGCAAGAGTGTCCCCCGCGGCTAGTCGTTTAAGAACGTCCCCAATGGCTAAACGCCGCTTGCGATAGCAATCGCAAGCGGCGTTCTTAATATCTTTACTCGTCCTTGGGCGCGGGGTGTTTGCAGACCACGCTCATGTAGATCATACCGAGCACGGCAGCGGTGACCGAACCGGCAAGGATGGCGGCCTTCGCGGCAAGAACCTCGAACTGGGCCGTCGGGAAGGCGAGGCCGCTGATGAGGATCGACATGGTAAAGCCGATGCCGCCCAGAATGCCCACGCCGGCGATCATGTGCCAGTTGACGTTATGCGGCAGCTCAGAAATCTTGAGCTTGACCAGCGCGAACGTCATGCCAAAGATGCCAATCGGCTTGCCCAGCAGCATGCCAAAGTACACGCCGAGCGTCACCGGGTCGGTGAGCAGCGTGCTCATGTCCACGCCCACCAGGCGAACCTGTGCGTTGACGAACGCAAAGATCGGCAGAATCACAAAGTTGACCGGCGTGGAGATCAGACGCTCCATGCGGATGAGCGGCGGGGTCACGCGGTGCATGACGCGCTCGACCTTGGTGGTCGAGACGGTAAAGTCGTGCTGACCCAAGATGTGTGCCTCGTCGTCGTAGCGGTCGTCGAGCAGCGGCAGGCACTCGCCAAGCCAATCGGTAAGACTATCGAGCTTGACGCCGCACTTGGCCGGGATGGTAAAGGCCAAGATGACGCCGGCAAGCGTGGCATGGACGCCGCTCTTGAACATGCAGAACCACAACAGCAGACCCAGTACCGAATACGGGGCAAGGCGGTAATGCTGCGTCTTGTTGAGCCACACGAGCGCGCAGGTCACAAGCGCGGCGGCGCCCAACCAAAACGGATTGGGGCTCTGACCGTAGAAAATGGCGATGGCGGCGATGGAGATGAGGTCGTCGGCGATGGCGAGCGTCGAGAAGAACACGCGCACGCCGTTGGGCACGCGATTGCCCAAAAGCGACAGCACGCCCAGCGCAAAGGCAATATCGGTTGCCATGGGGATGGCCCAACCGTTGCGGGCGCCGGCATGGTTAAAGATCAGGTAGATGCAGGCGGGAACGACGACGCCGCCCACGGCCGCCAGCATGGGAAGCATGGCCTGACGCGGATTCTTGAGCTCGCCGACCGTCATCTCGTACTTAAGCTCAATGCCCACCAACAAAAAGAAAATCGCCATGAGGAAGTCGTTGACGAAAAGCTCAACGGTGAGACCGGCCGTAAGGTTGCCCAGACCCACATACAGCGGGGTCTCCAAAAAGTGATGGATGGCCTCGTAGGCATCGGTATTGGCGCAGATGACGGCGGCGATGGCGGCGATGACCATAACCGCGGCGGAAATCGTGCCGTTCTCGGCGATGCGCTCCCAAATGTCGTGGCGCTCAAAACGCTTGCGCTCACGAACGTTGAACAGCTGCTCAGTTGCTGCCATGGGCGGCTCCTTTCACGGGATGGCTCCCGTCTTAAAAAAGCACGGCCCGCCCAAGTGGCGGCGCCGCGCTCTAACGTATTACGCTTGCATCTAGCCTACCCTGCACGACAAGCACGCAGGCGTGGCCGAAAAGCGGAACCACAGGTTGAACATTATTTGCTCAACGGCGCGGGCACGCCTGTCCAAGAGACGACGCAGCGCCGTGCACAAAAAACGACCGGAGCGCGGGGCGTCCGCGATCCGGTCGTGGCATTTGGTCAACTAAACCTAGCAGGCGGCCATGATGGGGGCAGCGACCTGCTTCTTACGGGAGAGGACGCCCGGCATCCAGACGCCGTCATGCTCGTCGGCAATGCCCAGGCCCTTCTGAGCAGCCTCGGTCTCACCCTCGAGCAGGACCTGCGAGCCCTCCTCCATGATGTCGGTGATGCACAGGACAATGCCGTCGGCACCCTTCTCGGCGGCGTAGGCGCGCATGGCCTCACGGATCTCGTCGATCATGCCGAGAGCGCGGCTCTTGTCGACAGTCTCGTACTGGCCGATGAGCAGCTTCTTGCCAGCGGGCTCGAACATCTTGATGTCATTGCCGACCATCTCGGCTGCGGTGAAGGAGCCGGACGGACGGGTGAGGAAGACCTCCATGCCAAACTTGACCGGATCGACGCCCACCTGCTCGCCGAGCTTGGCAGCGACGGCACGGTCGACATCGGTGGTGGTGGGGCTCTTGAGCATGAGCGTGTCGGTCATCATGGCCGAGAGCAGCAGCTTGGCCTGGACATCGGAAAGCTCAACGCCGAGCACGCCGGCGAGCTTGGTGACGATGGTGCAGCTGGAGCCCCAGGGCAGGCAGATGTAGTGCAGCGGGCCGGCGGTCTCGAAGTCGCCGATGCGGTGATGGTCGACAACGCCAAAGACCGTGGCGTCCTTAAGGCCGGCGACGGACTGGGCGGACTCGTTGTGGTCGGTGAGGACGACGAGCTGACCGGCCTCGACGGACTCGATCACGCGGGGCTCGGCGATGCCGGCGTCGGCGAGCAGCTTGGCGGACTCGGCCGGAAGCTGGCCCAGGGCGCAGGCCTCGTAGGTGTTGCCGGCATACTCAACCTGGTTGAGCAGCTGAGACAGGACGACGGCGCTCATGATGGCGTCGTTATCGGGGTTCTGGTGGCCAAAGACAAGAACGTTTGCCATGGATATCCTCCACTTGATATGTGTACTTGGACGTAGCTATGGTAGCACGCTAGCGTCGAGCCTTCGCAGACGGAAGGGGCGCGGCACAATTTGGGGCAGGCATGGGGCCATGTCTGCCCCCCTTGCACCATGTTGGTGCAAAGCAACCTGACCCCCTTGCACCAGTTATTTGCCGGCGGCGCGCAGGGCTACGTAGGCGGCACCGATGATACCGGCGTCGTTGCCGAGCGAGGCGACCTCGATGGGCGTCTCGCGCGAGACGGAAAACGCGTACTGCTTAAAGTGCTCGCGCACGGCGTCGAGGTAGACATCGGCCGAGGCGGAGGCGCCGCCGCCGATGAGGAACATCTCGGGGTCGACCACGTTGGCGATAAGCGCCAGGGCACGGCCGAGGTAGTCGGCCATGGTATCGGCCGCGGCAAGCGCGAGCTTATCGCCCTCGCGGCAGGCTTGGAATACGTCCTTGGAGTCAGATGGACCGGTGAGCTCGATGGGCTCGACGCCCGCAGCCTTGCACTCGGCCAGGTAATTGCTCACCACGCCGGTCGCGCTGGAATACTGCTCCAGGTGGCCGTGGCCGCCGCAGCCGCAGGTACGCTCCTCGTCGGGATTCAGGCACATATGGCCGATCTCGCCGCCGGCGCCCACAACGCCCGACACCACGTCGCCGTTAACGATAACGCCGCCGCCTACGCCGGTGCCGATGGTGACCATCACCACGTTCTGCACGCCCTTGGCAGAGCCGAGCCAGGCCTCGCCCATGGCGGCGGCGTTGGCGTCGTTCTCGTACTTTACGACCGCGTCGGGGCAGTGCTCCTGAATGGCAATCTTAAGCTCGGGCAGGTTGATGGAGATGTTCGCCTTGACCTTGGCATCGCCCGCGGCAGGGATGGGGCACGGAACGGCCAGGCCGATGCCCGCCACAAAGGCGCGCGGAATCTGCGCCTTGGCGACCACCTGGTCGATGGCCTCGGTCACCGCGGCAAAGCCCGCAGCGTCGACGATGGGAGGCGTGGGCACGCTGGCCTTGGCAAGCAGATTGCCGTCCTCGTCGAACAGGCCCTCCTTAACCGAAGTGCCGCCGACGTCAATGCCGATGTAGTACTGCTTAGGTTCCATGGGAGCCCACCTTTCTCGTTTAAACATTGCCTGTATGGTACCGCTCCAGCGCCCAAAACCTGCCAAAAAGGGACAGGTTTGTTTTGGCAGGTTTTATCTGGGAAAACGCAGAGTACGAGATTCGGTTCGCTGGCCGCTATATCGGTTCGGTCCCGTCCTCGGACCGATCATTCCTCAACGCGACACTACTCAGATGTTTATCATTTAAAACGCTCTGATTTTACAAGCGGGGCGTCTTTTGATTTTATCGTTCTCGAACTTTTCAATAACTCAATAGAGATACTTAGGCGTTGACTATACTTTCTTTTATTCTCAATCAAGTTGGAAAGGAGGTTCCTTGATTCCCAAATACGAGGCGATAGCTGCAGATATTCGCCGAAGCATCGAGGATGGCGCTCTTAAACCGGGCGACAAGCTTCCCACCGTCGTTGAGTTCTGCGAGCTCTATAGCGTTTCCAAAATCACCGTCAAACGAGCTATTGAACAAATCACCGAGGAAGGTCTCATTACCAGCCGTCGTGGATCGGGTACCTACGTTAAGGACACGGCGGGACTTCCCGGCCAGGCGTTTTTCCAGGGCAAAAACGACCGTGCCCAGGGTTTTTCGTATGAGCACCGCGAGGAGAAGGTGACCTCGGTGGTCTACGATTTCTCGATTGTTAATCCACCAGCGGACATCGCAGCCCAGCTGGGAATTGCCGAGGATGACTTTGCCTATCACGTCGTGCGCGTGCGTCAGGCCGATGAGAAGCCCATCGTTATCGAGTACACCTACATGCCCCTCGAGCTGATTCCGGGCCTTAAAAAGAAGGACCTGTACGGATCGCTCTACCGCTTCATCCGCGAGCAATGCGGGCTGAAGATTTCGAGCTTCCACCGTACCATTCGCGCCGTGGCAGCAACCGAGGAAGAAGCTGAGCGTCTGGACACCAAACCTGGCTCTCCCCTGCTCGAGCTCACCCAGATTGGCTTTTTGGACAGCGGCGCCGCCTTTGAGTATTCGGTCTCGCGCAACGTTGGCGACCGCTTTGAGTTGCACAACGTAACGTTGGCATAGGTTTTTGTAGTCATACGGGCGCTCGTTTTAAGCAGTTTTACGCGGCGCCCGCGCAGCACAATGGGAGTATGAACATGTCCGATTTGATTAAACTGACGCCGATCTTCCACGAGAAGATCTGGGGCGGCCGTCAACTCGAAACCGTATTTGGTTACGACATTCCCGAGGGTCCCATCGGTGAGTGTTGGGCCATCTCGGCACACCCCAACGGCGACTGCCAGATTGCGGAGGGCCCGTATGCAGGCCACACGCTTTCGTGGCTGTGGGCCGAGCACCGCGAGCTCTTTGGCAACTGCGAGGGCAAGGAGTTCCCGCTGCTCATTAAAATTCTGGACGCCAAGGACGACCTTTCGATCCAGATTCACCCCAACAACGAGTACGCCGCCGAGCACGAGAACGGCAGCCTGGGCAAAACCGAGTGCTGGTATGTACTGGACTGCGAGCCCGGTGCCACGATCATCGTCGGCCAGCGCGCGCACGACCGCGCCGAGGCTGCACAGATGATCGAGGAGGGTCGTTGGGACGAGATGCTCAACGTGCTGCCGATTCACAAGGGCGACTTTTTCCAGATTGATTCCGGTACCGTGCACGCCATCAAGACCGGCACGCTCATTTTGGAGACGCAGCAGTCGAGCGATGTGACGTATCGCCTGTACGACTACGACCGTCCCGGCACCGACGGCAAGCTGCGCCCGCTGCACATTGAGCAGAGCCTCGACTGCATCGACTTTGATGCTCAGGCTCCGACCGACGGCACGGTGACCGCGCCCGAGGTCGATGGCGTAACCGAGCTCGAGTCCAACCCCTGCTACACCGTCGATCGCGTGCGTGTGAACGGCAGCAAGACCTTGGACCAGCGCTGGCCTTTCATGTGCCTATCGGTCATCGACGGCGAAGGCACCATCTGCGGCGACCCTGTCCACAAGGGAAGCCACCTGCTGGCCCCGAGCACCGTGGACAAGATCGAACTTGAGGGCCAGATGGAGCTGATCATCAGCCACCTCTAGGCCACAACAACAACCCAAACGTAACAAGGGGCTCCCCCGTCCATCAACGGGAGAGCCCCTACTCATATCTTTCTATCAGCCTACCCGGTTCCCCAAACCAAAAAGCGAACGAGCGAAGCGACGTTCGCAAGCAACGTTACCCAAGGCCCCGGACAGGCGCCAAGGACAACGTCGGTCGCGAGTTCCGCACGCAAAGGAGAGCACTTAATGTGCTCTCCGTCTTGCGCAGGACTGTAGAGCAGGCGATGTTGCCCTATACGCCCGCCCAAGTCCGCCGGGATCACGACAGCTTGACGATTGGAGCGAAGCCCTTCATAAGCTTTTTGGTCTGGCCGGTCTTTTCGAATTGCACCTCGATCATGTCTCCGGCGACCGAGATGACGGTGCCCGTACCGAAGGTCTTGTGGCTCACGGTATCGCCCGCGGCAAAGTCCTGCGATGCGCTGGCTCGATCGACTTTGCGCTCCACCGTCGGCGACACCTTGGACGTGGACTTCTTGGGTCGCGGCGCACCCGATCCAAAGGTCGAGGCAACACGGCCGGCGTCGGGCGAAACCCCACGATGGCGCTCGGTCCCGTAACTGCTGCCGCCAAAGAAGTCGTCAAAGCTCGATCCGCCGCGCGAACCGGAACCGCCGGTCGAACGCGTATGCGAACCGAACACCTTGCCGCCATACATATCCGAGCCCATGCCCGAGCCAAAGGTGCCGTGACGGTCGCCGCGCTTCTCCCAGCCCGTGCCCTCAAAACCGGCAGAACCGATACCGCTAAACTCGATATCCTCAAACGGAATCTCGTTGAGGAAGCGCGAGCGCGGGTTGGCAGAGGTCGAGCCGTAGGTGCGACGCGTGGCCGCATAGGTCAAGAACAGGCGCTTACGGGCACGCGTGATGGCGACGTAGGCCAGGCGACGCTCCTCCTCGAGCTTGCCCGGATCATCGCTGCCGCCAAAGTCGTGCACGTGCGGGAAGATGCCCTCCTCCATGCCGGCCACGAACACCGCGGGGAACTCCAGGCCCTTGGCGGAGTGGATGGTCATCATGGTGATGGCATGCGTCTCGCCTGCCAAAGAATCCAAGTCGGAGCGCAGGGCAAGCCACTCCATGAGAGCGGGCAGCGCCTTGCAGGTGAGCGGACCGTAGGTGCGCTCGATCTCGTCTGCATGCACGGCGCCCGCCGGCAGCTCAGTCGGCGCGGCATACGCGTTGCCCGCGATGGCGGCAGCCAAGGCATCCTGTGGTGAGAGCGCCGAGGCGGCCAGGCTATCGAGCGGATTGGAACCAGCGGCATCGCGCGCACCGACAAGTGCCTCAAACGAGGATGCCGGGGCGGACGGCCCTGGCTCGGGCGCGGGCGCACTCACCACGACGGGCTCGGGCTCGGCAGGCACGTCGGCAACACCGGCTGCGCGCAGCTCTTCTAAGCTCTCGAGCGTACCCTCGATATCCTCGTGCGTCTCTTCAAATTCGGCAGCGACGCCCAGGAATTCCTGAATGTTCTCGGCGCGGCTCTCGGACTCCATGGTGCCTTCGGCGCGGAAAGCCTGCAGCAGGCCCGTCTTATCGACGATCATCTCGACAACATCCTTGAGCTCGCCGTCCATGCGGCGACCTTCGCGCACCAGCGACACAAAGCTCGACAGACCGTTGCGGACCTTGGCGCTAAACATGCCCGTCTCAGCGCACGCGATCTCGCAGGCCTGGAAGAACGAGCAACGGTTGTCGCGCGCCAGCTGCTCAATCTTTTGGATCGAGGTGGAGCCGATACCGCGGCGCGGCGTATTGATGACGCGCTTGACGCTCATCTCGTCGGCCGGGTTCACGATCATCTTGAGGTAGGCCATAACGTCGCGGATCTCAGCACGGTCGAAGAATCGCGTGCCGCCCACGATCTTGTAGGGCACGCCCGCGCGCAGGAACATATCTTCGAGAATGCGCGACTGGGCGTTGGTGCGGTAGAACACGGCGATGTCGTCGTAGCTCGCACCCTTGGCATGCAGCTTTTCGATCTCGCCGGCAATCCAGCGGCCCTCGTCGCGCTCGTCGCTCGCCTGGAAGGCCTGGATCTTCTCGCCATCGCCCTCGGCCGTAAACAGGCGCTTGTCCTTACGCTGCGAGTTGTGGCGCACCACGGCATTGGCGGCGCTCAGGATATGGCCCGTGGAGCGGTAGTTCTGCTCAAGCTTGACGGTCTTGCAGTCTTTAAAGTCCTTCTCAAAGTCCAGGATATTGGTGATGTCGGCGCCACGCCAGCTATAAATGGACTGGTCGTCATCGCCCACGACCATGAGGTTTTGGTATTTGGCGGCCAGCAGGTTGGCGATCTCGTACTGGACGTGGTTGGTGTCCTGATACTCGTCAACGCTAATGTAGCGGAAGCGCTCCTGATACTTGTCGAGCACCTCGGGGCGGGTGTGCAGCAGCTCGAGCGTGCGCACGAGCAGGTCGTCGAAGTCCATCGCGTTGGCGGCGCGCAGGCGGCGCTCCAGCTCCAGGTAGACCTGCGCGGCCTTTTTGTCATTAGGGCTGTCGGCGGATTTGAGCATGTCCTCGGGCCCGATCATGGCGTTTTTGGCCGAGCTGATCTTGCTGCGGATCATGTTGATGGGGAACTGCTTTTGCTCGATGCCGAGCGCCTGCATAATGTCGCGCACCATGCGCTTTGAGTCGTCATCGTCGTAGATGGTGAACTGCCCGGTGTAGCCCAGCAGGTCGGCGTCCTCGCGCAGCATGCGCACGCACATGGCGTGGAAGGTGCACACCCACATGCCGCGGGTGCCACTGGGGATGAGCGCTGCCAGACGCTCGCGCATCTCGGCCGCGGCCTTGTTGGTAAACGTGATGGCAAGAACCTGCCAAGGCTTAACGCCCAGGTCGCCAAGCATGTGCGCGATGCGGAAGGTCAGGACGCGGGTCTTGCCCGAGCCGGCGCCGGCAAGAACCAGCAGCGGGCCCTCGGTGGTCAGGACCGCCTCGCGCTGGGCGGGGTTCAGGCTATCGATATCGACGAGCGGCTTGGCAGGTTTGGGTGCCGGAGCGGGGGCGTCGTAGATGTCGAGCGGAACGAGCTCGGGTTCCGGCGCGGCGGGGGCGGTGTACGCATCGAGCGGCACGGGTTCCGGCGCGGGCGGCACGGGTACCGCGGCATTCTTTTCCCAGGGCAAGGGCTGGGTCATGGGCGACTCCTCATCTGACGGACGGCGCGCCTGCGGGCAGCGCCATAGTTTGAGCCGTACCAGTATACCGAGCCGCGCGGACACCGACGCAAATCACACCACGACTCCGTGCGCCGCCGTCAGGCCCACCCCAGCAGATTTGGTGCAATGGGGTCAGGTTAGTCTGCACCAATCTATTGACAATCACGAAACCGCCGATGTCATGGCAGCAGCAGCGAGCGGCGGCCAAGGCGAACAAATTGGCATGAAAAGAGGGCGGCATGGACCTTTTGGCCATGCCGCCCCCTTTGAATAACAAGTTGTCGCCCTGGCCGCCACGCAGCGTCAACCAAGTTACAGGCCGAGCATAGGCTCCAGAACGAAGAAGTATGCGAGCACTACGATGCCCAGGATGATGCGGTAAACACCGAAGCACTTAAAGTCGTGACGGCGGACGAAGCCCATGAGCCACTTGATGGCGATGAGCGAAACCACAAAGGCCACAACGCAGCCCACGCCCAAGATAGCGACCTCGTTGGCGCCGAACGTACCACCCTTGATGAAGTACTTGACCAGTTTGAGCGCACTCGCGCCAAACATGACAGGGATGGCCAGGAAGAACGTAAACTTGGACGCCACCGAACGCGTGCAGCCCAAAAGCAGGCCACCGATGATGGTAGAACCGGAACGAGACGTACCAGGCACCAGCGAAAGCACCTGGAAGCAGCCGATACCCAGCGCAGTCTTCCAACTCAGGTCCTCGAGCGTGGCGATGGAGCCAAAGTCCAAATTCTCGTCATCGTCCTCATCCTCAGCGGTAGCCGCGGCGGGCGCCGCAAAGTGCGCACCGGCGGGACGTCCGCCCGCCACAACAGCACGCGAACCAAACGAACCGGCAACGGCCATTTCCTCGCGCTTGTTCGCGCGCCAGTTCTCAATCACGATAAACAGCACGCCGTACACAATGAGCGCCAGCGCCACGACGGGAGCATTGTAGAAATGCTCCTCCATCCAGTCGTTGAGCGGCAGACCGATCGCCGCGGCGGGAATGCAGCCGAGCACAATCTTGCCCCACAGCACCCAGGTGTCGCGACGGCCCTCCTTGCCCTTGCTGGGAGAAAACGGGTTAAGGTCGTAGAAGAACAGGACGCAGACGGCCAAAATGGCGCCGAGCTGAATAACGACCAGGAACATATTCCAGAACGTCTCGCTCACGTTCATCTTGACGAACTCGTCCACCAAGATCATGTGACCCGTCGACGAAACGGGCAGCCATTCGGTGATGCCCTCGACCAGGCCCATGAAGGCAGATTTTAGAAGCTCGATGATATCCAAAGGGACCCCCTCGTTAGACACCCGCCGATATTGTTCTGCGGACGGTGCGGGCGATGTCCCATTATCAACCGTTGGCGGCACGCCTGTGCCTACCCTTACCAAAAAACTCGCCCGTTCACAGAATTGCGAGCGGTCAAATTCGAATCCTTGGGTATAACTGCAACAAGATAAAGTGTCCGGCGGCCAACGCGCCCGCGCCCGCCCGACGCACGAGCCCCACGCCCGTGCGATAGACCAAGGAGGAAACCATGAACGAGGGCTATACCAAGGTATTTGTTTCACTCGACGGTACTGAGCAGCAGGATTTTGTGCTCGCACGCGCCATCAAGGTCGCCGCGAACAACGGCGCTAAGCTGATTATCGGCCACGTCA
Source organism: Treponemataceae bacterium (assembly GCA_963602825.1). Classification (GTDB taxonomy): domain Bacteria; phylum Actinomycetota; class Coriobacteriia; order Coriobacteriales; family Coriobacteriaceae; genus Collinsella. The sequence continues at coordinate 17,046 of CAVCKO010000005.1, read as the reverse complement.
TCGACTCCACCGCACTCGAGAGCGCCGGTTCCTATCCGGTCGACCTGGTCAACGGCTTGGAGGAGGCCTTTAACAACTCCATCGCCAAGCAGCTCGAGGAGGCCAAGGCCAATCCCGACATTCCCGAGGTCGAGGTCATGATTCGCACCGGCCGCATTCGTGAGACGCTCAAGGATGAGATGCTCGACGTGGTCAAGCCCGATCTGGTGCTCTGCGGCGCCCGCGGCCTGTCCTCAATTAAGTACGCGCTCTTGGGCTCGATTTCGACGTTCCTGCTGCGCAATACGGACTGCGACATTTTGGTCGTGAAGTAGCGTTGCTCCCACCGGCCGCGGGGCCTGCGGGGTTTCCACGGGCACGTCCTCGCCGCGTTGCGGCTGCGGGATGTGCCCTTAGGAAACCCCTCCCGGCCCCGCGGCCTTCGCAGCCTTACTTCAGCGAGTTGTCTGATAGAAAAATGGCGTGCCGCCCCGGTTGGGGCGGCACGTTTTGTTTGGGTGGACGTCTGCCGTGTGCGCTACTCGAAATATTGGAACTTGTTGGTTGAGAAGGCAAACGTGACGACGAAGCCTTCGCTGGGCTCGGACGATGCGGTGACGTCGATGCCCATCTTGGAGCACAGACGTGCCACCAGGTAGAGGCCGATGCCCGTTGCGCGCTTGGTGGTGCGGCCGTTGTCGCCGGTAAAACCCTTCTCGAACACGCGCGGCAGGTCTGCCGCACACACGCCGCAGCCGTTGTCCGCGACGGTAAGCTCGATGCGCTCGCTTGCCAGGCCCTCGTCCAGCAACGCGCCCGAAAACACGATCTTTGCGCCGTCCTCACGCGCATATTTAATGCTGTTCTGAATGAGCTGGCCCAGAATAAACTCGAGCCACTTCTCGTCGGTAAACACCTCAAAGTCGAGGTTCTCGCACACCGGGGCCACGTGCGCCGCGATGAGCTCACGCGCGTTGGCCTTGATCGCGCCCGTCACCAGGGTCTTAAGATCCCAGCGGCGAATCAGGTAGTCACGCTCCACGACTTCCGAGCGCGCATAGTACAGCGCCTGGTCGATATAGCGCTCCACGCGAGCCAACTCACGGCCCAGGTCATCCACGCGCGACAGGTCGTCTTCGCTGCCGTCCAGGTTTTCCAAAATCAGGTGAGCCGCCGCCAGAGGCAGCTTGGCCTCGTGGACCCAACTCTCGATATAGTCGCGATAGTCATCGGTCTGACGCCGGCCTTCGGCAACCTCGTCGCAAGCGGCTTTGCCCACCCGGCGCAAGACCTCGTACTCGAGCTCGCCCTCGGCATAGGTCGGGCATTGCACCATCTCCTGCACCCATGCGGGACTCTCGAGCTCCTCTGCCGCGCGCTCCAACTGACGCAGAAAACGGCGACGGCGAGCGTACTCGATCACGATGCCGAGCATACCGAAGATAAAGGACACGCCGACCGCCACGACCACGATAGAAACGGGTGCGCCGGCGACCGTCAGCACAAAGCAGCTCAGCAGCACGCCGCAGGTCCACACGGCGACGGGAAGCAGCGCATCTTTAAAGAACTTGCCAAACGACATAGCCGGCCCCTAGACCGAATAGCCTTGGCCGCGGTGCGTGGTCAGATACCCCTTGACGCCGATTTTTTCGAGCGTAGTGCGCAGGCGGTTGATGTTAACGGTAAGCGTGTTGTCGTCTACGAAGGCGTCGGAGTCCCACAAGTCCTGCATGATGGCCGAGCGCGAAACGATCTTGCCCGCACGGCTCAGAAGCAGCGAGAGGATACGCAGCTCGTTTTTGGTGAGCTCAGTGCTAGTGCCGGTTGCCGTATTGGTGACCATGGAGCGGGCGAGGTCAAGCTCCAGTCCCTTGTGGACGAGCGTGCTGCGCTCGCCTGCCGCCGAGGTGCGACGCAGCAAGGCATTGATGCGCGCCACGAGCACACGGGCGCTGTAGGGCTTGGGAACAAAGTCGTCCGCGCCGAGCGTCATGGCCATGACCTCGTCGATCTCGGTCGTGCGCGACGTGAGGACGATGATGGGAACCTCGGATTCGCGGCGAACCTCGTGGCAGATATGCTGGCCGTCCTTGACGGGAAGCGTGAGGTCGAGCAGCACCAGGTCGGGCGCGGCGGCGAGAATATCGCGCGAGACATGCTCAAACGATTCGCATGTCTCAACCTCAAAACCGGCGCGGGCAAGGATGTCGACAAGCTCACGACGAATGGGCTCGTCGTCCTCAACGACATAGATCAGCGCCATGGATTCCACTCCCCTCTTGGTTGTCTTGCCACCATTATGGCTGCGGAGCCGCAGGTATGCGCCTCGCGCGTCACCAAGGTGACAGAACTGTTCGCGAGCGGCAGGGGCTTGCCCCTCGCTCGCAACGGGCACGGGAATTAAATGAGTTTTTAATCCCGTCCCAGAAACATCATTTAGCGGCGGGCGCGAAGCTTTTCGTAGCCGTCGGCAAAGAAGGCGACCGTGGCGGCGTCGGCCTCCGCGGCGTCTGTCTCGGTTGCGGGGACCACGCCGTGCTCGTCGCTCACCAGGAACAAGGCGCCCTTGAGCTGCGCGGGAATGTCTACGCGCGTGACTGGGATGCCCTTGGTCTGGGCCAGCTGTTCGATGAGCGTCGCCGTGCCGCACAGGCACTCGTCCGCCGGCGCCACAAAGGCAAGCTCGCCGTTGTTGACGGCAGCGAGCAGCTCGGGCGCCACGCCGGTCTCGTCGGCCTCGGAGCGAGCCTCGGCAGAACGGGCACGCAGCGTCTTGGCCGACGTGTCGGCCAGCGGCTCGTACTCCCCCACCGTCATGGCGGCGTTGCCGTTAACGTCGATCACCAGCATGAGCACACCGTCGCGGGCGGTGTAGTCGCCCTCGGCAAGCGACCACTCAACGTGCTGTTTGGCCCAGCTGAGCATGTTATGGGTAAGCGGCTCACCCTGCACCAGGCGCTCGGATAGCGCACGGATGTGGCGATTGAGCATGGGCACCTTTTTGTTGGACATGCGCCAACGGCAGACGAGCGCGGGCTTGTCGAGCGTGAACTTCTCGACCGCCTCCTGATTGGCGCAAAAGTCCTCGTACGCACGCTGATCCTCGGCATTGCCAAACAGCTCGGCATCATCAATCTGGGGCATGGTCAAACCTTTCGTGTTAGTCATTCCGTCCTCTTATACCAAAAAGACGGCCCTCCAAACGGAGCAGCCGTCTTTTGCAGAGATTATTTTGTCCCAGGGCGAAACTTAGTGGCGGAAGTGGCGAGCGCCCGTGAACACCATAGCAATATTGTGCTCGTTGCAGGCCTGGATGCTCTCATCGTCGCGCTTGGAGCCGCCGGGCTGGATGATGCAGGTCACGCCGTGCGCGGCAAGCACGTCCACGTTGTCGCGGAACGGGAAGAACGCGTCGCTTGCGCAGGCAAAGCCGCCCTTCTCCACGCCCTCGCGCTCGCAGAAGTCCTCGGCACGCTCGCAGGCCAGCAGCGCAGAATCCACACGGTTGGGCTGACCCGGGCCCATGCCAATGCCGGCCTTGCCCTTGGAGACCAGAATAGCGTTGGACTTAACGCCCTTGCAGACCTTCCAGGCAAACTCGAGCTCGGCCATCTCAGCGTCGGTGGGCTTGCGGTCGGTGGGGAACGTAAAGGTCGCGGGGTCCTCGGTCACGTGGTCGACCTCCTGCACCAGCATGCCGCCGTCGATGGAGCGCAGCTCCACCTGGGCGCCGTGGTCCACGCCGCCGGTAGCCAGCACGCGCAGGTTGGGGCGCTTGGCCATGCGCTCGAGCGCCTCGTCGGTGTAGCCCGGGGCAATGATGACCTCGACGAACTGCTTGTTCTGGTCGGCGAAGTGCTCAACCAGCTCAAAGGGAACCTCGCGGTTGCAGGCGATGATGCCACCGAAAGCGCTCTTGGGATCGCAGGCGAAGGCGCGGTCGTAGGCGGCCGTGATGTCCTCGGCAACGGCGGAACCGCAGGGATTCTGGTGCTTGAGGATCACGCAGGCCGGCTCGTCGAACTCGCGGACCAGGTTCCAGGCGGCGTCGGCGTCCAGATAGTTGTTGTAGCTGAGCGGCTTGCCCTGGATCTGCTCGGAGCCCACGAGCGGGAACTGCGAGCTCGCGGTGTTCTCGCAGCCCTCGGCAAAGCGATAGACCGTGGCCTTCTGCTGCGGGTTCTCGCCATAGCGCAGGTCGTCGACCTTCTCCAGCGAGACCTCGAGCTTGGCAGAGGTGTCCGCCACGTCGCTTGCCTGGGCGGCAAGCCAACGGGAGATGGCCGTGTCGTAGGCGGCGGTGGTCTGGTAGACCTTCACCTGCAGGCGGCGACGGGTGGAAAGCGTGGTGCAGCCACCGGTCTCGCGCATCTCGGCCAGGACGGCGTCATAGTCAGCCGGGTCGGAAATGACGGTAACGCTCGCGGCGTTCTTGGCAGCAGAGCGCAGCATGGAGGGGCCACCGATATCGATGTGCTCGATGGCATCCGCGAAGGTGACCTCGGGGTTGGCGACGGTCTTCTCGAACTCGTACAGGTTGACGACGACCAGGTCGATCAGCTTAATGCCGTGCTGAGCGGCCTCCTGCATGTGCTGCTCGGAATCGCGGCGGGCAAGCAGTGCGCCGTGAACCTTGGGATGCAGCGTCTTGACGCGGCCGTCCATCATCTCGGGATAGCCCGTGAACTCCTCGATGGGGGTTACGGGAACGCCCGCGTCCTCGATGGCACGAGCCGTGCCGCCCGTAGAGATGATCTCGACGCCAAAGTCGTCAACCAGCGTCCGTGCGAAATCGACGACGCCCGTCTTATCGGTAACCGAGATCAACGCGCGTGCGATCTTCACATCAGATCCCATGCAGTCCTCCTGTCCGGTACGCCGCCGTGCTCTGTGAGTCGGTGATACGTCGATCTGCAGCGCTCGCGCAGCGGCATTGAAAATACTGATTTAATGTAGCGCATCGAGCGCGCCGATGCACCCCGCATCGTCCGCTTGTGCAGAAAAAGCTTGCGAGCGGAGGGTATGGGCGCGCATTCGGCCGCGGTGAGTTGATGGAGCACAAGGGCACCATAATTAGATGCCAACGGCGTGGTAGAACTGTGCTCGATATGCATCCGCAAAAGAAAGAGGCACCATGGTCTCGCGGGTTCTCTACCGACCGTTTGATACCGAAGATTTCGACGCCATCGCGCTGATTCTGCAGCAGCTTTGGCACAACAACTCGGATAACGATGAGTACAACCGCCTTGAGGCCGCGTGCGATCTTGCCTATTGCCTTTCGTCCTCGACGTTTTCGCAGGTTGCGGTAATTGATGGAGAGGCGCGCGGCATTTCGCTTGCGCGTGCGGGACAGAGCTCCGGCACCGCCGTCAGGGAACATTGGATGGATACCGAACGCGCGTTGCTGTCGCAGATGCGCGAGCTGGAGCCCGATGCCTGCGCCGAGTATCTCTCGTTTGTGCGCACAACCATCCGAACCAACAACCGCCTGCTCGAGAGCAGCCCGTTGCCACACGACAACGAGGTCACACTGCTTGCCGTGGATCGCGATGTCCACGGCCTGGGCGTTGGCACGGTGCTGCTCGACGCCGCTATCTCGCATCTGTCCTCGTGCGGGGCGACGAGGGCGCACCTGTACACCGATTCCAACTGCTCGTGGAAGTTCTACGAGCTGCACGGCTTTAAGCGCACGGCCACGCACCGCGCCAACCGCGAGGAACGCCGCCACGCCATGCCGCGCGAAAGCTTCCTCTACGAGCTGGACCTAACAGCCTAGCCTCGGCAGCCACACCTAGTCATATAAGTCTGTCCCCAATGAGTAGCCTAGGGGGTCTGCAAATGGCTGTGGGCAAAAAACATCAAATATGAGTACTGTTACCTTTTTAGTAGCAGCGATTTGGGGCATTTTGAGGCTTTTAGACACGGCGGTCAGCCGGGCGAGCTAACGTATTTCCTCAAATGTTCAATAAAAGTGGCCCCTAACGAGAAATACTCTCATTAGGGGCCGGTAATTAAGCGCAAATTAATGCAACCATTTCGGCAACAGTACTCATATTTGCCATTTTTTGCCCACTGCCCCTTCCGATGGAGGGGACTACGGGCAAAAGCGGGAGGATCGGCGCATTTTGGCACATAAAAAGGGGATGGGCTTTCCCCGACGGCTGTCGAGAAAAGCCCATCCCATAGCTTACGACCGTTAGAACGTTCCGCCGCCGCCTCCGCCGACGCCGCCGCCTCCGCCGCCGCCCGAGAAGCCACCGCCTCCGCCGCCACCCGAGCTGTCCGAGCTCGACGCGAGCTCACGGATGCTCTCGTGATACACGCCATCGAATGAATCCATCGGCGACTCGTTGCCGTAATGATGGTAGTACCACCAGTAGCAGGGATAATTGTCGTAGAAACCGTCGGCCTCGCGCACCTCAGGCGGTACGGCCTCGGCAAGCTGACGCAGGACTTCCTTCGAAACGCCCAGCGCCGCACCCATCACCAGAAGTTTATTCCACAGGACCAGATCGCCGGGGACGGCTTCCTTTAGGCGCGTGAAGTCCTCGAGCCAATGCTTAAGCGCCTTGCATCGAGCCGCCACCTCGGCGCCCTCCGGCGTAAAGCGGCGGAACGTAAGGCCCACGCCAATACCCACCAGCACAATCGGCACCGAGATAACCGCGGCGATAATGTTCGCCTGTGCGCCGTCGGTAAAGAAGATGGATCCCACGGGAACAAAGGCGATCAGGATACCAAGAACCAGACAAAACACCATTGCGACAATGCCGTCCGAGGCAACGTACTCGCTATCGGCCAGCTTGCCCTTAACGGTGTTCTGATAGTCCTCGAGTTTGTCGCCCACGGGCGTAGCGTGCTGCTTAACGTAGTGCTGCAGCTCGTCAAACGTGCGCGAGCGATCACCGTTCTCGTCGGGCTTAGCACCGGCAAAGAAGACCTTGAGCACCATGCGGTCAATGCCCTTGGCCGACTTCCAGCCCACATCACTCACCGTCACGCGATACGTCTGCTCTTCTTTTTCGCGCCCCAACAGACCCTTCTTGGCCTTGGTCACGGTCGCCTGTTCCAGCCTGATCACACGGTCGTCGGTGAGCTTCATGAGCGTGGCGATATATGCCTGATCGGGCACCTCGTTCCAGCTCATGAGGGCCGAAAGCACGGCGGGATGGTCGGCCGAAGGTACATCGCGGAAATATTCGTCCTGGAAAAGCGGCTTGGGTTTGCGACGGCGCAGCTTGAGCACAACGATTGTGCCGGTAAAGGCCACCGCCGCGACAACACTTAGCACGGCAAGTGCATTGGCAATCATGCGAGCGTGAGCGCGGCGGGCGTTAGCCTCGTCGGCCCATGCCTTCTCCTCGCTCAGGATCGTCGACATGCGCTCTTCGCCCGAAGCGGCAAGCTGCGGCACCCAATCGCTGGGGAAGGCGATGCGCGCCTCGGCGAATTCGCCCTCATGCACGCAGGGAATGGTATAGGTGACCATGGGCTCGTCCACATCGAGCGACACGTCGCCCGTCAGCGGGCCGTGGCCCCATGCACGGAAGTTATCGCCCTTGATGGCCGCCGTCCCGGCGGCAGCATTTGCGAAGTACACTTCCATCTCGACATCGTCGGAATCCGCGGACCAGCCGTCGCCCACAAACTTCCAGTAGAGCTCGGCGGTATCGGCCCAATTCATAACCGCACCGGTCATGGTGTAGCTCACATAATAGATCGCGCTGTCGCCGCTCTCGTGGGGGCTGAAAACCTTGATCTTTACGCCGCCGTCGGACTGCTCAACCGTATAGACGCCGCTGTCGCCTTTGTTTGCGCTGTCGACCTTGTTAAACGCGGTGTCGTCTTCCTCGACGCTCAACACATTGACGCCCGCCGCGCCGCCCTGCTGGTTGGTGCCCGCATTGATCTCCCAAAACACGCCGTTGATGTCGTCGTCGAAATCGAACTGGCGTCCCTCGACAACGGTCAGCGATCCATCGGCCTCGACCGTGGCACCGATATAGGTTTGTGTCATGGAGTAGCCGTCGGCGTGGGCGGCGACAGGCAGCAGCAGCAACACAAACGCGACAAACGCGCAGACGGAAACGAATCGCGCAAACAAGCGGCGCTGCCGGCAGGCATTGGCAACGGGGGCGTTCATAGGCACATCCTTTGTCTGTAAAACCAACATCGCCATTGTCCCACGTTTGCGGGCACACATGACGAATATCTGGGCCAACGGAACGTCAAATGGGACAAAAGTCCCACCCGAGTCTGGCACTTAGGGACGTTCCTTATCTGCCGGCAATTTGGGACACTCTTTGGCACGGCCTACATCAACGATAGACACCACTTCACAGCTCCGTCACAGGTGTAGCGGCTTTGTGTTGCTGCGACGTGTGCCGATTGAGTCCGCGAGCAAGGGGCATAAAGCAGTTGAGCGAAAACGGTTGCCCCTTTCCCGTTCGCTCGAGGATCATGTCCCCCTTTTCCGCGGAAACCCCGGCAGTTGCGAAGAGCTGCCGGGGTTTCTGTCGTTTGGGGGTTGAGTTGGTGCGCGGCAATCGAAACGTTGAGCCGCAGGCCCGCCGTGCACAATGCGCGGCTCCGCCAACTTGCGGTCCACAGCGACGCCTCCCCATCGCGCTCCGCGCTATACTCGTCCGCATGGACATCAACGCACGCAACATAGCAACGCCCGCCGCGGACGCGCCAACGACGCAGCCCGCCTCCGTTCCCACGCCCGTCGTGGGCCGCTTTGCCCCGTCGCCCTCGGGCCGCATGCACCTGGGCAACGTGTTCAGCTGCCTGTGCGCGTGGCTTTCGGCCCGCAGCCAGGGCGGCAGCATCGTGTTGCGCATCGAGGACCTGGACGATCGCTGCAAGCGCCCGGAACTTGCCGCTCAACTGATTGACGACCTAGCCTGGCTGGGACTCGAGTGGGACGAAGGCCCCTACTACCAGCACGATCGCCTAGACCTGTACGAGAGCGCCTTGCGCCAGCTGCAAGACGCCAGTCTCACCTATCCCTGCTTTTGCACCCGCGCCGAACTCCACGCCGCAAGCGCGCCGCATGCCAGCGACGGCACGCCCATCTACCGCGGCGCCTGCCGAAACCTTTCTGCCAAAGAAATCGCCCGCCGCAGCGCTCTGCGCGCCCCGGCCACTCGTCTGCGCGTGCCCACCGTCGATGACCTTGCAGACGACGTGATCGAATTCGTGGACCGCACGTACGGGGCCCAATGCGAGGCACTCGCTACCGAGTGCGGCGACTTTTTGGTGCGCCGCAGCGACGGCGTGTTTGCCTATCAGCTGGCCGTTGTGGTCGATGACGCTGCCATGGGTATTACCGAGATCGTACGCGGATGCGACCTGCTGGGCTCCACGCCGCGCCAGATCTATCTGCAGCATCTGCTGGGACTGCCCACGCCGCACTACGCGCACATTCCGCTGCTCATGTCACCGGACGGCCGCCGTCTTTCCAAGCGCGATCGCGATCTGGACCTGGGCGAGCTCCGTGCCCGCTTTGGCACGCCCGAGGCGCTGCTGGGCTGGCTCGCCGGACAAACGGGCATCGCGCCGGACACCACGCCGCGCTCTGCCGAGCAACTGGTCGAGCACTTTAGCTGGGACGTTATCCGCGCACACCGGGAGAACATCACTGTAACGGCCGAGTAGCCGCTCACTCCACCCCTACGCAACATCCCAGGGCTGGAGTTCGTCGCCCAGGCGAACGATGCAGTCGTAGAGCACCGTATGGCGCTCGGCCGGGTTGGCATCCCGATGGAAATGCCCGTAATACCAGCACTTGTAATCCAAGCGGTCTTCCAGCTCATCGAAAAATGCCGTAAGCCGATCAACGGCGGGGTAATTCCAGCCGGGTGCCGGATAAAGCGTGGGCGAAAGCATGCGCGTAGAGCAGGTGTGGGTGACCACGTAGTCGACCTTCCAACCCACGCTGTCGAGCTTTGCCCGCGCCTCCTCAAAGTTGCGCTCGTCCGGCAGCTCCTGCGGCCACCAGCTGGAATAGGGAATGCGGTATTCTTTGTCCACGCTCGTGGCGCCGCCCTTGGTAAAGATCGTTGAGCCATCGAGCTCAAAAACCTCGCCGCGCGTCAGGCGCCGTATGGGGGAGGTATCCGACAGACGCTGCGTCAGCCCACCGTGCCACAGCTCCATGGGACGCTCCGCCCAGTGATCGAAACGCTCGTGGTTGCCGTCGACAAACAGCACGGTGTAGGGCCGCGATTCCAGCCAAACGATATCAGCGCACTCCTCGGCAGAGAAATCCCACGGAAAGCCAAAGTCGCCCGCGACAATCAGATAGTCGTCGCCCATCAGGCTATCCCCAAGCTCCCAATCGCGCAGCTTTTGCATGTCGAGGCCGCCGTGAATATCGCCCGTCACATAGACCGTCATCGGATTACCACTTCCCTCTTATAGGCTTCGAGGTCGTGCTCGACCTGCTCGTCGCCCGTGGCATTGACCCACCACGGCCATTTAACGCAACACACCGGCTCATCTACCTGCGCAAACCATAACTTGAGCTCATCCAGACTTACCGGGGCGTAGCTGTTAGCGTCCACACCCACGTCATAGCGCAGCAGCCCCTGTCTGAGGTTGAACTTGTTGTACGCGCCGCCGCAGCTGTGGATATGCCCGTGCAGGTGCCAGCCGCCGTGCGACATGCCCTGCCAGTCGACCATGGGATAGTGGCTCAGCACGATTTTCTGCCGATCGATTTTGAGCACACAAATGGGCGGCTCGACGATAAAAGCATCCGCTACGGCAGGTTGCGTCCAGTCTTTGTCGTGGTTGCCGGGCAGTAGGTGGACGCGTTTGCAGGCAATGCTTTTGCGCAGCTCGTAAGCGTCTTGGACCGTCATCTTAAAGCTAAAGTCGCCCAAGATGTAGAGCTCGTCATCCACAGCGACCTTGCTATTAATGTTGGCGACCATGGCCTCGTTCATCTGCGCAACAGTCGACCAAGGCCTATCGCTAAGCCGTAGCATGTTCTCGTGCCCAAAGTGGGTATCGCTGGTAAACCAGATCATTGGGGACCTCCTGTTGCTGCGGGGTATCCATCCCTTAGGGCTTACCCCTCGTTCTTCCCTCCAAACGGGTCGAGCACCCAAAAGATCAAATCGAGCACGCCGCCGGTCATCATGGCGCCGGCAAGGGCGATGATGACGTGCAGGGAACTGGCACTTCGGAGCACGTCGAATGGCCCCAGAACAGCCAGCAGCGCGACCGCTGCGCCGGTTGCGCACAGCGCGAGGCACGGCCCCGCGTCCTTGACGCACTTCTTTGCGAGATGTTTGGTGTTGTCACTCATCGATATCGAACTCCTTAGAGGGTCGCTGTTCAGGTACATGCCGTCGCGGCAGGGCTGGACGGCAGATCCAGTGTCCCATGTCGTGCGGACACGTATTAGTTACCCTACAAATAATTGCATTTGATAGAATGTAGGGTAACTGCTCAGAAGGGAGGCACCATGTCCGTCTTAGAAGATGTCCTAGAAGAGGAATACGCACGCTCGATCCGCCTCCTGGGCCTCATGGAGCAGGAAATTGGCCTCCTTCCAAAGGGCAGCATCCGCATGCGAAATATAAAGGGCCGCGAATACTGCTACCTCAACTATCGAGTCGGCGACAAGGTCAAAAGTGACTATGTCCCTGCTGCAAAGGTTGATGAGCTACGAGCCAAAATCGAACGTCGAAGGGCTCTTGCGGCCGCCATCAAAGAACAGAAGCAGTCTCAAAAGCTAATCATACGTGCGTTGGGAAGGGTACCGAATGCTGACTGAGCAGCAGCAAGCTTTCTCGAAAGTACTTGACCTGGTCGAGGAAGCAGGGTGCTTAGACCACGTTGTCCTCATCGGGTCTTGGGCGGAATTTGCCTACAGACAGGCAGCCTCGTTGACAAAGTGGTCATAAACCCACAGAACGCTCTAAGCCCCAAGCCTGCCCATCAAGAAATCGACCGCAGAGACGATTTTGATGCCGTCAATGTCGGTCGGATGGCTTCCCCGGCGAACGACGATGATCTTCTCGTAACCGCCGGTGATCTTCTCGAGCGACCTAAGCTCAAATGGACGCAGCTCGCGCTCGCGCGTCGCCTCCTCGTCAATCGACTCTGCAACCTGGGCATCACGAAAGTCTATCAACTAATCGAGATATCGATTCTAGGAACAATCCGGTTGTCCATTGCTCGCCCAAATCTGCAAGTTTTTCTCATCACATGACAAGAACTTGCGAATTCTGCAAGTTCTTCTCACGTAGCGACAAGAGCCTGCATATCCGTCCGTGGCCATTTGCGGTCGGATTCTGGCGAGGCCATGCAAAGCAGCAGGCCACATGGCCGACACGGAGCCATGGCATGCGCGGAATCTTGGGGGCAGGACTTCTCCCGGCAGCCTATAAGACAAAAACACATACACATAGATAAAGAGAAGCCCGGCAAGACACGGCGCCAAGGCCGCAGCCACAAACTTGAGTGGCCGATAGTCTAAAAATCACATACGCTCAAAACACGAACGATCGATCTGTTATCCTGGCGCCAACATAGTCTTTCGAAAGGTTTGGCCGGGATGACTACGCAACAGCAGATTGATATTGAATTCGACTCGCTTGCACGCGAGAACGATTCACCCAAGCTCATCGCCAACTCGAAGGCGACAGGCGGAACACTACTATCCGTTATCAAGGAGCAGCTCTCAACCTGCAGCTCTTTTGACTTTTGCGTAGCGTTTGTTGCAGACGGCGGCCTTCAAATCCTGGTCGAGGCGTTCCAGGAGCTCAAGCAGCGTGGCATTAAGGGCAGACTACTCACGTCCACCTATCTCAACTTCAACTCACCCGATGCGTTTCGAAAGCTCCTGGAATACGACAACATAGAAGTTCGCGTATTCCAGGGTAATTTGCATGCCAAGGGATACATTTTTGATAAGGGCGAAACCAGCACGGTCATCGTCGGCAGCTCCAACATGACGCAGACCGCCCTCACCTGTAATAAAGAATGGAACGTGCTGTACCAAACTGTCGAGAACAGCCGCCTGCTCGGAGAGCTTAGAGGCGAGTTTGATTCGCTGTGGAACGACACCTCAACCGTTTTGCTTTCCCAAGACTGGATTGAGAACTATGCCGCATATCGATCGGCACGTCCGTCAAAGCCCAAATCGAAACCGACGTTCCAGGCAACTATTAGCCCAACCACGAATGACCTCGAAGAAATCAAGCCCAATAAAATGCAGCAGCGCGCCCTTGAGGCGCTCGATGTAATCCATCGCAAGGGCGAGACCCGCGCCCTGCTGGTCTCGGCAACCGGCACCGGCAAGACCTTCCTTTCGGCGTTCGATGTACTCGCGTTTAAACCCCGGCGCGTCCTCTTTCTTGCGCACCGCCGGCGCATTATTGACGCCTCCCGCGCAAGCTACGAACGGCTCTTAGGTAGTGCCTATACGTTCGACACCTATCAAACTGGCAAGAATACAAGCAATGCCACCTGCGTGTTTGCCATGTGTTCTTCGGTCGCCAAACATTTGAGCGATTTCTGTCCCGATGAGTTCGACTACATCGTCATCGACGAGGCCCACCGCACGGGATCCCAGGGCTACCAATCCATCATGTCGCACTTTACGCCTCGGTTTTATCTGGGCATGACCGCTACACCCAATCGCACCGACGGCTATGACGTCTTTGCCCTTTTCAATCACGTCATCGCGTTCCAGATCACGCTGCAGGACGCTTTGGCCGAGGAGATGCTTGCCCCCTTCCATTATTTTGGCATTCACGATCTGGAGATTGACGACGAAACGGTCGAAGATACCGCCTTGTTCGGACGCTTAACATCCGACGAGCGCGTGCGTCACATCGCCGAGAAGATTGAGGAATATAGCGTCACCAAAAGCAACCGCAGGGGCTTAATCTTCTGCAATCGAAACGCCGAGGCCGAAGAACTGTCACGCAAGTTCAACGCTCTCGGATATCGAACAACTGCGATTAGCGGTCAAGATTCCGATGAGGTCCGCGATGTCGCAATCAGCCGACTTGAAGCCGGCGAGCTCGAGTACATTTTCTCGGTTGATATCATGAACGAAGGCGTCGACATCCCCTCGCTCAATCAGATCATCATGCTTCGACGCACCGACTCCGCAATCATCTTTATTCAGCAGCTCGGCCGTGGCCTGCGCTTGGACAGCGGCAAGGAATACGCACTGATACTCGACTTTATTGGCAATTACCAGAGCAACTTCTTGGTACCCATCGCGCTTTCGGGCGACAAGACGTACAACAAAGATCGCCTGCGTCGTCTCGTCCAAGAGGGCGATTCGGTGATACCCGGATGCTCGACCGTGAGCTTCGATCGTATTTCCGAGGCACGCATTTACAAGGCCATCGATGGCGGCAACTTTACCTCCGCCCGCTTTTTGAAGAACGAATATCTCGACTTGCGGCAGAAGCTCGGAAAGATCCCCCTCGCTGCTCGAATTTGATCGCAACGGCTCTATCGACCCGCTACTCATCTTCAAAAGCAGCAAGTCCTACCACGATTTTCTTTCCAAATGTGAGCCGGACTACACGGTCCAGTTTTCCTCGGACCAGATCAAAATCCTCAGATTTATTTCTCAAAAACTTGCCGCGGGCAAGCGATTTGAAGATCTCTATTTGCTTCAAACGCTCGTCGAAGCCGGACACGAGGGCTACCGGCATATGCGCGAGGCTGCGCTTAGGAACTACCGCGCACAACTTAAGGACAGCGCCGTTAGGTCGGCAATCGCAGTCCTTAAGGGCGACTTTGCCACTCCTAAGGATTTCGTTTCCCTGCTTATTGACGATGGAACCGGACCTCGTCTGACCGAAGCGTTTGCGACCGCCCTGCGCAACGCAGAGTTCAAGCGTCAGATTCTTGAAGTGCTGGATTTTGGTATTGCGCGCAACCGACTCGACTATGCCGAGACGTACGAAAACACAAATTTCGTTCTCAACGCCAAGTACACATACGAGGAGGTTTGCCGCCTGATGAACTGGGAAAAGAACATCAACGGCCAAAATCTTGGCGGCTATTTCTACGACGAGAAGACCAATACATTCCCCGTGTTTATTAACTATGACAAGGCGCCCGACATTAGTGAGTCAATTCAGTATGAAGACCGCTTTGTTTCGCCGAGTAAGCTAGTTGCAATCTCTAAGAACAACCGCACGCTCAACTCCCCCGAGATTCAGCGCCTGAAGACATGGCCGGAAAACGGCCTGAAGACGTATTTGTTTATGCGAAAGAACAAGGACGATAAGGGTGGCAAGGAGTTCTATTTCTTAGGCGAAATGCATCCGACCGGTGAGTTCGAAGCTATTAAAACTAAGAGCGGCGACAACGCCGTTGAAATCGAATATGAGCTCAACGCACCCGTGAGGCAAGACATTTACGAGTTTATGCTCAGCGATTTGAGCGAGGCAGAGTGACAAAAAGGGGCGAGGCACCATGTGGCGCCCGCCCCTTTCTTACTTAAGCCCGAGTTTCTTCTCGAGCTCCCTAACGACTTTAACGTCCGCTGGAAGCCAATCGACATCCCACAGGTTATTGGTATCGAGCCACTTCATGTCCTCGTGAGCGTGCTCTTTGAACTCCCCCGAAAGGATGTTAGCCAGGTAGCACTGCATCGACAGGTGGAACGTCTCGTAATCGTGCTCGACCGTGCAAAGATAGTCGAGGTTACCGATCGTGACCTCGAGCTCTTCTTGAATCTCGCGCACGATTGCCTGCTCGCCGGTCTCGCCCGGCTCGAGCTTGCCGCCCGGAAATTCCCAGCCGTCTTTAAACTCGCCATAGCCGCGCTGGCAGCTCAGGATTTTTCCGTCCTTCTGAATAATCGCTGCTGCAACATTGATCGATTTCATAACTAGTTATCACCTCTCCAGTTGAGCTCAACCAGTATAGGTGATCAACAAAGATCCGCGTGACGGAACGCTGTTAGAGACTGCATGTTTATTCGCATTACCCGTTCAGTACCATCAGCAAAGGCCTCATGAGCTCGCGTCGTTTGGCGGTTTTAGAGCTCTCTTCTACAAGATCTTTCAGCCGCTGCGTATCGAGCCCTCGCCCAAGCGCGTCGTGATAGGCATCAATAATTAATGAGGGGTCTTCGCAATCGAGGCAAAGATCGACAAGCGTGCGCTCGGGTTTAGTTACCGGCAGGCCGTCGAGCCAAACGATGTCCCGCTCAGCGATCTCGCGCTTTACAAAAGAAAGGGATTCGTTTCTTGTATTGATACGCGTGGGCGCGGTCATCCTGTAGGGGGACAGGTAGAAATCGCCCATTTGCTGCAGGTTCGCCGCAGTCGTACCGCTCACGGCGATGCCATCCCACTGGCGTTTTCTCTCCCACGCGCAAAGGGAGGGATTGGTGAGCTTCCAAAATGCGTTGAGCTCGTCGGTGTCTCGGCGCTGCGTTCCAGACATCCGGTAGGCGCCGTGGCATATCCGTTCAAGACGCCCCGCACGGCATGAGTGCGCCAGGGCATCTCGAGAGATGTCCATGCGAGCCGCCTGAGCTGTGGTAAACACGCCCTCGCTCTCGGAAAGCTCGCTTATCGCCGTTATGTTACTAAAGTACTTCATGTTGCAATTGTAGGATATTTTCATACTTTTGCAACGTGATTATAATTCCTTATGATCGGCACGCTTTGTTTATCCTATGTCTGACGCCGTTTTGCACCGGTACCCCATCCCCCCGCTATGAGGTCTAATACTTTTCCGTGAAGTGAGCGTCTGTTTTTGGACCCCTGGAGCATCCACATTTTTCGGCGGTGAAATCGCAGGATTCCGGCATTAAAACCGCAGGAAACGGCAACCGGAAAGTGTCGATGCTTCGGGGGTCCGATTTAGCTCGTTCACTTCTCGGAAAAGTATTAGACCTCGCTGCTAGCCGCCTAAATGGCGCACCGTCCCCACGCGCGCAATCCAAAAGGCACGTTCCGCCCTCCTTCACGCCACACAAAACCTGCCTTTTCTGCCCCTGCCCACCTCCGCGCCACCCAAAAACTCATCCAACATTAATCTTGGCTCAAGAATCGCTTAATCTATAAC
>CAVCKO010000004.1:0-118000 GCA_963602825.1 Treponemataceae bacterium | reverse complement strand
GCCGCGCGGCAAGGAGATATATTGCCAGACCGGAGGGCCCCCGGGGGCGGGAATCGCGCACTCCATATTTTGTTCACAAATGAATAGAACCCTCAGTTGCTTCACTGAGGCCGCATTCGAAGCAGCAGCTTCTGATATTGGCGATGACCAGCTGGTTTATAGGTGTTAAGGCATCGGTCATCTCTGGAGCGCCACTTTACTCCAAAAGCATGAGCTATTTGTTTCCCGTCGGTAAAAGGCGGGTTTTGTTCGCCAAGCGTTCTTATATATAGAGAAGTTCGGGTTCGAACCCGTGCACCGTCAACTAAAAAGCGACCAGCCGGAGCCGATCGCTTTCTATTCTATGCTGGAGCATCCAGAGGGTGCTTCCGAACTCATTTTCTCGCTGCCATTCATGCTTTCGAAGCATCTTTCTGCAGCCCTCGTTGTCTATCCTCGCATCTCTCAGGTCTTCCGGAAATTCACAAGCAGTCTTAGGGTCAATTTGTTTCTGCTTTCAGAGACTTGTTTGAGAGTTTTTAAAGACAGTTCAAAACAATAAGTGAGACACCATAAAGCAGAGCAAGATGTGCCGGATAGAAAATGTAGAAGAAGTATTTCAGCCTCAGCCCTCGCTTGCCATTATAAAAATTGATAAGCAGCAACGAAACAACCGCGGCAGCAACATCAGGATTAAGTACATTAGCTGCAGCAAGCTCAAATCCGCCGCCAACTATATGGCATGACGAAAGGAGCACTGCGCATACTGCAGCAAAGAACATCTTGCCCTTGCTGTCGTGGAATAAATAGAATGCAGCCACAAGCAGAATGCCATACACACCGCCATCTAGTTTAGTGTATTCAGCTGCCAGTGCTGTCAAAACAATCAGAGCAATTTCTGCGATGCATCTCTTCCATTTTGAAAGGCTTCGTATCTTTTCCAGAATAATCAAAAAGACCAAGGAAAGCAGGAGCTCACACATAACATTTTGTTGCCGAAGGTCGAATAGTTGCCCGGTTTGAACGAAATCGTATATGGGCTCCGCAATGATTGCGAAGACAAGCATATTTCGCAGGTACTTCTTTATGTCATGAGTATGCAAAAATCCCTCAACTATCAAAAAGCAAAATAATGGAAATGCAATTCTTCCAAGAACATGAAGCACATCCGAAGCCTCGCTTAGAATCGCCCACTGTTCGTCTGATATCTGACTGTACGATGCGTGAGTCATGATTCCATTGGTCAGGACGATCCTGCTTACATGATCGAGAACCATCGAAATGGCTGCTATTATCTTTAATGTGCTGCCGCTAATTCCGTATCTATTTGTTTTCATTTCGTATTCCTTACTTTGGGTGGGCCGTCAGGGGTTCAGCCTGCTGCGCAGGCGGCCGCTGCGGCGCTTCGCGCCTTGCGCGCTGCGCTGGCAAACGCTCACGCGTTTCCTCAGCTCCGCGCCCTTTCGGGTTCGAACCCGTGGCGCGGCAACAAAAAAGCGACCAACCGTAGTCGATCGCTTTCTTTTCTATGGTGGGCCGTCAGGGGTTCGAACCCTGGACCTTGGGATTAAAAGGCGCCCCTCGTTTGATTTCACAGTTGGACAGTGCTACCTTACACCCACTCTGACCTGCGGTTTCATTAGACTGAACGGACTGCAAGGACAGGGCGATTCCAATCACAATCGGTACACCCCGCGGTACACGCAGGGGTACATCCGCAACCGTGGAGGTCCCGTGAAACCCAAGCGCTACTACACCTCGTCCTGCCTCATCCCGTACCGCAACGGCGGTTGGCGGGGGCGACTCAAGTTCAAAAAGCAAGACGGAACATACGGGCAGGTCAGCAAGGTCATGAGCTCGAAATCGAAGCGGGCGGCGCAAACCGAGCTGAAGGAATGGCGCGAGGAGATGGAGGAACTCGCACAGAAGAAGCTCAAGCTCGGCAGCATGGCACACAAGACGGTTAAAGACTTGCTAGACGGCTATATCGACATGCTGAGCGCATCGGGTTCAATCGAAAGCTCCACCGTCTACGACTACCGCGGCGCCGCCAAGTTCGTGGAGCGCAGAATCGGCAATATCGAATTCGATGCGCTCGACGTAACCGCAGCCCAGAACTGGATAAACTGGGCAGTCGAAGAGGGATACCAGCCCACCACCATCCGCAAAAGCGTGACACTGCTCAAAGCCGCCTACCGCGACGCGGTTGGCAGGCTTCGCGTGCTCGACTACTCGCCCGTTGACTGCGTTCGCATTCCAAAGGCCCGCCACCGCGAACCCAACGCGCTGGATGAGCGGGAGCGCGGACGGCTGCTGACGTTCCTCTCCATTGCCCGTGATTGCCCCGAAAACGTGGGGATCTACCTCGCGCTTCTCACAGGCATGCGGCGCGGGGAACTACTCGCCCTGAGGTGGCGGAACGTTGACTTCGATGAAAGGATGCTTCACGTCAAGGCTTCAATCGGGTTTGGCGAAGATGGTCACTACGAGAAGGAGCCCAAGAACGGCGGTAGCCGCAGGACCATCCCCATGCCCGATGAGGTCGCGGGCATCCTGACGCGCCGTCTCACCGCCGCAAGGGCCGAGTGCTTCAAAGCAGGCGTTCCGTTCGACCGGTCGATGTTCGTCCTCGGAGGCCCCGATGGCGAGTTCATGGCCCCTGAGCGCCTCTCGCGACACTGGGCCGTGACTGTGCGCCAGCTCGGGCTAATCGGCAGCGAGGGTGAACCTCCCAAGTTCCACGACTTGCGTCACACGTTCGCCACAGCAGCGATCCTCGCGGGGACGGACATCAAGTCCGTGTCCTCTCTCCTGGGACACGCCAACGCTGCCATGACGCTCAACATCTACACGGGCGTCAACCCTCAGGCGAAGCGCACGGCGATGGATGCCGTGGCGGCAACGATGACGGCGGCACCGCCCGTGGCTGAAATACTGGAACTGCGAGCGAGCGGCGAATAGGCCCCTGCGGCCCTCAGATGCCGATTTTTGACACGAAAATACAGCGGCCGTCCATCGGCTCCGACCGCATATTTTCAGAGCCGCAAATCGGCTCTGATTTGAACAAAAGACCAGCTAGACAGCTGTTTTCTTATAAGACTAGTCGGACTATTGGGACAATGAAACGGAGGTGAACCATGCTCGAATTCAGGATAAGCGGCGAAACCGCTGAGGTCGGCTGCTTGGCAGACCAGCTGGAGAGGGCGGGCTATGTCGCCAGACGCTCGAAGCCCTATCGCAACAGGGACGAGGAAGGTTGTCTGATCTATCTCGAAATGGATGAGGATAAGGTCATGGGCTGGATGCTTGCCAACCTTGAAAAAGCATCCCTAGACGATCCCTCATAAGGCCCGCCTTTCGGCGAAGGCGAAAGGCGGGCCCGAGCACGGAAACCCACCGTTTGGAGCGGAACAGACGAAGTCGGGCGAAATGGCCGTAAGGGTAGTTTTTTGAAATACGCAAGAGTCGTACGCTGCCGTACAAAACTGCGTTTTGCCCGTCCGCGTACACGCCGAAACCTACGGTTCGGCGCTTGTTAGGGCTCTGCCCTAAAACCCGGCGCCCAGCAGGGCGAAACCCACGTTGTTGTAACCACGGTTGCTACTCGAAATAAACCATGCATTCGAAATTGGCACCGCATGGCACCAAAAGGCTGCGCACGGTGGTTGAACCCAGCCTAGTCTTTTCTTAGCGGCAGGAGCCGTGCAGTCTTATGGGGCCCTATCGGGCCAGAAAGGAGCGCAGATCATGCGCAAGACAGAACAAGCCATCGCCGACCGATTCCGCGCAGGGGAATACGATACCCTGCCGCTGCTCATCACGCCGACAACGGCCGAGGCCGCTGTCGGAATCAGCGCTAAGCATCTGATTCGAATGGTCGAGCGCGGCGAGATTCGCGGAATCCAAATCGGGCGTTGTTGGAAGCTCAACCGCGACGATCTACTGGACGTCTGCGGCCTACGCGATGCGAACAAGGGCGCGGCATAATGGTACGTTCCATAAGCGAAGACGAGGCCATAGAGGCTGCGTGGAACGTGCAGCTCCCATCGCTACGGCTGGACATGCCTTTGGCGAGCCGTAGCGAGTTCAAGCGCCTGCGCAACGAGCGCGGAGATAAGGCATATGCCGACATGGGTGTTTGGTTACGACTGTGCTCCATAGCAACGAGCCGTAGGGGCCACGCCCTTCCGCTCGACTACGGACAACTGGCCCAGTGGCTCTTTGGTAGCGTTGGCAAGTCAACCATAGCCGCCGAGCATGTGAACGCACTGATGGCAGCCGACCTCGCATTTATAGGTGCCGATGGGTCGCTATACCTGCCGGCGGTCGAAACCGAATTCATTCGGCACGGGAAGATGATTGTCGGCGGCTCACGCGGAGGTCGCCCACGGGGTAAGAAGAAACGGAGGCGCTAGCCATGGCGGATGATCCACCTAAAAGAGAAGTGCCGACGGAAGTAGTGATTCCGTCGGCACCAAGCACCACGAGGGGTGCGATTCGCTATACGAACACTATAACACGCAAGCAGTTCGCGCAGCTCAGCGGCGCGGAACCGCCACAACTCTACCCTGCTGCAATCGAGGCCGAGGCCAAGGCCAGAGAGCGGCTGAACGCCGATAAAAGCGACCGATGGCTATACCTAATCGCGCATGGCCAGCTTGAGCTCGAACTGCTGCTCGAGATACGCCGCTACGAACGAATCGGGTCCCGAAAGGGCTATGCGGTCCGCGGCTTGAAAAAGACCAACAAGGAGCTATCGGAGTTCTTCCGCGTCACGGCCCAAAGTATGTCGCGAACTACCCTCGCGCTTCGCAAGCGTGGCGTAATTGAAAACGTCGATGGAGTGCTGCAGCTCAGATACTCAGCGATTTTGAAAGCTGCAAAAACCGATGGCTGGAGCGTCTAGAAAAGCCGCCGCGCATCAACCACGCGGCGGCTTTTCTTTAGGCCAAAAGGCTGGGTTAAAAATCAACTTCATGTTGATGCTTAACAGTGGAAATTAATCAACCTCATGTTGATTGAAAATCAACCTCATGTTGATAAAAATCAACCTCATGTTGATTTCGATAAACATGAGGTTGATTTTTCGCCACCCTTTTTAGGGGGCGCATAGCAACGAGTTCCCGCAGGTCGACGTGTTGCAAAATCAACATGAGGTTGATTCCCCTTTTATATATAAATAAATATAAGAAATATAGGCCAGCGGCGAGCAGGTGGGCGCTCGCCACGTCCCCAATAGCGCCCCTGCTCCACGAGCATCAAGGCTCGCGTTCAACTCCCTTTCGACAGCCTGGGGCTAGACATGGAGCCCCTACGGCTGTCGAAAGCGCGCAGAACGCTCGCACCCACTCGGGCCGTCCCCTGCCCCTTCGAACGGTCGGACGGACGCATCAACAACGATCCATCCGTCCGACCATCGGGACGCTATGCCCCTCTACGGACAGGCCAGAATTATGGAATCCACGTGATTTGAGGGGTACCGTTTTGGGTACTCGCGGGGTACGCAAAGAAAAAGGTCAGAGACAACACCGTCTCTGACCTGCATAAACTATGGTGGGCCGTCAGGGGTTCGAACCCTGGACCTTGGGATTAAAAGTCCCCTGCTCTGCCAGCTGAGCTAACGGCCCGCGGGTGGCATTGTACCACGGTCTGGGACTATTCCCAACTCCATTGGCCGTTCTGGAAAATCACAACTTCACGTCCATCAGGTGTAATGCCCGTAATATCGATGTCGTCCGTGCCGATCATGAAGTCGACATGCGTGCTCGAAACGTTGACGCCATGCTCCAGGAGTTCCTCTTTGGACATATCGTATCCGCCCTCGATACACTCGGGGAAGCCGACACCCAGCGCAAGGTGGCAGCTGGCGTTCTCGTCATAGAGCGTGTCATAGAACAGGACACCGCTTTCGCGAATCGGCGTGTTCTTGGAAATGAGCGCGACCTCGCCCAGATGAGCGGCGCCTTCATCGGTGTCAATAATACTTGCAAGCGTTGCCTTGCCTACGCGAGCGTCGTAGTCCACCACGCGGCCGTTCTCGAACTTAATCCAAAAGTCGTCGACCTTGTTGCCGTGGTGAATGAGCGGCATGGCCGAATAAACGATGCCGTCGGCGCGCATGCGGTCGGGCGACGTAAAGACTTCCTCGGTAGGAATATTGGGGAAGAAGGGGTGCCCATCGGGCGTCTTACCCTTGCCGCCGGCCCACTCGTGGCCCTTCGTCATGCCGATCGTCAGGTCGGTTCCATTTGCCGCGGTATAACGCAGGCGGTCAAAACGATTGTCGTTCAGGAAGCGCAGGTTCTTTTCGAACGCCGCGTCATGGAGCTCCCAATCGCTCTCCGGGTCCCGGCCATCGGCGCGAGCGGTGTGCAGAATCGCATTCCACAGCTTATAGATTGCGACCTCATCCGCATCGCCCGAAAACACCTCGCGCGCCCAGGCAACGACCGGCGCACCGGCGATGCACCACGGGTTGATGTTGTAATCCAGTCCGCGGCGGAACACCTTACACTGCGTGTTCCTCGCCTTGGATGCGGCAGCGGGTTTAGCGGGATCGATGCCCTTGAGAGCTGCAGGGTCCGCACCCTCGATAAAGATAAAGCAGGCGCCGTCCTGGGCAAAGGAATCCAGCTGCAGGCGCTTCCACTCGGGCGTCTGCTCAAAATAGTTTTTCTCGACATGCTCGTACGTGAGCCTCGTCACGGCATCATCGGCCCAAATGACCGTCACGTGACCAGCGCCGGCGGCATAAGCCTCCGCGACCACCACGCGTGCAAACGGCGCGCACTCAACCGGGGACTGAACGACAACCTCCTGGCCGGGCTTGACGTTTACGCCCTTGCGGACAACCAGGCGCGCATAGTTTTTGATCTTGGGCTCCAGGGCCTTCATGCCCTCCAAAGCTTCTTCGACTGTCAGGGCAGCTCGAATCATGTGCCACTCCATCTATCTATAGAACAGTAAAAAGGCGCGCCGCAAAAACGACGCGCCTTATATCTTAGCGATTAGTATGAATACAAACGCTACTTCTTCTTGGAGGCCTTCGTGTCCTCTTCGGCAGCCGCGCGCTCAATAAGAGCGTTGAGCTTGTTTTCGGACATGCCCTCGGCCTGCGTGCGATACATATTACGCAGGGGACGAATGCGGGCAAAGTCGTAGATAAAGTCACCCAGAATGATGACGTAGGACAAAACGATGCCGACCATCTGGACGGGACTGGACACCGTGCCGCCGGGAGCGAAGTAGAGCGAAGCCCAAATTGCCACGACGAGCACCATGCCGATGGCGAGCACGGCCCACCAGATACGACGACGCTTGGTGTAGTCCTCATCCTGCTTGAGGAGGATATTCGACACCGTGTAGATGCGGTCCTCGCGGGCGCGCTGCTTGGCCTTGCGGGCGCGCTTTTCCTCCTTGGAAAGGCCTTCCAGGTTTTCGCCCTTCTCGAGCTCTTTACGGCGTGCCTTGGATGATGCCGGCACGACGTGAACAGAGCTCGCTGCCTGACGGGCGGGCTTAGCGGATGCGGCGGACTTGCGCGCAACCCCGGTAACCTCGCGGGATTGCGTGCGCTTGTTCGTGGCGCTGCGGGTACTCACTTACGCGTTCTCCTTCATGCTTGTGAACTGGGAGCCCGTGATGATTTGGAAGGCCTCGCGATAGCGCTCGGACGTGCCATCGATGACCTCGGCGGGCAGGTGCGGGGTCTCCCCCGTCATATCCCAGTTGGCCTTGAGCCAATTGCGGACGAATTGTTTGTCGTAGCTGGGCTGAATCTTGCCCTCCTCGTAGCTGGCGGCAGGCCAGAAACGGCTGGAGTCGGGCGTGAGGCACTCGTCGATCAGCGTAACCTTACCATCGATGACACCAAACTCGAACTTGGTGTCGGCGATGATGATGCCTCGAGTCGCGGCATACTCGGCAGCGGCCTTGTAAATCTTGAGGGACAGGTCGCGAATCTGCGCGGCGATGTCCTCGCCCACGATCTCGCAGCAACGCTCGAACGAAATGTTCTCGTCGTGGTCGCCGATCTCGGCCTTCGTGGACGGCGTGAACAGCGGCTCGGGAAGCTTGGAGGCCTCGGTCAGACCCTCGGGCAGCTGAATGCCGCAGACGGTACCGTTCTCGTCATAGGTCTTCTTGCCCGAACCGGTCAGATAGCCGCGGACGATGCACTCGATAGGAATCGTCTGGGCCTTCTTGACCAGCATGGCGCGGCCTGCGAGGTAGTCACGATACTCGGCAAACTCCTCGGGGAAATCCGCCGGGTCGATGGAAACGAGGTGGTTGGGAACGATGTCGGCAAACTTATCGAACCAGAATGCCGAGATGCGGTTGAGCACCTCTCCCTTAAACGGAATCTCGTCGGGAAGAATGAAGTCGAACGCAGAAATGCGGTCGGTGGCGACCATCAGCAGGTTTTCACCGGCATCGTAGATATCACGAACCTTGCCACGGGAATCCGGACGACGCTCCATCGTTGTCACGTGAGTCACTCCTTACCAAAATACGACAGTAATGCGGGTTCTTTCCCGCACGTTTTCGCAAACTCGGAGCGGCAGGGACGAAACCCCTCCTTCACCGAATAGCGAAAAGCTAGTGCTCCATTGTAGTAGATGCCGCGTCCGCCGTGTGCTCGCGAGGCAGATGAATCGTAAAAGTCGTACCCTTTCCAAGCTCCGACTCCACGGAAATGTAGCCATGATGGCGCTCGACGATCTGTTTAGTCACGGCGAGACCCACGCCCAGGCCACCCGCTTCGCGGGCGCGGCTGGCGTCGGCACGCCAAAAACGACCGAAGATGCGCGACAAATCATCCTTGGCGATACCGATGCCCGTATCCGAAACCGCGATATCGACGTGCTTGCGGTCACTGAGCACCGACACCACGACCCAACCCCCCTCGGGGGTATAGCGCATGGCGTTACTCAAAAGGTTGATGACGCATTGCGTGATCATGTCGGGATCTGCCTCGACAACGTCATCGTGGCCCTGCGTCTCATCCGCAAAGCGCAAGCGCAGGTCACGATCGGCAAACAGTCGCTCCTGGCCATTCACAATCGAACGCACAAACGGCACCATGTCCACCGGCTCCAGGTTGAGCGGCGCGGTACTGTTTTCCATGCGCGACAGGTCGAGCATCTGCTGCACCAGACGGGCCAGGCGGCGCGTCTCGGAAGCGACCGTCTCCAGATGCTCGTCGTCGGTGGGATACACACCGTCTTGCATGGCCTCGACCGTTGCAAGCATGGCCATGAGCGGCGTGCGCAGCTCATGAGCCACATCGGAAGTCAGGCGCTTCTCGTGCTTCATATCCTTTTCGAGTGAGGTGGCCATCTCGTCGAAGGTCTCTCCCAGCTGATCGATCTCATCATCGCCGCGCAAGCCCGTACGAGCGGACAGGTCTCCATCGCGAATCTGCTTGGCGGTGCTGGTAATACGATGAATCGGCTTGGTGAGCATGCGCGACACGAGTGATCCGATAACGACCGAGATGCAGACGGCCACAACCGCAGCAAGGGCCATGGCGTTAAAGGTCTTTTCTCTGAATGCTGAGTCTGCCTTGGTGAGCAGGGCATCGGAGCCAATCGCCCACAATTTGACCTGACCCACGTGCTCGCCGGAGGACGTCACGATCTCAACGTTGGCAACACTATTGGAATCGGTGGGAGCAGACGAGACCGGGCTGTGCGATGCCTTCTTTCCGCTCGTACCGTCGGTCGTCGCCTGATTTTCGCGCACATCGGCAGTAGCGCTTGCCGAGGGCCACGAGTCGTCGTAGACGATGACGCCCTTTTTATTGACGACCTGCATGCCAAGATCGTCGGACACCAAGCTCGATGTCGCGACCGCACGCAACTCCCCCGCGGTCCAATTGCCGTTTTCCTCGTACGACGTCGCAAGCTTTTCGGCTGCGGAATTGGCGATTTCGACAATATTGGAGCGCGTGTAATCCGTAAAAACCGTGCCCCATACAACGGAGACTACGCCCACCAGCACCAATACCGTCATGAGCGATGTCAGGGCAAAAGCCAGGGCCATACGCGAGGGATAGCTCATCGTTGGCCGTGAATCGGAACGAGGCGTGTTCCAACTAGCCTTGGAACCCGCCTCGTTCTCCTGCTTATGCTTTTGCCCGATTTCAAAGCGCGCAGGTGTCATATGTGATTTCCTTTATTTCTCGTCCGACTTATCGGTCTTGGTCGGAGCCTCGAAGCGGTAGCCGACACCGTGGACGGTGTAGAGCCACTTGGGCTTCTTGGGGTCGTCGCCCAGCTTGGCGCGAAGGTTCTTCACGTGGCTGTCGATGGTGCGCTCGTAACCCTCAAAGTCGTAGCCGAGCACCTTCTCGACCAGCTCCATGCGGTTGTAGACGCGGCCGGGGTGGCGGGCAAGCGTGGTGAGCAGCTTGAACTCGGAAGCCGTCAGGTCGACTTCCTTGCCCTCGACCAAAATCTTGTGGCCCGAGATGTCAATGACCAGATCGCCAAAGTCGAGCACCTCGACGGCCGGCTCATCGGCCTGGTGGGCACGGCGGAACAAGGCGCGTACGCGCGCGACAAGCTCGCGCGGCGAGAACGGCTTGATCAGGTAGTCGTCGGCACCGAGCTCGAGGCCGATAATACGGTCCTCGATCTCGCCCTTGGCCGTCAGCATAATGATTGGGACATCCGAGGTATCGCGAATGGTGCGGCAAACGCGCTCGCCGGGAATCTTAGGGAGCATGAGGTCGAGCACGACCAGGTCGAACTGATGCTTCTCGAACTCCTCGATAGCGGACTGGCCGTCGCCCACGCCCACAACCCAATAGCCCTCGCGCTCGAGATAGGCAGCGACAGCGTCACGGATTGCCTTCTCATCCTCGACCAGCAGAATCTTTTTTGCATCTGAAGCCATAACACGGCCCCCCTGTCTCAATTAGCTAAGAACAAGCTCATTTTAACGCACCTGGGCCCACCGGGTATCGCATGGGTGCGATAGCTCGGCGGGCGGTACTCATAGTCACAACGCGCTTATTCCCCTGTCGACGCCTTTTTAACCCCTCGGAGACTAAAGAGAGAACAAGCGAGCGGTAACCGTCTCGGGAATTCCCTGGCTGTTACGCACCGTTGCGTACGTTAAGAACGAGTTCGATTTACCCGCCGTAGCAGGATAATCGCCATACTCCAGGGCTCGGTCGGGCGACAGGAGCGAGCCGTAGGTCTTAGCCGAAGTGTCAATCAAAAAATGCGACGCCTGAACTTTAACCAGGTATTTATTTTTCCTTCCCGCAGCGCACGCGAGCGGCTCACGCGAAAGGAAGAGGTACGGCCCGCCCTCGTTACCGATATAGGTGCCCATATTGCCCAGGCTACCCACGCCGCTATACGTCGCCTCAATGGAGAACACGAAGGTGTCGCCCATATACACGGCCTCGAAAGGCGAAACCGACGAAGGAAGCACCAGCTGAGCTCGCTTCGTGTTGTTGCCGTCAGTCAGGTCAATCGCCGTCATACCGTAATAGACACCCTCATCATTGTGCACGCGGGGCGAGATGGTCAGGATGCCGTCGCTCACACGCGGGGCGGATGCGAAGCGGCCCGTCGACTTCCAAATAGTCTCAGGCTTGGACTCGTTGGGCGACTGACGGTAGCAGTACGAATCGTTACTCGTCTTGCTGCCGCCGGACGAGGGCATCTTATACCAGATGACCGACGACCCATACGCTGTGAAGAGCGGCGGATCGTAATTTTCGCCACCGCGATCGAGCTCGACAGCGTTGCCGGTAAGGGAGGAGCCTGCAAGGTTTTGCGCATAGAGCTTCCAAGACGCATTGGCAAAGTTCATCTCGACCCACGCGAACACGCCATCACCCGCACGAACGTCGTAAAACGCATAACCGGTTCCCTCAACGGGATCCTCGATAAGTGTGGTAAGCGAGCCATCGCCCAGGTTGAGCACACCAAGCGTATTGGCATGCAGGGCAGAAGCAGGCGCCATCATCGCGGCAGCGTAGTCGCCATCACAGTAGTACAGCAGCGTGCCCAGCGGCAGCGTCCACGAGGCCGTGGGCTCAAGATCGATATCAACAGCTTCGTACTCATCAGTGATCGAGACAATCTTCGAATCGTCCTTGATAACCTGCGGCTCGCCGGCGGCATCGTCGCTGGTGCCCGTTTTTTTCGAGCAACCGGCAAGCACCGTGGCAGCGCCCGCGGCAGCACCGCCGAGCACAAAGCCACGGCGCGATATTCCATTCTTGATGTGGTCGGCGATACCCATTAGGCGATCTCGGCGCGAGCGGCCTCGATAGCGCGCGTAAGCTGATCGGCGCAAGAGGTCTTTTTCATACCGCAGGTATTACCGGCGAGAACCTCGATTACGCGATCGGCAGGAACACCCTCGACCAGCTTGGAGATTGCCTTGAGATTGCCGTCACAGCCGCCGGTAAACTCAACGCCCAGCACCTTATTGCCGTCATCGGAAAGGTCAAGGTGAATATTGCGAGAGCATACACCCTGAGGCTTGTAGTCAAAACTAATCATTGAGATCCCCTCTCAGAAAGAAATTTCAGACGTCTATTATCCCCGCCTGGGCCGACTTATGATCGCAAGCACCGATTCAACATCCTACGATGCGTGGACTCGTGGGGGCAAGATTAGCAGTCCGCACCCTGTGCGTGGACCGTGCGCTTCTCCCGATACATATTGTGGTCGGCGGCACGATATACATCGGCCAGCGTATTTCCAGCCGTCTCGACGGTCGCCACGCCAATCGATGCGCTGACCGTCAGGGCCTCATCGCTTACCGCGGCAAGACCGAGACGAAGATCCTGTTCCAGCCCGAGCGCAGACTCGTTGTCAGTATGGGGGCAAACCAGCAAAAACTCGTCGCCGCCAAGGCGCATCGGCAGATAATCCGCACCAGCCACCCGCCGCAGCACGGACGCCGTCCGTCGCAGCAGTTCATCCCCCATCTCGTGACCATAGATGTCGTTGGTCCGCTTGAGATAATTGCAGTCCAACATAATCACGCTCACGGGCAAGTCCTCGTTTACCAGGCTATCTCCGCGCGATTCAAGATAGTTGCGGTTGCGAAGCCCCGTCAGTTTATCTTGGTATGACAGCTCCTCGGCATGCTTGACCATCGATATGTTGTGCGTCGCCACGACGACCGACTCCAGCCGGCCTTGCTCATCGCGATGCTGGGGGACAACCTGTAGCGAGTACCAAGCGCCTCGACAATCTCGCACCTCGGCAGCCAAGTACGGTACGCCCTCCATACGTTCACGAAGAGTGCTTATATCTACGAGCCCCACGACCGCTTCGCGGCTTTCGGGGCTCACGATATCCCGGCAGACCGTGTCCATAAAGTCATATGCCTCGCTGTGCTCGGCAAATATCTTCGCTATCGCCGGCGACATATTGATCCCCTCGATCTCGAGGGTGTCGAGATGCAAAAGGAAGGTCGAATCGTAGATGGCGCTTATGGCATTGATAATGCCGAGCTGTTTATCCTTTTCGACCAAATTGCGGTGGTTAACGATATTTCGAGCCAACAGCACCACGACCCAAAACGCAAGGCTCACCAAGACGCCAGCAGCGACAAATGTGATCCTGCCAGACATGACCTCAGATTTGGGATACAGCGCAAACAGGCGGTAGTCCTTATACGCCGCACGCACGGCATACCAGGTAGCCCCCCGATATTCGACACGTGTTAGTCCTTCGTCTTTCCAGTCAATTCCACTATCGACGAGAAGTCGAGCAAGGGTTATATCGACGGTCGAATCGTTTGAAGAAACGATTTGTGCATCGCGCATCACGAGCACCGTTGGGCTCTGATGGAATGTGTTGTTCACGAGCACGTCGGCGATCGTGTACGAATAATCATCGGCGGGCTCGGGCGCAAGCGATCGGTACCCCAGCGCTACGCCATCACCGTACGGAACGGCACTCACGGCAAAGTCGACATCGCGACGCTCGACGACGGTGGAGTAGGACACCTTGGAGCCTCGATACATCGATACGACCGACGAACAGGCCAGCTCCTCTCGCCACAGCATCAGCGGATCGCGACCGTCGATATCGTAATGAGCGGCCATATGGCCGTCGGCGTCCATGACCAGCATTCCCGAAAGGTGCTCGGTATGGACGTACTCCTCGACACGATCATCGTTGACCTCAACGCGATCAGGCGGCAAGAACGTCGAAAACGACTCGACCGCGGCATCCAAATTGTGCGTCGCCTCGGTTTTTCTTCCCTGCTCATATCGGTCATATTTTTCGCAGGCGGCCTGTAAAAACACCATGGCTTCCCGGCCAAACCCAAGCGTCTTATCGAGGCAGCGATGCGTGCCGATCGTATACAGCAGGCCCAACAAGACAATGCTGGTCACAACGGCGACAGCCGCGGTAACTAAATGCTTTCGATGCAAGCGGCGCTCATCATTTGTCATGATTCCGCTCCTTGCCTACCTGTCGTCGCCCCTGCCTTGTAACTGTCCACAATGCGCTCAATCGTGCCATCTCGGTCCATGTCGAACAGCACGGTATTGAGGTTTTTGACGTACTCCCCCTCATAGCTGTTCTCAAACGCAACGCCCAGGTCAACTGTCATAACGTTGTCGGCAAACACGCGATAAACACCGGGATACTGCGCGACGAGCCGGTCGAGCGATTGAACGTCCGCCATCCAACAGTCAACATAACCTTTGACCAGGGCAGCTTTGCAGAGTTCGGCAGAGCCATATGATTTGATATGCACATCCGGCGAGATCCCTAGGTCCCCGGCAAGCAATCGGCGTTCACTCACCGAACCCGCAATCACCGCAACGGTCTTGCTTCCATCGAGAGACGCCAAACCCTTGATACCACTCGTTTTCTTGGCGGCAACCGAGACTGTCACGGTCAGATACGGCTCAGTCCAGTAATAATCGTCTTCGCGATAATTGGGCGAATAGTCGCACCACAGACAATCGATATCGCCGTTTTTGAGCAGGCGATCGCGATCATTCCAAGATATGTCAACAAATTGCGGTTTGATTCCAGCACGCTTGCAGGCCTCGAGGGCGATATCGATATCGATACCGGCATAATCGCCTGTGGTATCGACATACACATAGGGGTCATTATCCGTAACGCCAATCTTGAGCACCGGGAGATCTCTGTCGGCTTCATTCGAGGAGGAAGAACTGCTTCGAACGGTATACGTCAGGGCGCCCGCACAGACGGCAACAAGGAGTATGAGCGCGAACGAGACGATGGTGGCCCGCTTGATGCGTCTGGGCACGTGCCCCCTTTCATCGAAACAGCAGTCGAAGTTCATTTTATTACCCGGGCGCATATGCGACAGTAAAAAAAGCGCCTCGCCCAAGACGGGCAAGGCGCCAAAGGTTGAAATGCATCCGCAAGCGGTCGAATTAGGCTAACCCTACTCGAAGCTCAGCTGCTCCAGGCGATCGAAGACCGTGTCAATGCGGGTGAGGAAGTCCCACGGGTCAAAGATCTCGTCGAGCTTCTCCTGGCTGACGGTGCAGCGCGGATCGGCCTCGAGGCGCTCCTTAAAGGTGGGGCCAGAGACACAATCCTGCACCTCGTGCCAGGTGGCCATGGCGTTTTCCTGAACGATAGCGTAGGCGTCCTCGCGGGTAATGCCCGTGTCGACAAGGGCAAGCAGCACCTTAGAAGAGAAGATGAGGCCGCGGGTCTTGTTGAGGTTGGCCATCATGCGGGCCGGATACAGCTGCAGGCCGTCGATAACGCGGATGAGGCACTGGAACATATGGTCAAGCGCGATAAAGCTATCAGCCTGGGCGACACGCTCGGCAGAAGAGTGCGAAATGTCGCGCTCGTGCCACAGGGCAACGTTGTCAAAGGCGACCTGAGCGTTGGACTTCACGACGCGCGACAGGCCGCAGACCTTCTCCATGGTGATGGGGTTGCGCTTGTGCGGCATGGCGGAGCTGCCCTTTTGGCCCTTGCGGAAGGGCTCCTCGGCCTCGAGCGTATCGGTCTTCTGCAGGTTGCGGACCTCGGTCGCGATGCGCTCGCAGGTGGCCGCTGTAGTGGCAAGCACGCCGGCAAGGTAGGCGTGGTGATCGCGGCTGATGACCTGCGTGGACAGCGGGTCGTGAACCAGATCTAGGTGCTCACAGACGTACTCCTCGACGAACGGCTCGATGGAGCTGTAGGTGCCGACGGCACCGGAGATGGCACCGAAGGCAACGTTCTTGCGAGCGTCCTCAAGACGATCGAGATCGCGCTTGAGCTCCCACGCCCAAGAGCCAAACTTCATGCCGAAGGTCATCGGCTCGGCATGGATGCCATGGGTTCGGCCGGCGCAGAGTGTATTGCGCTCCTCGAAGGCGCGGCGCTTGCAGATCACGCCGAGCTTCTTGACGTCCTCGATAATCAGGTCACACGCCTGAGTAAGCTGATAGCACAGAGCCGTATCACCCAGGTCGGAGCTGGTCATACCATAGTGAACCCAGCGGCTAGGTTTGGGCTCGCCCTCGGGAACATCGGCGTCGATATATTCCTTCATGTTGGTCAGGAAGGCGATGACATCGTGGCGCGTGACCTCCTCGATCTCGTCAACCTTCGCCTTCTCAAAGTTGGCGTGGTCGCGAATCCACTGGGCCTCTTCTTTGGAAATACCGATCTTGCCGAGCTCCGCCTGAGCCTCGCAGGCCAGGACCTCAATCTCCTGCCAAATGGCGTACTTGTTCTCGAGGGAGAAGATGTGTCCCATCTCCGGGCGGGTATAGCGATCGATCATAGCGGCTCCTTTTTGGTTATTGGCACGTTGGTCATAACCCAACCATTGTACCGTGCGCAGGTGCGAGTATGGGCAGCAGGCATTAACCAAACATTTTGGAATTGAAGCGGGCAGAAAATGGGCTGCGGTGTCACCGCAGCAAGCGGCAATAGTTCCGTGAACTAATGTAATTTCATTCGCTATCTGCGAAGCTACATGCAAAATTACATTAGAAGGAGACGTACTGTTTGCCGTTTCCCCTGGCAGCTGCCCTGCAAGATCAATGAAAAGCGCAAACATTGTATGCATTGAAATACATAAGCTCACAGCTGGTCTACAGTCTTATATGCGACTGACTAATGTAACGAGAGATATAATTACATTAGTTGCGGATTAAATTACATTATATGGAGTGCCATGATACGAAAAACGAGTGAAATGCCCTCCCTGCTTCTGCGTATCATTGCCGACGTCGAGACCGAGGTCGTCGAATACAAGGCAGCAAAGCAGAACTATGATTTCGAGGATATTGGCAAGTATTTCTCCGCCCTCAGCAATGAGGCCAATTTGCGCAAGGCAGAGTGCGGATGGCTTTTCTTTGGCATTTCAAACGACCGCCAAATAAAGGGGACCGCTTACCGTAAAGAGCCCCAAGCGCCAAGCGTCGGCCTGCGACGCCTAAAGCACGAGATCGCCCAATACACAAATAACGGCATGACTTTCGAAGAAATTTACGAGTTTGAGGTTGATGGCAAGAGAGTCATTGCTTTCCAGATACCGGCCGGCAGCTTCGCAACGCCAACGACTTGGCACGGAATCCCCTGGTCACGTGAGAATGAATCCCTCGTAGAGATGCCGAAGTTCAAACTCGACGCCATCTACGGGCAGAGTCGACCCGACTGGTCGCGTCAGATTGCCTACGAGGCAAACCTCGATGACCTTGATCCAGAGGCAGTTAGCTTTGCGTGCTCCAAATTCGTCGATAAGTTCGGAGAAAGTCAGCCTGCCGTTCGTAGCCTCGATGAAGAATCTATCCTCAGCAAAATGGCGCTTGTGATTCACGGCCACGTGAGCAATGCGGCACTCGTTCTTCTGGGCAAACCGGAATCGAGCGTCTTTCTGGGTGGCATCGAGCCGCGCATCACTTGGACGCTCTACGCGAGCGATGGCTCCACTATGGCCTACGAACACTTTGAGCCACCCTTCATTCTGCAGGTCGATCGTATCCTGGGAAAGATAAGAAACGAAAAATATCGCTTCTTCGACCGTGAAGAGACGCTGTTTCCCACCGAAGCGCATCGTTACAGTCCCGAAGTCATTCGAGAACTTCTCCATAACGCCATAGCACATCAAGATTTCAGGATGTCAGGGAAGATCAACGTTCTCGAGTATGAGGACAAACTTGTATTCAAGAACGAGGGCGCCTTTATCCCCGGGACGATAGAGAATGCGCTCGCGAGCGGTTACAAGCCGCCGTACTATCGTAATCCTCTGCTTTCAAGTGCCATGAACAAGACGGGCATGATGGACCGCAACGCCATAGGTATTCGCAACGTCTTCGATATTCAGCGCAACCGCCTGCTACCAATGCCCACCTACGATCTATCTGAGGTTGGACGCGTTGCCGTGACACTGTACGGTACGGTACTCAACGAGGACTATTCTCGACTTCTCGCAAGCAATCGAAATCTTGATTTGGCGACAGTGTTGCTGTTAGACCTCGTTCAAAAGGGACTACCCGTCACAAAGGAACAGTCACGCCTGCTTCACGAACAGGGCCTCGTTAGAGGTCGTTACCCCAAGCTGACGGTCTCAGCCGAGGTGGCAGCAGTCACCGGCACCCACAGTGAGTATGTGCGAAACAAGGGAGTAGACAACAGTGTCTTCAAGGAACTGATTTTGGAACTCCTGCGCGTGCGCCCATGTTCAAGAGCGGAGATTATCGCGGGGCTGGATCATGCCTTGCCGGCAGACCTTACGGCAAAGCAAAAAGGCGACCATGTAAGCTATCTGCTCCAAAGCCTACGGAAAGCTGGCCACATCACCAACGCTGGAAGCACTTCGGCTGCTGAGTGGCACGTAGTCGAGTGATATAGCTCGCGATTTCGATTCTGCCAAACAAGTACATTCCAAGCCAAGTGCGCAACTAGCCCAGAACGTGCCTGACTGCCAGTCGTGATAGGACATATCCTCCGTCGCCTGGCATCGCACAGCGTCAAGCAACAGCGCGTATGGTTGATCCAACTGAAGTCGACACCCAATCGGGCATTGCAACCTCGCGAGACGGCAGTCTCATACAACAAAAATAGCTCCCTGCCACTCCATGCATGAGCGGCAGGGAGCGCTCATGACGGACCATTTCTCAAGTTCCACCTTCCTCAACCGTAAAAACGCCCAACGTCTTAGAGGCCGTTTTTACATTTGTTGGCTTCTGTTTCTTTAATTAAAAATCATCCTTTACCTGCTGATTCGCGTTATTTTGCTTGTCTATATATAGGTATAGACCTATACTAATTCCTATTATGGCAAAGCTATGTCCTTGGGAGGTGTCATGCCGTCAGAAGCTCAAAAGCGGGCCGATCGTAAGTACAAGCACGACAAGACCCAGCAGTTCTGTCTGCGGTTCTATCCCGCTGAAGAGGAAATCTGGTCATTCCTCTCTGCGCAGGAGAACAAACAGGGGTTTCTTAAAGATTTGATTAGCCGCGAGATGGGCGGCGCATCGGACGGCCCCGTGCACGTTGGCAGCAACACCAAGGTTGGAAGGACGGAATCGTAATGTCACAAGTGAGCAAGGCTTCGATCATCCAGCCGGAGACCATACTGGACTTCATCGACGGTGTGACACAGCGTAGGGACACCCCCGAGGAGCGTGTGCGCCAGGAAATCTTGAAGTCCCTCGTTCGTGAGTACGGCTACAAGAAGGAGCAGATTGGGGTCGAGGAGTCGATTAAATTTGGCAGCAACCGCAAGGCGGTCGATATCGCCATCTGGGAACCCGACAAGACCCACACCCAAGAGAACATCTACATCATCGTCGAGTGTAAAGACCCCAAGACCAAGGCAAAGGGCAAGAAAGACGGCGTGGACCAGATGCATTCCTATGCGTCCGCCTGTATGAATTCTACCTACGGCATGTGGACCAACGGCGACGAGCTGCTTACCTTCCGTTACGTGGTGGACGATGCTGGCAAGCGCGGCCCCGAGGCCGTGCCCGACCTGCCGCATGCCGGCGGCGAGGTACCCGACGACGCGCCGCGCTTCGACCAACTGCGCCCCGCCGCCAGTGACTCGCTACTGTACTCATTCCGCCGCTGCCACAACTACATCGCCGGAAACCAAGGCATCCAAAAGGCCGAGGCATTCCTTGAGCTGCTCAAGATCATATTCTGCAAAATTCAGGACGAGCGCGACTCCGAAACGCCGACGTTCTACATCACGCCGACCGAACGCCAGGGCGCCGCAGGCAAGAAGAAGTGCCGCAAGCGCATCGAGGCACTCTTTGGAAGCGTCAAGCAGTCGTACGAGACAATCTTCAAGGCCGATGAGCGCATCGCGCTAACCGACGACGTGCTCGCCTACATCGTGGCGCAGCTGCAAATGTATTCCTTGCTCGAGAGTGACGTGGACGTTAAGGGCCACGCATACGAAACAATCGTGGGTTCCAACCTGCGCGGCGACAAGGGTCAATTCTTCACACCACGCAACATGTGTCACATGATGGTGCGGATGGTCGACCCGTCCGAAAACGACGTCATCCTTGACCCCGCCATGGGCACCTGCGGGTTTTTGGTCACGGCCATGAACTATGTGCTCGAGAAAATCAGCGACTCCGTCGACGCGAGCGGACGCAGCAAGACCGCCAAGCAGGAGGCGCTGATCGCGCGCAAACGCGAGTTCCTGTCCAAGCACATCGTGGGCATCGATTTTGACCCCATCTTGGTGCGCGCTTCCAAGATGAACATGGTCATGAACAACGACGGCACAGGCCAGCTGTTCCACGCAAACTCGCTCGAGCCGTTCTCGGGCTTTGAACCCAAGCTGCAGAAGGCGCTGCGCCTGGACGCCGCCGACGTCGCGGCAAATAAGGCACTGCAGCCGGGGCACGGCGTTACGTCGATTATGACCAACCCGCCTTTTGGCTCCAAGATTCCCATCGAAGACCCGGCGATTCTGGAATCCTTCGACCTTGGGCACACCTGGTCGTGGTTCGAGGAGGATGCCGAGTGGAGGATGGAACCTAAGCTCTTCTCATCCCAGCCGCCCGAGATCCTCTTCATCGAGCGATGCGTCCGCCTGCTTGAGCCCGGCATGGGCGTAGCGGCGCTCGTCATTCCCAATGGCATCCTGGGCAATCCAGGCCTTGGCTACGTACGTCAGTGGATTTTGCGCCATGCACAAATCCTGGGCTCGGTGGACATGCACCCGGACGCCTTCCAGCCCAACGTGGGCGTGCAGACATCCATCCTTGTGCTGCGACGCTGGGACAGCGAGGAAGAGGCGTACTGCAAGGACGGCACCTTCCAGGATTACAAGATGTTCATGGCCATCTGCGACCACGTGGGGCACGACAAGCGCGGACAGACCACCTACGTGCGCGACGACGACGGCTACCCAATCGTGCGGGAGCAGACCACCGCGGTGACAGGCAAGGTGGGCTCCGAGGATGAGAGCGGTCACACTTCGACGGAGCGTGTGGTGGATGACGAGACGATGGCAATAGCCGATGCCTTCCTTGAATGGAGGCGCGACCAATGACGAATGCGCCTTTGGTGAAGAGCATCCGGCTTTCCACCGTACTGGGCGGCGACGTGCGGCTCGAAGCCTCGACCTACCTGCGCGACGGGTATGGCTTCGTGAGCCTCGCCAACCAGTGCGACAACCATAAGAGGCTTGGCGACCTTGCCGACATCTGGCAGCCGAACAGACTGACGGGGTATACCGTGCCGGAAGGCAAGGGGTTGCCCTTCTTTACCGCCGGCCAGGTGTTCGAGGACTTCCCCCGTGTGAGAAAGTGGCTCGCAGCGCCCTTTGTGCCGCAAGCTGATTCCAGATACGTTAAGCAAGACTGGCTGTTGCTTTCATGCTCGGGTGTGGTAGGCAACGTTACTGCCGTGTACCCGCACCACATGAACAAGGTCATCACGCACGACCTGCTGCGCATTGAGCCGAAAAACCGGGACGAGTACGGCTGGCTCTACGCGTACATGAAGACGGACTTCTTCAAGCAGATCGCTCGAGCGGCTCAGTATGGGCACATGATCAAGCACATCGAGGTGTCCCACGCCAACGAGTTTCCGGTAATCATGCCCGACGCGGCCACGCGCAAAGCCATCGGCGACAAAGCCACCGAGGCCGTGCGCCTGCGCGGCGAAGCATGGAGGCTGCGGGACGAGGCGTTTAAGCTGTTGGAGAAGGAGGTCGGTATTGCTTGTGAGGCAGAAAGTCCTGCAGGAACATGCGTGGTGAGTTTATCCAAAGTTATTGACAACAGATCGCGCCTTGATGCTGACAGTTATGCCGGCTCCATAAGCGCCGTAGACTCATTGGTTGACGTAATGGAGTATGCGCCACTTGCTGAACTTGTAGAGGACGTCGAAGAGCTTCCTCGCTTCAAGCGGTTTTATGGCGATTCCAACGTTCCCTTTGTGGGTGTGTCCGAGGTCTTTGACGTTAACACTCAACCGACAAAATTTGTTTACGCCAAGCTCATTAAAAACTGGGAGCGTTACATCCTAAAGCCGGGAACTCTCGTCATGGCATGTTCTGGTCAAAAGTACGGCATCCTAGGACGAGCTCTTTTGCTCACGGAGAATCATGAGGGAATGTTTGGCAGCAACCATCTGCTGAGAATCTATCCCGACGTTACAAAGATTCGAACTGGCTACCTGCTCGCTTTTCTAAACAGTCCCACCGTTGGCAGGCCGTCGGTCGTTCGTTGCGCATACGGAACCTCGGTGCCTCAACTTAGCCCTATCGATATCAAAAAAATTCGCGTTCCCCGTCTTGGCGCGGGCGTCGAATCTGCCATCGCCGACCTTATGGACAGGAGCGTGAGCACCTCGGCCAAGGGTGACCAACTTGAGAACGAGGCTATCAAGCTGGCACAGGAGCAGGTCGGTATCGCCATCGAGAAGGTTGTCTCCAACACCTAGTGAGGCGACCTTTTAACCGCCGTTAAGCCCATAGCCTCAACACAAACAAAATGCAACGCGTATCGTAGTAAGTTGGTTAACGGCATAGTGTGAGAATTCACATTTGGACATTTGCTTAACGCGCGCACCCTGGCGGGTTCGAGTCCCGGCACTTTATTGAAAAAAGCACGGCACCGTGATGGTGCCGTGCTTGTGCTTTTTACTGGAGCGGGCAACGGGACTCGAACCCGCGAGTGTCAGCTTGGGAAGCTGATGCCTTACCACTTGGCGATGCCCGCTTGTGTGTTGGCTAGTATAACGCGGTTGTCTTGTTCGATACAAGGGTGTCGATGCTTGTTTTAGCTGTGGAGAATCGTTTGAAAACTGCGCCAATTGTGGAGATGAGGACCTTTGTCTTTCTTTTCTTACCATCTTCTACCTGCGCCTTTATCTGATTGTTGTATTTAAGCTCGATTTGTCAGAAATCGGGCAAGCTTTTGGTCAGCTTCTGGTACTTACCCGCATGAACCATGGCGGTAGCCTCATCCCAAGCGCCGCGGCCTCCCCGTGCGGCGCACGAGGGATAAGGAGCAGCCATGTCCAACGCACCCACGCACTCTGTCCACAGCGCAATCGCAACAGGTCCGCTGCTCCTGCTCCTCTTTTTTCTAATCGGCTGCCTGGCCCCAGGGGCCGCACTCGCCGTCGACGGGAGTGACGCCCTTAATTTCCGCACCATAAGCGACGGTTGCGGCCCCTTCGGTGTCGGTAAATACGAGGCACAGGACACTTCGATTTCGTACTGCATGAATCAAGACTGCCCCGGTCCCAGCAAGCCGGGAGGACCATGGCGCACATATGACCAGGGCTGGACATGGCTAGATGACGAATTTGCCGCCATCGTCTGTCACGGATACCCCTCCAGTACATCCTTTGGTGGCCACAATCTGTCGCCCGATCTCGCCCGTGCCGCCACCCAGATTGCCGTGTGGATGCTCAACGGAACCACGCGCCCCGACGGCACCTATTCGTATACAAATAGCAAGGGAGTTGCCAGGAGCGGTAGGTTTTACGAAAACGCCGAAGCCGTAGCAGCTGCACGTTGGCTCTACGACAGCGCTAGGTCCGGATCCATTAAGGCGGCCCCACATCGAGCCAGGCGTTATCACGGCCCGGTCTCGGGCGAGGGTCGACACCAGGACATGCTCTATGTTTTGCCCGCCGTCTCCGTATCTTTCCAAAAACAATCGTCCCAGGCTGACATCACCGCCGGTAACGACACCTACAGACTCGGTGGCGCAACCTTCGATATCTTTGAAAGTGCGAGCGATGCACGTGTCGGCACTATCCAGATGGACGAAAACGGGCGTGCACAAGCAACGCTTTTGCCCAATACGGCATATTACATGGTCGAAACCAAAGCCCCGGCAGGCTATATCCCTCGAGGCGACCGAATAGCCTTCACCACACAAAACAGCGGCGGACATGTCACCGTCAACGAGCAGCCCGGCACCATCACTTTGCGTATTGCAAAAATCGATGCCGCCACGGATGCCGGCGCCCAAGTTGGGACGTCGCTTGCGGGCGCTGAATTCACCTGTGTCTCGCAATCAACTCCCGGCTGGACTCGCACCCTTACGACCGACGAAAACGGGCGGGCGATCCTCAATGACGTTCCTCTGGGCACCTTTACCATCTACGAGTCGAAAGCACCCGAGGGCTACCTGATTTCAAACGACTGTTGGAGCTACACCGTCGGTGCCGAGCAACTCGGAGATACGGGTATCGTTGAGCTCGAGTGCCGTATTCCCAACATCCCCATCGCCTTTGACCTTGAAATCTCGAAGTTTAAGGACCATGGCGATAACGATGAGTCCGGCCTTGAGCAGCCGGCGGGAGGCGTCGTCTTTGAAGTTGTCAGCAATAGCTCCCAACAAGTCGTCGGCACGTTGACCACAAACGTTTACGGCTTTGCCTCCACCAAAGACCAGCCCGAAGCATGGTTTGGCGCAGGCAAGCGACCCGCCGGCGCTCACGGTGCCATTCCCTACGACCGCGCGGGCTACACCGTTCGCGAGGTCGTAGAAACGGTCCCTGAAGGATTTAAGCAAGCAGGGGAATGGACCATCACGGCGGAGCAGACCGCAGACGGCGCCGAGCTTCAGTACATCATTGACAACCACGCCCTATCGACACACCTTCAAATCGTAAAGCGCGATGCTCAGACCGGCGGCACCGTACCACTTGCCGGCTTTACGTTCCAGCTGCTCGACAGCCACCACGAGCCTGTCTCGCAAACATGTTGGTATCCGGCCCACAATGTAATGAATACCTTCACAACCGATACAACCGGCGCCGTCACGCTGCCCGAATCACTTAATCCCGGAACATACTACGTGCACGAGACATCGGCCAAGGAACCGTATCTGCGCGGAGAAGACCTGGAGATAACGATTCCCGCCGACAGAAATCTGACACCGGTCGCCGTCGCCTCGTTCTATGACGACGCCGCAACCGGAAGCATCGAAATCATTAAGACGGATGCTGTAGATGGGCGCACCCTCGCTGGAGCCATGTTTGACATCCGCGCTAGCGGCGACATCGTGCGAACCGACGACAGCATCGTCGCCCTGGATGGCGAAACCGTCGCCACCGTTACAACCGACGAACGGGGGTATGCGCGAGTCGACCATCTTTCGCTGGGATGCGGTACCGCCACCTACGAGGTCATCGAGACACAAGCGCCCGAAGGCTATCTGCTCAACCCAACCCCACATACTGTGAAGTTGTCGTACGCTGACCAGCAAACGCCCGTGATCGAAATGCACCTTGACGTTTCCAACGACTACACCAAGATCGATGTCTCCAAAGTCGACGCGTGCGGAGGTCAGGAAGTGACAGGTGCCGAGCTTGTCCTCTGCGACTCCAATGGCAACGAAATCGATTCTTGGACTTCATCCGGTAAACCGCACCACATTGAGCACCTTTCACCCGGCACCTACACCCTGCGCGAAACGATGTCTCCGCGTACCTACGACCTTGCCGAAGAGATAACGTTTGAAGTAAAGGCCACGGGAGAAGTTCAAACCATAGCCATGAAGGATACCCCCATCGAGATCAGGGGAAGCGTCGATAAGCGCCAAGAGATTGCACAGCCAGTCACAAGCAAACTCGTTGCCAACGGCGACGGAAAAAACCGAGCCAAAGCACGGGCCAATACACAAGGCGCCTTCTCCTATACCATCGACGCCAAAAATGAGTCGAGCACCTGGGTCGACGAGTTGACCATCACCGACGACCTTGAGTGCGCCAAAGATGGCGCAGCGAAACTTGTTGCCGTTGAAACCCCTATTGCGGTCGGTGATCTAAACGGGCTGTGCAAC
Source organism: Treponemataceae bacterium (assembly GCA_963602825.1). Lineage (GTDB taxonomy): Bacteria > Actinomycetota > Coriobacteriia > Coriobacteriales > Coriobacteriaceae > Collinsella. Next base: position 91,764 of record CAVCKO010000004.1, on the reverse strand, counting down.
GTGTGGTATCGAACGTCACCGGCAGGAACAAGCGATACGGGCAAGCAGGTCAATGCAACGCTTGACGACGGGCACAGCAATCCTTGGCTCGAAACGGAAGAGGTTACAAAGCTGCTGGGCGACGATGCGCGTCTCGTCGATTATGACGGATGGCACCTATGGAAAGCGGATATCCCGACGGACAAGTCCGTCACGCTCGACACGAAAGAGATTGATCTTACAGACGACGCCGTCATCACGGGCATCCGTTTTGAATACGGTGCGGTAGCCGCCGACTTTACGACCAGAACCGAGGCGGGCTCTTGGACCCGGGATGGCCTTAAAGACGAGCACGACGATCTTGACGATGCCAAGGCGGCCCTTAACTCGGATGCCCAAGGCGCAATCGTGCATATGCAGGCAACGTCGTCCTATACGCCCCAAACCGCACTTGCCAACAGTGCGCGCGTCGATCTTTGCCGCAACGGCGGTGGCGATAAACTCGAGGCGCATGACGAGGACCGCGTCATCCAACGATGCGCCCTGCCTCAGAACCTGCCGACAACGGGATCTGTTCCCATCGCCGCATGTATCACCGCGCTCCTGACCTCAGGCACTGCAGCCATATGGTTCGCTCGCCTTAGATCAGCCGCAAGGAAGCGCTAGCACGATGAAAAAGCGGGCGAGCCAGTCTCCCGGCTCGTCCGCTTTACGCATAAACGATGAATCGGCTATTCAGCAGATGACGAACCGCCATCGATGGCTGCCTGATCGGACTCGGAAATACTGTCGGCACCCAAACTTTGCTCTTGCTCCACCTCTTCGTTCATTGTTGTCTCGGGCGTCGAGCCCTTAACGCCAACGACATACGCGGCCCCAAAGCCCAATGCGATTGCGATCAGGGTCAAGATCAGATAGATGGGCCAATGGCGCTTGATGTACGAAAACACGCTGACTCCTTAGCGAATCTGTCTACGAACGACGAATGACCTCGGTCACGACCTCGGACACCGTAGCGATATTGGTCGGATTGACGTTGTACGGCAGGTCATCCTCGGTGCGAGCGCAGGCAAGGCGCGGGCCGTCCACACCGGCGATCGTAAGGGCGCGACGGCTCGCCTCGAGCGCTGCGGATGCATCGGTTTTTGCATAGGGCATCTCGAACGCACCGCAATCGACGTGGAACGACTTGCACACCTTGCTGACAAGATTCATGATGCGGCGATCGCCCTTAAACAGCTGCTGCTCGCCCTCGACCGTTACCACCGAAAGCCTGCCGGCACCGATAGACTCGAGGTTGATGAAGAACACACCGCGGAGCTTGTCACGATGCGAGGCCAAAAACGCCCTCATGCCGGCGCCGTCGCAATCGGACGCACCCGTTGCGACGAACCAGATATCGTGGCCGAGCAGCTCATCGTCACCCATGGAGGCAACGGCCGAGAGCATATCCTCGGCAGAAGCACCATCGGAGGAGGTGGCGCCGCCCTTCCAACCGTCGTCGTCATCCTCGAAGTTATCCCACGAGCCAATGCCGCGGCCAGACTTCTTGGCATCGTAATCGTCATCGACGCCCAGCCAGTCGCTCATGCTGTCCTGCTCGTTTTTCTTTTTGCGACCGAACAAGCCACCCAGGCCACGCTTCTGCGGCTTGGCGCCCGTCGAAGCAGGAGCCGAGATGGTCTCGAGCGGTTGTGCGCCCGAGGAGATTGGCATGGGGGTCGCGACCGGTGCCGATGTGGGCTCGGGGCCCTGCGCCGTCGCAAAGGGATCATTTGTCTGCGCCGAAGGATCGGGAAGATCGAATAGCGACGTGCGGGACGCGACGTTGGCCTGTTGCATCGAAGGCAGCGACGGATCGGGGACCGAGGCCAGCGGCGACGAAGAGGGCGCCGGCGCGGAGGCCGGATCGGGAATATTCATCTGCTGGCGCGGAGGCACCTGAGACGAAATCTGCGCCATGAGGGAGTCAACCGTCTCGTCCTGCGTGGGAGCGACATTGGCCACCGTGGCACCGGGGTCGCTCGGTGCGGGCATGGTAAAGATCTGCGTAGAATAAGGCCTGGACTCATCCGTCTTGGGAGCCTCGTCAACCGCAGGGGACTCCTGCTCCATCGCAGGAGCCTCGACCTGCTCGGGCGCGCTGGCCTCAACGGAATCGGCCTCGTCGACAACTGAATCATCGGCGGCGTCCTGGGCATCATCGGAGACGGGAAGGGGCTCGGCAATTGCGGTGCCCTGCTTCTCAAACGTCATCGTGGCATCAAATGACATGGTGCTATCGACCGGCTGCTGCGCATCAAAGGACGTCGTAGCCTCGGCAACGTCAGCGGATGTCGGCTGCGGAGCCTCGAAGGACGTCGTGGCGTCGGCGACATCGACAGGCTCCGACTGCTCGGCCTCGCTCTGCTCGAACTCCTGTGCCGCACGCTCACGCTCGGCCTCGGCGGCCTGCTGCTGGGCGATGGCCTCCCGCTCGGCGGCCTCGCGGGCAGCGGCGCGCTTTTCCTCAAAGTCGTCGACGAACTTCTTTCCCTTCGCAAAGGCACCCTTAAAGAAGCTAGAAGCGCTGGCACCAATCGAGGAGAACGCGGAAGCGATATCGGCATGGGGCGTTGTCGAGGGAATCTCGGCCGAGAAATCGGTGTCACTCTCATAGGACACGCGCTGCGGATACTCGTCATAGTCTTCGTCGGCGGTCTCGTCTTCAACCTGTGCCGGAGCGGCAGGCGCCAGAATATCCAGACCGGCTGCAGAATCGAGCGCGGGCTTTGCGTCAGGCTCCGCGGCAGCAACAGGGGCAGCGACCGGCTCGGCGGCAGCAACAGCCGTATTCGCCGCGGGCGCAGGCTCCTGTGCAACGGGAGCAGGCTCCGGCTCAAACGTCGGCTCCTCGCCCTCTTCGTAATCAAGCGTGCAGGACTCGGGCAGCATGCCGAGCGCACGGATGGCATCCGAACCAAAGCGGATATTGCCAGCGGCATTGCGATAGAGTTTGGGCTTGGGCTCGGCGACTTCGACCACCACGGGCTCCTCTGCCGGCTCGGCGGTGGACTTTTCCTCGGTGGACACTTCGGCCTGGACAGTCTGGTCTTGAGCCTCGGGCGCGACAACGCCGATCAGCGTCTCGTCGGCAGAGGCACCCTCAAAACCATCGATCTGTCCATCAAAGGCCTCTTCCTGCTCGGGTACATCGTCAGGCGCCACCGGCTGGCCAAACTCGTCCTCGTCGTAGGAAGGTTCCTCGTATTCAATGGTGTTGCCGTAGTCGTTTTGCTGCTGGGCCGCGGCATACTCGGCCGCCGCGCGCGCCATCTCCTCGGCGCGACGCTTCTGCTCGCCAAAATAGGTATCGAATGGAATGTCGTCGGGGAACTCGTTTTCGCCCTGATAAGGGGCAACGTTGTCCATGACACCGAGCATGGCGGCAACAGAGGACTTGTTGCACACCGCGCCAGACGTGTAGGGAAGCACAAAACGGTTGGAGATGATATTGGCGGCGTTGGCCAGTGCCACAAGGGAGGCCAGAATCGCAACAACCCACAGCAGCACCTTGAGCACGCCGGGAAGCGGCAGGATACGCAAGATGGCGACAGCCGCGGGTGCGACCGTGGCGACAGGCAGGAGCTTGGCGATAAGCGCGCGATACGGAGCGTAGGGCTCGCGAGCAAGGAGCTCGGCGCGGGGAGAATCATAGTGCGCCACCACGACGACCGGGCGGTTGCGCGGAGACGCAAGCGGGCCCGAGGCCTTGTGATAGGCGATGACATTTTGACTCACACCGGTCTTTCCCAGGCGCGAAACCACGGGATGCCCCGTGCGCTCGAGCACGTAGAGCACGGCACCGACAATGGCCAGCAAGGTGCCGACCAAGCCGATACCGCCGCCGATGCCCATCAGCAGGGCGCCGGCAAACGCCAGAATACCGGTAACGGCAAACGCCAACCTGCTGGGCGCGGGAGCATTAAATTCCTGCACCTCGGGGTCAAAGCCATGGTTGCGGAAAATCTGAGCGATATCCTCGGCAGCCAGGCGCTCTTCTTCACTGCACGCCGGCGTAATGCCGGTGTTCTGCAGCAGGTGGTTAATATAGTTCTGGGTGTTCGCCATGTGCGCTCCACATCCATAATCCGACAAATAGGCCCAATGCATGCACATTAGAACCGTATATAGTCGAAAGTATACCCCGAGCGAGCGCAAACGACCGAATTCGGGCCATCTTAACGCCGCGAGCGGACAAGGATATAGCCTAATCTCCATATCGGACTAAAATCATGGCATCAAACGACCTTCCCATGCGAGGATTCTATGACGGCAAGCGACGCAACCGCGACAATTAAAAAGGGGGCGCCCGAGCCCGGTTTCGATAAAACGGCTCAGCGCATCCTCAACCTTTTCTTTGTACTCAACAGTTCTCCCGAACCGCTGACGACCGAGCAAATCGTCCTGGATTCCGATTTGGGATACGGCTCGGGCAATATCGACTCAGACAAGCGCAAGTTCCGCCGCGATCGCGACAAGCTGCTCGAACGCGGCATCGTTATCAGGGAGGTTCGTGCTGCCGGAGCGCAGGAAACCGAGGAGAGCGCGTGGACGATCGACCGCGAGCACACGTTTGCCGCGGGTGGCCTCATCACCGCAGACGACGCCGACATCCTGCTCGATGCCATCGACCAGACACTCGCGGCAGGCTCATCCGCCTTTGCCGCGCCGCTTGCCGACATTCGCTCCAAGATTGCCTACCTCACCGGCCTGTCGACGATAGGAGAGGCACCGATCCGCCGCTCTCCCGCCGTCGATGCGGTATGGAGCGCCTTTGCCGAGCGTTGCGCGCTGCGCTTTTTGTACCAAAACGGACGCGGTGAACAACGCGAGCGGACCGTTTGCGTCTACGGCATGTTCGAGCGCGAGGGTACGGCATACTTCTGCGGCCTCGACAATGCCACCGGCAATATCAGAACATTCCGCTGCGACCGCATCATTCGCGCCTGGAGACCTTCGAAAGCCTACGCCATTCCTGCGGATTTCAACCTCAACGATTACTTATTCTTTGAGTTCGATTTTGCCGACCGCCCACCTGTTGCGGCTACGTTCTCGTTCGCGCGTGAAGCGCAGGCCGATATGATCAACGGTCTCACACGCGGACGAGGCGAACTCATGCGCACCGAAACGGAGTGGACCTGGACCGTTGACGTGCGCGACTTTGAAGCCGCAGCCTCGTTTTGCATGGCCCATGCCATGGATGGCATGAGGCCCGTCGCCCCCGATTCTCTCAAGCAGGCGTGGAATCACCTCATCGAAAGGACGGTGCACGAGCATGCCCGTGCGTAAACTCACCAGCGAGCAAAGGCTCTCGCGCGCCATCGACATCATGGAGGCCCTCTACGCTGCCGGCGAGAACGGCATGACACGAGACGATCTTTGCAGCCGCTTTGATATCACGGGGGCATCGCTCGACGAGATTCTCGAGATCGTCTCAACACTTGCGGACCGAGAATCGGGCGCACGTATTATCTGCGAACGCCGCGGCGAGTGCGTGGTCCTCACCGGTGATGCGGGGCGCGTGCTACCGCTGCGCCTGAGTGCCGCCGAGGGCGCTGTGCTCAACCATGAACTTGAATCATTGGGGATCGAACCCCAAGCGGCAGCTCGAATACGGCGCGCCCTTCTTCCCAAAGAACTCGGCTACAACCAGCGCGTCTTTGACACCGTCGCCCACGGGTCGCACTGGCAGCAGCTGAGCTGCGCCATTCGGGACGGCGTTCGCTGCCGCATCTCGTATCGCTCGATGGATGACACGCAGGCGCGCGAGCGTTTGGTCGACCCCTTGCGCATCACAACAAACGGCGACCAAACGTATCTGATTGCCTGGGATGTCGCGATCGACGAACAGCGTACCTATCGTATGGATAAAATCGAGGGCCTGGTCTTGACCGACGACTCCGTCGTGCGCCACGCGCCGGAGCCCGCGACCCTCCATGACTCCCTCGCCCAGGCGGAGCGGAGCGCGAAACTTCTCATGCCGCGCGCCTTGGCAGAGCGCCTTGACTGGCCCGGCATCATATCGATTGAACCCAATGGGGCGGACAGCTCAACAGTGAATGTACGCTACGGCTCCGAGCGCTGGCTGCTAAGCCAGGTAATCGCAGCGGGCGGGGCCATCCGCATCTTGGATGACCCCGCCCTGTCAGAGCGTCTGTGCGATATGGCAAAATCCCTCATCTGTCCGCTTTAGCGGCGCCGCTCGTGGCGTGCGCGCCACAGCTGTAGATAGTGCCCGATTTGTGCCGACTCGATGCGCTGATAGGAGCTCGTGGGCAGCGACGTTAAGAATTTCTTGCCGTAGCCCTTCGTCACCAGACGCGGGTCGGCCAAGATGAGTACGCCACAATCGGTCGATGAGCGAATGAGGCGACCGGCTGCCTGCTTGACCTCGAGCACGGCCTCGGGCAGCGAATAGCGCGCCCAAGCGCGGTCTTCGCGCAGATTGCGCTCGCATGAGAGCGGGTCTGTGGGGCTCGAGAACGGCAGCTTGGGGATGATGACGCAGCGCAGCGTCTCGCCGCTGGCGTCAAACCCTTCCCAAAAGGCCTTAAGCGCAAAGAGCGACGAGGTCGGTTCGTTGATAAAGCGATCGCGCAGGCGGCGAGGAGACGAGTTGCGCTGCTGGCAGTTGAGCTCCAGACCCGCACGGGCCATCATAGGCTCGACGCGATCGTACAGCTCCTCCATGTCACGCCTGTTAGTGAACAGCGTGAGCACCGAGCCGCCCATGGCAAGATGAGCGTCGACCAGCACACGCTCGAGCGCCGAAAGATAGCCTTCGCGGTCGCGCGGATCGGGAATATCCCCAGCCACGACCACGGCCATATTCGAATCGAAGTCGTAGCTCGAATCCAAGTGCAGCGACGATGATGTCGAGGCACCGATGCGATCGAGGCCGACGGCGTGGTTAAAATGCTCAAAACTCTTGGAAACCGTCATGGTCGCCGATGCAAAGATAGCCGTGTGAACCTCGGGCAGCCACTCGGTTGCCAAGGCCTCGCCAATATCGATGCGCTCCGCGGTCATCGACTCGCCGCCGGCGCGCAGCCTGCGATTGACTTGCAGCGAATACACGTAGTGCTCATCGGTGCCGTCGATGATGAGTTTGAGGTTCTCGGCCAGCTCGTGCAGGCGGCGCGAGATATCACCCAAGTCCACAACGACCTCGGGCTTGTCGGCGGCAACGGACTGCACGAGCGCGTCGACACTCTTGTCAGCTTGTTCCAATGCGTCGATGGCAGCGTAGGCCGACTGTAAGAAATCATGCCAGTCGTCAGATTCGCGCAGCTCGGGGCCAATCCATAGGTTCGCATTGTCATAGCCCCCGCGAGCACGGCGGCCAAGCTCGCGAACGCCGTCAAACACATCGGCAATCGCCATGCTCGCACGTACAACCGTCGACGTCGCCTTGGCGGTAAGACCCAGATAGAGCGTAGAGCCCTCCGAGGTTGCCAAATCGCGGGAAACCTGGCTCAACGCACCGGCGCTCGAGCCACCCAGGCGCTCAAACAGAACGCGCGATTCATCCGCCGACACCACGCGCGCCCATTGACGGCGTGCCTCGCGCTCGATGGAGTGGGCCTCATCGATTACCCAGTGACGAATCGGAGGCAAGATTCTGCCCTCGGCCGCAACATTGCGGAACAACAGGGAATGGTTGGTGACCACCACATCGGCATGCGCCGCGCGACGACGGGCGCCGTGGACCAGGCATTTATCGGGGAAAAACGGGCATAGGCGACGGGCGCACTCGCGCGACGCCGTCGTAAAGTCGGGACGGTTGACGCTGCGCCAGCGAATGCCGAGCGAGTCGAGGTCGCCATCGGCCGACTGACACACGTACGCCATGATGACTGCGACTGCCGTAAGCGTGTCGGCGGGATCACGCTTAGTCGTAATTTCGACTTGGCCGCGGCTCATGCGCTCAAGCTTGCGCAAGCATGGATAGTGGTCATAGCCCTTGAGGGCGCAAAACGATAGACCTCCGTCCAGCTGCTCGGCAAGTTTGGGCAGCTCGTGATACATGAGCTGGTCGGCAAGATTATTCGATTTAGTTGCGATACCTACCGTGATGTTGTTGCGGCGTGCGGCCTCGGCAAACGGCACCAGATAGGCCATCGATTTGCCGACGCCCGTCCCCGCCTCAATCACGCGATGCGTTCCCGTAACGAGTGCGTCACGGACCTCGAGCGCCATCGCAATCTGCTCATCACGCGGCTCGTACGTGGGATACATGCGATTAACCAGGCCGCCCGGGGCATAGTCCGCCTCGATTTCCTCGCGGCTCGGCATCTTAAGGACCGGCAGCTCGTCCGCATCAACGCGATCATCGGCCCGATCGGCCTTGAGAACGTCAGCACGAGCGGCGCTGAGAGAGAAGATAGAACCGGGGTTCTGTCCCGCCAAGAAGGAGAAGATGGGACGATAGGACCAGGGTACGTCGGGGTGCATGTCGGCCAGGCGCGCCATTAAGCCCTGAGGCAAGTCGGTGAGCGCCACGAGCAACACGCGCCACACACCACACAAGGCGTCGACGTCGGCGTTGGCGCGGTGCGACACCGAGTCGCAGCCAAACAGGTCGGCCATGAAAGACAGCTTATGCGAGGCCAGGCGCGGAAGCGCGATGCGCGACAGTGCCAGCGAATCGATCCAGATGTCGCTGACGTTGACGCCGCCCTTGACCGACTCGATAAACGAACGGTCGAAGGTGGCGTTATGTGCGATTACCGGGCAGCCGCCGACAAAATCGGCGAGAGCGGCGACAGCCTCAACGGCCGACGGGGCATCTGCCACATCGGCGTTTGTAATGCTCGTGAGCTCAGTAATCTCGGCGGGAATCAGCTGCTTGGGATGCACGAAGGTATCGAAGCGATCGACAACCTCGCGGCCCGAAAGGCGAGCCGCCGATATCTCGATAAGCTCGTTGTCCTGCACCGAAAGACCCGTGGTCTCGGTATCGAGGACGATAACATCTTCTTCGATGAGACCAAACGCTTGGGTTTTGGCGCGCTCGGCAAGCGTGGCATAAGAATCGATGACAAACTGCGGCGTTCCCGACGAAACAGCGTCCTCGATTAGCATGCAACGCCCGCTCGACGAAGCCCCATGCGAATTAGGCTGTCACAGACCTGCGGGAACGTTATGTCATCGGTGTGGCGAATCTCATCCGGATACAGCGACGTATCGGTCATGCCGGGAATCGTGTTGGTCTCGAGGATAACGGGGCCGTCCTCGCTCACGATAAAGTCGCTGCGCGAGATACCCAGGCAGCCGAGTGCCCTATGGGCAGCACAAGCAAGCTCCTGGGCACGAGCGTAGTTCTCGGGCGAAATCTGCGCCGGAATGCGATGGATGTCCGTAGGATCGACATACTTCACGTCCAGATCGTAGAACTCGCAGTCCTCGGGCTTACGGATCTCGACAATCGGCAGGGCGCGCACGTCATCCTCGCCGTATACGCCGACGGTGATCTCGGTACCCTCGATGCACTTCTCGACCAGTACTTTGTCGCCAAACTCAAACGCCTTGGCGATGGCCGCGGGCAGCTCGGAGGGCTCGTGGACCAGGGAGATGCCATAGCTGGAGCCGTTAACGGCCGGCTTCACAAAGCAGCGCTCGCCACAAACCTCGACAATGTGATCGATATCGACTTCATCGCCCACTTCGAGCGCAAGGCCGGGGGCAATGGGAATGCCCGCCTTGGCGTACAGGAGCTTAGAGACCTCCTTGTCGGCCCCGCAGGCGCTCGCGAGCACGCCCGAGGCCGTGTAGGGGATACCCAGGGTCTCCATGGCACCCTGCATGGCACCATCCTCACCGCCGGCGCCGTGCATGGCGATAAATGCCACGTCGAAACCACCGGTCGCCATGGTTACCATAAAATTATCGGCAGCCGCGTCGAGCAGCTTCACCGAAGTGTAGCCGGCCTCCTTCAGGGCCGCCACGACGTTCTTTCCCGAATTGAGCGAGATCTCGCGCTCAGCGGAATGACCGCCCGCCAAGACCGCTACGTGCATGTTCTCTAGGCTTTTACCCGGCATGGGCAGACTCCTCCTCTATAATTTCTGCAGCTGATACCATATTGTAGCGATACCCTCTACGTTTCCCCAAAATCGAAAGGCTTCCATGAATCCCAGGACTAAATCTCAGGACATTCGCGACTTGAGCCAAAACGATATTCGCGAGCTCGTGGCAGAACTCGGCCAGCCCGCTTTCCGCGCGAAGCAGCTCATCGAATGGGTCTTTGAGAAGAACGTTTGTTCGTTTGATGATATGACTAACCTTCCCAAGGCTTTCCGCGAGCAGCTTAAAGAGGCTTTTGCCTTTGACACGCCGACCGAGCTCACCAAGCAGGTTTCCAAAGATGGCTCTCGCAAGTATCTGCTCGAGTACCACGACGGCATTTCCGTCGAGACTGTCGGTATGCCCCGTCGTAACAAGCTTTCCGTCTGCGTTTCCACCCAGGCAGGCTGTGGCATGGGCTGTGCCTTTTGCGCCACCGGCCTTAACGGCCTCAAGCGCTCGCTGACAGCTCAGGAGATCGTCGACCAGGTGCTTCATGTATCCAACGACTTTGGCGAGCGTGCCACGAGCGTTGTGTTCATGGGCCAGGGCGAGCCGTTTGCCAACTACGACGAGGTTCTCAAGGCGTTGCGAATCCTCAACGACCCCGATGGCATCGGTATCGGCGCCCGTCACCTCACCGTCTCTACCAGCGGCGTTATTCCTGGAATTCGCAAATTTGCCGACATCCCCGAGCAGTTCACGCTTGCCGTGTCGCTGCATTCCGCCATCCAGTCGACGCGCAATAAGCTTATGCCCGGTGTTAAGAAGTACACGCTGCTCCGCCTGCACGAGGCGCTTCAGCTCTACACCGAGAAGACTGGCCGCCGCCCGACCTATGAGTATGCCATGATCGAAGGCGTCAACGATACGAATCCCGAGATGCAGGCACTCTGCGACTTCTGCGAGGGAACGCTGTGCCACGTTAACCTGATTCAGCTTAACGACATCGAGGGCAGCCCGCTCAAGCCGTCTCCGATTCATAAGGTTGAGGATCTTCAGCGCCGCCTTGAGTCTCGTGGCATCGAGACCACGATCCGTAATTCTCGCGGCAATGATATTGATGCCGCCTGCGGTCAGCTGAAGCAACGTTTCAAGGTACAGAAGAACGCATAGGGGAGTCTGTGCCCCATAACGTTTCATGTGAAACATCCGACAGCCCCGGTTGCAGATAATGCAACCGGGGCTGTTTCATTTGTTTTCATACCAATGGATTTGATTTACGTAAGCTTCGTTTTTAGCCAAAATTAGGGGTCCTTGTCTCATGTATCAGACAAGGACCCCTTCAAAACAGGCAAGTAATTGTTAGGTACCTAATAACCAACATTTTCCCACTGGTGATTAACCCAGTCTTGGTTAATCTTGGGATTCTTAGTCACCTGAGCAGTGCGCATAGCGACATCTTCGGTCATCACATCCATTTTCTTTTTAGATGTATCGACGATATCCTGAGCTCCGCGGAGCAGTCGACCGCGGAGTTCATCATCTGTCGCAAGCTTATACCCCGCAAAAGCACCAGCCGCGACGGTGGTTGCCAACGCAATGGCCGCGAGAATCTTATTCTTCATCCTGATCCTCCTGCCCAAATTGAACCATTTCGCCAAGGATACGGGAGAGTTCATCTTCGTCCTTGAACTCGATTTCAATTTTGTTCTTGCCACGCGAGCTCTTCACACGTACATTCGTGTTAAATACTTGACGAAGTACCCGAGCAGCTTTTTTGAATGACTGAGGTGTTGCTGGCCTCGGAGTCCTTGGCGTCTCTCCGGCAGAAAACAACGGAGCAAGATTTTCTGTCGCTCTAACGGAAAGACCTTCCGCTACAACTTTCTCAGCAAGACGAATCCTGGCATCTTCATATGGAACTGCAAGAATTGCTCTTGCATGCCCCGCAGTAAGTTTGCCCTCGAAAATCATCTGCTGAACGACTTCGGGAAGATCTAACAAACGAAGTGAATTTGTAATTGCAGAACGAGACTTACTGACAGCCTTTGATAACGCCTCCTGCGTCATGCCGCTGGCATCAATGAGTTGACGATAACCCTTCGCCTCTTCGACGGGATTCAAGTCAGAACGCTGAAGGTTTTCGATAAGAGCAAGAGCCAGCATCTCTTCATCATTAACATCTTTAATGATGACAGGCAGCTCCTCAAGACCAGCAAGCTTTGACGCCTGGTAACGACGCTCACCAGCGATGATCTCATAGCCGTTTCCATGCTTGCGAACCAAAAGCGGCTGCAAAACGCCATGTTCCTGGATTGACTCGCTCAACTCGCGAAGTTCAGTTTCATTAAAGTGAATTCGCGGTTGATTAGGGTTGGGAACGATATCCTCAACCGGTAGTTTTATTTCAGATGCTGTATTTGAAGCAGATGCAGCAGAACCACCGGTCTCATACTCAGCCTCTGAGACCAAAGCATTGAGTCCGCGTCCCAATCCACCGCGTTTCTTTGCACTAGGCACGCTTGATCACCTCTTTTGCAAGGTTCATATACGCTTTTGCACCCTTATTTTGAGGTGCATAGGTAATTACCGGTTCTCCAAAAGACGGAGCTTCAGAGATTTTAACAGTACGGGGAATCAGCGTCTTAAACGCCTTATCACCAAAGTACGATTGAACTTCCTCAACAACCTGATTCGACAAAGAAGTACGTGAGTCATACATGGTCATAAGCACACCATAGGTGTCTAAGCCCTTGTTCAGACGTGATTTGACCATCTTCATTGACTCAAGCAGCTTCGTAACGCCCTCGAGTGCGTAATACTCACACTGGATTGGAATCAAAACGCTATCTGCTGCGGTCAAGGCATTGATAGTAAGCAGGCCGAGCGAAGGAGGACAGTCAATGAAAATAAAATCGAAATCGTCCTGAATCGGCTCAAGCAAGTCTTTGAGGCGGGTTTCACGAGCAATTGCGCTTACGAGCTCAATTTCAGCACCTGCAAGCTGAATCGTAGCTGGAATTACGAATACCTTTTTGCAATTTGTATCAAGAACAAGCGATTCTGCCGGCACATCATTCAACAATGCATCATAGATGCAGTGATCAAGGTCTTCCTTTTCAATTCCAAATCCACTGGTACTGTTTCCCTGCGGATCAAAATCGACAATTAGTGTCTTACGACCCTGCTCACCCAGTGCTGCTGCAAGGTTTACAGCCGTTGTTGACTTACCGACGCCGCCTTTTTGATTGATGATTGCAATGATACGCGTGTCTTTTGCGTTCTTAGAACGCTTAACGTCGCGAAATCCCACGGTCCCTCCTGGTGTGTATTAAAGCTGTCAAACGGAGGATGTTTCACGTGAAACATTCCGATTCGATATCAACCGCCATGTTTCACGTGAAACACTGCAAGTTGTTAGTATCCATTATGTTTCACGTGAAACATCTAGGCAAGCGGATTCTTCTTTGCCATGCCATTTGCACGAGGCAATGAAACGGATGCTAGATGACTCTTCTTAAGAACAATGAACTCTCTGTGGCCCAAGCCCTCAGGCAAATCGATTGCGTCATTCAGAAGCAAAGTGAAGCCACAAATCTTAGCTGCTGACATGCCAGAAGCAAGCTCCTCATCCGAAGGATTGCCCTTGGTGATAACAAATAGCCCTCCATCCTTGAGGAACGGAGCTGCATACTCAACAAGAATCGGTAGAGGAGCCAGTGCGCGGGCAGTTACGACAGAGAACTGCTTCTTATGGCTTCGAGCATATTCTTCAAGACGATCATGGACCGCATGAGCATGTTTCAATCCAAGAGCATGAACAAAAGAATTGACAGCATCAACCTTCTTGCCAACAGAGTCAATATAAGTAGCTTTACGATGCGTGGTTATGGTTAAAGGAATACCTGGGAAGCCCGCACCTGTTCCCATATCGAGCAAAGCTCCCTCAGGAGCCTTATTGATATAGGGGAGCAACACAAGTGAGTCGAGGATATGAAGCACTGCAGCATCTTCTACGTTAAGAATACGTGTGAGATTGGTTGTCTTATTTGATTCCAGAACCAAATCCAAATGCTGAATACATTTCCTCAGCTCAACATCAGTTACGCTCAAGGAATACTCTTTGCAATAGGAAGATAGACGAGTCAACATCTCGTCAGCTTGCTGATCAGTAAGTACTAACAACGAAAGCTCCTTTCTGACAAAAATCAGTGTATCGAGAACTTTTGACAAAAAAAGGGGACGTGGAAACCACGTCCCCTTAGCATAAGCTCGAGCAGATTATCGAGCAACAATCACCACATGGCGATCAGGGTCAGAACCCTCAGAATGAGTATCGACGGCATCATTGCCACGAAGTGCAATGTGAACCAGTCGACGCTCATAGGCATTCATGGGCGGAAGCGAAACACTCTTATGAGTGCGGATGGCACGCTCGGCTGCAGACTGTGCCATGGAGGCAACCTTGTCCTGACGGCGGCTCTTGTATCCCTCGACGTCCACTACAACCGGATACCTAAAGCCAAGCTTGCGGCTCACTAGCAAAGAGAACATAACCTGAAGGGCATCAAGGGTGCGACCATGACGGCCAATGAGAACAGCAAGGTCGGGAGCCGTTACATCCAGAATCAGCTCACCCTCGTCGCCCTCATACTCATCGATAGGAGAGTTGGCGGCATCGAAGTGCGAAAGGATGGAACGCAGGATGGAAATCGCGACATCGGCAATGGTGTCGAGCTCCTCGTCGGTCAGCTCTTCACCGGCCTTGTAGCGCTGTGCAATCTCGGGATAATCGCCCGCGACCTGCGGGGCAACCTCCTCAAGCATATCCTCGATGATCTCTTCAGACATAACGTACTCCAAAAGTTAGGTACCTAAATAAGATTGATATCCCGCTACTTCTTCTTGTGCGGGCGCGGCTTCTTCTCGCGACGAGTGACCTCAACCTGCAGCGGCGCGTTCTTAAGGCGCTCCTCCTCATCGGCCTTCGCCTTGTCGATGACCTTCTGCGTCACAAAAATCTGCTGGATAACCTGCCAAGCAGACGAGACGTCGTAGTACAGCAGAACACCAACGGGAAGGCTCCAGCCCATCCAAAGCATCATGACCGTCATGACAACGGCCATCATACGCATGCTCTGAGCCTGCTGGCCGGTCTGGTTGCGCGACATATAGAGCTGCGGAATCAGGGTCAGGACAGCGAACAGGATCAGGCAGACCAGCGCAGGCAGCGCGACCATAAAGCCATCGGCAAAGGAGGCACTCGGCGTGGTGGTCAGGTCGGGCAGAATATTAAAGAACGAGAACGTGCCGTCGTTAAAGTAGTCCGGCAGGTTACGCAGCAGCGTAAATAGGGCGAACAGGACAGGCATCTGAATCAACAGCGGCAGACAACCAGCCATCGGGTTGAACTTGTTCTCGCTGTAGAACTTCTGCATTTCCTCGGCCTGACGCTGGGGATCGTCGGCATAGCGCTCCTGGATCTCGAGCATCTTGGGCTGCAGCACCTGCATGCGTGCCGTCGACTTAGTCGACTTGAGCATAAGCGGCGTCAGCAGCAGACGGATGATGACCACCAGGATGATGATGGACAGGCCCCAGTCGACCGCAAAGGTCTGGATGAGCTTGAGCAGCTCGAAAAGGATGTTAACGATCCAATCCCACATGTAAGTTTTCCTCCGATAGCGAGTGCCCGCTAGGGCACAGGGTCATAACCGCCGACGTGCAGGGGATTGCAGCGAGCGATGCGCCTCACGGCAAGCCAGCAGCCTCTCAAAACACCGTACTTCTCAATCGCCTGGACGGCGTATTGCGAGCACGTTGGGTAATAAATGCAGGCGTCAGGCAATAAGGGCGAAATAACCTGTTGATATATGCGAATAGGAGCGATGGCAACACGTCGCAAAACGTGATTGCTCATCGCTCCTCCCCGGCAACGCCGGCGCGTTTCATAAGCGAACGCAATGCATTGTCCATCTCCTGAGGCGAAGAAACCCTCGTCTTGGGAGTTGCGAACAAGATGATGTCATAACCCGCAACGGGAAATCCACAGCTGCGGGCGGCCTCGCGCATCACACGCTTAGAACGGTTGCGCACGACAGCACAACCGAGCCGTTTAGCACCAACGAAGGCGACCCTTCCGGAGTCGCCTTCGCCAACCGATTCACATATGGTCATTCGAATCAGAGGGTGATTGAAACGACGCCCCTGACTGAACACATGCTCGAAATCTTGCCGAGACTTAATAGTCTTCATGCGAGATGTGTGTATCGCTGCTAGACAGTGAGACGCTTGCGGCCCTTGGCGCGACGACGGGCGAGCACGGCACGACCACCCTTAGTGGCCATACGGGCACGGAAGCCATGGGTCTTGGCACGCTTACGCTTATTAGGCTGATACGTACGCTTCATCTTAAGTTCCTCCTGCTGCATTTCGAGTGTCCGCGGGGGCGCGGACGCAGATATAGACACGTGAGCTTGAAGATTGTAGGGAAATCAATGTTCAAATGTCAAGAAATCAAAGGTAAAAGGTTGCGCAGTTCACACGGTTCCCCCATAAGCCGAGCTCGATTTAGCGGTGCATGGCAACTTTTCACGATATTTCATCGAGTTTTCAACAGGTCATGTTGGCAATGTTGAGAACTTTTCGTCCGTTTTCCAAAGTTTTCAACAGGTTTTGAAAAGTTGTCGAAAGATGAGAAACATTGCACGGTGAGCTACTATTTGTTCGAAACCTTTTGAAAGATTGCGAGCGGCATGTCTGACGACTTTTACACCATGGTCGATTCCGGAGACCCGGCACCCGACAACGAGCACATCACCGGCGTGCGCGAAGAGCGTGAGGAAGGCGAGCAGACGACCACGCAGGCGCCAAAAGCCATGTACGCCGCGCGCATCGCCGTCTATGACGACATGCTGTCGACACCGCGTGTGATCGTCATTGATCCGCAAGATGTCCGCACGTATTTGGAAGAGACGACCAACACCGTCTACCAGTGCATGAAAGAACAAGGTGGCCATATCTCGCTCATGGTCATCCGCGAGATTGTCGAAAACTTTATCCACGCGCACTTTGCCGAGCCCATCATCTCGATTCTGGACGGCGGAGACACCATCCGCTTTGCCGATCAGGGTCCGGGCATCGACGACAAAGAGCGTGCCTTCGACTTTGGCGTAACCAGCGCAAACAGCAAGATGAAACGGTATATCCGCGGCACCGGCGCCGGGTTTCCCATGGTACAGGAGTACTTGGAAAACGCCGGCGGCGCCGTCTCCATCGAGGACAACATGGGCAATGGCACCGTCGTGACGGTAAGTCTGAACCCCAAGCGCGTGCAGGAAATCGAGCGTGCCGGCGGGCGCGGGGCAGCCGTGCGGCCCGAAACAGAGCAGCAGGCATATCCCATGCCGGGCGCCTTCACGCAGCAACCCGCAGCGATGCAACAGGTGCAACAGCAAATAGCCCCCATGCAGCAGCCTGGCATGCCCCCCGTGCAAGAGCCCCAGGCACCCTCGGGCGCGATTCCCCAGAACATACCCGATGCAATGCCAGCGATGGGCCAGGATGTGGGAACCTTGCAGCAGATGGCGGGTGCATCGGCTGCACAGCAGATGTCCTATCAACCGAACCTGCAAGGGTATCCGGCTCAATACGCGCCGCAAACGGGATATGCGCAGGCATACCCCCAGCAATACCCGCTGGGATACCAGCAGCCGTACCAACAAATGCCCCAGGCGCAGTACAACCCATGGGCCCAGCAGATGCCTCCGCAGCCTTACCAACAGTGGCCGCAAAGTTTTCAACAGCAGCCGCTGCCCATGCAGAGTTCTCAACAACCAGCAGCTCAAATGATGTATCCTAATGCGGCGAATCAATATGCACAGCCGCAGCAAAACGTATTCGTGAGCGAGCGCGGCGAAGCGGCACTGGGCTATCTGGCTCAAAACCAGGAGTGTGGCGCAACCGACCTGGCACGAGCGTTTGGAAACTCGGCGCCCACGTGGTCGCGAACGCTCAACGACTTGGCACAGGCCGGCTTGGTAATCAAACATGGCCAGAAATATCATCTGACCGAAATAGGCAGCGCTCGCGTGCGAGCCCAAAGCTAAGGAACGGGAGAAACAGTGGACGAGGAAGCAAGCATCATCCTGGGAGATGCCATCGCCTTTTGTCAGCGCGACGACCAAGATGCACGCCTCATCAATATGCTGGGACAATCGCGCGCTGTGAGTTTAACCGAGGACACTCTGACGATTGAGGCCCCTTCACGCTTTGCCATCGCCCAGCTCAAAAAGCATCAGCCGACCATCGAGGCGTACCTAGAAGAAATAGCCTTTGCACCGATTGCGCTCAATATCGTGGCACCGCAAGGCGCCTCGGCAAATACGGCCCCGGACACTCGCCCGGCAGCGACCGCCACCGCAGCGGCAACGCCGGCGCCCGGACCTCGACGCGACGATGTTTCCCGTGAAACCATGACACCGCAGCCGGCCGCTTCGGTCGCACCGGCGGTAGAGCCAGCCCCCTCACCCATCCCGACCGCCACGCATATGCCCGTGGCACACGAGGCGACACCCGGCGAGGAATCGGGCATTGCAATCAAAAACACGTTGTCCGCCGACGATTTCCGCCGCATGATGACCCAAATGAATGGCAGGCCACCGGCGAAAAGCGCGAGTTCGTCCGCAGCGCCGGCAGCACCTTCGGCGGCGGCCCCGGCGGCAGTCGAGAAAAACGCAGACGGGGCACCCCTCGCAGCGAATTCGAAATTCACGTTTGAAAACTTCGTCTTCGGACCGGAGAACAGTCTTGCCTACCGATCGGCGCTCAAATTCGCCATGCTTGCAGACACGCCCGGCACCTGCACGTCGCTGTTCATCTACGGCAAATCGGGCCTGGGCAAGACGCATCTGCTGCTCGCCATCAAAAACGAGCTGGCAGAGAAATCACCCGAGATCAAGGTGAAGTACGCCAACTCGCAGGCATATCTGGACGACTTGATGACGGAATTCGACCGCCAAAAGAAGAGCAACGCCCCCATTATGCAGGCGTACCACGGCGTCGACGTGCTTATCATCGATGACATCCAGAACATCATTGGCAAGCGCGCGAGCGTGGATTACTTTTTCCAGCTCATGGACGAGTTCATCCGCAACAACAAGAAGGTCGTGATCGCCGCCGACCGCGCGCCCAAGGACCTCAATATGGACGAGCGCCTGACCAGCCGCTTTAATGCCGGCCTGCTGTGTCTGGTGGCGGAGCCCAGCTACGAGATGAAGTACAAGATCTTGCAGCGTTATTACGAGAATACGATCGCCGCCGCGCCCGAAGCGGGCAACGACTCGCTGCTGGCTGCCTATGGGGGTGACGGCGGGCACCTGACCGACGCGCACTTTAAACACATGGCGGAGGTCTCGGGCACCAATATTCGCGAGCTCGAGAGCTTTTGCGAGCGGTGTGCCGGCGAAGCGGGCGACCGCGAGCGCGAGGGTGGGGAACTCACCTTTGACGACATCGATGCGATCGCCAGCCAGTATTTCGACACATCGGCCAAGAAGATCAACGTGCAGACGGTGCAGTCCGTCATCGAGGAGCAATACGGCGTGACGCACGAGGAGCTCATCGGCCCTCGCCGCAACGCCAATATCGCCAAGGCACGCCATATCGCCATCTACCTGGCGATCGAGATGTGCGAGATGACGACGACGGCCGTGGGCGCGGAGTTTGGCAACCGCAACCATTCGACCGTCAGCACGAGCTATAAAAAGGTCCAGAAGATGATTCAGGAAGACCGGACCGTTACCGAGGACCTCAAATCGCTGCGCGATAAAATTACACTGCGCTCGTAGGTAATAGACACACCTGTTGAAAACTTGTCGAAACGGCGGTCATAAGGTGTCTAAAACTCGAGCCGCGGTGATGAAAAGTTTTGCGCAGGTTTTGAACGTGGAAAACATACCCGGTTGCACACAGGTTCCTGTCGATTCTCTTCTTAGGGCTGACCTGCACCTTTAGGAGTAATCAACAGTTTCGTCAGTACTATTACTATTATTAAGATATTTATATCTATAGAAAGGTATTAAAAGATGAAGTTCACCGTCAGCCAGAGCTCGCTTACGCAAGCCATCGGCGTCGTTATGAAAGGCGTCGCCTCGGCATCCACCCTCCCCATTCTGTCGGGCGTGCTCGTTAAGGCGCAAGACGGCATCTTGGAATTCCAGACCTCCAACTACACCATCTCGATTCGTCACCGCATTGCGGCTCATGTCGAAGAAGAGGGCGAGATGGTAATTCCCTGCAAGATGCTCTCCAACATCACCAAGACCCTCCCCGATGCCCCGGTCACCTTTGAGCTGTCCGAGCGTCAGGTATTGATTGGCTGCGAGAAGAGCTCTTTCCGCCTCAACACGCTCGATGCCAACGACTTCCCCGAGTTTCCGGCCTACGCCATCGAGTGCGCCGTCGAGCTGCCGACCGACATCCTGTCCGAAATGGTGAGCCGCGTCTGGCGCGTCACCTCGACCGACAAAGCCCGCCCCATCCTGGGCGGCGTGCATATGAAGGTCGAGAACAACACCGTGCGCCTGGTGGCGACCGACTCCTTCCGTCTGGCCGTATGCGACACGCAGGTCGAGACCTCGACCCTCGAGGGCTCTTTTGAGCTCAACGTGCCGGCCGACGCTTTTAACGACGCGCTGAGCATCATGGCGAGCCAAGCGACCATCATGATCGGCGCCACCGACACCCAGGTCGTCTTTGAGGCCGGCAACACCACCTACGTTTCGCGACGCATCGAGGGTGTATATCCCAATTACAAGCAGCTCATCCCTGATTCGTGCGTAACAAGCGTCAAGATCGACGTAGCCGCCTTTAACGCCGCCCTTAAGCGCGTGGCCGTCATCGCGAGCGCCAACCCCGCCGTCAAGTTTGAGATTGACGTCGAGAACGGCCAAATGGGCCTGTCTTCCATCTCCAACGACCAGGACCTGGCGCAGGAGACGATCGATGTCGAGGCCGAGGGCGAGTCGGGTACCATCGCCTTCAACTATCACTACATCTTTGGCTGCCTCAATGCCCTGTCCAAGGAGAAGGAGATCACGCTGGAGCTCAAGAGCTATTCGCAGGCGGGCATCTTCAAGTCCTACGACAAGATCAACTACCTGTACCTGGTCATGCCGGTACGCATCTAGCATTGTTCCATGGCCATGTTCGCACGCGATCTTTCCGTTGCGCGCTATCGCAGCTTCGACAGTTACCGCCTTGCCCTGAGCGACGGCGTGACCGTGCTCGCGGGTCCCAACGCGGCGGGAAAGACCAACCTCATAGAGGCGCTGCAGCTACTGACGAGTGGCGCCTCGTTTAGGCATCCGACCGCAGTCGAGCTCGTGCACGACGGCGTGGGCTCGTGTAGGGTGGAGCTGAGGCTCGAGGGCGACGGCCGCGTGCTGGACATGGGACTGAGCGTGGAAGACGGCAAGCGTTCGTTTAGCCGCAACGGCAAGCGCTGCGCGGCGTCCGGTGTGCGCGGGGTGCTGCCGAGTGTTCTGTTTTGCCCAGACCACCTGGATATGGTCAAGCGCGGTGCCAGCGTGCGCCGCACCGCGCTCGATGACTTTGGCGTTCAGCTGAGTGCACGCTACGCCGATCTGGCTAGTGCCTACGGGCGTTGCGTGACCCAGCGCAACGCCCTGCTCAAGGAGAGCTGGTGCTGCCGTGAGATGCTCGGCGCCTGGAACGAGTCCATTGCTCGGGCCGGTTCGGCCCTGCTCGTGCACCGTCTGGCTCTGCTCGATCGGCTGTCGGGCCATGTGCGCGACGCCTATGGCCGAGTGGCGGCCGGCGAGCCCGCCGGCGTGTCCTATGTGTCCACGCTTGGTGACTTGCCCCGCACCGAGGACCGCGACGAGCTCAGGGGCTGGGCGTATGAGCATATGCTCTCGGCACTCGACGAGCGTGCCGACGAGGAAATTCGCCGCGGCATGACTTTGGTGGGGCCGCATCGCGACGAGATCGAGTTTTCCGTTGCGGGTCGATCTGCCCGCTCGTTTGCCAGCCAGGGCCAGCAGCGTACGCTGGTACTGGCGTGGAAAGTGGCCGAGGTGGCAGTTGCCCGCGATATCTTGGGCACCGCGCCGCTGCTGCTTTTGGACGATGTAATGAGCGAGCTCGACGGCGAGCGCCGTTCCGCTTTTCTGCAGCTGATCGGCGATGACATCCAGACGGTCATAACCACGACCAATCTGGGGTATTTTACCGATGACCTGCTCGATCGAGCCAAGGTGGTGAGCATGGGTGAGGCGTGCTAATTACGAGCGTGAGAGCGAAACGGTCGCCTTCAGCGGCTTTTTAAACGCAGAACGCCAGCGTATTCTTGCTGCGGCGACGCCCGAGCGCCGTGCGCAGATGGAGGCCGCCGAGGAGTCGCGCGCGGTCTATCGCGCGTGGAATGCCGTGTGCTCGGGCACGCGCGAGGGGCGCCATGTGACGGGCCTGCGCTACCTGCCCGAGTCCAATGAGCTGCTGGTATATCTCGATTCGCCTTCATGGACGCAAGAGATGACGCTTTTGCGCGAGATCATCCGCGCACGCATGGAGCGTGCCGGGGCCCATGTGGACGGCCTGGTGTTTAAGACGACGGCTCCGGGGCATACGCCTCCCGCTGCCAAGGAGCGCCTGCGCCCGGCGATGCCCGAGCGCCCGCCGGCCCCGCACGCCGACCTGAGCGCGTCCGAGCGTGAGGAAATTGAGCGCCAAGTGGCACCCATCGAAGACCAAAAACTGCGCGAGGCCCTCGAGAACGCCATGAGGGCCAGTGCCGAGTGGGCCAAGGGCGCACAAAGCAAAAAAGAGCCTTAAATCGCATCTGGTGGCCTTGTAGAGCCAAATACCCTCGTCCCCGAGGGTATTTTTTTACGATAAACTAGTAAGGCTGTACACATTTTCTTAACTGAAGGAGGACGTGTGGCAAACGAAAACGATTACGATGGCGGCGAGATTAAGATTCTCGAAGGTCTCGAGGCCGTTCGTAAGCGCCCGGGCATGTACATTGGCTCGACGAGCGCCAGCGGTCTTCATCACCTGGTGTGGGAGATCGTTGACAACTCCGTTGACGAGGCCATGGCCGGTTTCTGCACCGAGATTCAGGTGACGGTCCACGCCGACAACTCCATCACGGTCGTCGATAACGGGCGCGGTATCCCCGTCGACGAGCATCCCATCAAAAAGATCCCGACGCTCGAAGTCGTTATGACGATTCTGCACGCCGGCGGTAAGTTCGATAACTCGGCCTACAAGGTCTCGGGCGGCCTGCACGGCGTGGGTATCTCCGTCGTCAACGCGCTGTCCAAGCGTGTGGTCGTTCAAGTGTGCCGCGACGGCAGCATCTACGAGATGGAGTTTTCGCGCGGCAAGACTGTCAAGAAGATGGAGGTCGTGGGCACTTCGGAGACGACGGGTACCACCGTCTCTTTCTGGCCCGACGACGAGATCTTCGAGACCTGCATTTACGATTTCGATACGCTGCACAACCGTCTGCAAGAGACGGCGTTCCTCAATAAGAACCTCAAGATCGTGCTGATCGACGAGCGCGAGGCTACTCCCCGCGTGGAGGAGTTTTGCTACGAGGGCGGCATCATCGACTTCGTCAAGTTCCTCAACGACGGCAAGGACGTCCCCGAGGCCTTTAAGGAGCCCATCTACATCGAGGGCAAATCGGATCCGGACGCGCCCGTGACCAAAATGGGCGAGGTCGAGGTATCCCTGCAGTGGAATAGCGGCTACGGCGAGAACGTCATGTCGTTTGCCAACGACATCTACACCCCCGAGGGCGGCATGCACCTCGAGGGTTTCCGCACCGCGCTCACCCGCGTGATCAACGATTACGCCCGCAAACAGGGCCTGCTCAAGGAGAAGGACGCCAACCTGACCGGCGACGACGTGCGCGAGGGTCTCTCGGCCGTTATCTCGGTCAAGCTGCCCGACCCGCAGTTCGAGGGGCAGACCAAGGCTAAGCTCGGCAGCTCCTACATGCGCGCGTTGACGCTCAAGATCGTGACCGACGGTCTGGCCGATTACCTGGAGGAGCATCCCAAGCCCGCCCGCGAGATCGTCAAGAAGGCCCAGCAGGCCTGCAAGGCCCGCAACGCCGCCCGCAAGGCGCGCGAGGCGACCCGCCGCAAGAGTCTGCTCGAGACGGCGTCGCTGCCCGGCAAGCTCGCCGACTGCTCGGTGCGCGATGCCGAGCTGACTGAGCTCTTCATCGTAGAGGGCGACTCGGCAGGCGGTTCAGCCAAGGACGGTCGTCGCCGAGACATCCAGGCGATTCTGCCCCTGCGCGGCAAGATTTTGAACGTCGAGCGCGTGGGCGACCATCGTGCGTTTTCGAGCGACACCATCCAGTCGCTGATCACCGCGATTGGCTGCGGCGTCACGACGAGCGCCGGTGACGGCGGCGACTTCGACATCACCAAGGCGCGCTACCACAAGATCATCATCATGACCGATGCAGATGTCGACGGTGCGCACATCCGCATCCTGCTGCTGACGTTCTTCTACAAGTACATGCGTCCGCTGATCGATGCCGGCTATGTCTACGTTGCCTGCCCGCCCATCTTTGGCATTAAGGTGCGCAACAAGATTCACTACGTGTATCCCAACGGCCGCCAGCCCGAAGACGAGATCCTGCGCGACACCATCCAGAGTCTGGGCCTGAACCCCGACGACAACGACGAGGACGGCAAGGCCAAGGACGGCAAGATCACCAAGAAGCGCAAGGGCTATACCGTCCAGCGCTACAAGGGCCTGGGTGAGATGGATCCCAAGCAGCTTGCCTCGACGACGATGGACCCCAAGACCCGCATTCTGCAGCGCGTGTCGATTGAGGACGCCGTGGTGGCGGACCGCGCCGTGCGCGAGCTGATGGGCTCCGAAGTTGGCTACCGTCGCGAGTACATCGAGAAGCACGCGCACGACGCACGCTTCTTAGACGCCTAATCCCAGCGGCTTTCCCAGCCACCGCACCTTCGCCCTCAATCGTCGGTCGCGTACCCAAGTACGCTTCCCTCCTCTTTCGGGCGAATCTGCGGCACCTGGAAAAGCCGTCTCCGTTGCAGGGAAACTAGTGGACCACGCAAACCATGAGGAGGTAACGTGGCAGACGATATCAACAACAATGAGGGTATGGACGAGGCCGGCGATGCCGGTATGCCCGATGATCTGAAGCGCCTGCTCGCCCGCGCTGAGCAGGGCGAGGACGGCGACCCCGATGCCTACAACCCCGATGCCGATGAGGACGAGGAAGAGGATGACGACGGCGAGCTCGAGGAGAGCTTTGGCGAAGTCGACCGCGGCGCCTCCGCCGGCGAGGACATCAACGGCGGCCAGCTCCAGATTTCGGAGTTCGGCCGCGAGATGAAGCAGTCGTTCATCGAGTACTCGATGTCGGTCATTACGGCGCGCGCCCTGCCGGACGTGCGCGATGGCTTAAAGCCGGTGCACCGCCGCATCCTGTACGCCATGAACGAGAGCGGTATCTACCCCAACCGCCCGCACAAGAAGTCGGCCTGGACGGTCGGCGAAGTTATCGGTAAGTACCACCCGCACGGTGACTCCGCGGTCTACGAGGCCATGGTCCGCCTGGCACAGTGGTTCTCCATGCGCACGCCGCTCATCGACGGCCACGGCAACTTTGGCAACATCGACGGCGACGGCGCGGCGGCCATGCGTTATACCGAGAGCCGCCTGGCCAAACCCGCCATGGAGCTCCTGCGCGACCTGCAGAAGGATACCGTCGACTGGCAGCCCAACTACGACGAGTCGCTCGCCGAGCCCCAGGCGCTGCCCGCGCGTTTCCCCAACCTGCTGGTCAACGGCAGCCAGGGCATCGCCGTCGGCATGGCCACCAATATCGCCCCACACAACCTCACCGAGGCGATCGAGGCCACCTGCTACCTGATCGATAACCCCGACGCCACCGTCGACGAGCTCATGCAGATCATGCCCGGTCCGGACTTCCCCACCGGTGCCATCATCATGGGCAGCGCCGGTATTAAGCAGAGCTACGAGACCGGCCGCGGCTCCATCACCGTGCGCGCCAAGGCTCACGTGGAGTCCACCAAGACCGGCCGCAGTCGCCTGGTCTTTACCGAGATTCCCTACATGGTCAACAAGGGCACCCTGCAGGAGAAGATCGCCCAGCTCGTCAACGACAAGCGCATCGAAGGCATCTCGGACATGCGCGACGAGTCCAACCAGAAGGGCATCCGCCTGGTCATTGAGCTTAAGAAGGGCGTTATTCCGCAGGTCGTGCTCAACAACCTGTACAAGTACACCTCGCTGCAGACGACCTTTGGCGCCAACAACCTGGCGCTCGTCAACGGCGTGCCCAAATGCCTGAGCCTGCGCGAGATGCTGCAGCACTACATCGACCACCAGGTCGACGTCGTCACTCGCCGCACCCGCTATGACCTTAAGAAGGCCCAGGCCCGCGCGCATATCCTCGAGGGCTACCTGATGGCCCTCGACCATATCGACGAGGTCATCAGCATCATCCGCTCCTCGCAGACCGACTCCGAGGCCAGCAGCCGCCTGATCGAGCGCTTTGGCTTTACGCCCGAACAGACCACGGCCATCCTGGAGATGAAGCTGCGTCGCCTGACTGGCCTGGAGCGCGACAAGATTCAGGAAGAGCTGGACGGCTTGCGCCGCGCCATCGCCTACTACGAGGATCTGCTGGCGCATGAGGAGAAGATTCTGGGCGTCATCAAGGAAGAGATGCGCGAGATCTCCAAGAAGTTTGGCGACAAGCGACGCACCGAGATCAGCCAGGTCGAGAAGGACCTGGATGTGGAGGACCTCATCGCCGACGAGGACATGGTCGTGACCATCACCCACACCGGCTATGTGAAGCGCATCCCGGTTGCTGCCTATCGCGCCCAGAAGCGCGGCGGCAAGGGCGTGTCGGGCGTCAACCTCAAAGAGGACGATGTCATCGACGAGATGTTCATCGCGTCCACGCACGAGTACGTGCTGTTCTTCTCGAGCAAGGGCAAAGTCTATCGCCTGAAGGTGCACGAGCTGCCGGTGGGCACGCGTCAGGCACGCGGCACCGCGATCGTCAACCTGCTGCCCTTCGAGGAGGGCGAGAAGATCGCGAGCGTCATCAGCTGCCGCGAGTTCCCCGCCGACGAGTACCTGATGTTTGCCACCAAGAGCGGCATGGTCAAGAAGACCGTGATGAGCGCCTACGACCGCAGCCGCCGCGACGGTCTGATTGCCATCAACCTGAGGGACGACGACGCGCTGCTCGCCGTGCGCCGCGTGCGCGAGGGTGACAAGATCATCATGGCCACCACCGCGGGCAAGGCGATCATGTTCCCCGAGGATCAGGTGCGTGCCACCGGTCGCGATACCAGTGGTGTCCGCGGTATTGGCATGAAGGACGGCGTGAGCGTTCTGGGTATGGAGGTCACCAACGGCAACGGCGACCTGTTCGTCATTACCGAGCGTGGCTACGGCAAGCGCACGCCGGTTGCGGACTACCCGGAGCAGAACCGCGGCGGCCAAGGCGTCTACACCATCCAAATGACCGAGCGCAAGGGCAACCTCGCGGCCATGAAGACGGTGGGCCCGCAGCACGAGCTGTTCATCGTGACGGAGGGCGCGACGGTCATTCGCGTCAAGACCGACGAGATCAGCCAAACCGGTCGAGCCACCCAAGGCGTCAAGATGATGACCGTCGACGACAACGACCGCGTATGCGCCGTAGCACGCATGACGGCCGCCAAGGAAAAGCCCGAAGGCGAAGGCGCCGAGGATGCAGCTGCAACTAGCACCGAGGAAGCCCCCATCGACCTAGGCGACGGCAACGACATACCAGAGGATCTCCTAGACGAGTAAGAGGAACTAGCTGGTAAAAAATACCAGACCCCTTATATCGGCGGTCGGCGCACTGCGCGCCGACCGCTTTTTCGAAAACCTTTGGGACCCGCGTTCGCCCCGGCCGCACGGCGGCATGTGAAGTCGATCGCGAGTTCCGCACGAGCCGGAGAGCACTTAATGTGCTCTCCGTGCGAGTCAGGACTGTCCGAGCAGGCGACTTCACATGCCGCCGTGCGGCCGGGGCGAACACCCCCCCCTCAAAGATTTTCAAAAAAGTTGTTGACGCGCGCGTAACGACTCGTCTAATATATCCCTTGCGCGATGGACCTGTAGCTCAGTTGGTTAGAGCGTCCGGCTGATAACCGGGAGGTCACAAGTTCGAATCTTGTCAGGTCCACCATCAAAACGTTAAGAGCCCCGGGGCATTGCCTCGGGGCTTTTTTCTTAGCTACTCAGCTCGCTGGGGGTAGTCAAAAAAGCCCCGTCCCAAATTAACTGGCTTGATTTTGTGTGTGGTGCGAAAGATTGGGTAGTATAGCTATTCAATGCGGCAGCCCTGCCGCGTGTTAACCGCTACGTACCGGAGGTGTTCCATGGTTCGTGTCGACATAGAGACCATCGTCATGGCCGCCGGTCCCGTGCCATCGCTTATCGTGCTTCGCGAGCGCAGCAGTAAATCGGATTCGCCCGCGCCGCTGCGTTCCCTTTCCATTCAGACCGGCTCGTTTGAGGCCGCTGCCATCAGTCGCGGCATCGATAGTGGCCGCGCCGAGCGCCCGATCACCCATGACCTGCTGCTCGACACCGTCGCCGCCCTGGGCGCCAAGCTCGAGCGTATCGAGATCGTGCGCGCCGAGCCGCCGGTGTTCTACGCGACGATTGTCGTGCTTGCCAATGGTGGCGAGCGCAAGATCGATGCCCGCCCCAGTGACGCCATTGCCCTTGCCGTGCGCAGCAACGCCCCCATGTTTGTGGAGGACGACATCATGAATCGCCTGGGTACCGTTTCTACCCACGCCGAGGAAGTCGACGACGAGCGGGAGTTCGAGAAGTTCGACGAGTTCGTTCATACACTCTCCCCCGATGATTTTTAAATGCGGGGCGGCCAGGTTGCGGAGCGTTCGCTGATGGCCGGCGGCATGTCGGCCGAGGCGGCTGCCATTGCGCGTGAAGCGCAGATGCGCTCGGAGGCGTCAGAGGCGGCTCGCATCGCCTATGTGACGCAGGCCCGCACATTGCGTGAGCGCCGCGGCTCGTTTATCAAGATGGTTGTCATCTCCGCCCTTGTCGCGGCAATCTGCTCGCGCCTTCGTGGTACAGTTGGTGCGCTTGGGTTTTCGATTTCAACAGGCTTGGTAATCTGGGGCGTGGTCGACGCGGTAATGCTGACCAACCAGATCAAGGTGCTCGACAAGCGCGCGGCAGATATGATGCGCGCCCGCGACGCTGCCGCCAAGATCGCTGCCGAGGCGCAAGAACTGTAACGACGCCAGACTCGATGGGAAGGTCTAAAGATGGCACAGGATATGCAGGACGCCGGTAACGTCTCCGCCGAGCTCGACGCCATGGTCTGCGACCTGATTGGCGCGTTCTTGGACGACCTTGCCGCCGGCGAGAATCCGGGTGTGGTCGTGGCGATCGAGGACGCCGCTTCCAACCGCTATCTGGCGGCGCTTGACGAGGACGGCGAAGAGGCATGCCTCGAGGCTGCCACCAACTTTATCTCCGAGCACAAGATGGGCCTTAAGGACGAGGGACTCGGACGCATCGCCCGCTATGCCATCGGCTACACCGGCTGTGTCGAAATTGACGGCGGCTACCACGATGCCCTGCTCGTGAGCTTCTTCGAAACCACGCTCGAGAGCGGCTTTTCGGCATATGTGCTGTATGAGGGCATGGGTGCCGGCGATGGTTTTATGTGGAGCGACCCTGAACCTGCAGGTGAGGAAACCCCTCTTATCTAAAATCGCTAAAATAAACGAGTTTTCGGTAAAAGGCTCAATATTCCCGCCGAGCGTTGCATTGCTGGGCGGGCCGCATACGCGTGCCGTTTGTATATGGATAGAAGATAGGGGAACTACATGCGCGTAGACAATCTGAGGAACATCGCCATCATCGCCCACGTCGACCACGGCAAGACGACGATGGTCGACAAGCTCCTGCGTGCCACGGACGCCTTCCGTGCCAACCAGCAGGTCGAGGACCGCGTTCTGGACTCTAACGACCAGGAGCGCGAGCGCGGCATTACGATTCTCGCCAAGAACATCTCTATCGAGTACAAGGACGTCAAGATCAACGTCATCGACACCCCGGGCCACGCCGACTTTGGCGGCGAGGTCGAGCGCGTGCTGCGTATGGCCGACGGCGCCCTGCTGCTGGTCGATGCCTTTGAGGGCCCCATGCCCCAGACCCGCTTCGTGCTGCGTCACGCTATCGACACCGGCCTCAAGATCATGATCGTCATCAACAAGATCGATCGTCCTGGCGCCAACCCCGAGAAGGCCTACAACGACTGCCTCGACCTCATGGCCGACCTGGGTGCTACCGACGACCAACTTGAGTTCGCCATGGAGCACGTCGTCTACGCCAGCGCCATGAACGGCTTTGCTCGCCTCGATCCCGAGGACGGCAATATGGACATGTACCCGCTGCTCGACATGATCATCGACGACATGCCCGCGCCCGAGGTTGACGAGAACGCCCCGCTGGCCATGCAGTGCGTGACCATCGACCACTCCAACTTTGTCGGTCGTATCGGCATCGGCCGCGTGTACTCCGGCACCATCCACCAGGGCGACCAGATTCTGGTTGTGAAGAACGACGGCTCCAGCGCCACCGCTACCGTCAAGCAGCTCTTCACCTTCGACTACCTGGGCCGCACCGAGTGCCAGGAAGTCGGCGCCGGCGACATCGCCGCCGTCGTGGGCATCGACCGCACCGACATTGGCGATGTCTACACCGATCCCGAGAACCCCGTCGAGCTCGAGCCCATCGAGATCGACCCGCCGACCCTGTCTATCGTCTTTGAGGCTTCGACCTCCCCGCTTGTCGGCCGCGATGGCGACATTGTGGGTGCCCGCCAGCTCAAGGAGCGCCTGTTCAACGAGGCCGAGAACAACGTGACCATGAAGATCGAGGAGCTCGAGGACAAGAGCGGCGTCGAGGTCTCGGGCCGCGGCATTCTGCACCTGTCCGTCCTGATGGAGTCCATGCGCCGCGAGGGCTTTGAGTTCCAGGTCGGCCGTCCCCGCGTTCTGTTTAAGAAGGACGAGAACGGTAACAAGATGGAGCCCGTCGAGCAGGCCGTCGTCGAGTGCCCGGACGAGTACTCGGGCAAGGTCGTTGAGGTCTTCGGTACCTCCGGCGGCATCATGACGAGCATGGACACCTCGGGTATCGTGACTCACCTCGAGTTCAAGATTCCGACCCGTGGCATCATGGGTCTTAAGAACCGCATCATGAACGTCACCCACGGCGAGGGCGTGTTCTACCACACCTTCCTGGAGTACGGTCCCTACGCTGGCGAGATCGGCAACCGTCAGAACGGCGCCATGATCTCCATGACCACCGAGAAGGCCGTTGCCTACGCTCTGGGCACGCTGCAGGAGCGTGGCCAGCTGTTTGTTGAGCCGGGCACCGAGTGCTACGAGGGCATGATCGTGGGCGAGCGCAGCAAGGCCGGCGACATGGTCGTCAACATCGCCCGTACCAAGAACCTGGGCAACCAGCGCTCCTCGACCTCCGACATTTCCGTCCAGCTGGTGCCGCCCCGCACCTTCTCGCTGGAGGAGGCGCTGGAGTACATCGCTGACGACGAGCTGGTGGAGATCACTCCCAAGAACATTCGCCTGCGCAAGCGTCTGCTCAACGCCACCGACCGCAAAAAGGCTGCCGTCCGCGCCGGCCAGGTCAACAAATAAGCGCTGGGGTTTATAACCGCCAACTAGAAAGGGCGTCGACCGCAATGGTCGGCGCCCTTTTTGGTGCAGGGGGGACAGGTTGGTTTGCACCACCACAAAGGTGCCTGTCCCCTTTGTGGTGGTTGATGGCTAGGCGGTGGGGAGTCCTGGCATGTTGGCGGGCTGCTGCGGCTTGAGATGGGCGTTGCGCCAGATGATTTGGATAACGTAGCCGAGCATAAAGACGAAGGCCACGCCGCTGATAAAGTCGCCGATGAGGGGAAGTCCCGTGAGGGCGCCTGCGGCCACGCCGCCGACGGCTGCCATGGCGTAGCGGTTCTGATTATGTCCGACCATGCGCGCAATGGCGCAGCCCGCAAAAGCGGTGGAGACCAGTGCGATGCCAATCACGGCACACAAAAGGGCCCCAGCAAGCGACAGGCCGGCAATAGAGATAATCAACAGCAGGACGGCGGGGACGATAGCAACCGTGCCAACAAGACCGCTCACCCACAGGGGCGTGGGACGTTGATGGAGCATGCCGGCGGCACTGGCGGTTGCGCGCGGAAAGACGAGCTCGAGAAGAATTGCGATAAAGCAGGTGGAAAGCGCCGCCGCGACGATGCCGCCGATGACATCGTTGACGGTGGAGGTGTCCTCGTTCTCGGTGCGGTCGATCTTGAGTGCGCCGACCTCGGCCCCTGCTGCGCGCTCGGGATCCTCGGAAACGTGTGCGTTCACGGTGCCGGAGATGCGGGCGTTTTTACCCAGGATGAGCTTGTCGGCCCAAACTTCAACATCGCCGTCGACCGTGCCGTCGATGGTCACCGTGTCGCCCGCGAGTGCCGCCGACTTGACGGAGCCGCGCAGGGCAACCGTCTCGCCCATCGCGTAGAAACAGCTGGCAGTGCTATCGGTGTTGAGGACGACGTGCTGACCGGCAACCGTAACGCTGCCATCAACCGTGGTCTTGGCGATATCGATGGTGCGTGCTGCCAGGCGAATGGCGCCGCCCACGGTGCAGTCGCGAATCGAAAGAGAATCGCCCGCAGCGATAATGTCGCGGCCGATGGAGGCGTCGTCCAGGTTAAGGTTCTGGCCGGCCCAGTACAGGTCGCCCTCGACGCCGGACGGATTGGATTCGTTATCGGTTGCAAGAACGTTGCCGGCGGTGTCCGTGCCAGCAAACGATACCGTGGGAAGAACGGTGAGTGCCAGCGCGATGAGCGCGAGAAGCATGATGAAACGGCCGTGCGTTTTGCGACGCTGGCTCGGTGAGAATTGGCTGCAAGGCATAGATGGTCCTTCGTTAGGTGCTCAACAGGTACCTAACAGGGTACCCAACGCGCGGGCCCTCTAAAAGAACCTCCCGGTTGCATTTCGAGGTGCAAGGTTGCGCCGGTTACTTTTTTCGGTGCAAAAAGCGAGCGATATCTTCCTCGGTGGGGCTTTTGATGTCAAAGCGTAGCGACAGCCAGCGTAGCCCCATGGTCACTGCGACGCACACGATGAGGGCGGTGATGTTGCTGACGAGCCCGCTCATAACGAGACACACATAGCTTGCCGATCCGGCGATTGCTGCAATGGCGTAAAAGTTGGTACGCTGGAAAATGCCCGGCACCACACCCATAAAGCTGTCGCGCAGCATGCCGCCGCCCACCGCGGTGAAAAAGCCCATCATGATGCAAACCGCCGGCGCGAAGCCATAAACCAGGGCCTTATCGGCGCCGGTAGCGGCGTAGATGCCGACCGAGATGATGTCGAGCAACGGGATGAGTTTTTCGGGTTTATCGACGATTGCCGGGAAGATATAGATGATGGCGGCCGTCGCGATGGAGAGCGGCAGCGCCATGGGCTGGTTGAGAATGTAGACGTTGCCGACTTGGAGCGTCATATCGCGCAAAAGACCGCCGCCCAGGCCACAGACCACGGCAAGTGCGACTGCACCCACCAGGTCGAGTTTGTGCTCGCGCGCGACCAGCACGCCCGAGATCGAAGCCGCGACAACGGCGAACATCTCGAGCCAAAATGGGATAGCGACCATGGCATCCGAGGCGTGTGCAGTAACGGTCATAGCGGCGACGACGGGCAAGATGGGGTCCTTTGGGTTGTGGGTTTAGACAATGCCCGTACATAGTACATGGTTGTCGGCCGTTACGGCCCCATTCCTCGGCAAACGGTCGGGAGCGGGGGTTGGTGTAGGGCCAAAACCTGTACATCAGCCTCCAAAGATGTTGAAAAATGTCGGTTTTGGAGGGTGGTGTACACGTTTTGGCGTGGCGAGCGGCAGGCGGCACTACTCGGTAGGTGCTTCTGCGTCC
Organism: Treponemataceae bacterium; assembly: GCA_963602825.1. Lineage (GTDB taxonomy): Bacteria > Actinomycetota > Coriobacteriia > Coriobacteriales > Coriobacteriaceae > Collinsella. The sequence continues at coordinate 57,638 of CAVCKO010000004.1, read as the reverse complement.
TGTGCACCCTTCCAGTTGCGGATGAGTGCTTTACGTAGCTCGTTTTGCTTTCGCTGGTACTCGGTATCGGTGCAGCGCGGCATGCTGAGTGCCTCTCGGATGCTGTTCATGGCGCGGTGAAAGGCGAGCTGGCTTGCGAACTGCGCCGAAGTGAGTGTGACGATCCGATATCCCATTTGGGCAAGCACGGCCTCCCGTTCCGCGTCCGCGCCCTTGCGGTCGGCCTCATCGTGAAAGCCACCTTTATACTCAATGCCGAGTTCCTTGCGCTTATAGGTAATGAGGGCATCGATCTTGAGTGTCCGAGCTTTGGTGCAATGCCAGAGATGCTTAGGGATCTCGAGCGGTTTGTTGAGTTCGATACCTCGAATGCCAAGACCACCCTCGCTTGTGGGTAGCGAAAGAGCGATAGCCGATGCGGTCTCCATGGGCGAGGCGGAGCGGTCGTGGACATGCCTGAGCGCGAGGCGCGCGCGTGCGGCACCGGGTTTGCCGGGATGTTGACCGAGCAGCACAGCGATTTCGTCCTTAGAGGTGGTGGCTGGCTGCTCGGTATAGGGATCGGACGGCTGTAATCCCATGCGGTAGTCGCCGCAAACTTCGTAACCGTATTCGAGGTATTCGATCCTATCCATCCACTCGGCGGCAAACACGAAGGTAAAGGCTTCATCGGTGACGAAGATACCGGGTGTGAGTTCTTCGATATGATCGTAAGGGAGATTTTGGCCAAGAACGTGGCAGTTAACACCGTTTGCGCGAATGCGTTCAAAGGCAAAGACAACCGAGATGTCGATGGTATCGAGCGAACCGGCGGGAATGCCGCAGTCGGCGAGGGCCTGCCGTATGCGCGCAACGCGTTGCTGAGTGGAAAGGCCTTGCGCGCCTATCTGGTAGTCGCGTTGAGCGACGGCTTGCACCAAGTCCCGTGGTGCATGATGGACAAGCCATGCGGTTTTATGCGAAATGAGAACAGGGGTATCCATCTGCGACCTCTCGCTTTGAGCCGATACTCAACTCTTATGTCCGTTGAGGTGGGGAAATATACCGGATGCGAGCAAATCGACTCATACACGGCGCGCGTCATATGCAAACGTGTACACCAGCCTCCAAAGTTGTCGAAAAATGTCAGTTTTGGAGGGTGGTGTACACGTTTTGGATCCCGGTCGAGATCGAGAGCGGCGAGGGTGCGGGCTGAATAGGAGGGATGTCCAAATTTTGAGCGGAGCTCAAAATTTATCCGGTCGGCTTACGCCGACCGCGCTGCGCTAAAAACGCGTCACTGGCGCGTTTTCTTTACGCTCTGCGCCCTGCGGGTTCGAATCCCTCCTCCTCCGCCGTATTTGCTTGAAGATGACTCGATAACAAAAAAGCTCCCATTGCTGGGAGCTTTCTCAACCAAGATGGCGGAGGAGGAGGGATTCGAACCCTCGTGACCTTATACAGGCCAAACGGTTTTCGAGACCGCCGCATTCAACCACTCTGCCACCCCTCCGCGTGGGGTAAAAACAAAGCAGGCTCAAAGGCCTGCTTTGGAATTAACTGGCGGAGAGTCAGGGATTTGAACCCTGGAGACGCTTTTGACGCCTACACGATTTCCAATCGTGCTCCTTCGGCCACTCGGACAACTCTCCGTTAAATGCGAAAGTCAGTATACACGAGGAATCGCAAAGTGCAAACAGAAAAGTTGGCATTTTTTAAAACGCGCGGCTCCGCAGCGGGATCCAAGCAGCCAAAAACAGGCTCTGACCAGCATGGTTGCATATAGCAAGTTGTTCAAAATAGGTATTTATGAACGACTCGGCAGCGAATTTAAAAATCTTTGACCGTTGTTGAAGACCACTGGTATGCATTTCGCGACCACAGCCTTGCAATTGCTGACCTGCGGTTTGATTTGGATTGTCCCCGCGGCACCGTATCTTGTCCACAGATCCGTCAAGCTTTTGGTCAGCATTTGGTTGGAAGACGCATGAAGTGCTGTGCAAGCATGGACATATGTGGAGGTCATGAGGTTGTAGCTGCATATTCTTGCGGCCTGGGAGGTTGAAAGATATTATTACCAAGTCTTTTCCTGCTTCAGGCGCACCTTCACGACCTGAAGCCACATTTGCCCAGAGGAGGTGACAATATGAAGGCTTATGAACTGCTGTTCTTTGTTGACCCGTCGCTCGACCCCGAGACTCGTCTCGCTGTTATGAAGCGTATCGATACCACGATCGCTGAGGGCGCTGGCAAGGTCGACTCCGTTGACGAGTGGGGCAAGCGCAAGCTCGCCTACGAGATCAACGACCTCACCGATGGTGACTACACCCTCATCAACTTCCACGCAGATCCTACCCAGATCGCCGAGCTTGATCGCGTCCTGCGCATCACCGACGCTGTGGTCCGCCACATGATCGTCCGTCGCGACGACCAGGAGTAAGACTGTCGTTTTGGACTGGGCTTGTGCCCCAAGAGGAAGTAGTGAGTTATGAGCATCAATCGAGTGAACATCACCGGTAACCTCACGCGTGATCCCGAGCTGCGCGCCACCGCCGGCGGAACCCAGGTTCTGTCCTTTGGCGTCGCCGTGAACGATCGTCGCCGCAACCCGCAGACTGGCGAGTGGGAGGACTATCCCAACTTTGTCGACTGCACCATGTTCGGCACCCGCGCCGAGGCCGTGAGCCGTTTCCTGGCAAAGGGAAACAAGGTCGCGATCGAGGGCAAGCTGCGCTACAGCTCTTGGGAGCGCGACGGCCAGCGCCGGAGCAAGCTTGAGGTCATCGTCGATGAGATCGAGTTTATGAGCTCCCGTGGTGGCCAGGGTGGCTACGATCAGGGCGGCTACGCCCCCGCAGCCCCTGCAGCGCCCGCACCGCGTCCTGCCGCACCGGTGGCTACGCCGCCCGCGGTCGACGTCTACGATGAGGACATCCCGTTTTAAGGGTTGTTCACCTATTTTTGAGTGAGAGGCGGCTTCGGTTCGCCGAAGTTGCCAAATGAAAGGTATTTTGACATGGCTAATGATTATTCTGCACGTCAGCCGCGTCGTAAGTACTGCCAGTTCTGCAAGGAGAACACTGAGTTCATCGACTATAAGGACACTCAGCTTCTCCGTAAGTACATGACCGACCGTGGCAAGATCAAGCCCCGTCGCGTCACTGGCGCTTGCACGCAGCATCAGCATGACATCGCCAACGCCATCAAGCGCGCCCGCGAGATGGCTCTCCTGCCGTACACCGTCCCCGTGGTTTCCTCTCGTGGCAACCGCGACCGCGGCTAAGAAGGGAGACGCATCATGAAGGTTATTCTTCTCGATGAGATCAAGGGCAAGGGCGGCGAGGGTGACGTCGTAGAGGTCGCTCAGGGTTACGCTGAGAACTTCCTGTTCCCCAAGAAGCTCGCTGTTGCCGCCACCAAGGGCAACCTCAAGCAGCTTGACGAGCGTCGCAACAACATCGCCAAGCGCGAGGCCGTCCGTCTGGCTACCGCCAACGAGACCAAGGCTGCCTTCGAGGGCAAGACGGTCACCGTTGACGTCAAGGTCGGCGACGAGGGCATCCTCTTTGGCTCCGTCACCGCCGCTATGATCGCTGACGCCATCAAGGATCAGCTCGGTATGGACATCGACCGCAAGCGCGTCGAGCTCGGTAAGCCCATCAAGGTTGCCGGTGCCCACACCGTTTCCATCTCGCTGTACCGCGAGATCAAGGCCGAGGTTGTCGTTCTCGTCGGTGTTACCGCCGAGGAGCTCGCTGCCGAGGCTGAGGTCGAGGAGGCCGCTGAGGTCGCCGAGGCCGAGACCGCCGAGGTCGAGACTGAGGCTGCTGCCGAGTAGCATTTGCTGCAACGCAACAATCTTGTTCTAAGAAGGGCGCTCTGGGAGACCAGGGCGCCCTTTTGCTTTTTAGCGCTCTGCAAGTGCCATAGAAGACGGTGCGGCGAGGCCTATTTGTGGGACCGTTCATCCGTTTCGTTCGGTGATGATTGTTGAGGAGCGGCTCGTTTTTGGACCGCGGCTGATACTATGGATGCTCGCAAGCGATATGAATGAGGATGCTCATGGCATATGACGATAGGGAGACCGGGCTGACGGTTGAGGACCGCGGCTCCAAGTTGGGTCTTCCCCAAAACCAAGATGCAGAGGCCAACGTACTGGCCGCTATGCTGCTATCGCCCGAGGTGGTCGAGGAGGCCCAGGTCGAGCTGCAGCCCGATGACTTCTACCGGCCCATCCATAAGACCATCTATACCGCGATGGTCGATATGTACAACAGCCGCATCCCCATCGACTCCATCTCACTGATCGATTACCTGCGCAGCATCAACAAGCTCGATGCCGTGGGCGGCGAGGCGTACATTTTGGAGCTGATGGGTCAGACCCTGTCGCTCGTCAACTGGCAGCACCATGCCGCCATCGTGCGTCGCGACTCGATGCTGCGCGAGCTGATCGGCGCCACCAACGAGATCAACGCACTGGCCTATAACGCTCCCACCGACACCAAAGAGGTCGTGGAGCTGGCCGAAAGCAAGCTGCTCAAGGTCACGGCGCGCGAGGTTAAATCGAGCTACAAGACACTGACCGAGTTTATGGTCGAGGCCTATAACGAGGCCGAGGAAGTTTGCCAGGCCGGTGGCCAGGCCGCGGGCGTTCCCACGGGCTTTCCTTCGCTCGACCGTATGCTCATGGGCTTCCGCGAGGGTCAGCTCATCATCATCGGCGCCCGCCCTGCCGTGGGTAAGACCTCGTTCGCTCTGAACTTGGCGCTCAACGCCGCCGCTGCGGGATATACCGTCGGCTTCTTCTCGCTGGAGATGTCGGGCAAGGAAATTGCCCAGCGCCTGATTTGCGCCTACGCCATGATTTCGATCAGTGATTTCCGCATGGGTCGCATTAGCCCCGAGCAGTGGGCCAACATCAACGAGGCCACGCAGACCTTGTCCAAGCTCGATATTCTGATCGACGACACGCCCGGCACCACGGTGACCGAGATCCGCGCCAAGAGCCGCCGCATGCTCCATAACAAGGAGAAGGCCATCATCATCTTGGACTACCTGCAGCTGGTGAGCCCTCCGCCGGGACGCCGCTCCGAGAGCCGCACCGTCGAGGTTTCGGAGATGTCGCGTGGCATGAAGATCATGGCCAAAGAGCTCAAGATCCCGCTCATCGCGCTGTCGCAGCTGTCGCGTCAGGTCGAATCCCGTACCGGCAAGCGCCCGCAGCTGTCCGACCTGCGTGAATCGGGCTCCATCGAGCAGGACGCCGACATCGTTATGTTCTTGGACCGCTCCGCCGATGAGGCCGAGGCTTCGCGCGACGATCGCCCCGACGAGGGCGTCACGCGTATCGTCGTGGCCAAGAACCGTTCGGGCCCGATCGGCGACGTCGACCTGATGTTCCTGCCGGCATCCACCAAGTTCTATGAGCTTGATGGGGCACATGCCGAGGAGTAGGACAGGCGCCCGTTGCACGGGTATACTGGGAATGTTTTGTGCTTCTGCGCGCTTGCGGCGTGCAGACAGTCCATGAATGTAAGGAGTAAACATGCCGTCAACCGTTTTGGTCGGTGCCCAGTGGGGCGATGAGGGCAAGGGTAAGATTTGCGACCTGGTCGCCGGCGACTTCGATGCCGTCGTGCGCTACTCGGGAGGCAACAACGCCGGCCACACCATCGTCGTCAACGGCAAGAAGTACGGCCTGCACCAGGTGCCCTCCGGCATCATGTATTCCGACCACGTGTCGGTGATCGGTAACGGCTGCGTCGTCAATCCCAAGGTTGTCCTTGAGGAGATCGACATGTTCGAGGCCGACGGCATCACCACCAAGAACCTCAAGATTAGCGGCAACGCGCATGTCATCATGCCGTACCACATCGATCTGGATGGCGCCTTTGAGCAGAAGCTCGGCAAGAAGAACATCGGTACCACCAAGCGCGGTATCGGTCCGTGCTATCAGGACAAGATGGCCCGCATTGGTCTGCGCATGCAGGACATGCTGGACGAGACGCTGTTCCGCGACAAGCTGGAGACCGCTCTCGCCCGCGTGAACCCCGAGCTCGAGCTCATCTACAACCTGCCAACCTACACCGTGGACCAGATTTGCGACGAGTACCTGCCGATGGCCGAGCGCCTGCGCCCCTACATCACCGAGACGAGCCTGCTGCTCAACAACATGATCGATGAGGGCAAGGACCTGCTGTTTGAGGGCGCCCAGGCGACGCTGCTCGACATCGACCACGGCACCTATCCGTACGTGACGTCTTCCAACTGCACCGCCGGCGGCGCCATTACCGGTTCTGGCGTCGGCATGAAGAACGTCGACCGCGTGCTGGGCGTCATGAAGGCCTACATCACCCGCGTCGGTTCGGGCCCCATGCCCACCGAGCTTTCCTATGAGTCCGAGGCCGGCCACACGCTGACCGAGGAGGGCTATGAGTACGGCGTGACCACCGGTCGCCGTCGTCGCTGCGGCTGGTTCGACGGCCCTATCGCCAACTATGCCTCGCGCGTCAACGGCCTCACCGACATCGCCGTGACCAAGCTCGACGTGCTTTCGGCCTTCGACACCATCAAGGTGTGCGTGGCCTACGACGTCGACGGCGAGCGTTACACCAGCGTGCCCGAGCATCAGGTTCGTTTTGAGCACGCCAAGCCCATCTACGAGGAGCTCCCCGGCTGGAAGTGCGACATTACCGGCTGCCGCAGCTTTGACGAGCTGCCGCAGGAGGCGCAGGACTACGTGGCGTTTATCGAGGATCTGGCACACACCCGCGTGACGTTCATTGGCGTTGGCGCTGGTCGCGAGCAGATCATCAACCGATTCTGGAAGTAATCGGGACTATTTGGTTATTGCGATATACCCCTTTGCAGCCCAAGCGGGCGGCCGAGGGGTATATTTGCTTGCAAAGGGCTCGCGCGGAGCGGGCCATTCATCCATAGAGGAGGCACCCTTGAAGGCGGACACTCAAACCATCGACATCCTGTTGTTGGGCAGCGGCGGCCGTGAGCATGCTTTGGCAGCTAAGCTCGCAGCATCACCGCGCGCCGGCAAGCTCTACATCGCGCCGGGCAACGGCGGCACCGCGAGCTGTGGCGAGAACGTTGTTCTCGACGACTGCGATCCTGCGGCCGTGGCGGCGTTTGCACAGAGCCACGGATGCGGACTCGTGGTAATTGGCCCCGAGGCTCCGCTCGTGGCGGGCGTGGCCGACGCCGTGCGCGCGGCGGGTATTCCTTGCTTTGGCCCGGGTGCCGAGGGTGCCCAGATGGAGGGTTCCAAGCTGTTCTCCAAGCAGCTCATGGAGCGTGCGGGCATTCCGACGGCAGCCTATGGTTCGTTTACCGACGAGGCTTCGGCTCTCGCCTACGTGCGCGAGCAGGGCGCTCCGCTGGTCGTGAAGGCCGACGGCCTTGCCGCGGGCAAGGGCGTTATCGTGGCGACCGAACTTGAGCAGGCCGAGGAGGCCGTGCGCGAGTGCTTTGGCGGCACCTTTGGCGATGCCGGCAACACCGTGGTTATCGAGGAGATGCTCGTTGGTCCCGAGTGCTCACTGCTCGCCTTTACCGACGGCAAGACCGTGCGCCCCATGGCCACCTCGCAGGACCACAAGCGCGCCCTCGAGGGCGACAAGGGCCCCAACACCGGCGGCATGGGCGTCTACAGCCCGGTGCCCATCGTGACCGACGAGGAGCACGCCACCATGGTGGCGGTCATGGAGCAGACCGTTGCCGAGCTTGCTGCCGAGGGCATCGACTACCGCGGCTGCCTGTATGGCGGCTTTATGCTCACGCCTGCCGGCCCCAAGGTGCTGGAGTTCAATGCCCGCTTTGGCGACCCCGAGACGCAGGTCGTGCTGCCGCGCCTTAAGAACGACCTGGTTGAGGTCATGCTCGCCTGCGCCAACTGCGAGCTCGATCAGATTGAGCTCGACTGGCGTGACGAGTGGGCTGTGGCCGTTGTCCTGACGAGCGCGGGCTATCCCGGCAGCTACGAGAAGGGCAAGGTCATCACCGGTATCGCCGACGCCGAGGCCATGGAGAACGTGACCGTGTACCACGCGGGCACCGCCGTGGTGGATGGCCAGCTCGTGACCAACGGCGGCCGCGTGCTTGCCGTGACCGCGCTGGGTGACACGTTCGAGAACGCTCGCAACCTTGCCTACGAGGCCTGCGAGAAGATTGATTTTGAGGGCAAGACCCTGCGTCACGACATCGGCCTGCGCGCGCTGCGCGGCCGCGACGCCTGGGATGCCTAAAGTCCGAGAGGAATGAGACGGATGGACGAGAAGAACGAAGAGCTCGTGGATGCGCAGATCGTTGAAGAGGACAGCCGCATGTATGGGCACGCCGAGGGCGAGCCTGGTGGCGAGGTCGCTGACGAGCCGGCGCTGGTGTTGGGCGACGACGACCCGCACGATGCCGAGCTGCACGAGAAGATTCTTTCGGAGGAGTGTGCCTGGAAGGGCAAGATCCTCGACGTCCACCGTCTTGAGGTTGAGCTGCCCAACGGTCGCCGCAGCGCCCGCGATATCGTTCGCCATCCGGGTGCGGCGGCCGTTGTGGCGCTGACCGAGAGCGGCAAGATCATACTGGTGCGTCAGTACCGCACCGCTATCGACCGCGTGACGGTCGAGATTCCCGCCGGCAAGCTCGATCCAGGCGAGGACCCGCTCGATTGCGCCAAACGCGAGCTGCATGAGGAGACGGGCTTTAGGGCTGGTCGCATTCGCTTTTTGACGTCGATTGTCACGTCCTGTGGTTTTTGCGATGAGATCATCCACATCTACTTGGCTACCAAGCTCGAGTTTGATGCGCCCAACCCCGATGATGACGAGTTTGTCAACGTGGACCTGGTGCCGCTGCACGAGCTGATCGACGCCGTGCTCGACGGCAAGATCGAAGACGCCAAGACCGTCGTGGGCGCCTTGGCCTGCGATAGCATCGCGCACCGCTTGGGTGGGGCCGAGCTCTAGGTTACGCGGTTTTACCAAACCGCGTAACGAGTCGACGCTGCAAACGCCCCTAAGCGGCAATCTGCCTTTCAATCGTCGCTCGCGTACCGAAGTACGCGTCGCTCCTCTTTCAAGGCACCTTGCTCGCTTAGGGACGTTTTCGCTGACGCTGCCAGAACATCGGCGTTATGCTTGTTGGGACGCTTTGTTTTCAGCCTGACCGGTTCAACCGGATTTCTCACGCTATTTATTTCTCTTGGAGGATTGCATGTTTAAAAGGTTTCTCTCGTATTACGAGCCCCAGATGGGGCTTTTTGTTGCCGATACTGTTTGTGCTCTGGTGCTTGCTGCCATTGACCTTGCGTTCCCCATTATCCTGCGCAATCTGACCGGCGGGTTGTTTACCCAGGGTCAGGCTGCCATTATGCAGGCGCTCGGTATGATTGCGGTGGGACTGGTGCTGATGTATGCCATCCGCTGCGCCTGCCGCTACTTTGTGAGCTACTGGGGCCATGTGATGGGCGCGCGCATGGAGTCCAAGATGCGCGAGGACCTGTTCGATCAGTACGAGCGCTTTAGCTTTGCATACTTCGATCGCAACAGCTCGGGCGACATGATGAGTCGCGTGGTCAACGACCTGTTCGATATCTGCGAGGCGGCGCACCACGTGCCCGAGTGGATCATCATCTGCGGCATCGAGATTATCGGCTCGTTTGTGATCCTCTTTACCATCGCCCCGGTGCTGGCGCTTGCCATGGCTGCGGTGACAGCAGCGTTTTCGGTCATCATGTTTTGGCAGAACATGCGCATGCGCGAGGTCTTTAGCGACAACCGCAAAAAGATCAGCGGCATCAATGCGCAGCTGCAGGATTCGCTGGCGGGCATGCGCGTGGTCAAGAGCTTTGCCAATGAGGAGACCGAGCGCTCTAAGTTCCGCGCCTCCAACAATCGCTATCTTTCGTCCAAGGAGAACATGTATCACGCCATGGGCGTCTATACCGCGACATATGGCCTGCTCTCGGGTGTGCTCTATGTGATCGTGGTACTGCTGGGCGGCTGGCTGGTCGCCCAGGGACAGCTGCAGGCGGTCGATATGGCGACCTTTGCACTCTATATTTCGCTGTTCTGCACGCCGCTCGAGACACTCGTCAATTCGGCCGAAACGTATCAGAAGGCCATCGCCGGCTTTAAGCGCATGGACGAGGTACTCTCGACCGCGCCGGATATCCAGGACAAGCCGGGCGCCATGGATCTGCAGGTGACCGCCGGCGCCGTGGATTATCACGACGTGTGCTTTAACTACGAGGATGTTGAGCTGGGCGAGGGCGATGCCGACGAGCGTCCCGTTATCGACCATATGGATCTGTCCATCAAGCCCGGGCAGACCATCGCTTTGGTTGGCCCTTCGGGCGGTGGCAAGTCCACGACCTGTTCGCTGCTGCCGCGCTTTTACGACGTTGCCGCTGGGTCCATTAGCATCGACGGTCAGGACGTGCGCGATGTGACGCAGCAGAGCCTGCGCCGCGCTATCGGCCTGGTGCAGCAGGATGTCTACCTGTTTGACGGAACAATCGGCGAGAACATCGCCTGCGGCAAGCCGGGCGCCACGGCAGAAGAGATCGCCGAGGCCGCCCGTCGTGCCAACATCGATGCCTTTATCGAGTCGCTTCCACAGGGCTATGACACGGTCGTGGGCGAGCGCGGCAGCCGTCTTTCGGGCGGACAGAAACAGCGCGTCGCCATTGCGCGCGTGTTTCTCAAGAACCCCAAGATCCTGATTTTGGACGAGGCGACGAGCGCTTTGGATAACGAGAGCGAGGAGGCGGTGCAGGAGTCACTCGAAGAGCTGGCACGCGGCCGCACCACGATTATCATCGCCCATCGTCTTTCGACCATTAAGCATGCCGATGAGATTGCGACCGTTGAGCATGGTCGCGTTGTGGAGCGTGGCACGCACGAGGAGCTTCTCGCCCGTGGCGGCACTTATGCCCGTTACTATCGAATGCAGTTCGAAGGTGCGCGTGCGCACGAGCTCGACTGATTGATATGACAGGAAGTTTATGGCTGACAAGAACCCTTTGACTCCGGAAGAAGTGACGGAGTTATTCTCCGAAATCGATGCATCCGGTGTCTTGGATCCCACGCTTGCCAAAAAGCGAACCGAGCGCATGCGTGAGAAGGAGGCTGCGGCCAAGCGCGGTGACAAAGCGGCGCTAGCGCAGCTGCGCAGCGAGGACCGCGCGAGCCAGGCAAAACATATCGACCCGCTGTCCGAGGACGATCCTTCGGGCTCGCAGGTGAGTCATACCATTACGAAGACCGCGATGGCCGTGGTCATCGGTATTTTGGTGCTGATCGTGGGCATGCAGATTGGCTACGGCGTGATGCGTCGTCTGAACACCGCCAACCTGTCCGAGAGCGTTTCGGTCGATACCGTTTCGACGGCGCTGAAGGGCGGCCTTGAGTGGGGCAACGGCTTTACGCAGTTCCCGCTCGACTTTACCGTCGATGAAGCTGATGAGCGTACGGGCACGGTCGAGGTGACGGTGTTGGACACATCGTCTGCCAACGAGCTCGAGCTGCTGTCCAACGGGCAGATTCAGGCCGCTGCGCTTGCGACCAACGCGCTGCTCAACGATAAGATCGACCGCGTGGTGTATAACGTTCACGCCTATATCGACGAGAATAGCAACATTCAGCACGATTCCTTCTTTGGCATGTTTCCCGCGCGGGGTCATCAGAGCGCCATTTTGACGTTTGTGTGGACCAAGAGCTCATCCAACGCCACGAGTATCGACTGGAAGATGCGCATCGTAAGCATGGACGACACCATTGCCGAGCGCATTCAAAAACAGGTGAACTCGGTTTCGTCGCTGATCGAGGACCCGGTGGTGAGCCAGACCAAGATTGACGAGGAAAAGGCCGAACGTGACCTGGAGCATCGTCTGCATGGCCGCGAGATTTTCCGCGGCGGTAAGCCAGATCGCACACCGTCCGATCTGCTGGAGCAGGATAAATAAGACACCATCATCCCGCGTGAGCCAAGTGCCCGCGCGGGATGATTTGTAATCCCCGTCCCAGAAAAATCATTATGCATAGAAAGTCATAATTATCATTTCGTAAACATTTCGATGAAATTAACGCCATGGAGCATACTTGCGGTTACAATACCGCGAGGCCTAACTACCAACCTTTAAGCCGGTCCTGTGAGACCGGGAAGGAGAATTATGGCGAACAACCATGCTGCGGGCGCTGCCGCCCGCACCTTCGCGCCCAGCGAGCTTTGCCAGCGCATGCTGGCCAAAACCAGCAAGGGCACCTGCGGTCCCTGCATCCTGTACCTTGAGGATGGGACCATTTTTTATGGCCGTGCATGCGGTGCCGAGGGTACCGCGACCGGCGAGGTCTGCTTCAATACCTCGCTTGAGGGCTATTTTGAGGTCATGACCGACCCGAGCTATGCCGGCCAAATTGTAACCATGACCTATCCGCAGATCGGCAACTACGGCATCGACGAGACCGACGTCCAGTTGGCCTTCCCCGGTGATACCGCCCGACCCGCGAGCGCTCCCGCCATGCGCGGCATGATTGTCCGCGACATGTGCGTCACGCCTTCCAACTGGCGCTCGGCCGTCAGCGTGCCGGAGTACCTGCGTGCCCACGGCATCGTCGCTATCGAGGGCGTCGACACCCGTGCCCTGGTGCGCCACCTGCGCGACAACGGCTCCAAAATGGGCATTATCTCGACCGAGATCTTTGACGTCGACGAGCTTGCCGAGCGTCTGGCCGCAGCGCCGACGCTGGTGGGCGAGAATCTGGTCAAGACCGTGAGCTGCCCCGCACCTCACGAGTTTGCAGCTGCCGACCTGCCCGCTACGCATGACTTTGCGCTTGCCCCTGCCGCTCCTGCCCGCCACAACGTGGTCGCCTACGACTGCGGCGTCAAGCGCGGCATCCTGGAGGGCCTCGTCCGTGCCGGCTGCGACCTTACTGTCGTGCCGTGGGATACGCCCGCCCAGCAGGTGCTCGACATGAATCCTGACGGCGTCTTTTTGTCCAACGGCCCCGGCGACCCCGATGCCGTGGTGGAGACCTACGAGCAGGTGCAGCAGCTGATCGGCAAGGTGCCGGTCTTTGGCATTTGCCTTGGTCACCAGATGATCAGCTTGGCGTGTGGCGCCCAAATGGAAAAGCTTAAATTCGGTCACCGTGGCGGTAACCAGCCGGTTATGAACCTGGTGAGTCGTCGCGTGGAGATCACCGCGCAAAATCACGGCTTTGGCCTGCTGTTCCCCAGTCTGGGCGAACTGATCCCGGAGCTTTCCGGCGGCGAGACCGAGCACGCGGTCGATGGCGATCTGCGCGCCTGGGTGCGCCGCGGCATCGCGCCGGTCGTGATGAACGAGCGCTTCGGCCGCATTCGCCTGACGCACGTGAACCTCAACGACGGCACCGCCGAGGGCATCCAGCTGCTCGACGCCCCGTGCTTCTCGGTCCAGTACCACCCCGAGGCCTCGCCCGGCCCCACCGATGCCCACTATCTCTTTACCGCCTTTACGCGACTCATGGATGGCGAGGAGAACTACCTGGACATCGACACCGCGAAGGACCGCCTGCAGGGCTGGAACTTTGCTGAGACCGCTGCGACCGAGACCGAGGAGAACTAACATGCCTAAACGTACCGACATCAAGCGCATCCTCGTCATTGGTTCGGGGCCCATCGTTATTGGCCAGGCCTGCGAGTTCGACTACTCCGGCACCCAGGCCTGCAAAGTGCTCAAGGAGGATGGCTTTGAGGTCATCCTGGTCAACTCCAACCCGGCGACCATCATGACCGACCCGGGTCTTGCCGACCGTACCTATGTCGAGCCCATCACCGCCGAGTTTATCGAGCGTGTGATCAAGAAGGAACGCCCGGACGCGCTGCTGCCCACGCTGGGCGGCCAGACCGGCCTCAACGCCGCTGTTGAGCTGGCAAAGGACGGCACGCTCGACAAGTACGGCGTCGAGATGATCGGCTGCGACCTGGCCGCTATCGAGCGCGGCGAGGACCGCAAGCTCTTTAACGAGGCCATGGCCGAGATCGGCCTGGAGGTCGCGCGCTCGGGCTATGCCTACAGCGTGGCGGACGCCGAGGCCATCGCCGAGCGTGTGGGCTACCCCTGCGTGCTGCGCCCGAGCTTTACCCTCGGCGGCGCCGGCGGCGGCATCGCGCATACCCACGAGGAGCTCGTCTCCATCGTGAGCCAGGGCCTGGAGCTCTCGCCCGCACACGAGGTGCTGGTCGAGGAGTCCATCGAGGGCTGGAAAGAGTACGAGATGGAGGTCATGCGCGACCACGCCGGCAACGGCATCATCGTGTGCTCCATCGAGAACCTCGACCCCATGGGCGTGCACACCGGCGACTCCATCACCGTGGCGCCGGCGCAGACGCTCTCCGACCTTGAGTATCAGCGCATGCGTGTCGCCTCGCTCGCCATTCTGGAGAAGATCGGCGTCGAGACCGGCGGCTCCAACGTGCAGTTTGCCGTGAACCCCAACACCGGCCGCCTGATCGTCATCGAGATGAACCCGCGTGTGAGCCGTTCGTCCGCGCTTGCCTCCAAGGCCACGGGTTTCCCCATCGCCAAGGCCGCCGCGCGCCTGGCCGTGGGCTACACGCTCGACGAGATCGTCAACGACATCACCAAGGCCACGCCCGCCTGCTTTGAGCCTACGATCGACTACTGCGTCGTCAAGGTGCCGCGCTTTGCCTTCGAGAAGTTCAAGGGCACCGACCCCACGCTCACCACGCGCATGAAGGCCGTGGGCGAGATCATGGCCATCGGCCGAACCTTTGAGGAGGCCTTCGGCAAGGCCATGCGCTCGCTGGAGGACGGCCACCAGGGCATTTGCGCCGGTGGCAAGGAAGGTGCCGACAAGCTGAGCGACGACGAGCTCGCTCAGGCCGTGGCCACCCCGACCGAGCATCGTATCTTCTTTGTTGTCGAGGCCCTGCGCCGTGGATGGGATGTCGCGCGTATCCATGTCATCTGCGGTATCGATCCGTGGTACCTCAACCGTATCAACGATATGGTGCAAGTTCAGGAGAGCATCCGCGGCCTGCGTGTGGAGGACATTGACGCCGACGCAATGCGCCTGCTCAAGCAGTATGGCACGAGCGATGCCGAGATCGCCGCGCTGACCGGCTCGGACGAGCGCTTTGTGCGCGCCTACCGCAAGGGTCTGGGCGTGGTTCCCAGCATGAAGACGGTCGACACCTGCGCGGCCGAGTTCTCGAGCGCCACGGAGTACCACTACAAGACGTACGAGAACATCTACCGCACAAGCCCGGATGCCAAGAAGTGCGTGGCTCCCGACGAGACCACGCCGGCGGACAAGCCCAAGGCGATGATCCTGGGCGCCGGCCCCAACCGCATTGGCCAGGGTATCGAGTTCGATTACTGCTGCGTGCACGCGAGCTACGCGCTGGCGGCCCGCGGCTTCGAGACCATCATGGTCAACTGCAACCCCGAGACCGTTTCGACTGACTACGACACCTCGGACCGCTTGTACTTTGAGCCGCTCACCTACGAGGACGTCATGGATGTCATCGATGTTGAGCGTCCCGACGGCGTCGTGGTGACGCTCGGTGGCCAGACCCCGCTTAAGCTGGCGCGCATGCTCGAGGAGAGCGGCGTGAACATTATGGGCACCAAGCCCGATGCCATTGACTTTGCCGAGGACCGCGAGCGCTTCGCCGCCCTACTCGACAAGCTGGGCATCATGTACCCGCCGGCAGGCCAGGCCACCTCGTTTGAGGAGGCCGAGTCCGTGGCCGCGCATATCGGCTACCCGCTGCTGGTGCGTCCGAGCTACGTGCTGGGCGGCCGCGGCATGATGATCGCCTACGATGCCGAGCATCTGCGCGATTACATGGCCGAGGCTGCGCGCATTAGCCCCGACTACCCGGTGTACCTGGACCGCTTCCTGGAGGGTGCGATCGAGTCCGACGTCGACGCCCTGTGCGATGGCGAAGAGGTCTACATCGGCGGTATCCTGGAGCATATCGAGGAGGCCGGTATTCACTCCGGCGACTCCGCGACTTGCATTCCGCCGTTCAGCTTTAGCGAGAGCCTGCAGGCGAAGCTCCGCGAGACCACGCGCCGCATCGCGATGGCGCTGGGAGTCCGCGGCCTGGTCAACGTGCAGTACGCCATCAAGGGCGAGACCGTCTACGTGATCGAGGCAAACCCGCGCGCGAGCCGCACCGTGCCGTTTATTTCCAAGGCCACCGGCGTGCCGCTGGCCAAGTGCACGGCGCGTATCATGGCGGGCGATTCCATCGCGAGCCTGGGCCTGCCGAGCGACGAGCGTCAGCTCGATTGGTTCTGCATGAAGGAAGCCGTTATGCCCTGGGGCCGTTTCCCCGGTGCCGACGTTATCCTGGGGCCCGAGATGAAGTCGACCGGCGAGGTCATGGGTATCGCCAAGAGCTATCCCGAGGCATACGCCAAGACGCAGCTGGCAATCGACTACAAGCTGCCCGACCCGAGTGCCGGCAAGGTGTTCATCAGTGTGTGCGACCGCGACAAGCGCCATATCCTTTCGGTCGCCCGCATCCTGCGCTACCTGGGCTTTGACATCTGCTCCACCGAGGGCACGGCGCGCGTGCTGCGTGGAGGCAACGTGACGTGCGAGGTCGT
Source organism: Treponemataceae bacterium (assembly GCA_963602825.1). GTDB lineage: Bacteria > Actinomycetota > Coriobacteriia > Coriobacteriales > Coriobacteriaceae > Collinsella. The sequence continues at coordinate 41,023 of CAVCKO010000004.1, read as the reverse complement.
GGAAAAGATCAGCGGCCCGCACGACGGCGAGTGCCCCAACATCGGTGACCTCATCGCCGATGGCAAGATTGCGGTGATCATCAACACGCCGTATGGTCCGGGCTCGCGTGGTGATGGCTACCTGCTACGTACCGAGGCCGTGCGCCGCGGCGTGACTTGCGTGACCGCAATGTCTGCGGCCAATACGTACGTGAGCGCCATCGAGGCCGTGCGCGAGGACCAGCAGGGTCACGGCAGCGCCAACGACATGGGCATGGACGTCATCGCCCTGCAGGACCTGCCGCAGCACACGGTGTAGTGCGACCTGTCCGGCCGGGGCAGAGGGGGCCGAGTTTCCCCCTTCGCTCCGGCTGCAAGCAGAGTCACTCAGTGGGAAACTCGGCCCCCTCTGCCCCGGCCTACGGTGACTCGGTTGCACCGTGTGCTTCCGAAGGGGCTTTGCGCGATGACTTAGGCTAAAGAGGATGCGGATGTCGAGTGAGGATTTTGTTCCTTGGGGAGCTTGGATTTGGGCTCTACGTGGGACGGAATCCTCGCTCGTTTTGTTGATGGGACATTTTCCTCGCTCGGTTGCCCACGGACCGTGCGCCCCGGCTATTGCATCTTCGTGGTGAAGGTCGTCTTGCCGGCGGCGATGTGCACGTGGAGTTGGGTTCGACTGTTGCAGCTGATGAGGACGCCGACTTCGAACGGGGCTCCCGTTTTGTCGTAGGTGGAGCGAACGATGCGCATGGCCGCCTTGCCGGTGGTTTGGCCCAACAGGCTGGCCTCGTGCTTGCGATAGCTTGACAGGAATTATTACGCAAAATCTAAGATGTTTCAAAGAGGCGAAGTAGATGATATATTTTACTTCGCGTTTCCTAATGGTTTTGAATTTTGCGAAGTAGGTTGCCATGAAACTTATAGATCGCCCGTTCTACATGAGCAAGCTTTCCAAGGTGGCAGGTACGCCTGATATCAAGGTGATCACCGGAATCAGGCGATGCGGAAAATCGAAATTGCTTGAGGCGTTTGCCAGCCAACTTCGTTCAAACGACCCCTCGGCCAACGTCATACACGTCAACTTCAATCTACTTGAGTTCGAGCCGTTGGCGGAATACCATGCGCTGCATACATATGTGGAAAAGCACTATATCGAGGGTTGCCGGAATATCGTCATGATCGACGAGGTCCAGATGTGTGAAGGGTTCGAGCGGGCTATCAACAGTCTTCATGCGTCAGAGAAATATGACATTTACATCACGGGGTCGAATGCCTTTCTTCTCTCAAGCGACCTCTCGACGTTGTTCACGGGAAGAACGGTAGAGATCGAGGTCTTTCCGTTTTCACTTGCGGAGTTCTCGGCGTATCACGAGATCGCTTCTCCAGCCGAGGCCCTTGCTCGCTATGTCCGCGAGGGAGGAATGCCGGGTTCCTATATCTACCAGGACGAAAGGATGCGTTTCTCATACATCTCGGATGTGCTTGAAACTCTTATCCTGCGCGACATCAGACAAAAATATCGTATACGTAATGCGGAGCAGCTTAAACGTTCCTGCGAGTTCCTGATGGATAACGTCGGAAACATCTCTTCTCTCAAGGGGATGGCGGCCGAGCTGTCACGAGCGAACCTTAAGATAAGCGACAAGACGCTGGCTGTGTATATCGACTACCTGTGTAATGCGTTTGCGTTCTACCGGTTTCGTCGCTTTGACGTCTCAGGAAAGAAATACCTGTCGACGGGAGATAAATACTACCTGGCCGACCATTCGTTTCGCTACGCCGCGCTTGGCACGAAAAAGCTCGATTTTGGCCATGTTTACGAGAATATGGTGGCAATCGAGCTTATGCGCCGCGGATGGGAAGTCTACGTGGGCGTTCTCTACCAAAAGGAAGTAGACTTTGTCGCCATCAGGCGTGACCGCCGTGTCTATATCCAGGTGAGTGACGACATTTCCCAAGAAGTGACGCTTGAGCGTGAGCTTGATCCGCTGCGACGGATTCGAGACGCCTATCCCAAGTGCGTCATCGCCCGAACAGGGCACGAAACGACTGATTGGGATGGCATCAAGGTCGTCGACCTGGCACGATGGCTTATGGGTGAATCAGGCGAGCTGGCCGTCTAGCACGCGATGACGCGGGCTGAAACGAACGAGCGAGGATTTCGTCCCGCGAGGAGGCCAATACGGCCCTCTTCGAGGGACAGAATCCTCGCTCGATCTCTTGGCGGGACATTTTGCGCGGTCGATGATCAACGGTTGGTGGAAAGCGATGCCTCGTCCGTGTCACTATTCCGTGATTGCTGGTATTTTCTGCATGCTAAAATGAATGCATAAAAGACTTTGTATTTGGAGGTCTCGATGCCTGCTTTAAAGATGCTCGACAATCTTGTTCCCATCAGCGATTTCAGTCACGGTAAGGGTCCCGCTGCGTTTTCGAGAGTGAGCAACGACAACCCGGTTGTAGTTTTGAAACACAACAAGCCGGCATTCGTTATCGTGACGCCCGATGAATACCGAGAGGCTAAGCAGGCGGAGGAGGACCTCGCCTTGTTGACGTTGGCCCTTAAGAGGACGGCTGCGACAAGCGATGATGAACTCGTTTCCCTGACTGACGTTATGGGGGAACTGCTCGTGAACCAGGACGAACTCGATCAGATGGATGAGGTCGAGTTCGAATGAGTGAGTATGGGGTCGCCTTCTACCCGGATGCCGTCAAGGACATTAAGCGACTGGACGGCTCCCAACGAAAGATCGTCCTTAAAGCTATCGAAAAAATCAGAACGAACCCATTGCCGCAGAACGAAGGCGGATTCGGCAAGCCTCTTGGAAACAAGGCAGGCACGGATTTGACGGGCTTTATGAAAATCAAGCTCAGGGGAAGCGGCATTCGGATTGTGTACCGCCTCATCAAAATTAAAGGAAAAATGGCCATCGTCGTGGTGGGCGCCCGCGAAGACATGGAAGTGTACCGAACCGCCCAAAGGCGTGCGATTGATTTCGAGAAGTGGACGGAAGAGGCTCTCTAACTTCATGGGCGAAAACAGGAATGCAGCGATGTGCTTCAGGTGTGCGAGTTTTGAAAGGATCTGGTGATTCGGAGGTTCGCCAGAGCCTTTTTCTATCTGTGGACATTCCTCTTGGACAGTTAGTTCAGATACGTATTTTTCAGAGGACGTGTGGAGGCCAATTTGGGCTCAATTGAGCTATTTTTGATAGTCTGGACCGACAAAGACGCGCGGGTAATAGCGAGAAAGACCCATTATTAGGTCTAAAGCGACTTAAAACCAGTTTGTTAGCGCCAATTTGCACCGCCAAAATATACGTATCTGAACTAACTGTCCACCACCCTCCAACAACCTCCTATTCCAAATCAAATCAGCCGCTGTACGTCATGGTAATTCCCGGTGGGTCGTGGGGTGGCGGCTACGACTTTACCTCAGGATAATTCGCGGAGCCCAGTTCCCGAGGGAAAGGTATTGGTTATGTAATACCAGTTAAACAGTAAAATTATGCTTATGTGGTATCTGGCTGGAGAACCAATTGGTATGGTTTATTAGACCCACCTTGCCATCTACGTTTATTTTTATACCGCTGGGAGAATTCCAAACTTAATTTGCACAACTGCTCACGTATGCTGATTCAACCTTATAGGTGGCTATCTGGTTACTACCAGTTGACCCCTGGTAACGGGCGGGCCGATTGCACGGAATGTACCGAACATCCCTCCCGTTTAATGCGCGCCCATGCTGCAGGGCGCGCGTCCGCGACACTTCCGCATGTCGGAGGGAAGGAGTCCAGGTGCGTAGGAATTCCATTTTCACGAAACGGTGGGTGAAGGGAAGCGCGATCCTCGTCGCAACAGCGGCGACTCTCGTGTTCGCTAACCCCCCCCAGCAGGCGATTGCCACGCCGCTCAAGGGCGTCGACTCGGCGACCGTGTCTCAGTCCGCCTCGAACGTCGTCGACATTGATTTCGCCGACGGCATCAAGGGCCGTATTACGTTCCTCGAGGACGGTATTTTCCGTTACAACGTCGACCCCAAGGGTGAGTTTTCCGAGTACGCCACGCCGCGCAGTAAGTCCCACACGGCTAAGATTCAGGCCCAGCCCGATACCTCGGACGCCTACAGCAAGCCGAGTGCGACGGTCGCCGACAAGGGTGACACTATCGAGATCACCGGTGGAAAGGCGACCGTGATTCTGGACAAGGCGACTGGCAAGATGAGCATCAAGTCGGGCGACCGTGTCGTGGTCTCCGAGTCCGCGTCCCTCGACCTTGATAAGAAGGGCACCGTCCAGACGCTCGCCAAGGCGAAGTCCGAGAACTTCTTTGGCGGCGGTACTCAGAACGGCCGCTTCCTGCACACCAACCAGACTATCGCCATCTCCAACACCAACAACTGGACCGATGGCGGCGTTGCTTCGCCCAACCCGTTCTACTGGACGAGTGACGGTTACGGCGTGCTCCGAAACACGTTTGCAGAGGGTTCCTACGACTTCGGTTCCACGGACGCATCAACAGTCACGACTTCGCACAGCGAGAATGAGTTCGATGCCTACTACTTCGTGGCAACCGAAACGGGCGCCTCGAACGTGGCAACCGAGATGCTGCAGGACTACTACAAGGTAACCGGTAATCCGGTGCTGCTGCCCGAGTACGGTTTCTACCTGGGTCATCTTAATGCCTATAACCGTGATGGCTGGTCAACGACTTCGGGTCAGAAGAAGTGGGAGACCAAGGGCAGCAAGTCCTCGAGCGAGAAGGGCGACGTTAAGTACGAGTCTGGCATGGCGACGGGCTACAAGCTCGACGGCACGCTTGCGTCCGAGACGCTCAACGGTGAAGGTCCTACGGTCGATACTGAGAACATGAAGGCGACCGATTTTGACCGCCAGTTCTCCGCCCAGCAGGTTATCGATGACTACGAGGACAACGACATGCCGCTCGGCTGGTTCCTGCCGAACGACGGCTACGGTGCCGGCTATGGCCAGAACGGTTACTACAAGACCGGCGGCGTCAATTCCGACGGAACGAGTTCTGCCGAGCGCCTCAACGCCGTGCGCGCCAACGTCGACAACCTTAAGAAGTTCACCGAGTACGCTAACTCCAAGGGTGTGAGCACGGGCCTGTGGACCCAGTCTAACCTGGAGCCTGACAGCAACTCCGAGACCCCGTGGCACCTGCTTCGCGACTTCGACGCCGAGGTCAAGACGGGAGGTATCACTACCCTCAAGACCGACGTCGCCTGGGTTGGCTCTGGCTACTCTTTTGGTCTTAACGGCATCAAGACGGCTTATGACACGGTGACGACCGGTGCCAACAAGCGCCCCAACATCATTACGCTCGATGGTTGGGCCGGCACGCAGCGCTTTGGCGGCATCTGGACCGGCGACCAGTACGGCGGCAACTGGGAGTACATCCGCTTCCATATCCCCACGTATATCGGTCAGAGTCTTTCGGGCAACCCCAACATCGGCTCCGACATGGACGGCATCTTTGGCGGCGACCCCATCATCTCGGCACGCGACTACCAGTGGAAGACGTTCACGCCCTCTATGCTCGACATGGACGGTTGGGGCACCTACCGCAAGTCGCCCATGACGCACGGCGATCCCTACACGGGCATCTCGCGCTTCTACCTCAAGCTCAAAGCGCAGCTCATGCCCTATATCTACACGAGTGCGGCTTCGGCGGCCAACATAGATACGGGTAACGGCGATACCGGCCTGCCCATGATCCGCGCCATGCTGCTCTCCGACAACTCCGAGTACGCCGCGAGCACTTCGGCGCAGTACCAGTATATGTTCGGTGAGAACTTCCTGGTTGCGCCGGTGTATCAGGATACCCAGGCAGATGACAAGGGCAATGACGTTCGCAACGGCATCTACCTTCCCAACTACGGCACCGACGATAATCCCACCATCTGGATCGACTACTTCTCGGGTAAGCAGTACCGCGGCGGCCAGGTCCTCAACAACTACGATGCTCCGCTCTGGAAGCTGCCGCTCTTTGTAAAGGCCAATTCCATCGTGCCGATGTATGCCGAGAACAACAACCCCGAGGCTGTGACCGAGACCAACACCAAGGGCACTGACCGCAGCCAGCGTATCGTCGAGTTCTTCGCCACCGAGGGTGAGGGCAGCTTCACGCAGTACGAGGACGACGGCTCCTCCATCGAGAACAAAACGACTGAGGACAATGCCTACGGCACGATCGACAATATCTCCTACGGTGACCATGTGAGTACCGTCTTTAGCTCCAAGGCCACGGGCGGCACCGCAACCTTTACCGCTGCGGCGTCCCAGGGCAGCTATAGTGGTTACGACTCCAACCGTACCACGACCTTTGTGGCCAACGTGTCCGCCAAGCCTGCGAGCGTCATCGCCAAGAATGGCGGCACTGCGCTCAACGTGACCGAGGTCGACTCACAGGAGGCTTTCGACGCCGCGACCCCCGAGGCTGGCCAAGCGGTCTACTTCTACAACGAAAGCCCCAACCTCAACCACTACGGCAGCGATGCGGACAGCACCGAGGCCGAGAAGGGCGAGAGCTTCAACGACACTAAGATCACCACGAACCCCAAGGTCTACGTCAAGTTTGCGAAGACCGATGTCGCTGCAGCGGAGCAGACGCTCGAGCTGGGCGGTTTCGTGAACGCCGACGCCACGCTTGCGGCCGATCGCCTCAACGAGAATCTCTCCGTACCCACGAACCTTGCTGCTCCCGAGGATGCCACGACCCCCACGAGCATCAAACTCACCTGGGGAAAGGTCGATGGTGCTACCTCCTACGACCTTAAGGTCGATGGCACCGTGTTCGCCGTGGGCGATGCAGCGGAATTCACGCATACCGATCTTGCCTACAATAGCAAGCACACCTACCAGATCCGTTCGCGCAACGCCGAGGGCTACTCCCGTTGGAGCGATGTGCTCGCGGCGAACTCCGCACTCGACCCATGGCGGAACGTGCCCGAGGCCGAGAAGATCACCTGGGAGGGCTCGATCTACGGCAGCCATAAGGCCGATCTCGCCTTCGACCATGAGTTCCAGACGAGCGACGGCGGCTTCCACTCCGGCGGCAACGACCTGGGCAAGGCGCTCACCGTCGACTACGGCCGCGCCTACAAGCTCGACAAGCTCGAGTACTATCCGCGTACCGACGCCGGCAACGGCACTGTGACCAAGATGCGCATCGAGACGAGTCTCGACGGTGTCCATTGGACGAGCCAGGAGGTCGATTGGGAGCGCTCCGCCGCCTGCAAAACGGTGACGTTCGACGGCGCCGTGGCCGCACGCTACGTGCGTATGACGCCGCTCGCTTCGGTTGGTAACTTCTTCTCCGCGTCCGAGATCGCCATCTACAAGGCCGATGGTACGGACGGCTTTGCTGTGGGTTCCAACCTCAACAAGGCAACGATCTCCGATGGCGACTATTCCAACATGAAGAATTATCTGGGTCTCGAGAACCGCGAGCCCGATACCTCGACGTTCGACTCGCAGATTCGCGACCACTTTGCCGATCTCAACGGCAACGGGGTCTATGATGTCTACGACTACTCGTTTACCATGGCGGGGCTTGATGGCGGCACCAAGCAGAAAGGCAAGGTCGCCGGCAAGCTCGCGGTGATTCCGAGCAAGACCGAGGTCGATGCCGGCGATGAGATCACCGTCGATGTCTATGCGGCCGACGCCAAGAACGTCAACGCCCTGGGCGCGCTCGTCAACTTTAAGAGTGACCAGTTTGAGTTTGTGTCCGAGAGCATCTCGCAGGATGGTTCGACCGCCGGTATGGAGAACCTGTCGCGCGAGAAGGTCCAGTTCGCGGACGGCACACAGACCATCAACCTCGCCTTTGCCAACCGCGGCGACGGCAAGCTCTACAACGGCACTGGCGCGGTGGCGAGCTTCAAACTCAAGGCCAAGACGGCCGGCAAGGTTGAACTGCCCTCGACGTCTTGGCTCATCGGTCCGGCGTGCGATGCGCTCGAGTTTACGAGTGACGGTACCGTGACGATGCCGGACGTTCCGCAGCCCACGGTTGCCGAGTACGGTCAGGATGCCTTCAACATCACGATGACCAACGACGAGCTCACGACTGACGACGGTTCCAACGTCGAGAAGCTTATTCAGCAGAAGAGCTATAACGCGCTGTTCGATAACGATGAGGGCGACAACGGCTTTGAGTTCCTGTGGAACTGGAGCGGCAACTGGGACAGCGAGGGCAAGCTTCCGAGTTACGTGAAGCTTCCCACCACGATGACATTTGCCTTTAAGACACCATCGAAGCTCGATGCCGTTGAGGTCGTCAACCGCGACGGCGGTAACGGCACCGTGCAGAAGATCAAGGCCGTCGTGACGTTCGAGGATGGCTCGACCCAGGAGTTCGCGGGTGGGGAGTACGATTCCTTCCAGGCTCGCTACGCCTTTGGCCTCTCTGCCGAGAACAAGGGCAAGAAGGCGACTAAGGTCGAGATCACGCCGCTTGAGGCATCGGGTGACCAGATGCTCACACTGCGCGAGATCAACTTCAACTACACGCAGGGTGTCGAGGCCATCGAGGGTATCGAGCTGGGCAAGAACCAGACCGAGTTCTTTGAGGGCGACGTTACGCTCGTCGACGCTAAGGCCACGCCCGAGAGCGCCGGCTACCCCTATGTGACGGTCGAGAGCTCCGACTCCTCTGTGGTGAGCGTCTCCGCTGTTCAGGCCGGCGATAGCGTGAACTACTACTTGCGTGCCAACAAGGCCGGCAAGGCAACGATCACGGTGGCGTCAGTGCTCGACCCCTCCAAGACCGCATCCTATGAGGTCGAGGTCAAGGCTGGTATCGACACCTCTGCGCTCATGGCGGCGCTTTCCAAGGCCGCGGGCTACAGCGAGTCCGTCTACACCAAGGATTCTTATGCAGCTCTCACCGCTGCGGTCGAGGCGGCTCAGAAGCTTCTCGACGGCGGCCAGGGCAGCTATAGCAAGAAGGATGTCGCAGACGCTACGACCAAGATCGAAAAGGCAATCGACGGCCTCAAGATGCGCCCCGTTGATGAGAAGAAGCTCATCAACACGCCCGAGAACCGCGAGAACGTCAAGGTGACCGGCTTCTCGAGCGAGGCCGACTATGAGGGCAGCAACGCCGTCAACGCTCTTGACGGCGATGAGCAGACGCTCTGGCACAGCGACTATGCTTATAAGACCGGTATGCCCCAGCACCTGACCGTCGACCTGGGCCGCGACTACGATTTCACCGACGTCACGTTCCTGCCGCGCCAGGACGGCGGCACGAACGGCGATATCTTTGAGGCCGAGGTGCTGGTCTCCGACACCGCCGACGGTTATGAGATGGGCACCGCCACGTCGATGGGTACGTTTACCTTCGACAACGACGGGCGCGTGCTCACCGACCGTGGCGACTGGAAGCAGATGAGCTTTGGTGCCGCGCGCGGTCGCTACGTGACCGTCAAGGTGCTCCACGCCGGCGGTGGCAGCGTTGACGCCTACTGCAGCATGGCGGAACTCAAGTTCTACGGTACGGCCGTTCCCGATCCGGTGGCGAAGGACGACCTCACTGCCGCGATTGAAAAGGTTGATGCCGAGGTTGCAGCCGGCGACCTTAAGGCCAGTGACTACACCGAGGCTTCCTGGACCGCGTTTCAGAACGCCTTGGCGAGCGCCCGCGCCATCCTGAGCGACGAGAACGCCACGCAGGACGAGGTCGACCAGGCACTCAAGGCGCTCGAGGATGCCCGTGACGCGCTCGAGAAGACCCCGGTGACCCCGGTCGAGAACCCGACCAAGAAGCAACTCAAGGCCCTGGTCAAGCAGGCGAAGGAGACTGACACCAAGGGAAAGACGGCCGAGTCTGTCAAGGCCCTGACGGATGCCATTACCTACGCCGAGGATGTCTTGGGTGATGAGAATGCTTCCGACACCCAGCTCCAGGCGGCTTATGACCAGCTCAAGCTGGCCATCGAGGGCCTTAAGGATGCCGACTCCGGCAACCAGGGCGGCTCGGGCAACCAGGGTTCCGGCAATGGCTCGAACGGCGGCAGCCAGGCGGGCAAGCCCGCAGGCGACAAGGCCCAGGGCGGCAAGAAGAACGGTTCGGCGATCCCCGTTACTGGCGATCAAACGGCGGCAACTGTCGCGACTGTCGGTGGCCTTGGAGCCATCATCGCCGCGATCGGTGCCTTCTTCCACCGTCGCAATAAGGCTGAGTAGTCCCAGCGACAACTAAGCAAACGTGCCCGCCGTCCCACCCAAGGACGGTGGGCACGCTTTTTTATTTCAGCCAACGTACGTCATGGCAATCCCCGGTAGGTCGAGGGGTGCTTTGCGGGCGGGCCAGGCTTTATCTGAACGACTTTGCGAAGCAACCGGAGTGAAGATAAAGCCTGGCCCGTCCGCAAAGCACCACGCAGACCGCAGGGACGGGAGCAGCTATACTACTCTCAGTAGTTAAGGGTCGCGGATTCGCCGCGTCACCGCTCTCAACAGGAGGTCTTTGTTTATGGCAGATCAGAAGCCGGTTGTCGGGATCATCATGGGCTCCAAGTCCGATCTGGGCGTTATGGAAGGTTGCACCGCCGAGCTCGAGGCGCTGGGCGTGCCCTATGAGCTCGTGATTGCAAGCGCGCACCGCACGCCGGCGAAGGTCCATGAGTGGGCCTCGACCGCTGCCGATCGCGGCATCAAGGTGATTATCGCTGCTGCCGGCAAGGCTGCTCACCTGGGCGGTGTCGTGGCTGCGTTTACGCCGCTGCCGGTCATCGGCGTGCCTATGAAGACGAGCGATCTGGGTGGTATGGACTCGCTGCTGTCGATGGTGCAGATGCCTTCGGGCGTGCCCGTGGCCTGCGTTGCCATTAACGGTGCCAAGAACGCTGCCATCTACGCCACGCAGATTCTGGGCGCCTGCGACCCCGAGTACCGCAAGGTTATCGAAAAGATGAAGCAGGAGATGGCTGACGCCTAAGCGCTCTGCCAGTCCATTTGCAGCATAAGGAGAGCCATGTCCGACTATCAGGGAAAGCGTTTTTCGGCTTCTCGGATTCCCGATCCAGCCAAGTCGGGAGCAGCCCGCGCGCCGCAGCAGGGTTGGACATCCTCTCCTCAGCAGCCGCGCGCGCCACGCCCCGTGACGCCGGCGAAGCATCGCCGTCAGGATACACCTGCTGCATATCGCCCTTCGTCATACAGTACCGCCAAGAAGTCACCTCGCTCTTCGACGCATACCGCGCCATCGAGCTATACCGAGCCGCCGCGCAAAAAGCGCCGCTCCGTTATCCCCATCTTGCTCATCATCATCGGCATTGGCCTAATCGTTGCTGCGGCCGCCATCTTTATCAACGCGCAGATTGGCTACAAGCAGGCGAGCGAGTCGTATCAAAAGATCGAAAAACAATATGTGAGCGACAAGGACGCCAGCGGCGTGCCGATTATCGACTTCAACGCGCTTGCTCAGACAAATCCAGAGGTTGTGGGTTGGATTTACGCGCCCGGCACCAACATCAACTACCCCGTGGTGCAGACCAACAACAACTCCAAGTACCTCAACACGCTGTTCGACGGCACCGCAAATGCCTCGGGAGCCATCTTCTTGGATAGCGATGACACCGCGCCGGGCATGGTGGATCAGCAGACCACGATTTACGGTCATCACATGAACGACGGTTCGATGTTCAACGTGATTTCGGATACGACCGATCAGGCGACATTCGACAGCATGGAATACGTGTACTACATCACGCGCGATGCGACGTATAAGTTGCGCCCGCTGGCGACCAAGGTGGTCGAGGACACGTATGCCAAGGCGCGCACGCCCAACTTTGAGGGTGATGACGGACTGAAGAATTACCTGTCCGAGATGCTCGACGGCGCTTCGGCCGTGGCGAGCGATGCCACCGATCGTGCCGCTTCGGCAACCAAGGTCGTAACGCTTGTGACCTGCCGCTCGCTGTCATTTAGCAATACGCGCGCCGTCATGGTGCTCACGCCGGTCGAGGAATAAGTTGTTCGAGAGTAGCTAAAAAGCCCCGTCCCAAATGAGCTGCTCGACGACGGTAAAAAGGAGAAATGATGCTTGAAAGTGGCAAATCGATGCCTTCGGTTGATGCTTGGCTGCGCGAGGCCAAGGCCGATTCGTCGGCGCCTGCGTGCGGTATGTACCTGACACACAACGGCGTGGTGCGTGCAACGCCTAAGTCCGAGGCGCGTGGGGTCGAGACAGATGGTGTGGCGCCTGGACATAAGGTGGGCGGCATGGTGTTTGGCTTCGATGCCGAAAAGGTGCAGGCCGCTATCGAGGCAACGCGCGCGATGCCGGGTATCGGCTATGTGCGCGTGTGGCTGGCGAGTGGCGAGCTTACCGTGGGCGACGACATCATGCTCGTACTCATTGGCGGGGACATTCGCCCGCATGTGGTCGATGCGCTGCAGGCGCTCGTCGGTACCATCAAAAATGAGTGTGTGAGCGAGGTCGAGCGCGAGGCGTAAGGCCGACAGCGGCACTCGCCAACAAAAAGCCCACTGGCAGTTCATCAGTCTGCCAGCGGGCTTTTCTGTGCGTTGGAAAATCTCGGCATTGCGTGGCGCTACACGCGCGTCGCATCCTTGGGGCTCATGGTCATGCTCTGGAAGCGGTTTTCCATGTAGTCGTTATCGAAATATTTGCCGTAGAACTGCGCGACGGGAATATCCGGCTCCGTGCCGTTGACGCGCTGGTACCAGTAGTCGAGCGACTGCAGCGTCATGACGCCGTCGACCAGCATAATGACGGTAAAGATGACGGTAGCCGAGTAGCGACTCTTCCACGGAATCATGTTGATGAGCTTGAGCAGCCTCGGCAGCAGCAGCTTGATCCAGATGAGTCCGCCCAGGCCCCACAGGCAGGCAAAGCCCGTGCAGGTGCGTCCGCCCGTAAGGACGGCGAGTGGATCGGGCATGCCGAACAGCTTCATATGCGAGTAGCTCCACGAGACCACACCGAACGAGGTCTGCATAAACCAGCCCACGAACACCTCAAAGCTCGCGCCGAGCACAGCGCTTACCAGGAAAATGATGATGGGGTTCTTTTTATAGAAGCGGTTGAGCACCATGGTCATGAGTACGGCGCCAAAGCCATAGATGGGGCTGAAGGGACCAAACAGCATGCCGGCGCGGTCCTGGTAGACGCCTGGGTCGTCGACCGTCATGTGCCAGATGTCCTCGGCGATCAGGCCGAGCACGCAGCAGACGAGGAATACCCAGAACAGGTTGAAGTAGTTGAGCTTGATGTAGCCCTCGCCGGTTTCATCGCGGCCGAGCATGCCCTCGGCGGCGGCGTCGCGGTCGAGCATCTCCTGCAGGCGGCGCTGCAGTTCGCGCTCCTGGCGCAGTGTGGGGTCGACGGTGGCCGAAAGCGCGATGAGGATACCGAGCTGAATCGCGGGACGAAGCAAGAAGAGTCCGATACCCTGGAGCATCACGTCGACCAAAAGCTCGACGACGGTGAATGCAATAAGGATGTAGGACAGGCGGGCGGCGTTGCGGCGCTGGTTTTTGATAAGGTCCAGGCCAAAGATGATCAGGATGACGGCACTTGCCGCAGAGAGCATGATGCCGGCGACGATGAGTCCAACCGAGACCAGCATATTGTCGCCGAGCTTGGCGGCGGCGTTGCCGTTAATGAGCGCGGTGATGACCTGCCACATAAAGGCAGCGACCGACGGGAGTGTGCCCACGCCGGACAGGATGCACAGGACGGCGTACACCTTAATGATGAGGGGAATCTTCTTGACCTCCGTGGCGCTGGGGACGCTGGGGTCGAGTCCGTTTCGATCCATACAGAACCTTTCTCGCTTTGTCCTAGATTACAAGGATACGCCGCCGACCTGCCAAAAGACAGGACGAACGTCCCAATTGCAACAATGCAACCCTCAACGGTGGACGCGGCGGCCACCTGGGGGCGTGGGCGCTTGCACTGGACAGACCAATAAAATGTTTGGCCGCAAAACGGATTATTAGCTCGGTGGGCTTTTAAAAAGCGCTGCTCATGCGCTGGGGAGCGCGTCGCGCCGTGCGTATAATAAGGCGGGTAACGCCAAAATACGAGGCTCTGAGGGGATGCCATGTCTCAAGAAACCATCCGCGCGGCCGAGCGTGCCGCGGGACAGGTGAACGCCATGTCGACGTATGATCCGGACTCCGACCAGCTGCATGAGGAATGCGGCGTTTTTGGTGTCTGGGCGCCCGATCGCGACGTGGCTCGACTGACGTACTTTGGCCTGCGTGCACTGCAGCACCGCGGCCAAGAATCGGCGGGAATCGCCGTTGGTGACGGCGGTACGGTTATGGTCCGCAAGGATCTGGGCCTGCTCGACCGCGTGTTCTCCAACGCCGACTTGTCGACGCTCTCCGGTCAGCTGGCCGTGGGTCATGTGCGCTACGGCACCGCCGGCGCCAAGAGCTGGGAAGCCTCTCAGCCGCACCTCTCTACCATCAATAGCGTCATTATCGCGCTCGCGCACAACGGCACCCTCGTCAACACCGACGAGCTGCGCCGTCAGCTGATCGAGCTGGGTGTGCCGTTCCTCTCCAACTCGGATTCCGAGGTCGCGACCAAACTCATCGGCTACTTTACTCAGCGTACAGGCCATCTGCGCGAGGGCATTCGCAAGACCATGGAGCTCGTGCGCGGCGGCTACGCCATGACGCTCATCAACGAGCAGGCGCTCTACGCATTCCGCGATCCGCACGGCATTCGCCCGCTCGTGCTGGGCAAGCTGGTGGACGAGGGCCTGGACCAGGCCGATGCCGCATCCGTTTCGCAGCTGCCGTCGCAGGACGGCGCCGCGACGGTCGACGCCACCACCCATGTCACGCGCGCCGGCGGCTGGGTCGTCGCCTCCGAGACTTGTGCGCTCGACATTGTGGGCGCCGAGTACGTCCGTGACGTCCGTCCCGGCGAGATCCTGCGCATCAGCGCCGAGGGCCTTGTGTCCGAGCAGGGCGTGCCTGCCGCCGAAGAGCCTGCTAACTGCATCTTTGAGCAGGTCTACTTCGCTCGCCCCGACTCCATCATGAACGGCAAGAGCGTCTACGCCTGCCGTTATGACATGGGTCGTCAGCTGGCACATGAGGAGCCCGTCGAGGCCGACCTGGTCATCGGCGTGCCCGACTCCGGCCTGCCGCCCGCGGAGGGGTATTCGCACGAGAGCGGTATTCCCTTTGGCGAGGGCCTCATCAAGAACCGTTACGTGGGCCGTACGTTTATCGAGCCTACGCAGGAGCTGCGTGCCATGGGCGTGCGTATGAAGCTCAACCCGCTGCGCGACAACATCGAAGGCAAGCGCCTGGTCGTCATCGACGACTCCATCGTCCGCGGCACCACCATGGTGCAGCTCGTCAAGATGCTGCGCAACGCCGGCGCCAAGGAGATTCATATCCGCATCAACTCGCCCGAGGTCATCTGGCCGTGCTTCTACGGCATCGATACCGACGTGCAGTCGCAGCTTATCAGCGCCAACAAGACGGTCGACGAGATTTGCGAGTACATTGGCGCCGATTCGCTGGCCTTCCTTTCGGTCGAGGGCCTGCTGAAGGTCATGCCCAAGGGCGGTTACTGCGATGCGTGCTTTACCGGACGCTACCCCGTGGCGATTCCCGAGAGCTTTGGCCGCGACAAGTTCATGGAGGGCTTTAAGCCCCGCAACCTGGACAAGCCGCTGCACTTTGACGACGACGCCGTGGTCGAGAAATACGACGACCGCAGCTGGGAAGAGGAGCACGGCGAGGCCTAAAACCTGCCATGTGGGGACAGGTTTATTTTGGTAGGTTTTACCTGCTGTTTCGTTGATATGACGGCGCGTGCTGTTATGGCGCGCGCCGAAATGAACGCAACTATGAGCACCGTTTGGCGCCCGCGCGGCGCCACGGTAGTGGGAGAGGAAGGCTCAGATGGGCGACAGCAAGCATGTGACGTACGAGGACGCCGGCGTCGATACCGCCGAGGGCGGCCGCGCCGTCGACGCTATTAAGCAGATGGTCAAGGACACCAACCGCCCCGAGGTTATCGGCGGCATCGGTGGCTTTGGTGGCCTGTTCTCGGCCGCCGCGCTCAAGGATATGGAAGACCCGATCCTGATCAGCGGCACCGACGGCGTGGGCACCAAGCTCGTGCTCGCCCAGATTATGGACCGTCACGAGACGGTGGGCCAGGACCTGGTCGCCATGTGCGTCAATGACATTTTGGCTTCGGGCGCCGAGCCGCTGTTCTTCCTGGATTACGTTGCCATCGGTCACATTGAGGCCGAGCACATGGCAAAGATCATCAAGGGCGTGGCCGACGGCTGCAAGCTCGCGGGCTGCGCGCTCGTGGGCGGCGAGATGGCCGAGCACCCGGGCGTCATGGCTCCCGCCGATTACGACCTCGCCGGCTTTACCGTGGGTGTTGTCGATCGTCCCAAGATGCTCGACCCTGCGAACGTTCGCCCCGGCGATGTGATCCTGGGCCTGCCCTCCACCGGCGTGCACTCCAACGGCTACTCGCTCGTGCGCAAGGTCATCGGTGTCGACGGCATCAAGCCGGGTACGCCCGAGGCTGCTGCTAAGGCCGAGGAGCTGAGCCGTCCGCTCGAGGAGCTCGGCGGCGCTTCGCTGGCCGACGCTCTGCTGGCCCCCACGCGCATCTACGTCAAGCCGATTCTGGAGCTGCTCCGCGGTGGCGCCAACGTTCATGCCATTGCCCATATCACCGGCGGCGGTATTACCGAGAACCTCAACCGCGCGCTCGCCGACGACGTCGATGCCGTGGTCACCCGCAACGGCGCCGAGATGGGCTGGGATGTTCCGCCCGTCATCACCTACGTGTCGCGTCAGGCCGAGCTCGCGCCCAATGAGGCATGCAAGACCTTCAACATGGGCGTCGGCCTGTGCCTGATCGTCGCCCCCGAGGACGAGGCTGCCGTGACCGAGGCGCTGGTCGCGCTGGGCGAGAAGCCGTTCCGCGTGGGCGAGTGCGTCGAGGGTTCCGGTAAGGTTGTGTACTCCGATGAGCGCTAGCGAGCAGATGGCTGCTGCCGAGGGCCTGGGCTTTGTGCCCTACACCCGTCCGACCGGCACCGATACGGCCGAGCCGCTCAAGATTGGCGTGCTTATCAGCGGCTCGGGTACCAACCTGCAGGCGCTGATCGACCTGATCGCCGCCGGCAAGCTCAACGCCTCGATTGAACTTGTGGTGTCGAGCCGTCCTTCGGCCAAGGGCTTGCAGCGTGCCGAGCGTGCGGGCATCCAGACACTCACGCTGTCCAAAGATGTCTATGCCGACCCCATCGCGGCTGACGAGATCATCGCGCATGAGCTGCTCGAGCGCGGCTGCGAGTACGTGGTGATGGCCGGCTACATGCGCATGGTGCACACGCCGCTGCTGGCGGCGTTCCCCAACCGCGTGGTCAACCTGCATCCGGCACTGCTGCCGAGCTTTACCGGTGCCCATGCGATCGACGATGCGTTTGCGCGCGGCGTCAAGGTGACCGGCGTGACCGTGCACTTTGCCAACGAGATCTACGACAACGGCCCCATCATCGCCCAGCGTGCGCTGGCTGTCGAGGAGGGCTGGGACGTCGACACGCTCGAGGAGCACATCCACGCGATCGAGCATGTGCTGTATCCCGAGGTCGTGCAGATGCTCGCCGACGGTCGCGTTCACGTGCTGGAGAGCGGCAAGGTCGCAATTGATGCGCCGCGCGGCTAGTGGCGCACAGTACAATTTAGCCGAGTAGTCAGGGTGGTCATTGGCGCCAAGGCGCAAGTGGCCACCCTTTGTTTTAGGTAATCACCTGCGACGCTCTTCAATGACTACTCATTTAAGAACGTCACAGGTGACAAGGTGAGAGAGGTGGGCCCATGGCGGATAACGAAGCATTGTTTACGCCTGAGCTGGTGTTTTTTGATTGGGAGTGTGCGACGCCGGATGAGGTGTTTGCGCAGCTCGAGGACGAGCTCGCTCCGCGCGGCTACATTGCGCCCGGTTGGCTCGACGCCGTCCGCACACGTGAGGATGCCTATCCCACGGGTCTTGCCATGCCGGCGGCAAATATCGCCATTCCGCATACCGACCCGGGATTTGTGTCCAAGCCCTATATCGCGGTGGTGAAGCCCGCCGTGCCCGTGACGTTTAACGCGATGGCGGGCATGGGCGCCCCGGTGCCGGCGCAGATCATCATCAACTTAGGCATTGCCGAGCCGGGCGGTCAGGTCGAGGCGCTTCAGGCGCTTATGAATATCTTTATGGACACCGACGCCGCAGCCGACGTGCTCGGCCAGACGACGCCCCAGGGCATGGTCGACGCCATCCGCCGCCACTTCTAAGGTGGCACTGGGGGACTGTCCCTAGCTGCCGGCAGTTGGGGACGGTCCCCATCTGCCGGCCTAAAAGGAACGTCCCTAACTGCCGGGTCTGTCCCCTTTGCACCAAAATGGTGCAGATTAACCTGTCCCCCATGCACCAGGTGTGCCGCGGGGGCTGCGTTGTGACACAATGGCGTTTGTTCGATTCGTGATGCGAAAGGCCAAACATGGCAAATAAGAAAAAGAACCCCGAGGTCACGCCGACGTCCGAGCAACGGTCCCGCGCTGCCTCCAGCTCTCGCAAGAGGCAGCGCAAGACCTATGTGTCCAAGACCGTCAAGATTGTCCTGGTGGTCATCGGCGTGCTGGCGATGCTGCTCTCCGTCTCGGCCATGGCGTGCTCCGGCCTGATGTCGCAGACCGAAAGCGCCAGCTCGGGCTATAAGCTCACTGGTGGTGTGGCTGCCACTATCAACGGCACCAACCTCACTGAGGACACCGTGACCAAGCAGATCATGAGCATGCGCACGTCCTACGGCTACACCAAGGACAAGGACTGGGCGCAGTACCTGGTCGACAATGACCTCACGCCCAAGAAGTATCGCAAGCAGCTCATCGACTCCTACACGCAGCAGATTCTGCTTCAGCAGGCGCAGAAGGAAAACGGCGTGACGGTGTCGGACGACGAGGTCGAGAAGGCCTGGAAGGACGCCTGCAAGAGTGCCGGCGGCGCTAAGGCTTTCAAGAAGACCCTTAAGACCTACGGCTACACCGAGGACACCTACAAGGATTCGCTCAAGGAGAGCCTGGCGCAGCAGAAGCTCAAGGATGCCGTGGCACCCACCAGCAAGCCCAAGGACAGCGAGATTGTCGATTACATCAATGAGAACCTGTCCAACTACAACGATGCCCGTCGTTCGTCGAATATCCTGATCAAGGTCGATTCTGACGCTTCCGACGAGGACAAGGCTGCCGCCAAGGCCAAGGCACAGGAGTGCCTGGACAAGATTAACTCCGGCGAGCTGAGCTTTGAGGACGCCGTGGAGCAGTATTCCGACGACACCGGCTCCAAGGAGAAGAAGGGTGACGTGGGCTGGGACAAGCTCACCACCTTCGTCGACAGCTATCAGGCGACACTCGAGGGACTCAATAAGGGCGATGTGAGCGACGTCGTCGAGTCGACCTATGGTTACCACATCATCAAGTGCACCGACTACTTCCATGTCGATAATCAGGTCGATGACATTAAGCAGGTGCCCAAGGACATCAAGAAGTACGTCTCCAACGTGGTGAAGATGCAGACGGCAAGCACCGCGTACAGCGAGTGGCTGGAGCAGTACAAGAAGGACGCCGACATCACCGTTAACCCCATGCCCAAGGACGTGCCGTACAACGTCAGCCTGAAGGGCGTCACCAAGAGTTCGACCGACGATTCGTCGACGACTAAGTAATCATGGGGCGGCGCTCGTGCGAGTGCCGCCCGTACTATTGAGGAGGATTTGCAGATGACCAACGAAGAGCTGCAGAAGGAAATGATCGCCGCCATGAAGGCTAAGGACAAGGTTCGCCTGTCCATCATTCGCCAGGTCAAGGCCGAGGTGAAGAACATCGAGGTCAACGAGCGTCGTGATGTGACCGAGGAAGACGTCAACAGCATGATCAAGCGTCTGATTAAGCAGACGAGCGAGACGCTGGAGATGTCCATTAAGGCCGGTACCGACCAGGAGCGTACCGACAACCTGACCGAGCAGGTCAAGATTCTGGAGAGCCTGCTGCCCGCGCAGGTTTCGGGCGAGGAGCTCGAGGCCCTGATCGAGCAGGTTATCGCCGAGCTGGGTGCCACGTCCAAGAAGCAGATGGGCCAGGTCATGGGCGCGCTCGGCAAGGCCACCGGCGGCAACTTCGACAAGCCTGCCGCGGCAAAGATCGTCGGCGCAAAGCTGGCGTAATTTGTTGCGCGGTTTTACCAAACCGCGTAACGGCTCGACGCTGCAAACCCGTACACGCGGCAATCTGACGTTCAATTTCAAGGGCGCGACCATAAGGTCTGCGCCCTTTCATTTCACGTCACCTTGCTCGCGTGTACGGGTTTTCGCTGACTTATGCTCAACAAGGGCGGTTGGGCGCTCACTGGGGACAGACTTAAATGAGTGCCCAATGAGTGGGTGGAAGATTGCGGGTTCTTTACGGGGATGTAGTGTGGGCTGCGGAAACGTGGTTCTTTCCGTACAATAGTTCAACTCGTGTAAACGCAGGGAAGGGACATCCATGGCAGACATGATCGAGATCAAGCATCTCAACAAGTACTTTGGCGACCTGCATGTGCTCAAAGATATCAACCTCACCGTCAAGCGCGGCGAGAAGCTCGTAATGATCGGGCCTTCTGGTTCGGGTAAGTCGACGCTCATCCGCTGTGTCGATTATCTGGAGGAGCCTACGTCGGGCGAGGTCGTCATCGACGGTACGCCGCTCACCAAAAAGAATCACCTGGAGATGGCTCGCAAGTATAGTTCCATGGTGTTCCAGCAGTTCAACCTGTATCCCAACATGACGGTGCTGGGCAACCTGACACTCGCGCCCATCAAGCTGCAAAAGAAGAGCAAGGAGGAGGCGACCGAGATCGCCATCGCCGCACTCAAGCGCGTCGGCATGGCGCATAAGGCCGGCGAGTATCCGCAGAATCTCTCGGGTGGTCAGCAGCAGCGCATCGCCATCGCCCGCGCCCTGTGTACCAAGCAGCCCATCATCCTGTTTGACGAGCCGACCTCGGCGCTCGACCCCGAGATGGTCCAGGAGGTTCTGGACGTTATGATTGAGCTCGCGCAGGAGGACATCACCATGATCTGCGTGACGCACGAGATGGGCTTTGCACGCCAGGTGGCCGACCGCGTCATCTTTATGGAGGACGGCCGCATCCTGGAGGAGGGCACGCCCGAGCACTTCTTCGATAACCCCGAGAACCCGCGCTGCCGCGAGTTCCTGTCCAAGATTCTGCACTAGGCGCGGTGATGGACATGACGGATATGACGAGGGCGGCCGTGTCGCGCCGTCACTTTTTGCAGCTGGCGGGCGCCGGCATGCTCGCGCTGACGGGGACCGCGCTCACCGGTTGCGGCAACTCCACCAGCGCCGAGGGCTCCGATAAGGGTTCCAAGCTCGCGACCATCAAGTCGCGCGGCCACCTGAACGCCGGCGTCAAAAAGGACGTTCCCGGCTACGGCTATTACGACACCGCCAAGGGTCGCTTTGAGGGCATGGAAGTCGACCTGTGCTACCAGATTGCCGCTGCCGTCTTTGGCGTGAGTTACAAGGAGGCTCGCGCCAAAGAGCTTGTCGAGTTTACCGACGTAACGCCCAAGACGCGTGGCCCGCTCATCGATAACGGCCAGCTCGACGTGGTCGCGGCGACCTACACCATCACCGACGAGCGCAAGAAGAGCTGGGATTTCTCGACGCCGTACCGCACCGACTACGTGGGACTCATGGTCAAGAAACGCTCGGGCTTTACCTCGATCGAGGATTTGGACGGCAAGGTCATTGGCGTGAGCCAGGGCGCCACCACGCAGGGCCTGATCGAGCAGATGATCAAGGACAACGGCTTTCACTGCGAGCCCGAGTTCAGGGCCTTTAGCGGCTATCCCATCATCAAGAGTTCGCTCGACGCCGGCAATATCGACGTCTTTGCCATGGACCGCTCCACGCTGGCCGGCTACATGAACGAGACCGTCGAGCTGCTGCAGCCCGAGGTCAAGTTTGGCGAGCAAGGCTACGGCGTGGCGACCAAGAAGGGTTGCGACCTTTCGGCCGTGGTCGATCAGGTGATTTGCGATCGCCTGGCCGACGGCTGGCTCGATCAAGAGGTCAAGACCTGGGGTCTTGTGTAAGCGTTCGTCCAAGGAAGGAATCAAATGCTCGAAGGATTGTTTGACGCCGACCGCTGGTCGACGACATTTCAAAACATGGGGCCCTTCTGGGAGGGCTTTGGCGTGACGCTGCAGGTGGTTGTTGCCGGCCTGCTGCTGTCGCTGGTGCTGGGCACGCTACTGGGCGTGTTCTCGACCACCCGTTCGCGCGTGCTGCGCGCTATCAGTCGCGTGTACGTGGAGTTTTACCAGAACACCCCGCTGCCCGTTCAGGTGCTCTTTATGTACATGGCCGGCCCGCAGTTTTTGCAAGCCATCACTGGCGCCGACCAGCCGGTGCGCATCGCACCGTTCGTGCTGGGCTTTTTGGGCGTGGGCCTGTATCACGCGGCCTACATCTCGGAGGTCATCCGCACCGGCATCGAGGCCGTTCCGCGCGGTCAGATGGAGGCGGCTCAGAGCCAGGGCTTCACACGTGCACAGGCCTACTGGTACATCGTGCTGCCCCAGACGTTCAAGATCATCCTGCCGCCGCTGTGCAACCAGGCGCTCAACCTGGTCAAGAACACGTCGGTGTTGGCGCTCGTCGCCGGCGGCGACCTTATGTATCGCTCAGACAACTTCGTGAGTCTCTACGGTTACCTGCAGGGGTACATCGTCTGCTGCCTTATGTACTTCATCATCTGCTTTCCGCTCGCCATGCTGGTGCAGTGGCTCGAGCGCCGTTCCAAGGAGCGTCCGCGCGGTGTGAGCCTGGCCGAGCTGGGGCTCGACAACGTAGAGGAGGCCTAGCGCATGGAAATCTTCAACGCGACCAACCTGCTCTACATCTGGGGCGGCTTTGTCAAGACCATCGAGATCTCGGCGCTGTCGATCTTTTTCTCGCTCATCTTTGGCACGCTGCTGGCGCTCGTCAAGAGCTATGCGCCCCGCCCGTTCCGCATTTTGGTGAGCGCCTATATCGAGTTGTTCCGCTGCACGCCGAACCTGCTGTGGATCCTGTTTATCTACTTTACGGTGCAGGGCCTGGACATTGTGATTTCGACCATCGCTTTTACGCTGTTCGCCAGCGCCGTTATGGCCGAGATTGTGCGCGGCGGACTCAACTCGATTCCGCGCGGCCAGTTTGAGGCGGCGCAGAGCCAGGGTTTTGGCTTCTTTGCCACCATGCGCTACATAATCCTGCCGCAGACGTTTAAGACGATCATTCCGGCCCTGTTTAGCCAGTGCACGACCGTCATCAAGGACAGCTCGTATCTTTCGGGCATCAACGTGGCCGAGCTCATGTACACGGCAAACGTCGTGATGGCACATGCGATCGACCTGTCGCAGGTGCTTATGCTCTACGGTCTGGTGTTTGCGATGTACTTTGTGCTCAACTTTGGTATCTCGCTGCTGGTGAGGGCGTATCAACGCCGCATCGTGGCAGCGTAGAATGTGGCAAAGGGACAGCCCCTTTGTCACATAGAGAAAGGAATCGCGATGAGCGATCTGGAGAACAAGAAGAATCCTGTGGTCATTACCATCGCGCGCGACTTTGGCGCCGAGGGCCACGAGATTGGTCGCATGCTTGCCGACGAGTTGGGGATTCCGCTGTACGATAACGAGCTGCTGGTACGTGCTTCGCTGCGCACAGGCGAGTCGCTCGACAAGATGGCCGCTTACGACGAGCGCCTGGCCGTGGAGAACATGGCGTTTCTGCCCGACCGCTACGATGCGCGTTCGTACTCGGACAAGTTGTTCCAAAAGATGAGCCAGGTGATTTTGGATCTGGGCGAGACCGAGAGCTGCATTATCGAAGGCCGCCTGTCCGATTACCTGTTGCGTAACAACCCCAATCACATTGCCGTATTGGTGACCGCTCCCTTTGAGGACCGCGTCGAGATTGTGCGCAAGAAGCGCGGCCTTAACAAAAAGAAGGGCGCCAAGCTGGTCAAGCAGCAGCAGAAGGCGCGCGAGGCGTTCTATAAGCGCTACAGCGCCGGAAAGTGGAAGATGACGAGCGGTAAAGACATCGTCGTCAACCGTGCTAAGCTGGGCCGCGAGGGCTGTAAAGACGTCATCGCTGCCGCCTACCGCTACAAAGTGGCCCAGCTCGAAGGCTAACCGATCAAAAACCACCACAAAGGGGACAGTGCATCTTTGTGGTGGTTTTTGTTTTAGGTAGAGAAAGTCAACTGGTTCTGCCGGGGCCGATCGCTCAAAGAACTCAAGGATGCTCAAAAAGCTCAAAGATACTCAAATAAATTATAGATAGTAGGGGCATAATTAAGTTATATGAGTTAAAGGGAGGCTTTATGGCGGCACCGACGGCGTACAGGCAGGCAAATCCATTCACGCCGATGTTCGGACGTGTACCGGCGTATATGGCCGGCCGTGAGCAAATCATCGATGATATGGTGCTGGCGTTTGAAAATGACGACTCCGATCCCGATCTTTGCTCGGTTTTCTATGGTGCGCGTGGTACAGGTAAAACGGCGCTTTTGGCATATCTGTCGTACCGCGCCCAGCAAGAGGGCTGGATTACAGCGAATGTGACGGCCTCGGAGGGGATGCTCGAAGACATTTTGCAGCGCCTCAACGAATCAGCCGCCCATCTGATCGAAAAGCCCGCTTCTAGGCGTGTGAACAGTGTCGGCATTGCCTCCGTAGGAAGCATGAGCTGGGAAAACATCGATGTTGAATTTGAGGGCGCTAACTGGCGTACTAAGATGAACGCTTTGTTTGCTCAGCTTGAAGCGACTGACACCGGGGTGCTTATCGCCGTTGACGAAGTGGATGCATCGTTTGCGCAAATGACGGAGCTTGTTACTACCTACCAGCACTTTGTAAGCGAGAATAAAAAGGTAGCTTTGCTTATGGCGGGGCTGCCGTTTCGCGTGCTGGCGCTGCTGACGGGGAAATCGACATCGTTTCTTCGTCGCGCGGCTCAACATTCGCTGGGATCAATTTCACCGACTGAGGTAAAAGAAGCGTTTCGACTAACGATTGAGGACGGCGGCAAGACGATTTCTGATGAGGCGATCGACCTCGCTGCCAAGGCGATCGATGGTTTTCCATTTATGTTCCAGTTGGTGGGGTATCGGGCATGGAATGCTTCGCGCCAAGCCTCCGAGGTTTCTATTGAGGATGTCGAACGAGGCGCGAAACTTGCGCAAGAGGAGCTGGAATCGCGAGTTTTCGCTTCAACAGCGGCGGAACTTTCACGAGGGGACCTTGAATTTCTTCGTGCAATGAATCCGGTTGGAACGACGACCAGGCAAGAGCTGGCAGCGAGGCTTAAGAAGAGTTCCGGTTCGATTTCAACGTATAAAAAGCGTCTGGTAGAGGCTGGGGTAATTGAAGAGCCTCTACAAGGACGTTTTGAGTTTGCATTGCCAGGCTTTGGCCGATATGTCGCATCGCTTTACTAGAGGGTCGTTGCTGCGAAGGATCGCTTCGTGTCCCTTTACTGTCTCGATCTGTAACAATAAGCCTGCTTTTAGGGGCCTATCTGTTACAGACTGAGACAAACTGGCAGAGTGGCCTTCTGCTCCGCTCAAACCACCGCAAAGGGGGCCTTTGTGGTGGTTTTTGTTTTAGGCCGAGGGGAAGGCCTTGGTGAGACCAGCGCGCGTTTGCGTGTCGGTCTTTTGGTAGATGGAGCTCAGGTGACGCTGGACCATGCGCATCGAGATGCCGAGCTCCTCGGCAATCTGCTTGAGCGGGCGCTCGTCTTGGGTTACAGCTATGAGCACGTCGACTTCGCGCGGGGTGAGAGCGTGGTTGGCGATGAAGGCCTGGCGTTGCTCCTCGATGGTGGGGGCGGCGAGTGCTTCTTCTGCCAGCTGCTCGCGCTCGCGCTCCTGCTCGGTTTGGGGTAGGCGGAACAGGCCGGCTGCCACGAATGCCGCGCAGGCGGCGACGAGCAGTACGAGCGCGCCGATCATAATGAGGGCAACGTTGCCCGAGGTCACGAGGGCAAGCGAGATGCCCGATGTAGTGAATGCACATACATTGTTTGCGGCGCGCCCCATGCCGGCCCAGAGGGCGGGTGCATGCATGCGCGGTGCCAGCTGTGTAAAGGTGGCGGTAAAGAACGTGACAAAAAAGCCCGAGCTCAGGTAAAAGACGACAAGGCCTAGGTTGGGATCGGCGCCGGCCTCCACGGCCAGGATGGAAATGGTCGAGAGCACGGCGATGCCGAGCATGACAAGTCCCATGTAGCGGCGCTCGGCAAGGTCAAAGATAAGACCGGCGGCAAGGCCGCTTGCCGCCAAAAAGAGGCGCGGCCAAGTCTGCACGGCAATGGTGCCGTGGGCGTTGGAGAGTGTGACCACGTTGTCGAGGGTGGAGAACAGACAGGCAAGAATCATGACGAGCGCGATGCTCCAGCATGCCTGTTTGGCGAGGGCGTGCGAAGGTTCGACAAAGGGATTGATACGGGAGTTCGGGCTCTCAGCGGTCTCTTGAGGAACAGCGCCGAGGGCGGATATGGCGATAGTCGCTGCGCCAAGGACGACGAGCTCTGCGATACCGCCGCAATTGAGCAGGTTGACGGCGAACTGCATCAGGATACCCGCGGCGTATGCCGCTCCCGCACCGGTGGCGAGCTTGGGGTCATCCTGGAATGCCAACGAAAAGGCGTGGTGAGTGGCGGCGCCCAGCAGGCCGAGTCCAAAGAACGCCACGCACCCCAAAATCTCGAGGGCAAGCGGGGCCGTAGGGAACTGAATTTGGGTCAGGCCCACGATGACGATAGGGACGGCGGCGGCGTTGACGACTGCCAGTGAGTGGCCTTTGCGCTGTGCGAGCCCGAGCAGCGGCGCGTATCCGATAAAGCCGAGCACGCTCGCACCTAGAATAAAGCCCTGTGCGATTACAACGCGTTCGGCACCGGCGAGCAGTCCGACATTGATATCGAAGCGAAACTCGGCGGCAAGGAAGGCGAAGGTGAAGAGCGCGAGTGCCAAAAGCGCGTTGATTTTAGGCTTACTCAGATTCAAGGACAGTCCTTTGGGTGGACGGAATAGTCGTGTTCTCGATTGTAGCGTCCCTGGGACGCGTGTGACGACAACGAAATCATATTGAATTAAACCGCAGGTAGAGACCTAGGTTCGCATCTGCGAACCTAGGCATACGGAGTCATTTGGCACATCTTGGTGGTACAGGACCACCACGAAGGGGACAGGCACCTTTGTGGTGGTATGGTCCATCGACCGAGGGAGGCACCTATGAACGGAAGTCATTTTGCCAAGCAAACGCAGCGCGAGCGCACTTGCTCGCTGGTTCACGGTTCGTGGAAACGGGCGGGTGCCAGGCTGGCGTGCGTCGGAGCGTGTGCGCTCATGGTCGGTCAGCTGCTGCTGCCAAGCGTTGCCTTGGCAGCAGATTGGATCAACGTGGGTGGCGCGCAGTACAACGGTGGTGTTGCCGCCGGCGACGAGGCGGGCACGTGGTCTTGGAACGGTGCCGACGACATGCAGCTCAACGGCTATAACGGCGGCGGCATCAGCGCCGAGGGTAATCTCAATATCGGCGTGACCAACACCAACACCGTTACGGCCGAT
Organism: Treponemataceae bacterium; assembly: GCA_963602825.1. Lineage (GTDB taxonomy): Bacteria > Actinomycetota > Coriobacteriia > Coriobacteriales > Coriobacteriaceae > Collinsella. The sequence goes on along the minus strand of CAVCKO010000004.1, from coordinate 13,309 downwards.
GCCGGCCAGAGCGCCATCGAGGTCTCGGGCGGCAACCTTGCCATAACGGGCGACGGCACGCTCAACGCGACGGGCCAGACCGACGTCATCACGGCGGCGGGCGACGGTATTACCGGTGGCGACGTCACCGTCGACGGGGCCACGGTCAACGTGACGGCGACGGGTACGGATGCAAATGGCGAGGAGTGCGAGAACGCCGAGGCCATAACTGCGTTTGGCGGCGACGTGACCATCAAAAACGGTGCAACTGTCGATGTGAAGGCAGGGCATGCGACAGAGTCCGGCGACGGGTACTACGGTTACGTGACGGGTATCTATGCCACCAACGGCGCACCCAGGGGAGATGGCGAGTTTACATGGGAGCATGACGGGCAGAGCAACAAGGGCGGTCACGTGTCAATCGGCTCTGGCTCAAAGGTGACGGTCAAGGCCGAATCCACCCTGGAATCTCAGGGAATCGTGTCCCGTGTCAACAACGGCGCCGCGCGTGTCGAGATTGCAGGTGACTCGCTCGTGACCGCGATTGCCGATGCTTCGGGCGGCAACTGGGGTGCCGTGGGTATCGAGGCAGCCGGAATGGGCAACGATGCCACCGCCGATATCATCATCGATGGAAAGAACACGTTTGTGACTGCGATTGCCAGCGCCTCGAAAGATCGGTATTCCAAGGACACGTATGGTCTGCATACCAGCTCGGGGAGTGCGGTCGAGGGCGGAAGCATCCAAATTAAAAACGGCTCCGTTGTTGCCCAGGGCAGCGATGGGGCGATTGTCGCCGACAACTTCACGACCGCCAACGGTCCTGCCGGCATGATCGTTATCGGCGAGGGCGGGAAGATCGTGCTTCCCGTCAACGGCGTGGTACGTGACTACCAAAAACTGGGTGCCCGCCCCATGGCGCTGGGCAACCGATTTGAATATTCGGATTTTTGGGGACAGACGATTGGTGAGCCCGGCGAAGGCGTCCTGAGGGCCGATCGCGACGCGGACAAGATTGCCAAGGTCGCGCATATCGTATTCGACGGAGGTGCTACGCCTGCTCCCGATCCGGCACCGACTCCCAAGCCGCAGCCGGGAGGCGAGGGCTCGACGGGCACGACGGGGGCGACGACCCAAACTTCGACACAGACTGGTTCGGCCGTGAATGTAAAGCCTGCTGCCGCCAAGGTATCCGTCACGGCTTCGAAGGCGACGACTTCCGCTCTTGCGGCCACGGGCGATAGCGCCGCGTTGACCGTTGCCGCCATGGGCATTGCCGGCGCGACAGTTGCAGCCGCCGGCATCGCTGCCGCGCGCCGCCGCGAGGAATAGCAATTTCGTCTAGGGCAAGCGGGGCATAAAGCCTCAGTGCGTTTGATTGAGCCGCCACGCAGGGATTTGCGTCCCCGCGTGGCGGCTTTTGCATTTGCGCAGGTAAAGGTGCAGGTTCGCATGTACGAACCTAGGCGCGGCGCCCAGTTTGCAGCATCGTGGTGCCATGGAAGCAACCCTCGATGAAGGAGGACGACATGCAAGGACAACATTTTGCCAAGCAGGCGCAGCGCGAGCGCACCTGCTCGCTGGTTCACGGAACTTGGCGTTGCGTGGGCGTGAAGATTGCCAGCGCTGGCGCGTGCGCGCTTATGGTTGGCCAGCTGTTGCTGCCGAGTGTAGCGCTTGCGACCGAATGCGCCGATCCTGCTGCTGCGACAGGTGAGGTCGCTGCGGCGACGGCGGCGCCGGCGGCGACGGCGGGCACGGCGGACTCGGCTGCAACGACCGCGCCGGCGTCCAATGCTGCTCAGGTGGCGCAAACTACCGCTGAACCTCAGCAGGCAACTCCAGCTGACGCCGCCAGCGGCTCTGGCGATGCAGTGCCCGCCGAGCAAAACGCCCCCAGCAACAACGCCGCCGCGCCGGCAAGCGATGCCATCATGCCCTGCGGCGTGACCGACGTGACGGACGGAGGCGGCGTGACAACCGACACGAACGTCGAATCCTACTACAGGGAATGCGAGCTTCCACCCGAGATTTCTCTTACCGGAGGCGGTAGTTTCTCATGGGATTTTGGACCGGTCCCAGATGAGGTGGCGGATAAGCTATCAAACGCATCCGAAACTAAGTATTACAAGGCCGATGCCGCTACTGGCGCGCTTGTTGAAGTCGCCGATCAGTCTCAATCGAACGTGACGATTTCCATTGCGCCATATGAAGGGCAGATGCGCGCGACGCTGACCCTGACGGGTGGCGACTTTGTAGACGGAAGCTATGCGCTCATCCGCAACGAGGATGTGCGGTTTGCTTCAACGTTGACGTACGACCGCACCGACTATAATGACGGCATCCTCATCGGCGATCCTGATAGCACCTCCGATAAACCAGCTCAAATCGTTGTCCATGATACAAGGACCGATTACTACCTGCGCTACAACTTCAACACCGTGGTAAAGCTAGCTGCTCATGGGCAGGCAATCAATAGCGTTGATTTGGGATCAGGATATATCGGCTATCGCGCTGGGGATACTCCCGCTCCAACCACTCATGTGCCATACGCAGATTACGACAAGTATGAAATTGCCTACGAGTGCTGGGAGGAGATGGACAACAGCGACCCCACGGATCTTCATCCCGTCGCCTTCTGGTATTCCGACGAGGGCATGTACACACCGGGCATGAAGCGAATCGACAAGTTCGAAGAAGGCAAGCACTACATGCATTCTGTCATGCTACGCCAAAAGAACGGGTATGAGTTTGCCAACGACTGCACTGTGGCAATCAATGGCGAGCCACTTAACGCCATGAGTGTTCAGAAAGTCGAAGGCGGTCTGTTCCTTGCGCCGACCACATCGTTTACCTGCGAAAAGGCTCTTGTGTGGCAAGCAATCGACACGGTCGAGATTAATGGCGCTACCGTCACGTTCAAAGACGGCGATAAGCCGGTGTTCACGGGCGCTACGTCCGACGACACTCGTTATTGGTATCAGTGCGAGTTCTGGAATTCTGAGGATGGCGCTGGAGTGAACTCGGCATGGTTCTGGGATCAAAATATCGAGAACCACATTGATACGTTTGAGGCTGGGAAGACCTACAGCTACGGTTTTTATCTCAAGTCGCATGAGGGTTTCTACTTTACTCGTGACACTAGGGTCACAATTAACGGCAAGACTTATGGCTACTGGTGGAACGAATCCGATGCGGAGAATCTCGATAGAGACGGTAAGACGACCACCATGTGGGTCTATACCAATCTTACGATGACGCCTGAAGCAATGCCGACGCCGACGCCGGACCCCAAGCCGACGCCCGAGCCCGAGACCAAGCCCGAGACCAAGCCGGGTCAGGCGCCAACGACCGCCACGACTACTACGACCGTCTCGACCACCAAGACTCCGGCCGTCAAGCCCGCTGCCAAGACCACCGATGCCACCCTCGCCGCAACCGGTGACAGCACCGGACTTGTCGCCGCGGCCATGAGCCTCGCCGGCGCCATCGCAGCAGCTATCGGCATCGCCTCAAAGCGCCGCGAGAACTAGGTTCCGGCAGAGGCCCTCGTTTCCACCTCAGCAAGATCTCAATCTGTAACACCTAACCAGCAGAAACGGCTCTATCTGTTACAGATTTAGATGAACCGGCGGGTGGCCAACATAACGTCTCAATCTGTAACGCCTAGCGAGAAATTCGGCCTCTTACTGTTACAGATCGAGACAAACCGACCGGACGAGTCCAAAACCACCACAAAGGTGCCTGTCTCCTTTGTGGTGGTTTGCGCAGGTAGAACGGTAGGTTCGTATATATGAACCTACCGTTCGCTTTGTTTTTGGACGACGATTACGCTGGATGACTTTTGGTTTGCAGGAAAGGAACGACCATGAGGTGGACTACTGTTCGAGCGCTTTGCCGCCGCCTGACCGTTGCCGCGGTGACCCTCACCATGGTGACGGGCTCGTTGCCCGCGGGCGCATTTGCCGAGACCCTCACCACCGACGGCACTTTTGTGCAGACGGATAACGGCCAAGCAGCCGACGCCGCTCCCGCCGATTCGGCTGACGCCCAAACGTCAGACTCTGCTTCCGCCGACCCCGCGCCCGATGCCGGCGCTGCCGACCCCACAGTGCTCGATGCCGATGACACCCCTACGCCCCCGGCCTCCGAGATTGCATCGGCGGCGGGCCTGACGGGCGCCGGGCAGACCGAGAGCACGCCCGTGGGTACGCTCGCCACCGATCTTGTCGAGGGTAAGGAACTCGCCGAGCAGCAGAAGCAAGAGGAGACCGCCGAAGCCGAAGCAACCTGGAATGAGGATCTTGGGCTCTGGATGACCTCGAAGGGCGCCACGGGCGTAAAGGACGAATACGACGATGGCTACGTGGCCGGCGAGCAGACCCCCGCGCAGTACTACTTCTCGATTGATAGCCTCACCAACGAAATTTCTATCGAGTATGGCGACGCGGGCATTACCACGTTGGAGGTGCCCTCGACCATCGACGACAAAAATGTCGTAAGCCTTACGGGTATGGGAAGCGCTGCGCTCACATCGATCACCTTCGCCCCTAATTCGCATGTCCGCTCGGTTGGAGGCTTGGGCGGCAGCAGCATCAAAGAGATCGCACTGCCCGATTCGGTCGAGGAGCTCAAGAGCTATGCATTCTACAAAAGCAAGACGCTCCAAACGGTAACCTGGCCCAACAACGCGGCCTTTACCACGATTCCCGAGCAGGCCTTTAAGGAATGTGAACAACTTGACGACAAGGTGGTGGCAACGCTGCCGCCTTCGGTCAAAACTATCGACTATCTTGCATTCGCCTATTGCGGCGTGCCACAGTTCTATGTCTCGGACACAACAGTGCTCACCTTTACGCAGATCAATGTGCCGGGCACGGTGGAGCGGATTGAGCGCAATGCCTTTGACGGGTGCTCGCATGTGTCGTCGGTGACGATCGGCGACGGCGTTAAATATATCGGAGCGCACGCGTTCGCCTCTCTTGATCCTGCGATTGCCGGCAAAGAGATTGTGCTACCCAAAAGCGTGGAAATGATAGAGTGGGGAGCTTTTGAGAACACGAGATACGGAAACGAGACGAACCATAATGCCGTTGCCCTGCGCGTGATGAACCCCGATCTTCAGTTTGGTGAGGCGGGCTATCCGGGCGACTATAATGAGCGCGTGACAATCGATGGCGTAACGTATGCGATTCCCTTTAGTGAAGGCCAGACCATCTATGCCTATGCGACCGATTCGGCTGGCAACCCCTCGATGGTCAAAAAGCTTGCCGATGCCGTGGCCGATCGCAAGGACTCCGTCGATTCCTCGAAGCCTGCCTACACGTTTGAGTGGATGGGCGAGGCCGCCCAGATCACGGGCAAACTTCCCCAGGGCGCGGCGGCCGTGCTCGTGCAGGCGGGGCAGTCCACGCCGTTGCCGGTTGGCGATGACGGCAGCTTTTCAGCGGACGCTCTCTCCAAGACAGCAGCCACCCTGCGCATTTCGCTCAGCGGTTACTATGACATGGTGCTGGCGCGCCCGGGCGACCAGATGACGGGCGCATGGAATATCGGAGAGATTAAGGCGGAGGACTTTACCAAGATTCCGGCTTCGCGCGCGATTGAACTTAATGCGGCCTATCTCGAACCGGTCGCAGGCCAGGATAAGACCGAACGCATTGAGCTCGATAGTCTCGATAACATCGATCTGACGGTGAAGAGCGGCGGCAAGACGCTCAAACCTGCCAAGGGCGACAAGGAAAACGACTACCGTATCCAGGGTACAGCGCTCGTGGTGTCGCAGGCCATTGCCGACGCGGACCAGGATCTGGAGATAACGCTCGAGCCCAAAGACAGCCTCAAGCTGGGTGGGGCGACGGCGACGGTGAAGCCTTCGGCCGGCAAGGTCGATATCGACTTGAAGCCTTGGGGCACGGCGACGGTCACGACCAAGGGCGACTACCAGGGAGCCAACCGCGTGCTGGTGTTCCGTACGTCCGACGGCAAGCTGGTCGCCGACGGCGTCACCTATCTGATGGGTTACGAAGACGATGGCACCACGCCTATCATGAAGGCCGAGACGCCGCGCCTTAAGGCCGGTTCGTACACCATCGTCGCCTTTAACAAGACGAGCTACGACATCCAAGCGACGAGCTATTCCACGTTTAGCCGCCTAGGGCTGACCGTGGGTAAGCATATCGCGCAAAAGCAGGTGAAGATTGAGGACGGCAAACAGCTCGACGTGACGCTCGACGTTCCCGCGTTTGACGTGGAGACGTATCGTGTCGAGCGCGGGCTGACGGCGGGCTCGGTTATCGCTGATTCGTCCGCGGTCGTTGGCGTGGAGACCGAGCTGCGCATTCATTACGAGCTCAAGGACAGCCAAGCTGCCAAGATTGAGATTCCGCTGGCCAAGGATGCCGTCGAGGATGTGTCCGCAGGCTCTCGCGATCCCGGTGATAGCTCCCGTACATGGTGGACTGACGCGACGTGGGAGGGCGACAACCTCGTTCTCGATATGAAGAAGGGCATGGGCGCCGATGTGTTTGTGCGCTTTAAGCCTAAGGCCGCGGGCATCTTTGCTATCTCGCCGCTTATTACGCTGGGCGAGGTGACATTGCCGCTGGGAAGCACCACGCTCGAGGTTAGCGGATCGCGCATCGAGGTCGACAGCACCGACGTCCACAGCCTGCTGGGCAATGTGGCCTACGTTTATGCGGCGCCCGGCAAAAGCGTGCAGCTTACCGTGGGCGCGGGCGCCTCGGCCGCAAAGTACACTGGCAAGACCAATAAACTCGGCCGTGCCAAGATTGAATACGACCTGCCGCAGGATACGCTTGCCGCCGAGCGCGTGACGCTCGAGGCGCGCGTGGGCTCGACCGACGTCGCCGCTGCTGCCGCAGAGGTGACGGCTCGCAACTATGTGCGCTATGTTCCGGGCGCTTCGGTCTGGAACTTTGATGTGACGTATCGTGGCGGTACGCAAAACCTGGTCAAGGACGGCAAGGACACCGGCAAGAGCCTGTGGACCTTCCATCATCTGCCGCAAAAGAAGAACGCCTATTGGACCTTTGACATCACGCTCGAGGTGGGAAACGAAGAGGCCGCCGACACGCTCGACCTGTACGTGGACTGCGTGGATGGCAAGACGGTGACGATTCCTCTGACTCAAAAGTCGCGCGAGGGCACCCGTGTGCGCTATGTAGCGGAGTATGTGGACGAGGGTTACCTTAAGCTGCTCGACGAGTTTAACAAGGCGAATGACTCGACCTATGTGAACTGCGGAAACTTTGAGCAGATCTTTATGCCGCAGACCTACCGCATCTCCAATGCCCAGCTTATGACCATGCTGAGTTTTGATGCCAACGCTTCGGCCAAAAAGCATTCCGCCGCGGCCGAGGAGCGCCAGCAGGAGTTCTCGAATGCCGTGCAGCAGTGGCACGAGTATATGATGGATAACTCGTTTAATGATGTCGACCAGGCGTTTAACGACGCGATTGATCAGATGGTCGCCGATGCGTTTGCCGAGGAAGAGAAGGGCGGTAAAGAGGACGAAGCCCAAGGTGGAGCTGCCCGCAAGGCTCGTCGCGCCCCCGCCGCCAGCGACGGCGAGGGTGATGATGCTGGCAACGACGAGGCCGCGCAGTTTGCCGCCGAGCTCAAGGCCGCGGTCGGCGGGTCGTCGGCGCTGCTAACCCAGCAGGGCGACAGCTACGGCGTCAATGTGGACAAGATGATCTTTGAGGACGCGTATGGCACCGGCGAGGATTGGTACCAGGAGCTCGCGTCGGCTCAGGGTGCAAATGCGGCGGACGCGGCGGCCATCAAGGAACTTGTCGACCATGCGTCGCGAGCGGAGTTTATTGCCCAGCAGGCCGAGGATCTGGTGGGTCAGTCGATGGGTATCGGCCAGCTCAACCAATACGGAAGCTGGAATGACGCAACCGCTGCGGCGCTCAACAAGTGTGCGGGCATTAAGGCCAGCGAGTACAACGGCCAGTCGACGAGCGGGTTTAACGATTTGGGCCAGGCGCTCGGCAGCTCGCTGAGCTACAAGGCGGCTGACGACGATACCGTCAAGGGCTTTAAGGTCGCCGCGCCCGATGGCGAGCAGACGGCCTATATCGAGTCGGAGTTTATCGAGAACTCCAATAACAACAAGAACCAGGCGCTTCTGTTTAACTCGATCGCCATGCAGTGCGACATCCTGGACAACCTGTACGACAACTGGAATGTGGTCCATAGCCTCAATAACTCTACGATTCGCGGCTGGCTTATGGCTTGGAAGCGCAACGGCGACGTGAGCGCCCATATGAAGCTCATCCGCACGATTCGCTCACTCAAGAGCTATAAGATTGAGTGCGAGATGTTCGGACAGGTCTTTAAGACCGATGCGTGGAAGGCGGCCGGCCAGGCGTTTCCCGCGGCGACCCAGGGCATCGGCATCTTTACCGGCATTTACGGCGTGAACGATGCCAGCAAGAACTGGGAGAACGTGAACGTTCGTATGCAGAAGGTGAAGGGCGAGCGCGAGGGCTATGAGCTTCAGCATACGCGCTTGCTTGCCAAGCCCGAGAAGACCGAGGACGACTGGAAGTGCATTTACGCGCTGCGCGACGCCATGGAGAAGGCGCGTGCGTTTGAGGATCTGCTGTATCGCCAGCTCTGCCACGACAGCACCGATGTGGCGGTGGGCTCCATTATGACAATCGCCGGCGTGCTGACGGCCGGTTCGGCGGGTACTGTGGTGGGCGCTGCCTATGACGCGGCTTCGACCAGCGTAGGTTCGGAGCGCGCGATTAAGCTGACCAATGCCGAATGCGCCTACGATGTTGCCTGCGAGCAGGTGGAGCGCGCATGCCAGAATCGTATTACGGTCAACTGGGGCGAGCTGACCGACGCCGAGGTCTATAACGCCAACAAGGACGGCTTGATCTCGGACGAGAAGATGCAGTCGATCTTTGAGGCGCGTTATCGCAATGTGGCTGCCAAGGCTGCACCCGACCCTGCGGGCGTGGTGTACGAGGGCCTGCTGTCCAATACGGTCGAGGGCGCAACGGTTGAGCTGTGGAGCGCCGACGATGCGGCCGGTACCAATGCAGCGCTTTGGGATGCCGAGGAGTATGAGCAGGACAATCCGCTTGCAACGGGTGCGGACGGTGCGTACAACTGGAATACGCCGACCGGCTGGTATCAGGTGCGCGTGACCAAGGACGGGTATGAGGAGGCGCGTTCGGCTTGGCTGCGCGTGCCGCCGATTCAGACTGAGGTGAACATTGGTTTGGTGTCGACGGCGGCGCCCGAGGTGGCTTCGGCCCATGCCTACACCGATTGCGTCGAGGTTGAGTTTGCGCAGTATATGGATGCGAGCGACGATGCCCTGGTCGCATTGTGCGCGCAGGGCTTGGGCGACGTGACGTATACGTGGCTCGACAAGCAGGACGATCCCAATGGCAAGCCGCTGTCGCGTGTGCTGCGTATTCGCTATGCCGATGCGCGTGAGGCGGGCTCAACGGTGGCGTTTAAGCTCGACGGTGCTCGCAACTACGCCGGCACGGCCATGGCGCGCTGGGCAAGTGGCGAACTTGTCGTGGGCGTTCGTGCCGACAAGCTCAAGCTCAACGTGGAGCAGGCCGTGACCATGCTTGAGGGCAGTGACTTTGAGCTGGTGGCGCACGTGACCGATAAGGCGGGCAAGCCGTTTGCGGGCGCAAAGGTTAGTGTTGGGCTGGAGTCCTCGGCTATTTGCTCTGTCGATGCCACCCAGGCCGTGACGGGCGAGGACGGCGCGGCGACGTTTGTGCTGCATGGTGCTCTGCCTGGTTTGACGACGTTGACGGCGACGGTGGACGACACGGGGCTGTCCAAGCAGGTCGACGTTCGCGTGTCTGCCGAGGCAGTGCGACCGGCGCGACCGGTGGCGACGATTGGTGCGACGACGTTTGGTGCATGGTCGCCCAAGGAGAACTACATTACGGTGCCCAAGGGCACGAAGCTGGAGCTTTCGGCCGAGGATGGCACGACGATTTGGTACACCACCAACGACACCTGCCCCTGCCGTGACGAAGGCCGCGTAAAGTACACCGAGCCTATTGCGCTCGATAGCAACATGTATGTCCGCATTGCGGCACAGCGCCCTGGCATGTCGTACAGCGAGTATTCCGAGCGTCTGAACATTACGATTACGGTGACCGATGAGGCGACACCCGAGCCCAAGCCGGAGCCCGGGCCGGAGCCTGGCAGCGGCGAGCAGGGTGGCGGTGCGGATGGCTCTGGCGGTACCGGGGCTCCTGCGGGTGGTTCGACTTCGACGACGACCACAGTGACGACGGACAAGTCCAAGGGTAAGGGCGAGAACGGCAAGAAGTCCGGCGGCACGGAGCTCGCCAGCACGGGTGACTCCACCGCGATGACGGTCGCTGCCCTAGGCATCGCCGGCGCAACCGTAGTCGCCGCCGGCATCGCCGCGACCAAGCGCCGCAAGCGCTAGGTTTTGGCGACGGCGCCCATCCTCGGCTTATGCAAAATCTCAATCTGTAACACCAAGCTGCCCAAAACGGCTCCAGGTGTTACAGATTGAGATGAACTGCTCGGCCGCCAATCTAATGTCTCGATCTGTAACACGTAGCGAGGAATTTGACCTCTAGCTGTTACAGATTGAGACAAAGCGGAGGCGGCTGGCGCAATATCTCGATCTGTAACAACTACGAGGCTCAACGGGCTCCACGTGTTACAGATTGAGACAAAACGACCGACCAGGTCCCAAACCACCACAAAGGTGCCTATCCCCATCGTGGTGGTCGGGCGGGCGGCATAGAAAAAGTCCCCGCCGGGCGTGTGCTCGACGGGGACTTTGCCGTTTGATGGCTAGTGCTGCAGGTGATTACTCGCCCAGCAGGCTCTTGGTGATGGAAGCGGCGGCCTTCTTGCCGGCGCCCATCGCCAGAATGACCGTAGCGGCACCGGTGACGATGTCGCCGCCGGCCCAGATGCGGGGATCGGTGGTCTGGCCGGTCTCCTCGTCGGCGACGATGTAGCCCCACTTGTTGAGCTCCATCTTGCCGCCGATCTTGGCAGCGAAGGGGTTGGCGTTGGTGCCGATAGCCGAAATCGCGACATCGCAGGGGATCTCCTCGATGGCGCCCTCGATAGCGACCGGACGACGACGGCCGGACTCGTCGGGCTCGCCAAGCTCCATCTTCTGGACCTTGACGGCGCACACGGAGCCGTCCTCGCCAGCGACAAACTCGAGCGGGGAGACGAGCGGCAGAACCTCGACCCCCTCGGCCTTAGCGTGGTGCAGCTCGGCGCGACGGCAGGGCATCTCGTCCTCGGTACGGCGGTAGGCGATGATGGCGTGCTCGGCGCCCAGGCGCTTGGCGGTACGGACGGCGTCCATAGCCACGTTGCCGCCACCAAAGACGACGACGTTCTTGCCGTGCTTGGTGGGGGTGTCGTACTCGGGGAACTTGTTGGCCTTCATCAGGTTCACGCGGGTGAGGTACTCGTTAGCGAAGAAGACGTTGGGCAGGTTCTCGCCGGGGACGTTGAGGAACTTGGGCAGGCCGGCGCCGGTCGCCACGTAGATGGCGTCGAAGCCCTGCTCGAACAGCTCCTCGGCCGTAGCCATGTTGCCCACGACGGAGTTGTACTCAAACTTGACGCCCATGTCCTCCAGGCCGTCAATCTCGCGCTTGACGACTGCCTTGGGCAGACGGAACTCGGGGATGCCGTAGACCAGCACGCCGCCGCCGGTGAAGAAGGCCTCGAAGACGGTGACGTCGAAGCCGTTGCGGGCGAGCTCGCCGGCGCAGGTGATGCCGGACGGGCCGGAGCCGACGACGGCGACCTTCTTGCCGTTCTTGGGGGCCATCTTGGGCGTGGAGGCGAGCTCGGGGCGGTCACCCAGGAAGCGCTCGAGCTGGCCGATGGCCACGGGCTCGGACTTCTTGCCACGGATGCACTTGCCCTCGCACTGGTTCTCCTGCGGGCAGACGCGGCCGCAGATGGCGGGAAGCATGGAGTCCTCGCGAATGGTATCGAGAGCGCCGCCGAAGTCCTTCGCGCGGATCTGCTCGATAAAGCGGGGAATGTTGATGTTGACGGGGCAGCCCTCAACACAGAACGGCTTCTTGCAGTTGAGGCAGCGCTCGGCCTCGGCCAGCGCCATCTCTTCGGTGAAGCCCTTGTCGACGGGGCGGAAGTCGCAGGCGCGCTCGGCAGCCGGCTCCTCGTTATCGGGGGTGCGGGGCGACTTCATATCGGCAACGAAGCGACCGTTAACTAGTGGCATGCGCAGCTCTTTTCCTCATAGGCCTTGAGGGACTCGCCCTCTTCGGAACGGTAAGCGGCCTGGCGGGCACGAAGGTCATCCCAGTCGACCAGGGTGGCATCGAAGTCGGGGCCGTCGACGCAAGCGAACTTGGTCACGCCGCCCACCTCGACGCGGCAGCAGCCGCACATGCCGGTGCCGTCAACCATGATGGGGTTGAGGGACGCGGTGATGGGGGTGTCGTACTTCTGGGCGGTGAGGGTCGAGAACTTCATCATCGGAACGGGGCCGACGCAGAAGACCTGGCTCACGGCCTTGTCCTGCAGCAGGCGCTCCAGCGGAGCGGTGACAACGCCCTGCTCGCCATAGGAGCCGTCATCGGTGGTGATGTGGATGTGGTCCTCGTCGAGGAGCTCGCGGAACTGGTCCTCCATGAGCAGGAGGTCCTTGGTGCGGGCGCCCATGATGGCGTGCACCTCGTGGCCGGTCTCGACCAGGTGCTTGGCGACCGGGAAGGCAATTGCCAGGCCGACGCCGCCGCCAATGACGGCGCAGGGGCCCTCGGCCATCTCGGTGGGAACGCCCAGCGGGCCCACGACGTCGCGCAGTGACTCGCCGGCCTCATAGGTGGAAAGCATCTCGGTGGTCTTGCCGATCACCATGAAGATGAACTCGACCCAGCCCTCGTCACCGTTCCAACCAGCTAGGGTAAACGGGACGCGCTCGCCCGTCTCGTTGGCGCGAACCATGAGGAACTGTCCAGCGTGCGCATGCTTGGCGATCGCGGGCGCCTCGATGCGGAACTTGAACACCTTCTCCGAGAACTGCGTCTTCTCCAGGATCTTATACATAGAACCCCTCTCTTGTTAGGGCCGCCGAACCGTGCCTCCACGGAAATGGACGGTAGCCCGAGTAAAACCGTACGCGCACAGGCGTTGTGCAGACATACGGTGCAAATTATACCCTCATGGACATGCTGTTTACGTGTGTCTTCGGCGGTTGGGAAAACGGTTTATCCCGTCCCTTGATTATCAACTTCATCCGAACACTTCCCACATTCATCCGCACATGTACGGA
>CAVCKO010000003.1:118233-119016 GCA_963602825.1 Treponemataceae bacterium | reverse complement strand
GGCCACTGCATGGATATACGCAAGAAGTGAAAGGAATGGTTACCATGGAAGGTCAGAAACTATTTCTATTAATACTCGTCGGCATACTTGGAATACCATCATTCTGTGCTGGAATCAGTTTCATTTCAGCAATTGTTAACGATGAGAAAGACGAAGAGTGAGGATAACCACAATGGACAATTTTATCATTATACTTGCGGCATCATTAAATCTGTTAACTACAGCAGGATTGGTTGTGGTGGTAGCTTTGATATCATCAACGACCAAGAAACTTCAGGAAAAAACAACTCAACCAGTCGCGCCTGTGCGTGCGAAAGAAGTCGATGTTTCGAAATCCCTCGAGGAATCAACTCATCAGCTTGAATTTATTGACTACACTGTCCTGTCACTTATCTCAATGAAGATGAGTAACAAACGGATTCTCGGCGCCCCTATTGATATGAAGAATATCGACCGCGATGTTGAGAATCTTAGTCTAGACGTTATGAATGCCATTGATAAGAGATTCTTTGGAACTACCACATCTTTCTACAATAAAGAATTTCTTATGAAATACATCATCGAGAAATCCAAGACATCTCTCATCGAGGCATACAAACAGTCTCGAACAAACTGACAAAAAATATCCCTGGGTAAAATACCCAGGGATAACTTTATACCGCAAACTCAATCCCACGTAGAAGGTACATCGCGGAGTTCTCTTTCAGATATGCAAGTTGCGAGGAAATTCTTTTCTGCAGGCGAGAGGATGCATGACCATTTATCCAGATATGCTGATGATGA
>CAVCKO010000003.1:98489-118223 GCA_963602825.1 Treponemataceae bacterium | reverse complement strand
ATTCACAGATCTCTGGTCATGAAATTCCTTAAGTGCGGTTTTATAGATCCGCTTATTATCGGCGTCGGCTGTGTCCAATCGAGTGCTAACGAGCCTATGTCCATACGGGTTTCCCGGAATAACCTCAATCCAACACAATGGGAGAGAACTGGGGTCGCTAGACTTTATCATGCCATAAGTAAGATCTCCCGGGTTGATTGTATCATATGCCACCTTTATCATCTGAAATAACGTAGGTATGGGTGGGGTGAGTTTGCTTACCGTATGTTTCATTGTCCAGTAGTTCTGATGTGCGGAGTATTTTTTGCTCACAAGCACAAACGCGGGAATTGAGTCTGATGCAAATGCCCGGCTGGGGCATGTATTATTAACCATATCATCAACCCACGATCTATACCGCCACTGTATTGATAATTCTCTCTTCGTGTAATACGTGAATACTGGCGCCAACTGTTCCTTGAGGTATTTTATTGAAATCGCTATGAACGGCTCCACCTGCTCCAACGCAACCTTCGTCAATTCGCCAAAGGCTGTCATATACTCGTGGTTGTTATTCTTAGCGCATTTCTTAAGATATTTGCGTATACGTTCTGCATTGAATTGCCAGTTGACGAGTCCAAGAGAATTACCATCGCGAATTTCTCCGCAAAGTGGCGATCCCTTTATTGGGGTGGTTGCAAGTTCTACGTCGACGTACCCGCGTGTTATGCCGTCGAAATACGTTTCACTATGACTGTTGAGGACAGAGAGTAATTTCTCAATGCCCATACACGATGCCATTTCCAAAGTGAGAGCTTCAAGTTTCCACGGGCCGAATTCTCCGGTGGGCAGATGTGGTCTCGTGTACACCATTCCAAAATCTTTCATTACTAAAACCCTTTCTCCAGTTAATTCTTGTCAAAGCATGGTACGTCCTGAGGTCGTCTCCCAGATGCGATCAGGTTTATTAAAAAGCTCTTCTCCTTAGAAGATAGTCCTGTGAAGCTGTCGCCAAGATACATCTCGATGTTTGGGTTGAGAGTCGGCCATTCATACCCCATCCTCAAACGATCCACATTCGCTGTTGCGAGAATAGCATATGCACCTTCGTCAATACTATTCAACTCTGGTTGTTTTATGAGGTCAGCCCAGTAACTGCGCGCCGTTACACTCGCAAATATTCCAAGCTTCTCATTGGTATGCGCATAGAGCGCCCGTAAACGTTGGCCGTATGGTAGAGCCGGAACATACTGCAAACCAATAATGATACCCCCACTATTTGTGTGCTCACAAAGTTGCATAAACCTATCGCATGGCGCATGATAGTACTTATCGTGAGTAAATGTGTGACCACGATATGTTTCATTGGCAATGCTCACTGCATCTCCGATCCATCGCGCACAATCACTTAAATTTATGCGGTCTATGAGATTGGTCATCGCGTCTATATTCTCCTGATAATGATATCTACGACTCATTATGACGAAGACTTCCTGACCATCTATATCGTACGACCTGTAGGGGTCCTTCGTATTCCCTATAATTCTGAGCATCTCGGCATCCGTTAACGCCAGAATATCTGATGCCGTATAGATTTTAGAGATTCGATTTTGCGAGTTAGTGAAGCTTGCTGCAATGAACCATGGGGTCCCTTCCCCATGATTGAGCCTTCTCTTCAGGATATTGTATTTGGGGCTTGGACCAAGATTCCAGGATTTATCGTACTTAGTATTGATGACGTAATTGTTGAGCACTAAGTCGGCTGCGGCCGCATCAATCCTAAGCACTCCAGCCCGTTTCGGCAATTTGCGTATGTCCCCTTGAGTCCTGAGGCCGTCTACCATAGTGACGGCGAGACGAACGGTGGTGTTTGACATAGTCGGACTGCGGTATGTCACAGTCTGACCTTTAAGAAGCTTCATCGTTTTCGATACTCCCAGTTTAGCAATTAACGAATATGTCAATGGCTCGATTTCCCAAGGATCCGACGAAGCGGATGGGTGAGTATACACAAGTCCAAATGTGTTGTAGTGTGTAATGTTTGCTAATGATTCCACAATAGAACCCTCCGTTAAGTGACCATCTTTAAGATGGGTATTAATACATTGAAATAGTTATAGGAGATGAGGAGCTCATCTTTCCTATCTTCCCAGTAGTCATCGAATGTCATCATCGATTCGGGGTCTGCTACAAGAATCTTACTGGATGCGTTGAATTCTCGATAATAGTTGACCGGCAATCTTCTAGATTTATATTCGTTGATGTAACGCATAATCACACGTATCTGGGATTCCTGCGTATCGGTTTCAATCTTCTTGAAAATGATTCTCAGTAAATCCATCATTCCATCGTTATGCGTCTCGACGGCTTCCTGACCGATTCCCTTTACATCAATATTGCCATCGTAATAGTATAGCTCTATCTTATTAGGCAATCTGATGTATGATGTATACCGATTCTTTTTGCGGAAATCAATGTATTCACCAACTTTCGTATGGTCGACGTCCCCTTTGACGAAGATGGCGTCTTTCTTTATTGCTACGATGCTTTCTTCGTCGAGATTGTTTTCTGTAAAGAACCTGCGTCGTGCTTCTACAAATCCCTCCTTGTGCTTTTTCGCAAATTCCTTGTCGTCGCGAATCCAAACGCCAATTTGTTTATGTCTGGCATCCTTGTCGAGGCGTTCAAGCTTGGCCAGCTTTGTATCGTCCAACTGTTTGAATTCGTTTGCAATTGAGTACCCGGCCTGTCTGATATCATATTCGTTTATTATCGTATTGAACGAAAACATGATATTCGGGTTGGTCCATAGTTCTTTATTCCATAATTCCGACATACTTATCACCTCCTTCAAATACTTTAGAATATGGTCAAGGACTCCGTAATAATATATCCCTGATTCGTATTTCCGGATTGGGCATGTGTATATTATTTAAGTAGAATAAAGCATCGCAATACCGTGATGCTAAATAATAGGAGGAAATCTGAATATGATGGGAATTTACGTTGCGGCATCAATACTCGCCGCTATTGCAGTTACGAATTTACTTGTGTTGGTATTCGGCAAATTTCCGGATAGCAACGAGGATTGGGTGGACGATGAGTTCGCCCAATGGTAAAAAAGAATCCGGCTCTCGTGATTAAACGAGAGCCGGATTTTTTATTGTGTTGCCGTATTACTCGGCGGATGTTGCAGGAGCGTCAGTCTTCTTAGGAACGAATTCCCACATGTTGGTCGCCGGGTTGTACGCGAACGAATCGCCGAACTCGGAGAAGTGGTTCACGAATCCCCATGTGGTACCGTTATCAGCTCCATAGCCATCGCTGAGTATAAGACCACTGTCGGGAATATTAAGGACCGTCCTCGTGATGAGTGTTCCAGCGAAGTTCACGATAACCTGGTTCTCGATTGTCGCGAAATCACCATTGTCGTCGTGACGTATCTGATACATGTAATAGCCCTCAGGCACAGTATCCTTCTCTATTCTGAGGTCGACGAACAGCGCGGGAACATCTCCCACCATAAACGACTCGAACTCGTTTATGTCGGATATCTTGTGCCTGTTTGTAGGATGGGTTGCCGGTGCTTCCGGGGAAGATGCCTTGGTCTCGGGTGCTGTTGCTGTGTTTACTACGTCTGCCATGATAAGTTACCTCCATTTATAAGCTGTAATCACTGCCGTATGACTCATTCAGAGTTTCGATAAGGTCCTTTCTCGACATTTCCTTGGTCGTCTGTTTCGACATTCCAAGTGCGAGAACTTCCTTACGAAGTTTCTTCGTGCTCATAGTTTTCAGCAGTTGATTGCGTTCGTGGTTTGTCAGTCTGTCCAAATCGATATTTTTTGTATAGGATTTGAATTCTTCATGGACCGTCTTGAATGCTTTCTCCTGGCTCCATTTCTGAAAGTCTTCCTTACCTTTCCGTATCGATTTAAAGTTGTATACGGGAACTCCGAATTCGGTATAGATATAATTTGCTATCACATCCATATACGGAATCCGCTTGTCTTCATCAACGCCGTTAATGATGACCGTGTCTATATCCTGAGACATAATACAGTCCAGGAGGGCGACAATCGCAGGGCGATTCCCATGCAGTTCCTCATAGTACCGCTCTACGAAACTTTCCTCATCGTGCTCGCACAGATAATCCGATATGATTCTTGATGATGGGTACAGTGATGATATCTTCGAGACGTTTTCCATACTATTGTCGCTCTTGAGGGTGTTGGAAATAAGGACGTACTGATACGTCAGTACGTCCTTATTATTAACCAGCTTGATGAAGTGCTTCAAAAACTCTTTAAGAGTCATGAAGTACATATCCATCAGTGGGTATCCTTTCTCCTGATAACGTCCAGCACGAGTTCATCGGACTCATACCTGCTTGTTGAATCGGGAGCAACACTTACAGTCTCACTCTTCGCTTCAACCTCTACGGACTCACTTTCCAGACCTTCTTCAAGTTCTTTTGCGAGAGATTCCGTATCCTCTTCGTCCATTTCAACGATGTCACTGGCGAGTTCGTTGGTTTCGGTGCCCTCGTCGGATTCATCATCTTCATCCGAATCATCGTCCTCGCTGTCGTCAGTCTTGGAGTCCCCGAAGTCAATCAGCGGATCCCAGAACATTCCCAGGGATACTGTGGACTTTGCAAGCTCTGCCTTCAGTTCTTCGATACTGAGATGTTTTCCTGCAGAAGATATCGGGTCGACACCATCTGTCTTAAAGAAGACATCCCAATCGAAGTCAATTTCGGTGTTGCCGCTGAACTGCAGGAAGTCTGTTGTAGTATTCCACATTATGTGCTTTTTGAAGCACGAATCCTGAAGCACTGCGAGGAAGAATGCGGTTGCGTTGTGAGCCGCTGTTATATCGATGATCTTTGCAAGAGTTTCATCGAAGCCGGCGGCCATCTTGTATATCGCCAGATACCTGTTGGAATCGAATCTGCTCATATCGCATATGCGGTATGCATGATGGTCGAAGTTGCCGATCATTGAGACAAGCTCCGTATACTCGGCCTCGGGCATAATCTTCAGCGGCATCATTGATGTGATGCATGCATCAGTTACGTTCTTTGCCAGGTCCGCAAGCTTGTCGTTGGGAATTACCCTCTTGTGTTCAGCATCATTGAGGATAGTAGTCAGATTTACTGTTACGCAGTTTATTCCGTCGGTGAATCTGACGATGGAAATAGCCTTGTCGTTAGATTCTACGAGGTCGATGCGCATTTCGGGCAGTTCGGGTTCGTCGTCGTCATCATCGTCGTCCGAATCGAACATTTCCCCAATCTGCTTTTCAAATGCGCTGGGTGTTGGATTCACCGTGGTTGGAAAGATTGAGTCGTTGCCCATCTTCGGTTCTATAACCGAAAGCGAATCAATGACCGGATTGGTAGATACCTTGTGAGGGCTTGTGCCTTCTGCAGATGTTTTGGTTTCTACAACGGGCATCTCGGGTTCGGCGTCATTATCGAATGTATCGATTACGGAATCGCCGACGTTGTTGAGCAGTTCCTGGAGCCCTGTGTTGCTGGACTGTTCATCGCAGTCGTCGTAGATGCGATCGAGTTTCTCATCGAGAGACATGTCATAACTGTCATAGTCCCTCTTATGCTTTTTCTTTGACATAATAGTCCTCCTTATTAAACGTGGATGGTGGGGTTTCCCACCATTCCATTATTCACCATAGATTTTCTTGAGACGATCTTCATCCGTCGTATTGTCGAGCTCCTCTAACTGAAGTTCTCTTGCGGACGGCTTCTTCTCGTCTTCATGGCGCCCCTTATGTTTTTTGTCTTTCTGTGTTTCATTTTTCATAAACACGGAAAGCTCTGGTTTGATTTCAAGCTTCTGGGTTTCCTCGGTCATAATATACGCTTTATCCCGAATATCTCCGACCTCTGCTTCCTCCATCTTATCAGAGATTCGTCTGCGAATCTGCGCAAACGAATACTTCTTCTTACATGCGGGGCATATGAGGTTGTTGAAATCGCTATCGTATTCCACGAACGGATGTTCTTTGCATGTACACATAAACGCATCTGACGTGATATCGTAAATGTATGCAAAGTCGAGCGAACAAATCGAACCATCCACCCGAACTCCCCAGTTCATGAAGTTGTTGATGCTTATACCGATATCGCCGATGAGATAACTCTCGCACAGTCTGTGAAGAATCTTTCTCATCTTATCCGTATTTGCATAGTACATCTCGCGGTCGAATACGGTAACATACTCACTGACAGCGATTAAGCCGTTCGGCATGCATTCGTACACCTTGATGACATCGGGATATAACTCGGGAGAATATTTAAATTCTCTACGATTGTCCATATGTCCAAGTGCGTCAAGCGCAATCTTGAACACGTATCCGTCAATCTGTATGCCGAGCCTGTTTGTGCCAGGACCAAGCTTCTCAAAACGCACCCCATACTTTTTCAGTATATCGTATATGAGAATCGTCTTGGCGTTTGTGTCGACATCGTATCTCTTGGAGAGTTTCTCCAGTTCTACGATAAGGTCTTCATTCCCGAAATGCTGTTTTATTCTGGAATGAAACTTCTGTTCCATTATGCTTTACCCCTTTCGGTTTTTCATGATTTTGTCGTAATCGACGTTTTCCATCGCATCGACATAATCATCGAAGTCCGCATAGTTTCCTCCGGTTAAAGATACGAGGTCTTCTTCCTGTCTTCTTCTCATGTCCTCGATAAGCTTTTCACTGGTTTCCTTATGCTTCTTCTTTTTCTTGTTACGATGGTCGCTCTCGAGAAGGTTTTCCTTCACGCGCTTTCCCTTCTTCTTGGCTGCTTTTTCAGCCTTCTTTTCCTTCTTGTAGTACTTGGAATCGCTTCTGAACTTGCGTACATTCCATCCAGCTTCCTCCATGAGATTGCGTACCTGCGCCTGGTCGTATTCTGCGATGGTCATTCTTGAACCCTTAGATTCGTCGACATATACATTCGAGATGTACCATTCGTAGTAGTCGTGCTGATACTTCTGCCAATCGGATGCCGATTCGTAGTTACCTGTGAATACAGGAGGAGCAACCTTAGTTGCTCTAATGTCGCGCTTGTCCAGAACTTCAATCGAGCGCAGTTCACGAACCACATCGCCCGCATCGTATACGTGAGAGTTGTTCTTTGTCTTCCGCAGATAGCCAATGTACTTAACAACCGAGTCGGCTATATTCGGGTTGTGCTTGATGAGATGCTTCATCGTCTTCGGGCTGGGCACCATCATTTCAACAGGCACCACTTCATCCGAATTACCGTTCTCAACAAGCCGCTGGTATTCGGCGTCGCTAAACAGATTTCGACCTCCGTTCTCCCTCGAATGCTCGTAGAAGTCGTCGTCTTTCGTAGATTCGCGGAATTCTTTCGGGTCCTTAGACCTATCCGCACAGAACTCCCAGATGTAATCCCAGTTTATCTTCTTCCGGTCTTTTCCCGTATACTTAGGAAACGGTAAACCGGTTAAGATGATTTTTCCCTCCGAGACCATATCGAGGAAATCCTCAGGATCATACACGCCATTGTGTTTTGCGATATAGTCAACCGCGTCGAGGCGGAAACGTACTGCAATGATAAAGTCAGCGATGTTATTACACTTCCTCTTCGTTCTACTTACAGCACCATATATCCTAGCCTCTTCTGCATTTGCGTACTTTTCCTCGTCTGTGAGATTATAGTCATCACTGAAGTCATTGACGCAAATTTCTCGGATACCGTCTTTCATCTGCTGAATTTCGGCATCCGAGAACTTTCTCTGTTTACTGTAATACTGTTTTACGATAACGGAATCTTCCAACGCCGATGATAATGCATCATCGATGCCGCCGTCCGTTCTTTCTCGTTTTGAATCCCCAGTATCATCCAAAACGATTTCATCTCTAGCGAGATCTGCCATTTGGTCCTCCTCCTTGCTTAGCCATTTGAAATCGGCTTGATCGCGATAATAATATATCTACGAAAGCCGATTATAGCGCTGTTTGACGGGAAATGAAAAGTAAAATTTATTTTAATAGAACGAACCTTTTTGTAAAAGATAGGTTCTGATTTGGACATTTTGGGATTAATATCCGGATGGCAGAAATGCCATCCGGATAATTATTACGCGCTTTCGGGGTTGACCTCAAACAATGTAAAGCCTTCAACTTCGAGATACTCGAACTGTGCTTTGAACATATCGAAGCTATCCTCTTTGATGTTTTTAGTAAGTACGATTTTCCGTTCGATTTTATCATACATCTCTTCCGAGATATAGTCCTGATATTCTCTCACGAATTCTTTGTACTTACCATATATGAGATAGAGTGGAATCACGACATTAGTGTTGTCGTGGACCATCAGGTGGACCGTCTGGCTGAGGGGTATGAGTCCAACCTCATTTGTGTAATGGAGGGACATAACCTCGTCCGCAATCAGCAGGTCGTTGAGGGGTATACATTCCGATTCCCATTTGTTGAGAACCGTCGATACGATGTCGAACAGGGTGAAAGGTTCGTGGTGTATCTCAATCTTAATCTTGCGGTTATCGACATTTGTTACCCCTTTAAAGAATGAGCACTTGGTCATATCGACATATTCCTTCAGGAATGCGACGTAGTCCTTATATTCCATGGATGACCGCACTATTCGTTCGATTCTGTTTACGAATTTCACACGGTCCTTGTCGTTGGCCAAATACACTCCATACTCCGGTGGTTCGACACCACCGATTTTTGTTTTCTTTATAAGAGCCATGCTTATCACTCTCCTTTATACCACTGTTCCCAGCTGGAAATATCAGGAGTCACTTGAAATCGTCAAGATTGATGTTGATGTACGCTGCTACTTCATCGACCGATGCATCGGGTAAATCATCGCCCCACCCAGTGCCATACATATCGTCGTTTCCGACGTTGTATGCGTTTACGGAACCTATTGACTTATATTCCAACTTCACCAGTGCAATCAGATACTTCTCTTTGAAGAATTCGATAGGTGCAAATGAAACCCTGCTGCATCCGAACGTCGCCGTTTCATCGGTGAGTGTATTGTGCTCGGCTCCGGTCATAACAATCTTCACTTCACGCGACGATGTATGACTTTTACCATTTCGGGTTGTCAACCTGAATTCCTTAAGTTCTCTGAGAGCGTAGTTATTAACAAGCTTAACATAGTCGCGCTTGGACATCTTATATGTCTTAAGCTTAAACACCTTCTTTGCACGGCAGTCGATGTACTTACGTGCGCGCTTCTCGGAATCCGTGTAAGCGACCATGCACATCAACTCCCCAAACGGTCCTGGCGCTCCGCCAGTAATTTCAGGATGCTCCATCGTATCCTTATCATAAATCACATATACTTTCATTTGCCTTTCCTTTCCCTGAGCACATCAGCATATATATTGATGTATATATTCAAGCTGTTGGAAGACATGCCTGGTGATTTAAAGCCGCATTCTCCCGCGTCATAACTGTCGATTTCAAAATCTTTATCGGCAGCTTCATCGTCATCGAGTTGACGATATCTAGCTTTGCACACAGCCTTGCTTGTTCCAAGCAAGTCCAATACTCTCTGATATTTTTTACCGAAGATTCGACACGATGGGACTACGCATCCTATGAAAGGCTCTGGGAGCATGGATATCGCTTCGTCGTAATAGAAGGTTTCAATCTCACTTTCCTCAGCTTCTTTCATGGGAACGGATATGGTGTTGACTCTATCACGAAGCTTCACCATATACAGGTTATCTTCCTGATGGTCTTCGAGGAAGTCGTAGTATTCCTCGTCGGAAAACTTCTCTTTTCTCATGTCGAACACTTTGTCCGAATGAATCCTCATGAATTCCTTCGCGATTTTTTTGGATACCGTGAATGCATATACCTGCATCCTGTCTTCCGGAATTGGCTCGCCATTTTCCATGGCTTTCTTGATTTCCGCTTTTGTCATGCGCCTGTATACCACATAACATTTCATGGCTTATCATCTCCTTTCTCGTCTATTGTGAATGTTTCACCGAACAGCGAGACCACTATTTTGAGCGTGCTGAGAGGCCATTCGGTAATAATACTAAGTGCTTTCTTGTATTTTTTCTTAAAGAATACTCCATTGAGAACCGAGCTGCGCACTACGTCGTTTTTCATAGCATGCATCATTCTTACTACCTCATCATGCTCTATGCCTGTCATGAGCATGGTGAGCTCTTCTCCATGCTTCCCCAGACCAACCTTATATGGAAACAGGAATGGGATTTCTGTAGGGTAACCTAAGTATTCTCCAAATGCGCACAAATCCGACTGGTTATCTAATTTCACAACCGTCATGTTATGGCATCCCCGCTCTCTAATAAACTCATCCTTCTCGGCCTTTGACTGCGCAACCGCATACACGATAACGTTCTCGGGGTCAGGTTCTCCCGGCGGTAGGAAGAGGAAAGCATAAACTTTGTCGATTTTGTCTTTTGCGTCCATGGCGTATTTCAGCCTCCTTTCAACTGGTTGAAATAATATATCGTTAAAAGTTATATCAAACTCCACTTAATAATAAACCGTATTTCGAAAGGAGGACCAAACGATGACCTGTCCACGGATAATGGGTATCGAAGATAATCGCACTGTTGAAGATACGCTCAGAGCTTGCCAGGAGTGCCCTTATTATAAAAACGAGTACGGCATGTACATTTGCAAGTATAACGAAATGAAGAAGGAGGATAACGACAATGAGTAGTGAGACTCTGAAATTCTCAATGAGAGGACCGGTCGAAGATGTTTTTGGTTATCTTAAGACCTTTAACCCAAACGAAGCAATTCCCAATAACGCAAAGTCGGTGTTTTCAAGCATAAGCGCTGTGTTTACCGGCAAGTTCAACTGGCCGACACTGGCGGCCTTAAGGTATTTCTGCGATGCAGACATACTGATATTTTCGACTGATTATATCAGCCGAGCTCTTCGTGACGAGATAAAAGAAGATGAAAAGCTCGAAGCATCCCCATCGATGTATGACATTTGTAGTTTATGTGAATTGGCGGCGTCCATTCATGAAGATACTGACATCCCTGATAGAGAGTACCAGGGAGGACTGAAATCTCCAATGATTCCCATGGCCGGCATCATATCAAATGCCCAGGTTGTAATCCCACCTCACACTATACAGGAATTCGATGTTGACCCGGGGCATTTCTTCAGTACCGAGCACAATCAGTTCGGGTTGCCCATACTCCCGAATAAATGCGACGATAGCGATCTTATTGCCGCTAGGATATACGCAGAATGCCTGCGGAAGATAAACAGCGAAAAACTTTCTATGTTCCTCAACAGCGATAAGCTGTTGTACAAGTGGTACGACCAGCATTATTTCGGCTATGCCGGCAACAAGGAGCATGTTAGGAAGTTCACGCTGGCGTCTATTCTTGATACGAGAGAAGAGTTACCCTTCTTCGGCGTAGATTCCTCAGAGATGTCGGCGAAGATTGAAGTAATGAAGTCCTATCACAAATCAGCTAATGGCCAGCCGTTTTCCCATAAGATTCGCGCTGTTGCTACAACTCCGATACGCGATTTGTTTGCATTCATGCTCATGGGAGGATGCCGCATTGTCGCAATTCGTAAGATGAGTGATTGGGTTAATAACCCAATTGACGTCAGTCCCACGATAATTGCGAAGTATGCTGTTCGGCTTTCTGAGCCTGTGGCAAGTATTAAGCGTACTCTTTCTAAGGCGTTGACGAAAGAGCCCAGATACATCTTGCCTGCATTAGATTCGTTCTTTAACGGGCACATGGTTGATTATGTGCTCGAACTCGACAATTGTGATGCCACCAGTGTGTCTCAGTGCGGGTACTTTACACCCGGCACCGAAACAGAATTTGCCGAGTTTATGAAAATCGTAGATGGTGTACTGCGTAGCGTAAATTGATTTCATCGATATATTATTTTGTCGCGTATTGCAGGAGCTTTACGCGACAAAACATATTTCGTTAGGAGGAGATTTGATGATTACGAATAATAGCAAGAAGCGCCGTAGTAAAAAGAGACGGGCACAGTTGTCGCATGCTGCGTCGAGTAACGGCATTGGATATGGCGCATCGTCGCCGGTGCGGGCTATTGCCTTAGCAGCTGAAGTGGCAAAACGTAGAGAGGATATAGCGAGGTACTATATATGTCAAAGAAAAAGAACAAACTGAGCGAGCAGGAAGCACAGTTCAGATACTTTGGGAAGTATGCTAAGAAGATGTCTGACAAGCAGATGGATGCTATTAAAGATGATTTGGATCATCTTCTCAAGGAAATTGAGCGCGATGAAAAGAAATTTAAATCGCAGAAAGCAAAGCTCAAGGGCGGCAAGGTTATGGTTGATATGGATGATTATATCCGCAAACATCCGAAGGACTCGAAGAGGAAGGCTGCAGACCTGCTGAGGTCCACGGATTTCATAACCGTGCTGAAATTCCTGTCCACTCACGGAAAGACAATTGCTATTGTCGTAGCGCAGATGGTTGCCGCGCTGATAGTAGTGGTTCTCTCATCTAAGGAAGTAAGAGAAACGCTATCTGCCAAGACAATCAAGCGTATGCGGAAAACATACAAAGTGTGCTCTGAGTTTCGCTGAGGATGAACCATGAAGCATATTACAGTTCTATTCGATGATGGCGGCACTGCAATCGCCGCGCATCATTCCGAAGACGCCGTCAAGGTATATAAACTGCAGCTTGAGAAAGAGAATCCATCAAGCACATATGAGATTCAGACCTTCAAATATAAGGATGTCATCAAGGCCATGTGCTTCGACGATATATATCTCGTGTCTGTTGGAAACAATTGGGTTCCGTCTTGTCATATGAGGGCATACAACGAGCTTGTCGGAGACTCTGTGTCTAGCTATGAGGATGCTGTTCAGGCAATCTATCGATTCGTCGAAACGACTGATACGAAGCTGAAAGACAAGGACATAAAGGCTTTGACGAAAGTAATATGCCTTCTCAATGGTGAGATCGAACGCATTGGTGGCGAACCCATCGACAGTTGCATGCTAGAAGAGGTATCCCAGAATCTTAGGGATCTCAACTGGCAGGTGGCTGATGATTAATATAAACGGTATGCCATTTGGCATACCGTTTTTTCTTGATAAATAGTGGTATATTATTTATGTGTATAACGAAAGCATATTGGGTGCTAGTAGTTATAAATAATTTTAAATGGTCCTGATTCAGGACTGGAAAGGAATTCATTATGGAAAACAAATTCGAAAGCGGACTCGGCAAGTTTACAAACAAAATGGTTGCAGTAGGCGTTGCCGGCTGTGCAGTAGCCTTCGCCTATTATGGCGTAAAGGCAGCTTGCGGGGTTGTCAACAGTGTCCGCAAGAATATTGCCGACGCAAAGGCCGCAGCAGATGAGGCCAAGGCAGCCGCCTCCAACAATGACGGAGGTGAGAACGATGACTAATGCCGCAAAAGTTGTTACGACCTCGTGGGTGGTGTGTAACATCGCCGCGGTCGTTTCGTTCGTTGCTGGTGGCGTTGCTGTGATCGGCACGGCCGCTAAGCTTGCCGCAGCTTCCAAGGGCTAATCAGCCCAAACATAAGTCAGTTCCGTCGTCAGCGTATCGCTCGCGACGGACTGATTTTTTCGCTTGGTAACATTTGATTAAGGAAGGAGTGAATTAAATTGGCTATTTATATTGACTCTAAGCCATATCTAAAGACAATGACCGTCAAGGTTGCGTTGCCCAAGGGTGAACCTATGAAGCACGGCAACCTTGTTTTTTTATTGTCTAGCTCGTTTAAAGAAACGACAGATATGATTAACAACAAGACCGTTTCAGCCGACGGTAAGTATAAGTACTTCTATTCGGATTTCGTCTATCGTGGTAGATTGTATGGCAGAATGTACAATGAACGTCGTCTCGATGAAAGGACCAAGCTATACGAAGCTATCGAAAAAACGACGAATCTGATGAAACATCCGAAAATTCCACTTTACAAATCTGGAGGGTGGAATACATTCTTCGACATGTCTCACCACATGGAGATATTCGAAAGAATGACTAAGAACCTTACGAATATTAAGAAGTGGATTTCGACGTACCTTGATTACATCAACTCGATTCTCATGAGGGAGGACACTAAGGGGTACCACAAGATTCTTCTCATTAATGCCAATGAGCATCGGCTTGCGGTGGGCAGCCTTAAAGATATGATAAAGAATCCGGCATTCTTTATCTATTATACTCTCTATAAGTATTATGACTTGATACATCTCTTGGATATTGATATCGTCATTTATACCGATAAGATGTGGCTCAAGGTAAACCCAAGCAAGTGCACTGAAAAGGACTATACGCCATACAAGCGCGAGCTTCATCGCCTGATGAACAGCGTTGCGAAGGTTAATCTTATGGCGCTTAGGGAGGAAGACCTTGCCAGGGAAGAGATTACAACGACTGCTGCAGCGGTCATCAAAGAGAAGTACAACTTCCTTGGAGATGACGCTAATCTTCCTGACAAAACCCCCAGCAAAGTTCCCCCCAAACCGAAAACAGCAACTCCCACTATGGCTGTAAAAAAGCCTCCTGTACAGCAGAAGACTGTTACAAAACGAACAGAAAAGCCCCAGCCGCTTGATACTGTAAGTACGGCTGAGCAGATTGCGCAGGCGAAGATTGACAGCACGGTATCCAATATATCACAGAGTCTGATGAGCGAGGTAGACCCAGACGACCCCATCGATGAGACCCTGGCTGGTGATGTGATTGCGGATACTGCTGAGTCTGAGCTTGAAGAAGACGAAGAGATGGTTTCCGCAATGTATAATGCGGCCATCGCCCATAAGGTCAAGACTTCTGCCGCATGCAGTGCTCGTGATGCGGAGCTTCGCAAGGAAGAGGGTAATGTCAAGGTTAAGGGTATGAAGCTCTCAGAGATTCAGAAAATTACTGCGACGGACATCCCCATACCTAAGACCCAGGTGGCTGACAAACTCCACACTACAAATAAGAATATGGCCACCACCACATATACAAATTTCGAGAAGGTTTACAACGAGACTTGCCTTAATAAGGATATTGCATCCACGTTTACCAGTCTTGGAGATAAACAGATTCCGATGCATGTGATTGATATGACAGTTACCGATACGTCAGACCCGCTCAATTATAAAGAGACTTGGCGGGTTGTGATGGAAGATGTTAACCGGCAGCGTCATACTATATCGGTTGATATTCCGAAATTCGTAGACAACAAGTTCCTCTATCTCGGTGGTAACAAGAAGACCATCACAAAACAAAACTTCTTCTACCCTGTGGTTAAGACGGGGCCCGATACTGTCCAGATTGTAACGAATTACAACAAGGTATTCATTCGCAGAATGGGTACTAAATCATTCTCGAATATCGAAAGACTCATCAAGCTTGCATCAAAGAACTCGATGGTGGCGTCATATTTCAAAATGGGTAATGCGTTTAACCTGAACAGCGGCAGAATCTCTACAATCGAATTCGATGAACTCTCCAAGACGTTTTATCAGTTCACACATGGGGATACTGTAATATTCTTTGCTCGAGAAAAATCGGATGAGCTCGGATATCCTGAAAAGCCTGGATATATGTGCATTGGCACGAAAGCCAAAGCACCGATTTATGTAAATCTGAAGAGTCAGACAACAGACGATGGGCAGAGCGTAATTGACATTATCGTCGGTACATTCAGCGATTCTGAACGTGAGGCGTATAATGGTCTCGACGTTGGCAAACGCTTGCTGTTCAACACCGCGACAATCATGGCACAGTCGATACCTCTCATATCGCTGTTGGGGTACTGGGAGGGTCTTACCAAGGTGATGAATAAGGCTCACATCGAGTTCACCCTGAGCGATAAAAAGGTTCCTGCAACTCCAGACGTTGCAGTTGTGCGGTTCTCCGATTGTTACCTGTCGTACAAGAACACGGTAGAAGCGCAGCTCTTGATGAACGGTATTCTGGTATTCGACACAAAGAGTTACACATTTGCAGACTTCGACGACCAGTTCCCATATATAGACTATTTCAAGAAAGTATATGGAAAAGCAGCAATTATCAACGCACTAACCAATGCATACGAATTCCTTATCGACCCAATTACTGCTGAGATTCTTAAGGATCTTAAACTTCCTGAGGATATCGTGTCATTGTCCATCCATGCAAGTAACCTGCTTGCGGATAACGATTACACGAGCGAGGGTAAGGAATGGCTGTATCGTGTTCGGTCGAATGAAATCATCCCCGCAATACTCTATGCGACGATAGCTCAGCACTATACGTCGTTTAGAAACTCTGGAGGAAAGCATAAGCTTTCTATACCAAGAGATTCTGTTATAAAACAGATACTGGCACTTCAGACGGTTGAGGATTACTCTGTCCTGAACCCTGTTGTCGAGGCATACAAAACAAACATCATCTCCTGTAAGGGATTCCGCGGAGCAAACCTTGACCAGGCATACAATGAAGAAAAACGTTCATTCGATCCATCGATGACTGGTATTATGGCGATGTCGACATCTCCTGACGCGAACTGCGGCATTAACAGAGAACTGACATGGGAACCTACGATAAATAACGTTAGAGGTTACGTGGAGTGCAAAGACACCAAGGACCTCAACGATACGAACCTATTCTCAGTCTCTGAACTTGTTACGACTCTTGGTTGTACTAGAGACGACCCGATACGTACGGCGATGGCAGGAAAACAGACGCGCCATATAGTTCCTACACAGGATGCTATGCCGGTGCTCATAAGCAACGGTGCTGACGAAGCGATAAAATACAAACTCGCATCAGACTTCATAGTCAATGCTGAGGAAGATGGTGAAGTCGTTGAAAAGAACGATAAGACCAATATCATGATTGTGAAATACAAGAGTGGTACTCCTAGAGCGATTGACTTATCATCGCATATCGTGAAAAACGGTGCGGGCGGATTTTATCTGTCAAACCAGTTAATTAGCGACCTTAAGGTTGGCGACAAATTTAAACAGAACGATACGCTGGCCTACCATAAGGATTATTTTAAGAGAGACCCACTCAATGGAATTCGCATGACAGTAGGCCCTCTTGTTAAGATTGCAGTCATGTCTTCATATAACACCTACCAGGATGGTTCTATATGCACCGAAAGTCTGTCCGAGCGTCTTGGTACCGCCATAGTATTACCAGATGCGGCAATCGTTGGCAAGAATTCCAACGTCGAATTCATGGCTAAGGTCGGGGACCACGTTGAAGTTGGAGACTCCCTGATGCAGTTCGATGAATCCTTTGAGGATAACGAGCTGAATAAGTTCCTTAAGGGCCTCGAGAAAGACCAGGTTTCTGCTATCAACGAAAACTCACGAAACAACATAAAAGCATCGCACCCTGGAGTAATTGTCGATATCAAAATATATGCGACATCCGAGCTTGAAGAAATGAGCGAATCGCTTCAGAGAGTTGTAGGAAAATACTATAAGGGTATCATGGACAAAAAGACGATGCTGAATAAGTATGATAAGTCTGACTCGGTTATGAAGTGTGGAATGCTCTTCACTGAGACCACTGGCAAGATTGAAACAAACGCGTTCGGCGTCATTAAGGGTCATAAGGTTGATGATGGTGCTGTCCTTGTTGAGTTCTATATAGAGCACACAGACAAGCTCAAAGTTGGCGATAAAGCCGTTATGTATACGGCGAACAAAGTCGTTATCGACGAGTGTGTCAAGAAAGGATACGAGCCATATTCATCATATCACCCTGATGAAGAAGTTTCTCTGCTCATGTCGGAGTCCGCAATTCTCAAACGAATGGTTCCGTCGGTTCTCATATCCCTGTTGGGAAACAAGGTTCTTGTTGAACTTAAGCGCCATCTGGAAGAGATTTACAAATCCTAAGCAAAACGAACCCCACCGTGCATGTGGAGCACGGTGGGGTTATTTGCAACCAGGGGGTCGCAGTTCATTGAGGTGCGTTTAACTTGACGTTTGTATCAGGACGCCACGAAAGGAGTCGGGAAAGCAATACCCGAACGCACTCCAATTACTGGAGTGTTCGTTCGATGTATTTTAATTCATTGATTGGTATATTATATTGCCGAACACATCACTATAAGTTCATGAAAGGAGTAAAGCATACATGGATGAATTGTATGATGACGATTACGGGCTTGACAACTACGATGACGACAGATATCTTCATGGAAGTATCATGGCGCATGAACGTAATCCGAACGAAAAGATCTACTGCGGTTTTGGCGACTTTGCCGTGTTTGAAAATGTACTTCGTTCGATAGCTGATGCCATTGAAGATGGGACAGCATATGTCGGACATAAGAAACATGGTAAATCTTGTTAAAATATTAATCGCGGCCTAACAAAAGGGTAAGCCAGAAACAAATCTAAATCTTGTAAGGAGGAAATAACTATGGCTAAGAAACACATTGTACGTTCTGTTGAGGATGTACTGAGAGAGATTACAGTTACCCCGAATGCGAACGGCAAGACCGTCCTCGCTAAGTTCAGCAAGGACAAGTTCAACGAGCTCATGAGAGCTATGCTCAACGACCCGAACTTCACCGCAAAGCGTGCAGTTGTCAAGAGCGGCGAGCTCGCTGATATCGAGGAAGTATCCGTATCCAAGGGCTTCCGTAAGTTTATTAAGCATGCACTCGAGCAGTATGGCGTTGACTCCGCTGAGAGCGAAAAGGTCATGACTGCTGACTTTACCGTTGATTCCGTCGATGGCCTTTACGAGTTCTTCGCTGAGGCTCTGTATGAGTATATCGACGCCGGCAACAAGTTCGACCTTCTGCCGAAGGAGGACTTCAAGGGCTCTATCTGCCTTAAGGACAGAGCTGAGAGCACCAAGGTGGTCGATACCTATCAGCCGAAGACCCGCGAACACCTCGGCACCTACGAGGTTACCAAGAAGGCACACAAGGTGCTTTCTGTAAAGAGCTCTTGCCCGAAGTATCTGCGCAAGCGCATCAAGAAGTGATTCGACACCTCCCCAACCAAAGGCATTTGGTTCTCCACCATACCCCGTCACCGCTCCCTGGTGACGGGGCTTGAGAGCCATTTTCGTATAGTAAAAATCTCAAATTACATATTATCTTATTAGATGAAACCAGATGACAGAATCGTCTGGTAAATTTAAGGAGGTAAAAAGATGAAAGTCTTTCTCAAAAAATGCATCAACTGCGGCGTGCAGTTCGATGCGTCGAGCAGGCCGAACAAGTGCACCTGCTCGACAGAGTGCCGTGTAGCACTTGTCCGTTTTAACAGGACGGACGAAAACGGTGATGCCCTTGACCATCATCACCGTCGTTGCATTTTGTGTAAGAAGGTGTATGACCAGCGCCGATCGAACACCGACAACCCTTTATACTGCTCCTGGCAGTGCCAGAAGAGCTACGAGGGTGTTTGCCGATACTGCGGTCAGAAGTACCGCGGGACCCCCGATAGCCAATTCTGTTCCCATGATTGCAAAGAATTATGGGAGTTTGACCGAGCGTGGGACGAAGCCCATGCGACCAAACTGCACAAATGTGCATGCCCAGCCTGTGACGAACAGGTGCCGGGCAATACAAAGTTCTGTAGCGAATACTGCAGACTAAGTACGAATGCGCTTAAGCGCATTCTTGGCGCTAAGTGAAACGCAACAAAAAAAGACGCCGTACCGCATATGGCCGGCGTCTTTTTTGCTGGGAACATAGGAAATCCCCTATGGTTTCGATATTCACAATTCGTATTTTATATAGACA
>CAVCKO010000003.1:76868-98479 GCA_963602825.1 Treponemataceae bacterium | reverse complement strand
GAATAATACTTGGAACTATCCTTGCTGTATTTTACGGCAAGGATATTCTCAAGCACATTAGTATCAATGCCAATGTTAGTATAAAGTAACATTGGCATTGAAGCTCGGCGCATTCTCATAATGGAAATACATATGCGTCGAGTTTTTTCTTCGGGAAACATAATGTTTCCCGGCTCTTTATTCGCAAATGCCCATGATTTTAGACGGAAAACATTTGATTAATACGGTAAAGCCAATAACAGAAAGGAAGTGCGATTCCTATGGCTGATGACAAAATAAGAATGTCGGAGCATAAACCATCATCGAATTGGTGGTCAAACGCTCTGCGTTCAATAGGAAGCAGTTCTCTGAACTTGATTACAGACATGATGCCGTATACGAAAAATACAGTCTCGACAGTTGGCGAAGCTGCTAAATCTGTTAGGGATAATATTCGTAAAGCGACAACGTCTGGTAAAAGTGGAATACGCGCTTTTGAAAATAGCGCGTTAATCAAGTCTGCCCGCGAAGGTCTTAGAAATGCAAAAGAAGACCTGAAATCAGGCAACTTTAACAACGAAGACCGCCAGGCTACATCCGGCCCAATGGCCGAGCTAAGCGCTGAAATGAATGAGACGTTTGATGATGTATCATTCGATTCATTTGGCGATGAAGACGGCGGCGACAACTATAACACGGCCATCACCAATAATTATGGTGGTGATAATGCGTACTTAGCCGATAGTATTGCAGAGGGATTTAAGAAATCCACGAACGCAAGTATTGCGGCAGGTACTGCACAGGTAAATGCTCTGGTTGCCTCAACATCGAATGCGATGATGGCCAACCAGAAATTTTTTTCTGAAGTAACCGGTAAGCTTGATTCTGTAGATAAGAATCTTGAAGCCATTGTAACATACCTAAACCAGAATGTTACCAAGTACATCGAAGCTAGTGCGGCATACTATGGCCAGCAGTCTTCGGATGGTGCTAGTGGTAACGGCGAAGCGCCTACGGATGCATCTACGGTATTCGGTGGCAGTGGGTTTAATCTGGCTGAGTATAAAAAACTTGTAACTGAGCAGTTCAATAATACTGAAATTGGCCAGATGGCCAGTATGGGTAAGATGTTTATCCAGAATGGCGGTATTGGAGAATTCGTTAGAAACCCGTTTGGGCTCTTGATTAGTACGTTCGGTGACAAGCTCCTTTCACCGTCAATCAAGAAAGCATTCAAGGATTTTGATACCGGAATAAGCAGGGCACTCCCTGCCATTGCTGAACGTATTGCAGAATACGGTGAAGAAAATGATGGCCCTCTCGGTACAATTGCGAGAATACTCGGCGTTAAAACCAAGACGGACGGAAAGTTTACTCGTCGTCATTTCGAGAATAAAACTGTTCCCTGGGATGCTGAAAGTAAGAATGCCCTGGTTCGTACAATACCAGGCTATCTTGCAAAAATTCTCCAGGCTGTTCGTGGCGATGATGAAGTTGAGCGTTGGGACAATACCACGATGTCGCTCCGCAAAGAGAGTGATATTAAACGCTCCATGGTCAAAGAAAACCAAGACGCGATTGCTGGGGCGTTCGCTGATACCGATATCGGTAAGAGCCTGAGTGCATATGCGACGAGTATAGGTGAACAGAATAAGGCCCTCGGAGAGCAGTTCAGCAAAGCTGTTCAGGTATTTTATGAACAGTCTGCGTCTCAGGCGAAGAGCATTAAACGTGGTGATTTGGCAGATAGCAGGGCATTTGTCGATCGCATGTTTGAAGGCTCTGGCGTTGACCTGAAGAATATACCCTCAGAGTTTATCGACCTGATTGTTAGCCAGGTTGAAAAGGCATACAATGCTGGTGGCGATGGTGGATTAGACCATGGGCGTCGGCAAGCTCGTCTTGCTAATAACGCAAAACTCAGAGAGCTTGATAAGAATGAGAACCGGCTGTATAACGAAGATGTTCTACAGCAGTTTCATGACCAGAGTTTGTTTGACATCACGAAAAAGATGTCTGCAGATGATGTCAACTCTAATGCGAACGCTGCTATAGCTAAGAGTCATGCAGAATTTGCTAAGGCTGACGAGGATAAGAAACGCGCCAAGGTATTCCAGACGATTGATGACATTAGATTCTTGCTGGACCGTGGCATCAACGTTCACATCATTAAGGGCGGAAAACCTTTTGCAAGCAGATTTGGCGGCTCTGGTTCCGGTGATGATGATTCGAAAAAGCCGACCAAACCCACCGATTCAAAAGACGTCAATGCCGATGAAAATAAGTCGGTTGCTGACGTTGTCGCAACCGCAAAAGATACAGTCGAGGGTACTGGCGACGCTCAACTTAAGGAATATGATAACCCGGTTGAAAATACCCTTAGAAAAGGAGTTGCTAAAGGTAGCAGCTTTATCCACGACCTAATCTATGGCGGACCTGAGGCGGCTGGACGTTCTATTGAGGAGTCGATTAAATCTGGCTTAAAGAAAGCTGGAGACTTCGCAAATGAGCATATCCTCAACCCAATTGCAAACGTACTGCTCGGCGAGAAGGATGAAAACGGAAAACGTAATGGCGGTGTATTCCACACAATAAGCTCATCGATTTCTGATTATCTTCTTGGACCGAAGAAAGATGGAGAAGATAATCGCGAGGGCGGTTTCTTAACCAGAGTAAAGTCCACTTTCAATAACGGAATTGATGGATGGGCTAAAACATTATTCGGCGATGATGTTAAGGAAGGCGAGACGCCGGAACAGGCTGCTGAGCGTCGACGTAAACAGCTCAAAGGTACTGCGGCTAAGGGCGCAGTTGGTCTTGGAGCAGGCATGATTGGTGCCGGCATGCTTCAGGGGAGCCTGCTCGGCGCCGCAATTAACCCAGCACTCGGCGGACTCATAGGTCTTGGCGGAGTCATTGCCGCGCATTCGAAGTCCTTTAAGGAAATGCTGTTCGGTAAGGACGAGCTTGATGAAAAGGGGAACAAGACTGGCAAACACATAAAGGGCATTGTTAGCCTCAGGACCCAGGAGTTCTTCAAGAAGAACGGCAAAATGATTCTTGGAGGTGCCGCGCTCGGTACACTTAAATCTTTCCTGATTCCGTCATCCGGTGGCCTTTTAAGTGGAATTGTCGGTGGACCTGTTGCCGGCATGCTTATAGGCGCTGGCATGGGCATGGTTAAACAGACATCATGGTTTAAGAACCTGATGTTTGGCCAGGATATTAAGGACGGCAATGGTAATGTTACAGGCCACGTTGATGGCCTTAAGGACAAGGTTAAGAAGCTCTTCTCTAAGAACGGCGGCAAAAACGGTACCGGCGGCGGAGGCTATAAACTCGGAATGACCTTACTCTCATCCCTTGGTGGTGCGGGCATTGGAGGTATTCTGGGAGTAGCGGCTGGGCCATTGATTGGCGGCTTGCTTGGTGCGGGCGCCGGTATCCTTGCTAACTCAGAGAAGTTTAAAACTGCTCTGTTTGGCGGCAAGGACGAAAATGGAAAACGCCATGGTGGTGTTTTCGGCAAAATATCAACCAAGTTCGATGCATATATCATAGCTCCGATGAAGGCTGGCTTCAAGGACATCAAGGACCGCTTTGCTTTTCATGCTAAGAAAATCGGCGGTATGATGATGATTGCAATGCAGCCTCTTAAGGATGCATTCGATAACTTTAAGGAAAACATTCATCAGAGCGTCTCTAGAATGTTTAGACGCATTGAAGCTGGTATTAACAATGTGCTGATTAAGCCCCTTAAGGGAGTTGCTAAGTTTATAACAGCTCCTGTTCGGATGCTTGGTAAAGGCATAGCTAATGCTGGACGTAAGGCTATTGACGCTATTGGAAACGGCATAACGAAGATTGGCGGGAAACTCATAACCTCTCTTGTTAAGCATACCAAGAAGAGCGCTATGATGAGACACGTTCGTGCTCTTCGCGCCGAAATCGGTGGCTTTGTAAAAGCTGGCATCCACGAGATGTTCAGGCCGATAACGGACAGCATTCACAAGGTAAAGAATAAGATAGGTGAAAAGCTCTTCGGTAAAAACGGTCTTGGCGGCACGCTGACGAGACTGATAAACGATAAGTTTGGCAAGTCTTTCGAGAGTATCGGCGATATGCTGAAGACTGGTTTCAGAAAGATAGTCATGGCGCCGTTTAAGCTTATCGGAAAGCTCATATCTGCTCCGTTCAAACTCGTTGGTGGTGCATTCAAGGCGATAGGTAAAACAACACGTGCCGTTACAGGTACCGTTGGAATGCTTGCGTCGATGGGTAATACCAATCGTATCGATGCGAACAAGGCGAAACTATCTAATGCTGAGAAGGCTAAAGAATACTATCAGCTGAAAGGTATGGCGCCGTCCGAGATGACGCATGAGCAGCAGGCTAGACTCCAGGAACTTCAGGGTGAGGTTGATAATAAGAAACTGAACCTTGGTGGTATGAAGGATGCCGCGTCTGCTCAGGAAAAGATAAACCGTTACCAAACTAATATCCGCGAATACCAGGCTAGCCTAATGGTTGACGACGATGGCAACCCATTGACTAGATATCAAGACTACCTGAATAAGCGTGATAACATGACCATTGGTCAGAGATTCAATGCATGGTTTAGAGCCGGCAAGAATGAGTATGACCAGTACGGAAATGTAACACGTAACTTCTATGACCCCAATGCGTCTAGAGAATATGATAGATTCAAGACGCTCCTTAGTCAGCG
Organism: Treponemataceae bacterium; assembly: GCA_963602825.1. Classification (GTDB taxonomy): domain Bacteria; phylum Actinomycetota; class Coriobacteriia; order Coriobacteriales; family Coriobacteriaceae; genus Collinsella. Next base: position 93,774 of record CAVCKO010000003.1, on the reverse strand, counting down.
CGAACAGGGAGCGCTGTCCGAACAAGGGGCTGCTGCACTGGCGCAGTATGAAAAGAAGTTCGGCGCAGGCGAGAAGGGTCTAGCTGCTGCAGAAAAGAAGGCTAAAACCCCGATTGCAACTACACACAGTGTCGAAGAGGAGCTTGCTCACTATAACAAGACGATGGACGCGGAAAAGCTCAAGCTTGACCAGGATCGTGTTAACGCTCGTATGGACGTTAAACGTAGACAGCGTCTTGAGAAGCTATCTGGTGGAAACCCAGAGAAGTATAAGAGGCTTCTTCGGGAGAACGGTCTCGAGTCTAAGGATGATTACGATCATTCTATGGACCCCGATGTTCTTGAAAAGCAGCATGCACGTGACAATGATGCACTGAACAGCATACTCAGCGGGTACACGGATTCCATGGCGGAAACCATGGATAAGAACCTTGACGGTGCTGCCGAGTTCTTCAATAAGGGTCTGACACCAGGCTCTATCTATACAAACGACGTACATTCTGTTGGTATACTTCAGCAGATATACAAATTCCTTGTAGGCGCATTTACAGGCGAGACTGTTACTGACCGCGACCTTGACCAGATAGCTAACCCTCAGAAATACACGACTGCGACGAGACTTGGCGATAAATACACTGAGGCTATGAGCACCGCTGAGGGCTCCAAGGCTGTAATTCGTGATTGGGCAGTTGCCAAATATGGCGAGGAAGATGCCGATACTGTAGTAGACCTAAACTCTTTATCCGAAGAGGATATGGCCGCAGTTAAAGAGCATTACATGAAGACCCATGAGGCGGAAGCTGCAAAGGAACTTGCTGATGAAGCTGCTGCTGATAAGAAGGCTGCCAAGTCTGCGATTCCAATTCCTCGCGCGCAGTTGCAATTCGCGGGAATGCCGGGTCTTGCAATGGCAAACGCAGTTGGACCAGTCATTATGGCACCGGAGGAAGAGACTGCGGAGGACAGTGGCGAATCTCAGGAATCTTCCATTGATGAGGAAAACGCATCAATTGCATCCAGTAGCAAGCGTAAAAAGAAGAAAGGCCCCGGTCGTAGGAAAAAGAAAGCAATAAAGAAACGTGCTGAAAAAGAGGCAGCTTCTTCAGAAGAAGACTCTGCCCAGATGATTACAATCGACCCCGAAAGCGTCGCCGCACTATCCTCCGAAACTGCAAGAAAGAACGATATTGAAAACGATAATAACGCTCAGGTTGCAGCAGAGCAGGAGAAAGAAAAGGCTGATGCTGAGGCGCGCCAGAATATAATCAACGGTTCCAATGAAGCCCTTGAAAAGAAACTGGAGCGTGAGAAAGAAGAAGAAAAGAATGCAACTCTTACGAGGATTGCAGACAACAGCGAAAATACGGCTAACTCCGTGAAGCACCATAGTTCTCTGTGGAGTTCCATCTTCAGCAAGAAGGGACTCATTACAGCAGGTATTATTGCTCTCACTCCCCTGCTTTTCAACCTTCTTAACGGCGGACTGTTCAGCAAGATTAAGGACCTCATAGGCGATCTCGGCTCATTGGTGTCTAATGTTGTTAGTCACTTCTGGGATGCGTTCAATAGCAATGGTGGCGTTCTCGGTATGCTGAAGAACGTTCTTCAGCTCGGTGAGCGTGGGATGAAGCTCCTGAAAGGAGATGTCATCGGAGCAATAACCAATGACGAAGGCGATGTTGATAATGTCGGAGCTAGTACATTACGTGCTGGTACAAGGTCTATTGTAAAGTCTGTAGGAACTAATTCCAGCGCATTCCTCAAAGGTGCGCAACATGCAATAGCTTCCGGCGAAGCCGTGGATGCTACAAAGGATTTCGTATCAACCTTAAGTGAATCCCAGCATAAGGGGCTGATGGAGCAACTCGGTAAAAACTATAAGGGTGGCAAAGTTCTCGACTATGGTGATGTTGCCGATACGCTCACAAAAGCTGCATCTGGCTCTGATGAAGCAGTTGCGGTTCTTAAGAAGGCCGGACTCGAGAGCATGTCGGATGCGACAGAGAATGCTGCTAAAGCGGTCACTAAAGCAACGGGAATCGCTGAAACGGCGGCTAAATATGGCGACGATATTGTCAAAGATGCTGCTAAGGGCACGGCTAAGCTTACTAAGGGTAAGGGCGGCATTATACAGAAGCTCGTCGACTGGACAAAAGAAGCGATTGCAAGATTGAATAAATGGCTCGGTGAAAAATTTGGCAAGGTGTTTGGTAAGTGCAAATTTGCCAAGAAGCTTGTTGAAACAGCAACCGATAGCTTCCTTACAAAGGCCATTACTGAATCCTTCCCTCGGTTCGGTAAGGTTCTCGCTAAAATGGGCATTTCGACTGGAACCGCATTTATTAGCGAATTGATATTCGTTGGGCTTGGAGCTCTCGATGGCACTGAGCGTACTGCGTATATGTTTGACTGCTCGAAGAGTGACGTTGACTATATTATGACAAACATCTCCACCGTATTTAGCGCATTGCTTGCAACTAGCGTTGGTGGTGTATTTGATATCGTCAACTCTCTCATTGAGGGTATTTGTGGCTGGAATCCTGTTAAGTGTATTGCGCAGGAATTGTATAAACTCCTTGCGGATGACGAGATGGAGGCCGAGCTGAAGAAGTCTCAGGAAGAGTTCAAGCAGAACTGGAAGTCTGAGGCATATAAGAGATACTCTGAGAACGACACGGATGCTGGCAACAAGATGAGCGAAGAAGACTTCATGGCTCAGAGTGAAGCTGACATTGCAAACAAGTCCGGCTACACGTTCAATGAGTATAATAACCATGTCAATGCGGGTCTCACAGACCAGGCTGTTAAAGGCGTTGTCGACTTCGGAAAACGTACCGGAGAGAGATTCTCGAACAGATGGTCAGACGTTCATGATTTCCGGACTGGGGCTGGAGCCGTGGTTGGCACACTGGCCGACGTTAATAATACGATCTATGATGGTATTGATACAGTTGGTCATGGTGCAAGTAAACTACTGTCAACGGCCGGCACTGCGGTTCAAGCCGGAACTACCGGTATACTCGCCGGCGTCGGAGGCCTATTTGGCGATAATGGTAAAGCCGCTGGCGAATTGATGGGTTCTGCACTAGGCGGAGTCGGCGCATCAGCTCTTGAAGCTGGTGGTATGGCAGTTGAAGCTATAACCGGTACAGCTAAGGGCATTGCGGAATTCGCAAGTATTGGCGTTTCCGGCCTTGGCGACATGATTGCAGGTAAGAAGAGTTGGGACGACGTCATGAGTGACTATTCTCAGTTCTGGTCTGATACTGCAGACGGAATGAGCTCCTGGTGGAACCAGCACACGGAAAACTTCTCCAACATCTGGAACAAAGTTACCGATGGCTTTAGCAGCTGGTGGCACGAAATAACAAAGAGCCAGGAGGAACGTGCTAAGGAAGAGCAGGAAAAGGCTGAAGCGGAAGCGCAGGCTGCAATCAAGGCTGAAGAGGACTTATTCAATGCGCAGTCTGATGCTGTTGCTACAATAGCTGAGTCATATGGCTCTGATTTAAAACAGCGTCTTCTCACAAAGCGTAATGTAAAAATAACGACAATGGCATCCGGCGGAGTCGTAACATCTGGCGAACCCATTTTGTCAATGCTATCTCCTGGAGAAATTGTCGTCAACCCTGCAGATAAGAATACGCAGGCTAAACAAGAACTCGCTGAACGTGAAAAAGCATCTTCGATAATACACAGCAATGCATTAACAAACGACGGCATTACTCCAATATCGGATGTGCTAAGTACTCAAAACGATAGCGGCGCAATCGGGCTTGCAATATTGTCGGTTTTGATGAAGCGCGACGCTATGGGCTCAACGACATCTCAGCTAAGGAATATCGTATCCAACTACATATCGGAAGAGGATGCGAAAAGGAAACAGACTGAGTCTTCCGGTGAAGATACGGTCGAATTCAAGAGTAAGTACAGCAACGTAACAAACGTTGTAAGTCCGGAGGAAGGACGTACTCTTAGAATAATCGAGGCCATTAAGGATCTCGGCGGGCTATTACGGAATCAAAAATCTACAGCTGGAACAGGTAAATCATACGGCAGAGGAAAAACAACTGGATCCGAAACAGCCGGCGTCACACTATACCAGCAGGAAGACCCGAGATGGTCGTCCAACAAGTATAAGACGCTCGATATGCACGATTCCGGATGTGGACCGACTGCGGCTGCAATTGCGGCGTCTGCGTACGGATCGAAAATGAGTCCTGTCGATGCGGCTGAGGTTGTAAACACAACTGGTAACAGAATGTCTGATGGTGGCACCACGCCACAGGGAATTGAGCTTGCCGGCGCATCTGCGGGCGTATCCATGAACGAGGACGTTCCTAATGAACAGCATGTTGTTAGCAACCTTTTGAGTGGAAAGCCCGTCATAATGATGGGTGAAGATTCTGAAGGCACCTCGTCTGGATCGAGTGTGTACGGAGATGGCATGCATTATGTCGTCGCAACCGGGTATAATTCGACTACAGGCGATGTGAAAATTGCAGACCCGCTCAAGCCGGCGCCCGAGAAGCGTAAGCTCGGAGACGTTATGAATAATACCGTTTCCACAATTTATACCGGAGGTAATAAAGCCTCGCATCGTGGTGGCGCGGGTCGTAAGCAAAGGATCGGTGGTCGTGGTCCGTTCTATAAGGATCAAGATGCCATCAGGAACCCTACTGAAAACGACAACGCGATTGCATTCGTAGATACTGCGCATCTTATAAATAATGATGTTCTGGGCGGAAATATAACCATTGGCGAAGCAATACGGGGTTCATTAGCGTCTGTATACGGATATCCATCCATAACGGATGAATTTACCTCATGGCTCACGGCATCAGGTGATTCTGGATATACTGGCTCATATACTAAAGAAGCGATAAACGCTTTTAGTGGCCTTATGTCTAAAAAGACGTTATACGATATTGCGGATGCGTTCACCAAAACCGACAAGACATCGTCGGACTTCCAGTCGAATGTAATCTACGCCAATGCGGCATATGACGCATTCATGGATGAAACTCAGGAAGATCAGATGGCGTTCCCGGCAAGGATAGCAGCAGCCAACCTGTGGAGATACTATAAAATGACTGGTAAATTGGCACCCGATGGCACGCCGCCAGCTGAATTTTATAATAACATCGATAGGTTTGTGTCCAACAGTTATCGAGAGCGTACTCCGTATGAACCTGGCGCTCAGCTGAGTTTGGTCAATGAAATACCCTACGACTCGACGAAGATGTGGCAGCCGTATGTACCAAAACCATACACTACGATATTTTCTCGAAATGGGTATAACGATAACCCGAGCTTCTTCAACATTCTTAATCAGAACAAAGTCTATGTTTCTGATAGCTTCCTATCCGGTTTAGGCGATGACCAAAGCGCAATCGATCCAGTCGATTTGCAGTATATGGTCGAGCTTGGCCTTGAGATGGATACTAAGTATGATAAGGGTATTGCAACGAAATATGCCGAGCTATCTGCGGATGACCCAGACGCAGCATTCAAGTACCTGGATAAGTTTGTACACGATGCGCTTGTGAATGTGGATTCGAAGCTTGGAGCATGGAAGTGTGGCTCGACAGGTGTTATTCCCGACCCATCTAGTCAGCTGTTTACGACGACAGTTGAACAAGACGTCGAGGACTATGGCACCGTAAGTGTACCTTTAATTGCAGTATTCCCGATAATATTTGCATCTAGAGGTCTGGTTGAACCTGCGGATAAAAACGATCCCCTGATAAAAAATATCATGACCGGCGATGGGTTTAAAGCTTTCGCGTCTATATGGAACTCTGACCATTTCGGCGACAGACTATCAAATGCAATGCCAGCAGAGATGTCGGTTGTCGGATCGATGAAACGCATGTATAACTCGGAACCGCTCCTTAGCTATTGGCCTAGAATGGTGACATATTTTGCAGCAATTGATGCCTTTATTAAGAAATACATCATCGTCAGTGATGATGAGATTGATAAGGTCATTAAGAGCAAACTGGCGTCCACCATTAGGAAGGCTCTCAATGAAATTCAGATTACTGACGCTGAAAATGCCACAGCAAACACGACGGCATCTACATGCCCGTTTACATTGGCGAGCTGCAACACCGGCATCGTGTCTATACTGACCGTATTATTCAGAGGAAAGTCCGTTGACGGCTTTGCATACGATAACGATGTCAAGGGTGCAGATTTGACATTGAGATGCCTGATGTTTGAGAACCAGGATAAAACCCTGGGCACTGTGATTAACAAATGGCTGAAACGCGCATATGAACTCACGGTTATAAACGAAAATGCGGAGAAGATCAATGCATCCAAGGAATCATTGACTAAATTCAAGTCATTTGGTAATCTTTATCAACTGGAAGTTGCTCGAGCTATTGCCGGCGTTATCGGCACTCTTAGCTATGTCGAGCCGACTGATAAGGATGCTAAAAATGTGCCTGCTGGCAAATCTAGCATGGTGGGCGCTATTCTATGGGCATATTCTTCCGTTCTCCCGAAATTAGCATCTATTTCTCCATCGGTTGCGGCCTTGTACGATAGTAAGATAGGCGGAAAGATTACTGGATTGTCACCCGTAAGCAAGACCGATGCGGAGGATATAACCAAATATCTATACGCAGGAGATGTGCTGTTTTATTCCAAGGATGATATGGCGAGCAAGGTTCCAAATTTCGCAGCTTTGTATATAGGCGACGGATACATGGTTGCACAGTACAGTGGTGCAAAAGGCCCTGCTGTCCATAAAGTTGCCTACAACCTAGGCAGTCACTATAATCTGGTGGGCGTGAAACGTTTTATAAAGAACGATGATAACGATTGTCATGAGATGGAGTACGACCTTGAAAGTGGAAAGTATGTTATCGATGGCTCGTTTGAGGCTGAAACCACAACAAATGCGCTGAGTACAATGCTTGGCCTGTTCGGAGAACTTGCGAATCGTATTGTGCAGGGCGTGTTCACTGGAAAATGGGACACTGACATGACGTCATATATGAACGGTGGAACACAAATATCATCTTCATCAGAATCGTTGCTCGGCGACTCGACGTCGATTGCAAACGAGTATGGAGATGACAACACATCGATTATAGGTGACTCATCCCACGAGGTCTCTAGTGACGCATTAACTCAGTCGACTGCTATTAGCAGCGACGATGAGACGGCAGAAGAGACTGCCGCGGGAACCGGGCGCCATATAATGAATTTTGGTCGTGGACGTAAACTGGCACGCCGCCCCAAATCATATGGACGCGGCCGCGGTAGCCGTAAATATGGTAGAGGAAACCAATACATTAAAGCCGGTGAAACCGTTAAGCTTCCAAAGGGGGCTGGATGGTATCGAACCATTATGCATTGGGATTCTATTAACCGAGACCTCAATACCAATCAGGCAGCATTGATAAATAATGCCGGCGAAAAATACGATAATAAGGGATATGGTATGGTTGATGACCGGTATGTGGTTGCAACGACCGAAACATTCGGAGAGGCTGGAGACTACATCGACATCAAACAGAGCGATGGAACTACCGTTCCTGCAATTATAGGTGATATCAAGGCATGGGGCAATCCAAATGAGCCCGTTACAAAATGGGGTCATACTGGTGGAGAAAATGTCATTGAGTTCATCGATAAGAGAGGAACGCATTCCGATATTCCGGATTTCACTGACCATAAAGAGTGGTATGGCGTCACCGTTGACGAAATAACAAACCGTGGAACATCCAAGTACGTTGGTGGTACGGGGTTAGTAAATCGGAGTGGCGTGTATAGTGATATGTCATATGACAAAACGGGTCACGATAAAACTCCGGGTAGTTCGCTTATTTCGTATAAGGTTGAAGGTGGACATACGAAATTCGATGGGGCGCTGCCAATCGTGGGATCGTATGAAGCAAGCGTGTATAATGGAAGCGAAGCTGGAGACTATGGTGGAAGCACCGAACTAAGCAGTAACCAGACATCTTCTGCTGCATACTCTAGTCAGTCATCCTCCAATACGGTGTCCGATTCTTCGTCCAATGGCTTCAGCAATGTCCTGAGTGAAATCACAAATAACGCAGGTGCGTCGGGACTATCGGAACTGAGCAACGTCTTTTCTCAGCTCGGCAACGATATATCCGCTGCAGTCCTGGGAGATTCAAGCGGTTCGCATTCCAGCAATGGGTCAAGCAGCAGTACGGGTTCTACGACCATCGGCTCTTCAAAGATTAGCACATCAGCATCTTATTCAGATAAAGGCGTGCAATCTAAACCTTCAGCACAGTCATCGTTCAAACCTACAAGTGCGGTTGATTCGTCATCAGATACGACTGCAGATGGATGGTTTGCTGGAGGAGAAGGCATTAGTGGTGGATCTTGGAGAAACAGCTATTATAGCGGGCATGCTGGGCTGGACTATCCTGCAGCCGAAGGCTCTTCAATATATACCCCTGTGAGTGGTACTGTCGTAAAACAGGTAGACGGTCCGGACGTAACTGCAGCCTACCATGCATCTCATACAGATACAACCAAACATTGGACAGGGTTCGGTATGGACAAGTATATTACGAATGGCGGGTTTGGAAACTACACTGTCGTGCAGGATGACAAGACCGGCCTATGTCATATATTCGCGCACCAATCCGTTCCATCCTCAATCGCGGTTGGTACACATGTTAACCGTGGAGACCGTATTGGTAGCGTCGGCACTACTGGAATGTCTACCGGTGCACATCTTCACTATCAGATTTCGCCTCCAAATGAATACGGTGGTGTTAATACTGATAAGTTCATGGACCCCAACGAATTCGACTATAGTCAGTTCGTATCTGGTCGTGGTAACACCCCTTCCAGCAAATGGAAAAATGCGGTGAAACCCGAAGAGTATAAGTTCAATTCAAGTGCCATTGGCGGTGGAATGGACGACGGCTCATCAAACAAGATTGTTCAGCTGCTTGAAACGCTTGTGGATAGCATTGAGACAATCGTCACCAACACCGGAAACTCTGTAACAGGGCTTGATAAAGTTAAGAAGGCTATGGAATCTATCAAGATTGAAAATAGCACAACGAACAACGTCATTGCTTCTGGAGGGACCAAAACGGAGACAACAACCCAAAACTCTTCGACCGGGCGTAGTTCATCCGAAACGTATGCCAGACGAATAGCTAGAGGTCACTAAACAAAACCCACACATGGCCATCCGTGTGTGGGTTTTTAGTTGCCTGGGAACAAGCTTATAAGACTTATCATGAATGGAAGTGATAATGAATATGTCTAAGTACAAAGTCATCTCCAAAAGCGCGAAAATTTTCGATTTTAGTGAGGATGCACTGTCTATAAAAGACAGTGCCGGCAACACTCAATATCTTAAATTGGGAGATGTCATTGAGGGGACCATTATTGGTTCGAATAAAGGTTTTATAGGCGACGGGTATGTGTATGCATCAGCGACCGTCATACAAATCACATACTACGACTCTAATATTGAGGGGCACGCCCACGACAGCCAATACCCCCATACCGGATACAGCCTAATTAGTTGGAGGGAGACATCCACCGGATACCCAACCAGTTGGTTTGAGGCGGTTGAAGATGAATCGACTACCCAGACGGCATCGGCACCATCGTCTAGTGGAACTGGTGTGAACGACCCTGTCAAAAATAACCCAGTTGTGCTCGACGAATTGCAGAAGGAATTGAGCGAAACCGACAAGGCGTATTTTTCTTCGGATTTATATGCTGAGGGAATTTTTGCAAAGACAAGCGCCAGTGAAGTTGCAGGCACTCTTCAAAAATTTGGTGGCGCATCTAATGTATCGATGCGGCTATTTGGCATGCCCTATCAGTTTATGCCTAGCGTCGATTCTCGAATAGATGTGCTGTCGAAACGTGTGGGGACGCAGTTTCTATATAACATAATCAGCGAAGCCGCTATTGTGACTATAACGCCTGGCAAACCCATCTATATGGGAAACTACAGTGGAAGCGTTCAGACGAAAACCACATATCTTATTGGCGCTGTACAAAGCCTCAATAACATAGCGGCAACCCAGGTTGATCTTAAAAAGCAGATAAAATATTACGATTTCGAAGAAGATTATATTTCATATATGCATTATGTGAATATGATGTGCCGCAGTGCGGCTGGCTTCCTCGGGATCGACTCAGCCCCCGTCGACTCGGAGATTAGCGAAGTGCTCGCTAGATTCGATTGGAAAAATTATCGGTTTAATGGGTACGGATACGATTCTATTGCCGGAACTGCCCTTAAAGCGCTCGGCGATGCGTTAACTGAGGCGGCTAAGAAAGTGGGAAGTGGGGTAACTGCGTACTGCGAGAAACTATCTGCGTCATTAAGTTCTGGAAAAGGCCTGTTGGAATCCATGGCCGACGCATGGGGCACGGGCACCAAGACAATTGCAGACTACGACGAGAACCATCCAAATTCTCCAGCATCCGTTGGTGTTACTAGCGTGGTGCTCGGTTCGGAAAACGAAGATGAGGAGAATTTCATGAATGCTGCACTTAATTTTCTTGGAATCAATGAAAATTTTGTGCAGTTCATGATTGAACCGAACTCATTTACGGAAACGTCAAGTAATGAAACCACGCAATCACAGTTGCTAAGTACAATTAATGACAGCCTTGGAAGTACCATCCGAGAAGTTAGCTTTATCGGAGGAAGCATCGGCGCACAAGGAATATTGGATATGTCGGAATCTGCGGCGCAATCGATGCTTGACGCTCTTGGTACAATGGGTAGTTCGCTGGGTACAAACGTTATTGCTCGTGTTACTGGATCCATGAAGCAGCTGATGGCTGGCGACCGGATTATTTTCCCAGAGATATTTTCACAAAGCACGTATCGTAAGGATTATTCACTGACGATAAAACTGAAGAGTCCTTACGGAGACAAGTATAGTTACTACATCAACGTCTTGGTTCCATTGTTCCATTTGATTGCTTTAGCCGCGCCCAAACAGACCAGTGGTAATACATACGATTCGCCATTCTTGGTTCGTGTGTTCTTGCCAGGTCAATGGCAAATCAACATGGGCATCATAACGGATTTGAGTATAGAACGAAACGGCAGTGATGGATTGTCTGTTGATGGTTTCCCATTAGAGCTAACTGTAACGATGACAATCAAAGACCTGTATTCCGATCTCATGATTACGCCTACAACAGAGCCATCGTTGTTCTTATGCAACACTGGTTTGGTGGACTTCATCATGATCCAATGTGGTCTTGATGTCACAAATAAAAACTACACAGCAAAGCTGAAAAACGCTGTGCTGGATGTAGCGAACAGCTACGAAGATGTCTTCAGCAACGTCGCAGATGCTGTATTGCACGATGCTAGCAAGTCAGTAACAGATTTTGTATCTGGAATTCTACACTAATTAAACGCAAGGAGGATTTCCGTGGATAAAGAAGAACGGGAATACCGAGATAATTATGGAGACATACCATCGAATTTGTCCGGGCGGATAGACATCCTCACTCGAGGAAACAACAGTCATATCCGTGGACACATAATCGATGAGGTAAAACGGGTTATGGGAATTAAGTGGGAAACCATACGAATAGTTGTGTGGTTAGTCCCAAAGCCAACCCCCAGACCCCGTTATAGTTCTTCATCTCACACATTCTATGTGAAAGGGGCGGCGAACAATCATAAACGGTTTGTTAAGTTTCTGGAAAAAGAAAACCTCAACCTGATTGAGACGCCCTGCACATTCAAGGTTGTTTCATTCCTGCCGACTCCGGCATCTATGAACAAGCTTGAGAAAATCATGGCCGAGCTCGGTCTGGTTGCTCCTATAAGCACCCCAGACTGGGATAACCTCGGAAAAACGTATTCCGACATGGTTCAGAATGCGCTCATACTTAACGATGCTCTTATCTTTAAGGGTGAGAGCCATAAATACTATTCAATCAAGCCGAGGGTTGAGATTGAGATTTCATACATGACTGATTTCGACTCGAATTACAACAAACGAAAAATTAACAATATGAAGAAGGGAATGAATTAATATGGACATTTACGCACTATTAAACGGTCAGCTCTACACAATGAGCGACTCAAATGTTGCAGAGCTGAAGAAAAGACGAACTGCCGAAATACCCGGCCAGCCTTGCTCGCAGTCTCATTGGGACGAGCATTACGTTTCAACTCCCGACGGACGGGGCATTATATCATCCAACCTCGATATCACCACGCCTATCATTGCGATGAATAAGGACAATATCAACGAGGTAATCCAGGCAATCAAAGGCAACAACCTTACCGAGATGAAAGAGATGAATCCGGCAATTAAGATTGCGGTAACCTACGCAATTCTGGACGCGGCGTATAAGGAAATCGAAAGCGCCGTATGCAAAGTCGTTGTCGGAGAGCTTGGCGAGGTTGCGTTCCCGAGGGACATTCTCAACGACGATTCTCTCCAGTACGATCTGTCACAGGTTGCTAGTGGGCGGGTCATTATAGGCGCGCCGTTTCACGAACTCGGCATTTCTAGGGCGACACGTGGGGCATCTCGCATTGTGAGAATTGATAACGTTGTTATCAGTATCTCCACGACAAATAAGAATATCTACAGCGAATACCTGTCTAATGCGCAGACATCCATCGGGTGGACAGTATCATCTCCAACGCAGAAGCAGGTCTCTGAGTACGATATCCCCATCTTCAACCTTGCCGACTATCGCACTAATCTGTCCTTACCACATTACATCGAGGTAACTGACAGAAGCGACCATGTATTCTTGAACGTCAAACTGCTCACGAATATATTCGCATATACGTATATGCCGACTGAGATTGAAGACGCATTGTTCCTCAATCAGCGCATGCAGACAAAGTATTCCGTAACATCAGCCGTAGACGGCCATTGTACTGCGGATGTACTTCCGGAAACCGCTGACATTGTATATGGAACTCCATTCGTTATGAATGTCACTGCGGACAAAGGTCATCGCATTATGCGGGTTTCAATGGATATCAGTCGTGACCAGTCTATCAGCTTCGATGTTGACGATGAAAAATTCGTCGAAGACCGTACGGCTTCGACAACATCTGGACTGGCGACTGTAACTTGGGACGAGACAAAGACCCATGCTACGATAACTATAAGCAGCGTTGAAGATTTCTACAAGATATGCGTTTACACCACTACCGCGGCCATTATTCCCGCCGACGAACCCAGCGCAGACCCGTCAACACCCCCAAGCGAAACTCCCGGTTCTGACACCGGAGATTCATCTGGTGATGAAGGTACAACCAAAGACGACCAGGAAAAACCGAAAGATGATGGTACCGAAACCTCACCTTCTGATGGCGACGCCGGGTCTTCAACGGACGAGTCAGACACGTCGGACGAGAATACGGACGGCACCGTCTAATTTGTGATAAATAGTTATCACCGTTGCTACACTCAGGTAAATACAAACCTATATGCGGGGTGTAGCAATGACAAGACGACGTCGCAGTAAGAGGTCTCCATCCAGATCATTTGTGGAGGCCAGCGAATACGTTGAAAGCGTCATGGGTGCCATTATAAGCGCCCTTGATCGAGAAGGTATACAGGAGTATGAGGAGTCGGATAACGAAAGCGAGATAATAATTCCGTGTGAAAGCACAGACCGCGCTGATCGTATAACCGATATCATCAAATCGAATGGTACTGTTCCAGAAAAGGCTATTTGCTGTTTGATAGATATAAACTATTCGGCAGTATCTAGCAGAGTATTTATTCGATTAAAACGAAAATGAAAAAATGATTTCCCCATGCAGGAATTCCTGCATGGGGAAACATTATGCTCTGTAAGAGCCTGCGAGTTTAATCATTGAATATTTGTCGTAGGTGGTCATTCCGAGCCCCTGTACAAGAGCGTGCTTTGCATACTCACATACAGATTCTACGAACATCTTATCCCATGTTTCACGCGGGGTTTCGCTTGTGAAATCCTTGGATTTGCCTATCATGATGGATTCCATAAGACTCGGTATGGTGGGTGCGGTCGGTTTCGACCATGACGCTACAGCCTCGTGAACCGATTCCTCGGTTGTAACATCTTCGTTATTGCGCAGCACATCCTCGAGAGCTTCTGCATCTTCTTTTTCCTTGGCGCTTCTGTCGATTTCTGCGATGGCCGCATTTGTGACGTTGTTGCGGATAGCATCCGTGATTTCGTTGAAATCAACTTCATCTGTAACATTGTCGAGTTTCTGACGGATCTGGTCTTCGCTATCCAGCGAGAACTTTATTTCGTCCGCGGTTCTGTTGTTGAAACCAATACCCATCTTTGCGCCGAAATCGGCACATGCATCGTCCGCAGCTTCAATCATGCGCTTAAGGACTCTGCCTGCGAGAGAGTCTTTGCCTCTTTCTTTGACGCAGCCGTCCTGGATGTATGCTACGGGGCCGCCCTTACTTGCAACGAACTTTTCGAGGTCCTTGCGGAGTTCGGGTTCGTTGATGTCCGGGTCGTTGTTGGTATCTGTGGGGATTGTTTTCATATAGAGGTTTCCGAGCATGTGATTCAGGGAATCAGCCCGGCACTTATTGATTTCGTTGTTTAAGACGTTTCTCTTCACAACAGGGTCGTTATTGAGGCGGGCAGCGTCAGCCGCAGCGGTCCGTTGATTCTTGAGCCCAGCAATGAATGCTGTAAGACCGGCCTCGCCGCCACATTCTTCTGCAGTATTCGTCTTACCGGCATTAACGGATTTTGCGGCTTTGTCTGCATCTTCAGACATCTGGTCGATATCCTTGTAGAGCTTTTCTTTCCGCTTGATTCCGTCCATATACGGGTCGCCGGATTCACGAGTATATCCATCGATGTATCTCATAACTCATATCAGTCCTTTCGTTCGAAAAGTGCATCACTTTAATGAATTGTTTTTACTCATATGTCGTGATGATTATGTCATCCTCGTTAATTACCAGCATTTCTGGGACGTAGTAGCGTCGTTCTTCTCTATCCATTGCCGCAAGGTCGGTGACTCTGGATGTAATCGTCTGGTAATCTGTGGAGTAATCGTTGATGCCCAAGAAACGGCAGTGATGAATTTCCGGTATATCAGTCTCAATCTTTCTGATTAAGTTCGATATGTACAGGTTATTCACGCCGTCTGTGTTCAAGGTCTCAATGTAGTTCTTGATGAGTATTTTAAGATCGCGGGTTACGTCTGATACATCGGCCGCACTTACAACCTGTATCTTGAACCGGACCGTAAGGTTGACCTTATCAATTATTTCCTCATCATCGCCGATATAGAAGTTCTTACTCTTACCATAGGTGTTGTAGAACTTAATATCGATATGCATGTTGTTCTGGAGCTTGTCGAGTACCTCCTCGATTGCAGTATATTGCGCGTCAAGAGATGATACGAAATAAGAGAATTTCTCATCGTCTTTTATTGTGTCGTGCCGTATGAATGGTACCGATGTAAGGTTTGTCTTAATCGGTTCATCGGACGATACTGACGGAAATACCACAGTGCTTCTGAGCATGTTCATGCTATTGATGAATGTAACTGGGGAACTCTCGGTTGAGTATATATTGGTCACAATGTAACCCCGGAAAGATTCGTTGTTGAACAACGGATTTCCTGCATACAAGTCTTCCCTCTTGTGCAGTATGTACATCTTAACTACCGAGTCGAATGCGTTCACATACACAGGGTTGTGGCTATCAGGGCTTGTTGCATTCGTCGCGTTCAGGCATTCAAACCTGTTCGACGATGTTACGACATCATCTGTCGTCATTTCGCCTATAAATGTGATTATTCCACTGTCCTCAACGGTAGGTTTAAGCTCAATGTAACCAGTTGTTGTATCGCTATCCATGAATGCCAGTAGAATTCGCAGGTCATTTTTTTCTGGATCTGCGTTGGAATCAATCCCACCGTTCTCATCCAACTGAACAAGCTCGTTGATATCCATGGTTACGGTTGGCGTCACCTGGGTGGTTATTGTGAATTTCGGGTCGCTGGTTAAAGTTCGTTTGATATTTACAGCCGTAGCTATAAACTGCATGAAGCTTAACTTAGTAGATTCGCCGAAATCGAGCAGAGTTGTTTTGTTGATGATATTCATGTAATATCCGACGAGATTCGGGTTGGGATTAACCTTGATCATGAACGGGTTCGTGTATACGAATTTCCCGTTGTATGCGGCGTCGATTTTTACTGCAAGTTCCTCGTCGGACATATTCGGATACTGTTTGCGGACATCATCTGGTACCGACGGATAAGCTGACCTGATAGCCTCGGCAACGTCCTCATCAGAGTCGTACGCCATTACGGTTCTGCCATCCTTCTTATAATTAATCAGGCGCAGAGTATCAGTTTTTCCGTCTACGTAAGTGAACAGGTGGCCTGCTGTTAACAGCATTTCGCCATCGTCACTTATTTTGTCGTAGTCGTCGTATGTCAGGTTTAGCTTCGACGTAATTGTGGAGTACACGTATTCGTCTTTTTTCATAACGATGAACGCCGAGAAGATGCGTTCCACGTCATCACGTTTCTTGATAAACATGATTTCGTTTCCGAATCGTGTTGCGTAATCATTGAAGTAATATCGTATATCGGTTTCCGTACTTATTACCGTCGCCGTAGAATAGCTCGACACGGTTTTTTCTCTGAGCTCTTCTATAGTAATTGCATCACGTCCGCCAGTCGATGCGCCTACGACATTTGCGTACATAGCGCAATTCTGGTTGTATTCATACTTCTCGCCTGTAGTTGTAACCGTTACGTTTGAGCCGGTATACACATCGAAGTTTCCAGCGGACCCAAGCGTCGTGTACATTGTGATGTGCAGGTCTGAGTTGAATTCAGGCTGGAAATAGGTATCCTTGGTGGAGAACGTTACCGAAAACGTAGTCGGTCTGTCTGTAA
>CAVCKO010000003.1:65381-76858 GCA_963602825.1 Treponemataceae bacterium | reverse complement strand
GTCTGTAACGACATTGGAATTTTTGAATCTGTAGTAACAGAATGGTTCTTTTATGGGAGCCGTATACATCAGTCGCTTCTTCAACTGCACCTGGGTTGATGAGCCGGGCTCATTGTAGAATGCATCGAAGTTTGCCAGCTGGTCCTCAAAGGTGAAATCGATAACGGGGTAATTGATTTTGCTGTTATCGATGATATTCTCTGAAGAATACTGGCGAACGCACTGATGTAACGTTACGATCAGGTATACCATGCCGTTGGGGGCCTGGCGAATCCGTATATACTGTGACGTTATGTCGCTAATTGAATTTGTGTATGACAAATCATACTGCGCAGAGTATAGATTGGTTCCCTGATGATTTTGAACGCGTATTATTACGTCGTAGTCGAGCGTGAATGGGATATCTCCCACTTTGATTGTCGTGTCTGCATCTACGCGAAACTCTTTGTAATCGCCCTTATCCTCTGCGTATTTGAGGATGTCTTCCTCGGTTATCCAGAGGGTGAAAAGGCATTTTGCCGCAGATGCGAGGTTTGCATCGAGCTGGAATATTGCTGCATGGGAATAAATATCTTCGGGTATCTGTGCCCGGTTTGCATACGCTTCATTTACCAGAACAGACGCTGTGTGGAAAGCATCCTGTGTGAGGTTTGCAATCTGTTCCATGGTCAAACCGGTCAAACCGATATTGAGATCGCTTATTTCGGTGTCTGGGAAATATTTTGGAGCGAGGGCATTGAACGCGTAATCCTTTATGGAGAACGAATCTGTATAGTCTCGAACAACTGAGGTTTCCTCATCTGCCATTATGTCATCATTCCTTTCGTTGATTTGTAGTATGTGCTACCTTCGCCCACTTCACTTACCGGTCTAAACCTGAGCTTAAACTGGTATGGTTCGTCTAGGTCGTTATTGACGATTGTTTCGATGAATGGCGCACCCACCCTTGAAGGGCCTGCCCCAAGGACGGTTGGGTTATATGATGATACGTATTTATACGTAGAGTTATCTGACCGCGGTTTATTGTACAGCCAGTTGAATTCTGCGAGATTGAACGGGTTGTAGTCCTGCTTAAATGAATATGCATATTCGATTGTAAGCTTTGGGTTTTTTACCATGTCGCCGTACGTATAACTGAACGGAGACGATGGCGCTACTGTTGGAAACACGCCATAGTACTTCGACCAGAATATGATGCTCTCACCATCTTCTGCAGTGAGTATGTAGTATACGGAGCACGCATAGTCCAATACCTTGTCAGCAGTGAACGAAAACTTTGCACCATTGCCCTTTGAAGATTCTCCATGAGGTGGTGCCCAAGAACCATCTTCTTGCTTTGTAAGGCCTCTTGGGATAATTGAGCCTCTATAGACTTTATCAATATAATCTATCCACAGTTTATGCAGATGATATATGTTGAGGTTCCGATCGTCAATGTACTCAATCTCAAATGTTGACGCCGATTTGGAGTCGTTGCTGTGCTTACCATATGTCACAGTATGGCCGGTCCAGGTCTTAGACCATTCGTCAGTCTTTATCTTTTCATCCAACAGCGAAAACGACTGTGCCGCATTGGATAAAAGAAACATGAAGTCATGCTCCATGCCATTATCTGATACGAGTTCTCGCAGAAGATTTATGTTGCTTTTATAGGCATACAGTATTGAACTGTCATCCCTACACGCTGTTGGTAGTGAGTAGTCGCTGCCGTTTCGGTCGAGAACATTCAAATCGGGGCGAGTGAAAAACACGTGAGCGAATCCTTTGGTCAAAGCGTTATTCGGGTTCGGAAGTTTGAACCTGAAGTAATTTTCAACTCTCTGTGTGAAACTTGCTTTACGCCCAAGCAGTGGTATTTGGTGCACCGCTTCGATTTTTCTCAGGGGGTTGTCGTCGGAGTCTATGCCCTCACCATTCTTCCAGAACTCGGAGAGGTCTATAGTGTAGTTATGGGTTGTTCGTATGGGCTTCTTGTTCTTATCGTATTCTATACGATACTTCGGGAACGTGAAGGTGCTTTTTCCGTCATACGATTCTCGTTTCTGAGAAATATTGGATAAGTCAACTGATCCATGTTTTAGTGCCCAATTGACATCTCCGATCGGTCTTGGTTTTGTTGCAGCGATATTGGGTTCGCGCAGACCTGCATCTCCCGCCTCATACTTTTTCTCAGATAGCTTGTCATAACGATGGCCGTTGTAAATGACAAATCCACCCTCATCATCCACGTTCATCGTGTCAACTGTTGTGATATTATTGTATGGGTTTGTCTGCGTGTCTGTGTCTTTTTTCGGGGTGGTGTCTTTGGGTTTTGTATCTTTTGCCTTTGATACTGGGGTTGCCGACTGCACCTTTTTGGTGATTGACTTGATGTCTTCAACTGCAATGGCTCCAGTATACCCTTTACCACTTATACCGAATGCTACATAGTTCGTTTTCTTACCTTTATCAGATCCAAGACCAACTTGCATCACTGTAAATTCCATGTTATATACGAATGATGCGAACTTGCCATTTGGTTTTCCATCATTGTAAGGGGCAATGTTGTACGCACCTGATTTGATGGTGATTTTATCTCCAACAACAAGACTGTTTATGTCTATTGCCATGAATATTCATCCCTTTCTGTAAGGATTTCCGTTATCGGGCTTATATTACTGTTTTTGGGGTAAAAAAGTGAGAAAAACAGCGGGGGGTGTTTTAAGCTCCCGCTGTTTTTTAGAAGTCCACGATGGTGTCCACTACGACCTGTCGGGATACCATGGTCGTATCGTGCAGACACTATGATAAAATACGAATTAACCCGACCAGGTACATTTTATTAAATTGAGGAAAGGGGATTACCGATAATGAAATGCGATTTCTGCGATTTCCGTACTTCTGACGTTCTGCAGTATGTAAATCATCTGGCAAATGTCCATAGCGATCTGATACCAGAGGATATGTCTGCGAGTCAGTTTTACTATAAGCTTAAGACAGGTAAATCCTGCGGCAAATGTGTTCAGTGCGGCAGACCGACTGCATGGAACGAAAAGACCCATAAGTACCATCGTTTCTGTGATAACCCTAAGTGCAAAGAAGCATATAGGGAAATTTTCAAGAAACGTATGATAGGTACCTATGGGAAAATAACACTGCTTAACGAGCCTGCTCAGCAGAAGCTGATGCTTGCTCACAGAAAGATAAGCGGCGAATATGAATGGTCAGATGGGAACCATAAGTTTCCATATACGGGTTCGTACGAGCTTGAGTTCTTGAAGTTCCTCGACTTAATACTTGATTTTGACCCGGATGATATTATGGCACCATCTCCTCATACGTATTACTACGAATATGAGGGAAAGAAAAGATTCTACATTCCCGATTTCTTTATCACATCTCTTAAACTGGAGATTGAGATTAAGGATGGAGGAACGAACCCGAACACACACCCGAAGATTCAGGCGGTAGATAAGGTCAAGGAACATCTCAAAGATCAGGTCATGCTCACTAACAAGAGCTCATTCAACTATCTCAAGATCTGCGACAAGGATCATAAGAAATTCTTAAGATTCTTGGATGAGGCCAAGAAACAGTTTGCAACCGGTGTTGAGAAACCGATCTGTATGCTATGAGAGGGCTGAGTAAATGAATAGTGCATGTGCAAATTTCATGGGGCGGTTTCTTAACCTATATTCACAGATGGAGCGTCTTTCAACAGACCCCGGGTATGTGATTACAATGCCGCCAAGACAATGCGGAAAGATGTTGTTGGATGCATTTTTTCGTGAGAGGATTCTCCCGAAGATTCTGGAGAGAGAACTCGAGATACTCAAGGATTCCAACATAGAATATCGCACAATAAGTGCGATTGTTAAAGTGAACTGGGAGGAAAAGAGTAATGATAGAACAGTACACGGAAGAGATTAAGAAACTTCCAAGCACGAATCCGGCAAGAGAAGAGCTCGTGGAACTAATTTATGTGCCGGCTGCGGTAAAGACTATTGACGAGTTTGAGTCGTTGATAAGCAGGCTGGAGTCAGTAACTCACGCCATACGTCATATCGTGAAAGACATGGAGACGAATGCCGAGCATAGACGTGAGGTTTTTTCTATAGCGCGTGTAGTCAAGGCGATGGTATCTGACGCAGTCGACTCGCTTTCTAACACACCATGGCCAATGGACGGCACCCCTTTTGAGGAGAGGCTTGAGAATCCTAATCCGACTTCGTATTTATTTGTGGATACGATGATTCTCTTTACGATATCGGATTACGAAACAAACATTGGGCTGTTCAGGCAGAACGGAGACCCGATGGCCGTTGGCGGTAAGACCGCGACTGACACGTATATCACTGCGGTGGCGTTGCTATTGGCGTCGTATGATTATTACAAAACTCCATATGTACATAAGCACAAGCCGGTCTATGATTTGATTGCACGGTTTTCTATCAATACACACGATATTATAGACTGGCGTGAACTATCCGAGCGGATAGAAACACTCACGAAGAAGTTTGTTAAAGCTGTCACGTTTCCGGTGTCGTATTTTGATGAATTACGAACTCCGAAATACGCCCGGCCGACTGATAGAGTTGCTGGTACAGAAGACGTTCTTGAGTTTCTCGATAGGGTCGGATTCCCGCAATGGGTATACGACCACTACAGCAACAAAATCGAGCATATTCTTTGTCCGAACCATAGATCGGAGATTCCGGAAGATCACTTGATGTGGATAACAAAGACTCCTGACATTGGCTCATTAATCCGCGTTCCTGATAAGGACAGTCATGTGCTGTATGCAGTATGTAGATACCAGGACGGAATCTATGTGCTGTACATAGATCCGGATACATTTGTAAAGGACCCGGAACATTATATTATATCTGGAATGGAATTGCTGGATGAGAACGACCCGGCGCCATCACCCAGACGTAAACTCAGTCTTCAGATACCGGCGACTCCCAAGTACCGGTATGTCAAAGACGATATCTAAACCAACTAAACGAGAGGGGATTTAGACAATCACCCTCTCGTTTTAACTGTGTTTTAGAGGTATATTATTGCCCTGCCAGAAAGTCGAATTAGAAAGGAGAAACTACAAAATGAAGAAGACAAATTTTCATTTGGATTTCTATGCTGGTATTTTCGCCGTACTCTCGGCAATTTGCTTTATCGTTGGAGGTAAGATAAGCCCTCCGGATATTGCAGTGTATGCGGAGGCTGGCGAACTTGGCACGCAGGTATTCGAAGAGGTAATCGTAGAACGGTCGCTCGATGAATACGTTGTCGGAATCGCTGAAACAGCCATTTCCGAAGAGACAATCGAAACAGGGGAGGTAACAATCGAATCAACCGAGCCTGAACCACCGGCAGCGTATGTCGTTGAGTCAGACTACGTCGTTGAGGTTTACGATGAACCGAATGACGACGCCACAGTAATTGGATACATATCCGATGGTGAAATCATAGTGGCAACTCCGTGCGGCGAAAGCTTCGCGGAATTTGATATTGGCGATAATGAATTCGCTTATATATCATTAGCATGCCTGAACGAATATACTGTCACAATACAGCCTGTACAGGATGTGGACGTGGTAAGTTCGTTTATTTCAACTTCATCAATCAACAGTGAGTCTGGATTGAGTGAAGATGAAATTGCCTATTTGCTCAAAGGGAGCTACATGGAAGATTATGCATATCTATACTACAATGCCGAGAAGACGCATGGTATAAATGCATACTACATGCTGGCTGTTTCTCAGCTTGAGAGTGGATGGGGTAAATCAACTGCGGGCATGTACTACAACAACATATTCGGACTGATGACAAGTAGTGGAGGATTCCAGTACTTCAATTCGAAAGCTGAATGCGTCGAATATTGGCTTGGACTGATGGACGGTTATTACCTTGACCGTGGTCTCGATTGTCCGGCTGAGATTGGTCCGGTATATTGTACCACCGGTGAGTGGCCAACTGTTATATGTGAATACATGAACGGTTTGGTTTCACGAGTCGAAAGGTACCGACAGAGTTTGGCATAAAAAACAATCTCTGCCATAACACAAGGTTAATGCGGGGCATCCCGTGTTAATAAAATCGCGCGTCGAAGTATCCGCGCAAATGAATGAAAGGAGGTCAAGTAGATATGATCCTTGACCACAACACAAACGAGAACGGCAACAACGTTCCCAAGAAATCCGCCGCCAACCGCGCAAACTTACTGCCTGTTGGCGAAGACAAAACGTACGAAATTTCCACGGCGCGTGCCAGCGAATTCCTTAAGGCTAAGCTGAACGCAATCCCGGGACAGGAGAACACATCGATGCTCCTGATCACACTCAGAATCTCCGATAGATTCCAGCCTTTCGTTGTTCTTATGCCTAAGACGATTCTCGCCAGCGGCAAGAAGAAGGAAAACGAAGAGACATGGACCGCTCATTACTATGAGCCCGCAGGCTCTGAGGGCAAGAAGAGAAAGCTCAATATCGTTAAGCCGGTATTCGAACTTCTCAACACTTACGGTTATTCCGATGTATTCGGCGACATCGCTGAGGACAAGTCCATGAGAAACAGCCTCGGACTCACCAGAGCTGGTATCGCAGACATGCAGGTTGTTCGTAAGCCGCACATCGAGACAACATCTTCCAAGGGCAAGAAGGTTGAACTCGTCGCAATGGCTATCGACCCGATTCTGCTGTTCAGCGACATGCTCGCAGTCAACGGCGCAAAGGATAATCGCGCATACGATATCCTCGTAGAGAACGTCACAAGAGTTGACGATACCAACAGCATCTACCGCGTTCGCCGCGCGTTCAAGAACAACGCAGGTAACAAGGGTAGCAGCCTGAACTCTATCGGCGCATCTATCGCGAAGCGCTACAGCGCTGTCGGTCGCGATTAATCGGTTTCCGCAAAATTTACCGGAGGACTTTTGTCCTCCGGTATTTTATTTGCAAAAAAGGGGTGAACTAATGAATACAGAGTACCAGATTTTATATAAAATCTACAAGAAGATGGATTTAGCTGAGCGTCATAAAACGGTGAAGACTAAAGCATGTTACCGCGAATTTTATAAGAAAGCTCTCAATGCTTCAGCATATCAATTTGCATGGGAGCCTTACACCATTAGAGGCGCCAGAGGCGTATTTGCAGATAATAAAAACATCGGCATTTCGATAGATGCGATTGGTACATTGCGTGCAATGACTATTGCCCGTGGTTCATCGGATTCGAGATATAAATTGGTGGCTATCGAGATAATGACAAACGGCCGGGTCTATATCGACTTCATATACGGATGGAGATCTAGCGAACTGCGTTCAGAACGAATTCAGGCTGTCAACAATCATGTCATGTTGATGCATGATACTCGAAATTGGAAATTGAATAGTGCCGAGCTGGCATATACTGCGAGCTTATATCTGTCGCCTGGGACAAATGACGATTTTTCATCCATTATGCTCCCGGTCATTAACTGGTGGAAAGATGTTATTGGTGTCAGCACATTTACATTTATGGGGATGCGAGAGATTCCGCACAGCATTCGACCACTATATGAAGCTATTCAATAACGAAAGGAATGGTAACAGGATATGAAACACAGCATCGCAAGAACGAATGAAGCATCCGAAAAGCGTGGCCCAATCAATTCTGATTTGGACCGAAAGGCGAGGGTGATATACACGAATAGGTCAAGACTGAGAAAGTGCATTCGTGAATTTTATAAGAAAGCCCTGAATGCAAAAACCCGGTATGTGAAATCCGGAATCCCGTATATCTCAGGCAACTACGCGAACGATGACAGCACCAGGATTACAATCGACTCGGATGGCGAACTGTGCATATATCCGGTATCTCTGAATGATTGTGGGGCGCCGCCCATTATAGTGAGAATATCTCCAATTGGTACATTCACAATCATGAATCGAGCATTGATACCAGGCACCCATAGATCTCCAGAGAACCGCAATTTCTCCGCATCCGAGCTCGTCGAACTCGTTGAATCCCGGAGATCAATTCTACTCGAGCCTACTGGTGGTCTTCACGACATATTACCAATAATAGAGTGGTGGGGAGATGTGATTGGGGTTAGTACATTTACCTATCATGGCTTTGCACAGTATTGCTGGCATGCAATGCTTCGAGCCTGCCATTGGCAAATGGGCTCATTGAGTAATGTAAGGAGGGCACGATGAGATGTGCGAACCAAAACTACATTCGTGCTTTCTATAAGAAGATGATGAATGTGGAAGTTGTATCAGTGTGCGAGAAAATGCCAACATACCTTCGCGGAAATTGGCCTGATGGCTCCAGTGTTGGTATACTGATGGGTTCGCTTGGGGAACTGATGCTGGAATTCCCCTTAAGCGGAACCGTAGCAGTTCCATGGACCCTAATACATGCATATCCGAATGGACGGGTGTATATTAGCGTTGGCGAAATTGGTGCACATTGCATACTTGAGAATGTTCTCGGACGAAGAAAACATTCGCCGTCCGAACTTACCAATCTTCTGGGGTCCGTTCTTAGAAGGTATGTGCGAAGGACGGATGCATTCGACGGATACCTTGCTGATGTGGAATCAATAATAAAGTGGTACGGGGATGTAATTAATCCCGTACCACTTAAATTTCATGGTGCAATCCGCAATGCCCCTAGGCGATGTAAATTTAAGAAAGGATTGGCATGACGTCGAACATGGCACGAAGTTATCCTGGGCCCTACGATCTGACCTAGGGCGTATCCATGAAAAAAATACTATGTACGAAAGGTGGCTGTTATATCATGAAGCATCGAGATATAGGATGGAGTAAGTTTCGTCATTCCGAACGACGCGGCATAGAGCGCAATATGAGATCTCACGTCTCCAAGTCCTCGAAATCAAAAAGGTGCGTCCGCGAGTTCTACAAGAAGATGTGGTACACACAGACGACGCCTGGACGATTGCGCCGAAAAACTGGCGCATGCCAGCATGGTTATACCATTAGAGGAGAATACCCATTATGTGACGAAGTACGCGTATGCACTGATGACACAGGAGCTCTTGTGATTTGGATACGACCAAACGAGTTTGGTACGTGGGAAGAACTGGGCGTAACAATATTCCCGAATGGCATAATTACAAGCACCATTGCGGATCTCAACAAGAATGAAAACAGGATGAGATATTCTGCCACTGAGCTTGTTGAGAGTATGAGAGCGGCGATACACAAGTCCGAATTCTCGGATGATGTTCTCAATCGCAGGTTTTCCAATGTGCTGGAATTATTCGAATGGTGGCAAAGTGTAATTGAGGTTCCCTATTTCACGTACTGGAGCAAGTACCAAATGGTTGGCGAAGATCGCACAAGGTGCTACAACATACTGGTTTGAATGGGCGGTGCTTAATATACCTATACGCACAATTTATGGAAAGGCATGAAACAAATGAAATATTCCACAAGAGAAGGATTTTCTGAACGGCATTCGCCCCCAGTGCCGCACTCGACGAACAGATTGTCTGAGGAATTCCGCAAGAGATACCCAAATGCACATTCCTATGACGATATTTTGATATCGAATGTTGGCAATTCGGTCTCGGCATCATTGTTTCTTGATAATCGACTGATGCCGCACCCCCGGATAATGATATCGGCACGTCGGTTGCAATCAGTGTGGTCTCAAACGCTCGTTGATGTGTACTTGGGACCAGGTATGGATATCTCAATTTCTGTAAGATCGGAATACAGCGACCGTATTGTCGACAGATATGAGTCGGTTCGCCTTCAGTCAATCGTAGATGAGACCATACACGCATTTGACAGCAGGATGACGCTCGACAACATTGAGTCTCTGATGGATGCCATCATGATCGACAACCCAAGACATCAGGTTGAATGCCTGATGGATGAAATCGAATGGTGGATGTCCATGGTTTAACAAGCCGTAATAAGCTGGGGTGCGCGCACCCCAGCTTCATTTTTCTATCTCGTTCATATTTAAGCATCTTCGGAACGTTAGTTTAACCAAGAAAAACACGGAGGTAATCCTAATGGTAAATGACGAATATTCGGATTCCTTCACTGTGTGTTTTAATATGATGAAGATGAAATACTCATCATATGATAAAGACATAGATGAAGCCCGATTCCTAACACCCGGTGACAAAGTCAATGTATTTATCAATTTTGAGACGGTCATGAAGTACCTCTCTCAGGTAAAGGACATTGACAAGAAACTCATTCTTGACAGAGAACACGACGTTATATTCGTAACCAATGCTCTGAATCTTGCGGCGCACTATAAGCGGCTGTTTAGGCAGAACGGATTGGAAACACGCGTGTTCCTGTATTACACGGATCTTCTTTCTGATACGTACCAGATGTGTGATTGGAACGACGAGTTCCGCACATACTACAATCAGAAATTCTTATACAACCCGAGATTCAGTTTACTCGGGGAAAGCCTTACTAAAGTCGTGATACCTGAAATAAAGCTGGTTAGCGAATTTATTAAAGGCGTTTACTTTATATCGGCGCACAACTTTGAGGGTTCGCTTATTCCAATGATTGTGGCCGAAAATGAACCTGAATGGAAGAACCTCATCATCAGCGGCGATGCATATGATACTCAGTATCAGTGCTATCCGGACAAATATCTCATGCACTTTATCAACCGTAGTCCCGGTAACGTCGATATATCCTTCGATGCAAAAAAGACTGCTCGCATGCTCTTCTTCGATAAGGAAGACCATGCGGCGATTGATTCTGTTGCACGGAATCCGTCATTCTATTCATTTATGCTGGCGGCTAAGGGCTCGAAGCCCAGAAGCATTGATAGCATAAAGGGCACTGGTCCAAAAACGGTAATGAAGTATATAGTTGCTGCAATCAATTCCGGCACTATCAACCCCGATACAACAAGTCTCGAACTCATCAAGGATGCGTTCCCTGAAGATATTCGTGAGGACCTCATGGCAAATGCATATTGCACAAATTTATCCGAACAGTACAAGAGACTTACGACAGGCGACACTGTGTCCATTCAGAAGCAGTTAGTTGACCGGTTCGATAACAACTCTCTGATGGCTCTCAATGGTGATAGGTATTATCATCACCAGCTCATGCTCAATGAGCTCACAATGTAAGGAGGTGATAAAATATGAGCACGTCTTTTAAGAATAACGCATCGAAGTCAAACTCTTCTATGAATAAGGATTATGAGAAGCGCATTAAAGCACTCAAAAGCCAGGTGAGCAAGGTGAACAAATCAGTCGCAAGCACTCAGAAACAGCAGAAGAAACTCGGTAAGGGGTGAAGTATAGATGTCGTTGGTGAAAACAACAGACAAGCTCTATATATACAAATACATCGTGGACGAGTTCAAGATAGTTAACGGACCCAGCACAATATCGCTGGGTCCGATTAACATTGCAGCTCTCCATATAGAGCATGACTACGTAAACAACTTGTTTCCTTTTTTTAAGGTCACGTTGAATTTGAATCCTGTAACGTATG
>CAVCKO010000003.1:42118-65371 GCA_963602825.1 Treponemataceae bacterium | reverse complement strand
GTACATAGTCGCAAATAAAGACGTTATTAAGTTTAAGGTCAGAATCCTTAAATTACCGACGGAGCGTTCAAGCGGCAAAACCTCTCTGAAGACCGAAGTGATTAATTCGGTATTCTCTACGTTCATGGATGCTGATAGCACTGACTTTGATAGGGATGCATATAAACGCCATAAGAAGACGTCAAATATGAAAAACGACGATGACGACTTGATGAATACAAACAACCTGATGGATGTTTGCCTGTTCAATGACGATTACGTATCTAAGCTCAGAGGTACGGTCAATTTCGTTCTTGGTACCGGCACTGTATCATCTTGTATTGCGTACATCTTAAGTACCCTCGGCGTTAAAAACGTGCTTATGAGTCCTCTGGACAATAAGAAGTCTTACTCGCCATTCGTTATGCCATCGATGAGTGGCACAAATGCATTGACCTATCTTGACCAGAATTTTGGCTTATATAAGAGTGGGTCAATTATGTATTTTGGACTGAAGCGGGCATACATATTAAGTTGTGCCGCTGGGTGTACGGCGTATGAATCCGGAGAGGCAAAGAAAACGACGTTCCTTATAGACAAGGCACTGGGGACGCCCATGCAGGCTGTTGGAGCTATCCGCGTATTAAATGAAAAAGAAACGGAATATAAAATATCAATATCCAATCAGGCTGTGAATATATCCACGTCGTCCGGAATAAGTAACGTCCTGACTGGTGTAGATGCTCAGGTAGTTAACACATCAAGCGGTTCTATAACAAAGAGCACATCCGGAGCACGTACAAAGAATGGCGTTGCGTATAGCAATAACATAATCGTGGATTCGGATAATGATTTCGTTGCATCGACGTATGCTGCGCAGCAGAAGATGAAAAGCACCATGATAACTATCACGGTTGAAGATGCAAACATTGATGCGTTTGAGCCCAATAAGGAATATTCATTCGTGTTTGAAGACACTGCAATGAATAAGACATATAAGGGATCATACAAAATAATGTCTTGTACTATTAAATTCATCAGCGGTCCCAAGTGGAAAACGCTGTTAACGGCATCGTTTTGTAGAATTAACTGATAAAGAAGCACAGGTGGTTCATCCACCTGTGCTTTTGTTTTATCCGAGCTTAAAGGATTTTTTAACAAACTTGAATGAGTTTTCTTCGAAGAACCAGCAATCCCACTGATTATCTGATACTTTTCTTGAGCCGTATAGTTTCATGCCTGAGCTTTCTGCGAATCTGGCAACCATGTTGTCTATGACATCCGGTCTGTCGTTTTTCAGGACATGCTGTTCTACAGCTCTGAGTATATTGAAATATATACCCATTCTCGTTTTCAGTGCCTTCGAGATTCCCGCCATGAAGTTCTGCAAGTCGTCGCAAGCTTTATTATAAGTCTTTGTCAACTTAGCTTTTTCATCTTCTTTATCGGGATTATTGGCGTTGTTTGCATTTGCGGCGTTCTGCTTATCAGCCTCACTCTGACCGGCAGATATAGCTGTGGACGCGCTTTTTGGATCTTTTGTCGTTGTGCTTGTCGCTTGGGTTGTTTGATTCGCCTGAGCATTTTGGGTTTTCTTTTTCTCGGTGATGTATTCACCGTCGAGCACAACGTATGCGGATTCCATACCCACCATCATTACCTCAAGGCCGTCTCCTTTTGCCTTATTGGCAATCACGTTCATTGTATTCTCAAGCTGACCTCGCATGCTTTCGAGCGTTGAAGAGTAGTTCTTACAGAAGTCAATCATCGCCTTACGATTGCTAGATATAACGTTAGCGGGAATTGTCACCTTAGAGACGCCATCTCCTAAGTTTGTATAGAACTTCTCGGTCTTTTCACTGAGACGTTCCTTGTCGTTTTTCGGCAGCACCTGTTCAGGGAATATAGCCGCAGTCACAGTTGTGTTGTCGAACTGCTTGAAATTAAGCGAGTTTATCTTCGTACATACGTTGTTTACCGCAGTCGTTATATTTGCCGGGTTTACCTTAAAGACATCGATCGCATTATTAATCTCGATAATCTCGTTTTCGGGCAACGCCATGATGTCTTTTTCGAAGGCATTGAAGAATGCTTGGGTCTCCTCAGTGGTCTTATTCGCCTGACCAACGAGAGTGTCGAACAGCTTTTTGAAGAACTGCTTCAACTGAGCAAACCACCCTCCGGATTTTTTATCTGAGCCACTACTGGCACTCCCGGTTCCATTGTTGGAGCCGGGTGTAGTTGTTGTAGATGTACCGGCCGTGGTTGTTTCAGCCTCGTATATGGTTTCGAGTCCTTCATTATGGAGGTTTCTCATGGCGAAATATTCCTTTGCCATTTCAAGAGTCTCGATTGACTGGCTCATGGATTCCATAAGTTCACGAACTCCATCGGAATCGGGAATTTCGGGCAGTCCGTTGAAGGATTCTGCCAG
The DNA here is from genome assembly GCA_963602825.1 of Treponemataceae bacterium. GTDB lineage: Bacteria > Actinomycetota > Coriobacteriia > Coriobacteriales > Coriobacteriaceae > Collinsella. The sequence continues at coordinate 62,958 of CAVCKO010000003.1, read as the reverse complement.
GGTGACCATGCCGTCGGGTATTGACTGGGCAGTTAGGAAACGCTCAATCATATTATCCAAAGATACCGCTCTCTGGAACGCCGCCTTTGTTACATCTGCAACAAGCTGTTGGAACTGGGTCTCGAGAGTTGCGATGAAACCGATTGCCTCATCAAGTGTCTCGACAGATATTTCAGTCTGCGATGTCTTAGATGTTTCGAAGTCGTTTTTGATATCCTGAAGTGTGGCATTTGCAGCCTGCATCTCGGAACGGATATCCGCGATATTTCTGCTCATATTTTTGAGCTCTCCGAATGCGTTGATTGCCAGGTCGATAGGAACCGTAGATGGTGCTCTATCATGACCGAAATCCTTTTCATCTACGTTGGAGAAATTCGCGATTGTTGAGTTGTACTTGAGTGTGAGGTTTCCATCGAAACCCGTGTGACTCTGTGCATCGTCGAATATTTCGCCATTCATAATAGCGTTTTTGAAATCGGTGATTCTGCTATTGAATGACGTGAATATGGACTTAACGGCTTCGTAGATTTCCTTGTCGTAATCGCAATATGAGATTCCGATCTGGTTGAGAGCGTCGGTTCCGTTAATCTGACGAGTTGCGGTGGCGATATCGGAACTGCGACGATTGAGTATTGATTCGATTTTCGTATCAACGAGCGAGCCGTTGCCGGACTGCATGTCGCGTACCAAATCATAATCTTCAACGTCGATGTTAAGTTCCCCATCGAGAACGTTTTCATGAAGAACCCTGGACCCCTCGGGGAATCTCTCGGATATCGCAGTATACAAATTGTAGAACTGCGAGATGGTGTGGGTGTAGTTGAGAATTTTCCGAGTCATAATGAACGCCGTATATGAACGAAGCTCGATATATTTTCTCGTAATCTTGTACATATATTGAGAAATCTTAAGTGCCTTCACTTTATCGAGTTTCGCAATAGCGCTATTGACAGCGGCTATTGACTGGGTCATCATTATGGTGCTATCCTTAATCGCTGCTACAACCGCGCCCGCCTCTTTTATGAGGTTTGCCTGGGTTGCCGGGTATGTTGACAGGAATGGGATCATCCTGGTCCTGATGAAGTTGCCATCAACATAGACATTCTCACCATCTACCTGACGAGCGAGCGTCGTGAGGTCTTTGGTTGTGTCGAGAATAGTCTTGGATATATTCTTTTTGGAATTCGCGATTGTCAGCTTATCAACTTGATACATCAGCTCTTTCGCAGGGATATCACCTTTCAGGAACTTGATGATATACTCATTGATGCCCTTGGCTTCTGCGACAAGAAACTGAGGACGAATCTTGTCGATTTCCCCGAGATTCGGAATCGTAATAACGATATTGGATTTCTCGAGGAATGTACTCGGGTTCACTGCTGAGAAGAATGATACAAGCGTTTCTGTGTTTTCTGCGGAAACCTTATTAAGGTCTGCGATTGCGTTTTCGATTATGGCCACGCCGTCAGCACCGTCGGTGATGATAGGCATCTCTGCCAAAGACGCAGGAACACATTCGAATATAAGGTTGGATGCATACTTATATGATTTTACGTCAAACTCATGAAGTTCATCGGCAGATTCTTTGACAAACGTCAAATCTCTATCTGAATGTAGTTTGTACATGGTGTTGACCTCCTTATAATTGCTTTGTTACATTAATGTTTTTCGGGTTAAAACACACATGTGCGCTCTCGCACATGTGTGTTTTGTGTTTTAAGATTCGCGGTCAATCAGTTCGCCATAATTGATGCTTGCACCGTAAGCAGGAAGTGCCGTAATTTTCGTGGCATACTTCTTGTTTATACGCTCCATCGCCTTTATGACTTCCGCACGTTCTTTTGCAGCTTCCTGCGTAAATTCGCTTACGGCAAAAAACGCCTCATTCCACGCCGATACGTACTGATAAAACTCTTCAGCCGACATTTTTTCAGGATGCTCGTGAAGTATTTTTTCAGCCTCATCGCTTATTGATTCTGTAGTTACGTGTCCGTCGCGTCTTGCGTTGTTACGTATTACCTCATCACGATAGAGCTGTTCGGCATGGCTCTGGATGTTATAACCAACGTCCTTGCTCTCGCCTATAAGCTTTGTGAGTTTCAGTATTCCAGTTCCGACAGTCGTTACTGCAGTTAATATTCCGCCTACTGTCAATGTAACTTTGAGCGCAGGAGAATCGTTAATCTTATCGCAGAACTTTTTCACCTTGTTTTTCAGAGTTGGGGCGTCTTCTTTCTGCTTATCGATGAGCTTCATCAGCTTGTCGTAATCATCTGCGAACTGAGCGACATCGTGCAGGGTGTACTTGCCGTCACGGATACCCTCGATAAGCTCTTTATCAATTTCGGGGTTTTTACCGAAGTTCTTTCTCAGTTCGGCCATAACGTCTTCGTCGTGCTTTTTCTGGCTCTTTCCAAAGAGTTTATCGACTATTTTCTGAACAAAGTCGCCGATTGCCTGAATAACTTTGGTAACGGCCTTGCCAATTCTTGCGAAGAAGTTGTTTTCAGCAGTTTCAACAAGAACGTCATAATCAGCGTTTTCGAACATGAGTTTCTTCTTGGCGGTCTGCAAGTCGAGGTCGTAGTTGAATTTTGCAACGACGCATTCCTTTTCCAACGACTGGCATGCCTCAAGGAGGTTGTCATAATGATCATACTCATGTATGTAATCATGTAAAGTCATGGTATTCATTCCCTTCTAGATGAGATAGGTTGTACTTAACATATTGTTTTTGGGTTAATCTTCGTCGTCATCAAGCTGAGAGTTGACTGAGTCGATTATCTTATTGGCAAGCCCAATGCCCTTCTTACCCATGTTGCCAACACCGCCTATGAGTTTGACCGTATTTGGGTCTTTGAGTGCCGTATTCAACGCAGTTGCGTATCCGCCAAGTGCCTGACTTTTAGCACGCATCTTTCCGATACCTGATTTTGTCTTGGCCTTATCGGAAGCGGCTTGAGCTCGCTGAACAGAACCGAGCACGCTGGAGTTTGGCTTGTTGATATCGTCAAACAACACAGAACCGACTTTAGATACGCCCCTACAGAATTTATTGACGCGTGGATTGTTTGCAGCAGCATCCATGATATCTGCCGCGGCCTGGGCTTTTTCGATTGCGGAGTTTGACTTTATAAGTTTTTTCATACTCTTTATCGCACCGAAAAATGTGGTTGTTGTACCCTGCGCAGCTTTCTGCTCTTCCGCCGCTATCATCATCTGCGCCGATGCTTCAAATTGAGCCGCGGATATCTCTGAGTTATCATTGATAGCGGAATCTGCGGATATCTTCGACTCGATACTTTCGAGTTCTGCCTGGAGTTTCTGAAGTTCGATGGTGTCGCGTTTAGTGTTATCCTCACACTCTTCAACCATCTTCAATGCCTCCTGCAGGCTTACAGTCACGGTTTTCTCTTTGCCATTTTTAATGGCATCAAGAGTTACCTGAAGATTCTTTTTAGCGTCAGCAATCTTTTGAGGGTCGTGACTCTTTCGAGCTTTATTAAGTTCTTTGAGACGGGCTTTAGCGTCTTTGAACAGCTTGGATTTATCGACTATTTCAATTTTTGTACTTCCGGCGTCAGCTATTACGCTCTTAGCGGCGTCGAGCGCTATATGCATAGACTGTGGCACGCTATCCTTTCCGCCGCTGAATGCATTTTTGAAAAAGTCAACTATCTTCTTTATGAAGCCTTTTATAGCATCAAGTATTTTCTGCAGTGCATTTTTATGTGCAGTGGTTGCTTTTTCTTTTAGTTCGCTGTTGGTCGTTTGTTTCGTGCCATCAGTGTTTCCGGATTCTAAGAACATGGAAACCGTGGTATTGTTGGTTTCGCATTCTTCATCCTCGCACAGGATAGCCTCTAAGTCGACCTCTGGAGTTAACTGGGATAGATACCCCTGAGCCTCCAGGAGGTACTCAATCGCTTCGTTCATGATATCCCCCTTATAAATAAAATGACGGTGCAGTATTACACGGCACCGTCATTAAGTAGTTTTGTCGGCTTTACTTGAGGGAGCCAAACATCGACGCCAGAGTGTTGGCGGCGTTTTTAGCGCCTCTAACCACCTGGTTCTTCTTGTGTGTTGCGCCTGCTCTCATGTTGAGTGCACCCGCCTGCATTTCAAGCGATTCAGCCGCTGCGGCTCTTCCGTACTTGTTTGCAAGCTTGCCGTCTGCGTCACGAATATCCATAGCGGCGCCGCTTATCTTTGAGAGTCCACGTGACTTAAGAAGCATTGCCTGAAGGTTCTTTTTGGCCGCCGTTCTCTTTGTGCGGGAGACCTCATCGGTCTTACCTGCAGTACCGAGCATAGTCATAAGATCCTTGAAGTTTCTACGGCACTCCTTGAGGCCCCTTGCCATCCAAGAATTACTTACAGAAGCTTCCTTCTGGAACGCTGCCGCAAATCCTCTGTGTGCAGTAGCGGCATAACCAGCAGCACGAAGTGCATTGTGCGGGTCTTTTGCCATTTCTGCCGTAATGTCAATACCGAGCTTTCCGGCATCGGCCGCGGCTTCGCCTGCGCGGTCCATCATGGACTTGGCTATACCCTGAGCAGAATCTGAGGCGTATTTCTTGAGATAGTCGAGCACGTCTCCGAGTTCCATATCTTTTGTAGGTTCCTCATTGACGACGTTGTCGAGTTCCTTCATTGCAGCGTCCAGCTCTTCCTGGGTTGAACCGTGGGTGTTTGCAACTTTATCAACCTTAGCAGTAGCCGCGTCCACAGCCTTCTTGTACTTCTCGTAATCGAGGAATGTGATTTTCTTGTTCTTGAACTCCGGGAACTGCTTCATCGCTGCAGCCCAGTTTTCAAACTCCTCCTGAGTTTCCTTCGACGCGAACAGCTTCTTGACAGATGCCGCGAAGCTCTTGACGAAGTTCTTAATCGCATTCACGACAAGCATCAAAGCTTTCTTTATCTTGTCTATGGCGCCTTCGGTCGCTTTCTTGTTCTTTTCCATCTTCTTTGCCTCATCATCGGATGATTCGGTCAAAAAAGTCATCATGTTGATGGGCTCGATTTCATTGATGAGCTCATCAGCTTCCATCAATAACTGAAAGCATGGATCCATTACTCTCATCCTTTCTATGTGAAATTTATGTTAGTCTGTTTAGGAATTTTCCTTTTTCCAGCAAGCTTCGCAGATTATTCCGCCGCTTTCTGTTACATGGCATTCGGTACCTTCGACAATTGGTTCGCCACATTCGCAGCAAGTCTGCTCAGCCACAGCACCTTCAGAATAGAACTCCTTCAGACCAGAGAAGAGGTCGTCGAGCTCAGCATTGACTGATTCGAGAGTTTCATCTTCGGAGGATGAGTCGGAGTGGGTTTCATCAGAATCTGCAGATTCCTTTGCAGTATCCATCTTCATCTCTTTCTCAATCTCCTTCTTCTGCTGAGGGTCGACCTCGTCGATATCTTTCATATCGTCCACGGGAGCATCGTCGGAAGACTCGTTGGTTTCATCGAGGTCCACATCGCCGGCGTATACCGGAACCTGCTCGTCAGCATCATCGGGAGGTACGTCGTCAACAGGATATTCATCATCGTCACTCAGTTCATCGAGAGCATTGATGAAGTCATCGATGTCGCCTTCAGGGATGTCGTCGCCGAGGTCTTCGTCAAGGTCGAGCCCTTCGTAAGGATTGACTGACTCATCAAAGACATCGTCGTCGGCATCTCTTGAACGAGAAACGGCATTCTTTACGGCCTTCCACATGTCGAGCATATTGCTGAGGATGGTGTCACCCTCTTTTCTTGCAGCCTTCGCCGCAGACTGACACAGCTTGGTGAGAGTTGCAGCCTTCTCAGGGTCTGCAACTTTGTCTACCTTTTTCTGTGCAGACTTAATGCGGCTCATGATATCATCTTCCGCATCGCCGATTGCTTTGCCAAGGTCGTCTCTTGCCTTCTTCACAGCCGCAATAACGGCGCCGAAGGTCAGAACTACGGTAGCCCCTGCAGCGGCAATCCATGCCTTGTTAAACTTCTCTTCCTCTTCTTCAACGTCATCGACAGATACGTCTTCGCCGCTGTTGCATTTAGCGAGAAGCTTAGAGAGGTTGGTTTTGTGCTCTTTGATGGCGTCGCACTTTTTCTCACCGTCATTGATTTTGATTTTCTTGTTTTTGAGAATCGGGTTCATCTTAATCTTCTTCTCAACCTTTTCGAGGTTGGCGTCGATATCCTTAGCTGCGAACAGCTTGATGACCTTCTCCTTGAGTTCGCTGAAGAATGTCTTAATTGTGTCGACTATCTTCAGCAGTATATCTTTGGCAGACGCGATGAAGCCGGCCTTAGCCTCTTCTCTGAAGTATCTGAGGTCCTCATCTGTACCGCCTTCGGTTGTAACCTTGAACTGCGCCTCTTCGATAAAGAGGTTAGTTTCTTCGATGGCGTTCTCAAGCATAGCACCGGCTTCCATAAGAGCGATGCCGCAAGATGCTGACGCCAGAACAGCATTCTGCTGTGCTGTTTCAAAAGCCATAATTGACCTCCTTTATATAAATATCGAGGATGCCCAGAATTATATCCGGGGCATCCTCGATGAATTGTTTGTTAGAGTTTACCCATTGCATCCAGGATGTCATCTGAGTCGGAGTCGTATTCACTCAAGTCAATCATATCACAGGATTCTGTAAGTACAAGACTTGATGAGAAGGTAACGCCAAACGCACTTTCGCTTACGAACGCAGTAGCCCTGTCCCCAGTGCCGTGCACCGATAGTTTCTTACCGCCCCACTTGGAATCATTCTTAAATGCGCATACCGCGGTATTAAGACTGTCAACAAGGGATTTGTACGTGCCGTCATATATGGGGGATGCTCCAGACGTATTGACGTCCGCCTTGTTTATGATTGCGTCGTCGGAATATGTGATTGGATTGGTCTTAGATGATGGATCGCTGTAAAGCTGGTTCCAGTTAGGTGTAATTTCTTTGACCTGTTTGCTGTCGTTCTTCTGCGTAATTTTAAACTTAACGCCTACGAGTTTTCTCAAAGGCGTTTCGATTGCAGTTAACAGCTTAGCCAGATCCGGATTCTGGTCACGGACCGTGGGTTTCGAGTTTGCTTTTGCCGTGGTACTGCCCATTATTTTGGAGATTTCGGTTAGCGTGTTGCTTATGTTGGTCTTATCCTTATCGGAGTACCCATAAGCATCCTGATTTTTCTGGTAGTTCTGGTATTTGTTCTGTGCAGCCGCCAGCCCTTTTGCGTCCATTCTCATAAGCGCGCCTCTTGAAATCGGAGGTACACGTACCGGGAGAGTGCCTACATTGATACCATTCTTCCTGCAGTTCTCGATATACTGTTCAAGGTTTTTCCGGTCCTCGTCGGTAGCATTGTCAGCGCTTGCTTTTGCAAGCAACCGTTCATATTCTTTCTGGCCAGCATTGGACGCATCGCGATGCATCTTGAGGGCGGTCAGGGTTTTATCCAGGTTGACATTCTTCTTAACTCCAGCAGCGGCCGGATCGGATTTGGCTTTCGTTATTTCACCCTCCAACGATGTCAACTGTGATATACTCATCGGGTGAGACTTGAAGTCATCTGTGGTTAAGGTTTTCTCTTTCCACATATCAGAAAGCGAGTCGGTATGCTTGTCATCGTTTTCTTCCGGAAGTATGCCTCCGTAATGAGCTTTCGCTTTAAGGCCGCCTTTCTTTCCGTCGCCGTTTATAATCTTATCGATGTTCTGTGCCCTAGACCTAGCGCTATCGATTAATGAACGCAACTGCGCATTTGTCTGGTTGTTACGAACTTTTTCCGCCACGCCTTTGATGTTTTTATTGGCATTACTCGGAACGCCTGCACCAAGTGCAAATCTAAGGTTCGATGAACCGTCGTTTTTAGCAGCGCTGTGCCAGTCGTTGAATTTTGTCAACGCCTGAGATACATCTCTTTCAGCAGCATCGATGGCCTTGCCATCCATTTTAGACAACGCCGATGGCTGATACTTATTGAGCACTTTGCAGAATTCGTTGAAATCGCCGAGGTCCACCTCGGAACTGCCGTTGAACCACTTATTATTCGTTGGTAGTGGTTCTTTATCGTCGGGAACCTTGACATTGGACTTCTGGGGTGATTCAGAAGAGCTGGAGGACGCAGAGTCTTTATTCTCTCCGTCATCGTTGCCGCCTTTTCCGGAATCATCAGTGCCCTTCTTTTCGAGTTCATCTGCCTGAGTCTCTGCGTCATGGAGTTCTCTTTCTTTCTGGTCCAGGGCATCTTCCTTTTCATCGACCTTTTTGTCGTCGACGGGTGTAGCCTTATTGAGCTCATCAATCTCGTCCTTAAGCTTCTGAATTTCATCTTTGAGTTCGGATATCTGCTTATCCGCATCTTCCTTACTCTTGAAGTCGAAGTCTTTGGTGCGGCGAGCACGACCATAGTCGATGTCGTCTTTTCTCTTCTTTACACGGTCGAGACGCTTCTGAAGCTTCTTACGCTCTTCATCGGAGCTTGCGTTCTTGATGCGATTTTCGAGGTCGGCTACAGTATCGCCAAGCTCAGCAGAACGCTTGTCAGCCTTTTCGTCCTTAAGCTGACCGAGGGCGTTGCTGATTGCGTCCGGGATGCCCTTGAGCGTATCAGTTTTCGAGATAGCCTTAAGGACTGCGCCACCATATTTTGTACTGGACTGTATCATGTCCACTATCTTGATAAGGCCGTCCGTAATGAACTTCTTCATGCCTCTGAGGAATCCACGAAGAACTCCTACGAATTCACTACCGCCTTTTTCTTTCGCCGCATTAACACAATCGGTTATACTGTCACCGAAAGTGAATATGCCGTCCATGTGCTTCTTCACAAGTGCCCAAACAGCGGAAACTCCCAGAGCGCCACCTGCGCCAGCAAATATCTTTCCGACGGTTTTGCCAAGCTCGGCGTTATCGTCAGCCAGCCCGTCGGACGCGCTTTTAGCATCACTGCCGCCTGAGACGAAGGTTTTAACTCTCTTGAATGCTCTCTGAAGGATATTCATACTCTTGTCGGCCGCATCCAAGTCTACGTTACCGTTCATCTTCTCCTGCTTGCCTTTATCGCTGTTGATGTAATCATCAAACTCTTTCGCCTGATCACCCATAATGAGCTTCTTTAAGGCGTTGAAGATGTCCTTGATGAGATCGGCCAGTCGCCCAAAGATGCCTTTACTGCCTTCGGACTTCTCATTGCTGGCTTCTTCGTACAGCGCCTGAAGGTCTTCGTATGTACCACCCTCGGTCAGTACCTTATAGTCAGCCTGAGCTATATTTACACGATACGCCGACTCCACCGCAAGGAAGTCACGTTCAATCTCAGCGAACCGGATTTCGAAATCCGCATCGTTAATCGCATTGAAGTGCTCCTGGGGAGTGGCGTGTTCGAAAAATGGTTTAGCCATATTTTCTCACTCCTTGTTTAAGGTGTTTTGATTAAAGGAATGTTTTCAGGGGCTTTACAGCATGATATACGCATTTGATGGCGTTGCCGGCGCAACCGGTGCTGTTACTTTGCCACTGAGTAAAGATTTCAGAGAGTCAACGTTTGAACGAACAAACTTGACCATCTCCTCATGATACTTGCAGACGGAACCGCAAATCAGGCGTTCTGCCATATTACGAAGTTCTGTCTGGGGAGCATGTGAGAATATCTGATTAATCTGGTTGGACCTGTCATCGATGTCGTGGATGAGCTCCACAACACATTCGAACTGCTTCATGCAGCGCTCAAGGTCCATCTTATCTGTATCCACGATCGAATGGATGAAGCCGGGGTCGTTTGACAATGCCTTTGATATTTTTTCAGAGGCCTTGTCCTTATCAACCTCGTCGCCTTTGATGTCACATATGAGCTTGACGTACTCGGCCATGGCCTTGTAGTAGTCTTTGTACTTATCCATCATCTCATATATGTCATACGCTGTTGCCATTGGTGCGGGCGGTGCGTATGGATCTTTCTTTGCGTGGATTCTTGCGTATGCCTGAGTTACCTCGTTGGCAATTCCCACGAGAAGATTCGAAAGGCTTACTTTCGAAGCATTCATTGAAACTGCCATCGAGTCTACATTATCGCACGCCGATTCGGCGGCTTCGGTAATTACCGAGCCGTCTGTTCCTTCGGGGAGTTCAACTTTATAAGCAACTCCGTCTTTTACATTGAAGCCAAACATTTGGTTGTCCTCCCATCTCAGAATAACTGAAGAACGTCAGCATCTGTTGAGCTACCTGCGGGCATTCCGCCAGGAGTCATTATAGGCTCTTCTTTTGCAGGTTTTGGCTCGTCGATTTCGTTCTTGAGCACGTTAAGTTTCATGAGCTTGTTGTCTTTAGCAAGAGCTTTCTTTGAGTTGTCGAAACTCTGTGCCTGACCAACCTTAAGTTTTCCAGACATACGGAGGAGCTTAGCTCTCAGAGCCTCCTGCTTCTTGAGTATCTTCTGCTTCTCGGCTACATTGAGCGCATCATTTGATTCAACCACGCTCTTGTTCATATCGAGGAAGTATGCCTGCTGTTCGAAACAATCAGATACCTTCGTTCTCATATGATAGAACTGGTAAACCAGCTCTCTGGTGATTGGAATCATCGCAAGACCCATGCCTACCACAGCACCTACTCCAAGTACGGTGTATCCGAGGAATCCTTCACGGCCATTATTGACTATGCTGTCCAGATATCTCTGATAGTCAGGCTTGGATGTAAGACTATTGAGCTGAGTAAGATGCTCATAGTAGAACTTATTCGCCCTCGATGTTGTGTTCTTGAGGACGATTGTCATAACATCATCGCCGGGGCGTTTCAGATATTCGACGTAGTCATACAGAATTGCCGAAGTTGCCTGGATGATGGTATAGACGTACGTGTTGTACTCGACGATGCCGTACTCGATTTTTCTCTGGTAGCATGCCGTATATTCGGGAGCCAAACGTTTGAGGTTCTGGATTGCAGTGATAACCTGATTTGCCATATCCTGAACCTGTTTGTTGTTCTGTTCCCTTGCAAGCTGAAGTATTGCATCTATCGTAGACTGCAACTGAGGAAGCCTCTTGTAATTTCCGATGTCGCCCTTAGACGTTGGGATATCATCGAAGTCGATATGACCTTTAGATACCACAGAGTCATAGAGCCTTTCCATGTATTTTCCAGCCATCGGCGAATTGGCATCCTCAAGGATTGTGATTGCGGCTACAACCTCACTAGGGGAGGGGTGCTCGCTCTCGCAGCACAATTCGGCTGCTTTGTATAAGATATTCATACTCCACTCTCCCTTTTACTTATTTATCATGCGCACGATTTCGCGGCCGAGCGTGTTGGACTTCATCTGAACTTCCTTCTCAAGAACCTCAAGAGAATAGTACTGATAGTCCTGACCAGCATCAGCGTACAGAACCTTGAAGGTTTCTGTACCGTCGTTTACGATGATGAATGCCATGAGGAATAGGCCATCAACCAGCTTGAGCGCAATTTTAGGATCGTTCAGGTCGAAGCCAGAACGTTCTTTAATCTGCTCACACTCATACTCTGTAATTACGAGTGTGGCATTCGGAATCATGCGATTCTTTGAGAAGACGTTGTTGTATGCGCCCTTTTTGTCTTTCATGCGCTTAAGAGTAGTCCACCATTTAGATGCACCCTTTGAGCGGTTAGCCGCGTCGAGCTTAATGTCGTTGACATTCAGCAGTAAGTCGCCGAACAAGGACTTTTCGCCCGTTGTCCAGCGTAAGAAGTTATAGAAAGCGCCATTATTCGAAATGGCTCTGATTGTGTTTGAGATAATCTCCTCGGAACGCACATTGTGCATAACGACTTTAACGCCCATAACGAAGTCCATGAACTGGACGAATTCTTTCTTGTCGTTAACAGCCATAAGCTTCACAGCCATCGTATACGGCTGAACATCATTTTCTTTCTTGACGTCCTTGTCCGTAAGCTGTGGCGTTGCGTTAGAAACGTTCATGTCCTTCAGGTTCGGCTGCTTCTTATCCATGTATGGAAGCACTGCGTTAACCGGAAGCGCTCTCTGAGGAGAAACGCTCATCGGAGCTTCATAGTATGGACTTGTACCAACCTGAGGAAGCTGCGATACCTTGGAGAAACCAACGCTTTCCATCATCGCTCGGTTATGAGAAAGCATCTTTGCAGTCGGCTTATCACTTTCGTTGAATACCACTGCAAGATTCAATCCCTGGTTAACGTATGCACTGTATTTGCCAGCATTAACCATTTCCATGAAATGCTGAACCTCTTCAGTATCGTCGACGGATTCGAGTGCACGCACGTTGTGGTGGAACCTTTGGAGAAACTCTACCGGGCTTCTATCCTCCGAGATATCGATGGTGGAATTCATGGAAATAACTGTCTGAGCGAATGATGCATATACCCTCTCCATGGTGCGAGCCAGTGTAGCGGCACTGCCGATTGAGATTGTATCTGAAACAAGCATAGGGAACTGGAGAGTGCCATCCATAGCTCTACCAGCAAACGTCTTTGCCTGCGGGATAAGCTCGTCTCTAGCATCTCTGAACTCTCTTCCTGCGGAATGTAGAGCGTGCTTTGCGCTTCGGATGCCATCGACAAGTTCACTTAAATATCCCATTTTCATCATTCCTTTCATACGGGTTTATTTAAATAAATGTTTTGGTGTGGCTTTTTATCGGGTTTTACAAGAAAAAAGGAGTCAATCTGGGCGTACCACGATTCAACTCCTTTCCACCATTCATCCGCCGCGCTCAGAATCAGAAGTAGTACTTAGACTTGGACTTCTTGCCCTTCTTCTTACCCTTGCCTTTTTTCTTCTTTTTCTTTGCCTTCTCTGCGGGACTTCTATACTCCCCGTCTAACGAGTCAATCAGCGAACGCGGTGTGCCGTCGGTATAAGTACCGAGAAGCGCTTTTCTCGCGCCCTTTGAAGTGAGTGCGGTTCCTACCGCGTTAATGATAGCAATGATTGCTTCAACTGCCATTGTTTACATCCTCCGTTGTTATAAAATTTATTCGACGCACAGGTCGTACAACATGTTGGCAACGTCGATGCTTGAACGACACTTCGTCATTGCTCGATGATAATATATCTCTAACTTTTGAAACCCGATTTTACATATATATACTAAAAGAACCATCACAAGGAATGTCTAGCTCCCAAGGACAATAAATTGGGAAGAGGAGGAATTTATGGCAATATACATTACAGACAGGCTGCATGCGGATGAAATACCAACCCAGTCAATCATAACTAAGAAACTGGTAGATTTCGATAAGCTGAAGATGATACTTCCACATGCTAAAATCTATAAGTGCGAGCCGCTTAATTATGGAGATACCGTGATCGTCATGTATTGGGCAAACGGGCGGCTCTGGGGAGACGTATACGCATTCGAGCATGATGTGCGTGTACGCATTGAATCTATGAATACAAGTCAACCAGATGTCACAACGGCTAGGGCGAAAATAATCCTGCCTGGTGACCTATTTGCCGAGGGTGATATAGAATTATGGGACGACCGCATGCTGATTAAAGCCGTGCACGGCAAAGACTGGTCAATATCAATAACTGCGGCTGCTAAGGCAGTTAAAGCGAACACCGATGAAATCGCAGATATCAACAACGCCGAGACTGGGTCAACATCGATAGCACCAAACCAGGATGTGAGTTCATCAACATCCGACGTTAAGCGCCCCGAGGGGACCCCGGTGGCCGAAGTACATGAAAAATACGTCCATGCGTGCGACAAGGCATCAATCGACGATTACTGCTAACTATCTTATGACAGGGGTCAGATGACCCCTGACATTTTTTCGTATATTCTGATAATGTGCATGTGTATTATTTTGGTGTAATAAAAGACACACACTACGTGCGTCTACATATCATAGCACACCCGCCTTCGGGGTAAAATGAAGGAGAAGGAGTAAAAAATGAGTATTAAAGTGTTAACGAGCGCCGGCATTTACATGACTAGCAATAACGAGGATGCCATGACCATTGCACGTAACGCCGCGAATAACGAGACGGCAGCAGTGGTGGTTTCAACTACAGGCGAAACACTCGTGGTTCGCGCTGCAAATGGGCGCGTATTTGCGTACGACGTGCGCGCTATCCTTGGTGCGCACAATGATGAGCTCATGTGCGCGTATAGACGCGCATGTGCTGCAGCGTACGCTGCAGAAGAGCGGCGTGCGAAAGCCGCTACATCTCGTCCTGCTGCTAAGGCGACAGGCGGCGTTGTTCCGGGAAGTCCTAAGGACCTCGACCGGATTTTCGACAGTATATTCGGGAAAATCTTCCCGAAGAAGGCCTAATCTTAAAAAGAGAACACGGACGCGTTTGCCCGTGTTCTCTTTTTTTTGTAAATCCGCATTGTATTCCAATTGAGTTGAACACTATTATAAGAACCGGAATGACATAATCGGGTTCTTCCTCCGTCAAGATAAGTGAAGCGGGAAATTTGTAAGTTCCCGCTTCATTTGACCGGCGTTCATAGTTATTATTTCCTTACGACTAATGGTGAAGAAAGGCCTCTTCTATTGGGCCTTTCTTTACAGACTAAGATACGCGGATAAAAGCCCTTAAAGGCTCCAGTTACAATGAGCCGATGTATATTGAATTATTCACCACAAACCTACGGGACTAACCTTTTATCCGCTTTATTATATAAACCCACAGAGCATTTGGCTCTGTGGGTTCTTCATGTGCTTTATTCCAGGTTGTAGATATCTTTCAGTAATTCGTTCATGTATCGAACGTCTACATATACGATGATTGAGTATGTACTGAATATTGACCCTCTGCTGAATGTTAAATCCAGAGTGCTGAAATCCAGTTCATAGTCAACGCCCTTACGTATCAGCTCGCCCTGCTTTCTGACACGGATATCAATAAATTTGTCTAATGGGATCCCATGTTCAATGTGGTACGATATCATTTTTTCCACAGACGCGTTCAACATGGGCTTTATGTTAATGACGTCGGTTATCCCATTATCAAGACGCACAGCCGACCTAGCTGCAACAACCCACCCTTCATCAAGACGATAGTCTTCATGAATGATGTAATCGGTGTACATGGGTATGATAACACTTCCGTCCGGGACAGCTATCGTGTGTTCTCTACATTTTGGGGAGAATACATAATACAAGCCGGTTGAATTAAATTCAGCACGCATTGTAAATGTTATCTGATATGATGTTGATACCATGTTTGTTTTATTGCCGTCATCAGCAGAGAAGTTTGAGCACAGCATATCTATGCTACATGCATAGTATCGGAAGAACTCATCTGTATTGGTGGAGCCCTTAAGCTTATACGTGATGGGATATGATGAGTGACTGTTCATATAGTCTAAGAATGTTTTCACAGATCCACGTTCATCATGTACGGGTATCCCAACGCATCTTCCGATAACATCCATCATTTCTGGGGCCAGGTAACTCTCGAGGTTGGTGTTCAGTAGAAATGGGTGTTCTACCAGTATTCTATTCTGTAGGTAGTTCATCCAATTCATCTGTTCCATAAAGGAGCTGAAGATAAGAATGACGTCGAACAGCATGACATTGCGATTCATAAGCCACTTGACCCTGAGATTATGCTTAGGGTCTTCTATGAACGACTGCA
This sequence comes from Treponemataceae bacterium, assembly GCA_963602825.1. GTDB lineage: Bacteria > Actinomycetota > Coriobacteriia > Coriobacteriales > Coriobacteriaceae > Collinsella. The sequence continues at coordinate 47,359 of CAVCKO010000003.1, read as the reverse complement.
AATTTCCCGAATCCCATGTGAGATATTTCTGAGTCATGTTTTCGGTGAGCAGTGTGCGTCCAAGGAATACCTCTTTCTCGCCCCACTCGATACGGGGTCTTATTACAAGCATGGGCTTTGTTTTCTTGAGAAAGTCTCCCGGGACGGAGAGTATTTGTCTATGTGCAAGTTTTGAGTTTACATGCACAGTTTTGAATGTATTTTCCGGAAATTGGTCCATCAACCATTTCTGGACTTGAGCCGTGACGTTACCGAATGTATGAGCCGCACTCGTTTGACACGTCATATAGCTCATATTTATTTCATCGGGCATTGCTCTATCACCCTTTCTATTCATTGCTTATACAGTTGTTTTTAGCTCAATTTTGAGTGGTATATTATTTGCGGGTCAGAAGAGGTTGCTTAAAAATAATTTTATCCCTTACTGATAGTTAATCGGTCGAAAGACCAACATCAAAATTCAAAGTTTATGGAGGAAAATCACAATGGCAACAAAAGAAATGACATTACATGAACTTCTGGTCGAAATCAAGATGACCAAGAAGAAGATTGACGCGCGTCTCACCATGGGCGGAACCGCCTTCGTGACTACCACGACACCCGGTTACAGCGCAACTCATAAGGAAGATGTTGAGACTGTGGAGAAAACTCTCCGCGCTAACTACCAGGGCATCTCCGCGCTCATCTCAAATCTCACCGAGTATGAGAGAGTCAGAGCTTACACCAACGCAACCACAAAGCTCAAGGTCGGTGACAACGAGATGACAATCTCCGATGCCATCAAGTTCAAGGATACCATTGCGGTCAAGAAGGATCTTCTGACCAAGCTCAAGGACGAATACTCTATGGCAACCAGGACCTGTACGGCTGAGAACAATCGCCTGGAGTCCAGACTCGACAAGGTATATCCCATCTCTACAGACGCTACTCCCGAAGCCATCGCTGCTATGCAGACGGTTAGGGAATCTGAAAAGGCGAAGTGCGAGACCATCCTGCTCGACCCCATCAAGATAGATGAGGTAATCAAGTCTCTCGAGAATGAGATCGACGAGTTCGAAAGCCAGATCGATTCCGCGCTGAGCTATATAAACGCTGTGACAACCGTCACCGTGACGCTGGCAGATTGACAAATAATTTGCCGCTAACAACCCATTAATCAGGTGCATGGCTATTGCGAATATAGTCCAAAATACCTGGAGAACTACACGAATAATAATTCGCTGCACTCCGCTACCTTTGGCGGACTCGGAAGGGAATGTCCGGATTGTAAGTCTTTGGAAGCTTACCTTGGTGCGAAGAAGCTGTTGCCCGACAGTTAATTCGGGCGTACGATCAAAGCTCAACGTTTAAGGCTTAACGATCAAAATTCAAAGTTCGGTTCTTCAAGGCTAAATTATCAGAGTTTAATACTCAAAGCTGTTTTAAATCCTAGACAACATGGTTTCCGCCTTATCTCCGGCGGCTCTGGACGAAACCACTAGGCTGCATAGACATGCACTTGTATATACATAGGGATTCCCACGGACGATATCGTCCGTGGGGATTTCGTGTTGCTGAGAGTGATTGAGGAATCGGTTTCCCGATTCCTCTTTTTTGCGTATATATTATTTATATGAAATAAGGAAAACCGTATTGGGCGATGAGTACTTATATTTCTAAAGTCCACTACGGTGGGCGGAAAGGACGAAAAAATGTTGATAGATGGACGGCTGGTTAAAGACCAGCTAATCGAAAAATTAATCGAAGCATCGGACAAAATGGAGAATCAGTACTTCTTCACGTTCGATGAAAGACCCTGGCCGGATTTCGACAACCTGGGCAACACCAAGGTTTATGCCTCGGTAAAAACTACGGCGGGCGGCACGAAAGAAATCATTGGGTTTCTTACGTACCGCTACGACGTCAGTGTTCGGCGAGTATACGGCGTCGGGGCAATTAACTTCACAAACGACCGGCTTACATTCGGACGCGATATTCGTACGTTACTGCACCGTCTATTCATAGGCCAGAGCGCCAACATGATTGAATTCAGAACTGTCTTCGATAACCCCGCACAACGCCAGTATAGGCGCTTTGTAGCAAAGCTCAATGGAGTGGAAGCTGGCCAGCTTCACGAAGTGTATATGGGCGCAGACGGCCGTGTTCACGACATGAGTATTTATGAGATACATCGGTCTGGATACGTAAGTTCGCTGAAAGATGGACACTTCAGCAACATGCAGATGAAGCTGGTAGACGAAGGCCCTGGTATAAAGAACTGCCTCGATGTCGCCAACGTCACCAGTGCTAGATTTTACCAGGATGCTCTTGACGTAGACCTTCTTCAGAAGACCGCCATATATGAATACGGGCGTTACTTTACCCCGAAGGTCGTAGAGTTCAAGAAGCCGGTAAATCTCAGTATCGTACGCAAAATGATGACGACTGAAGGATACCATACGGCAGTCATGTACGACAAGACACTGGATAAGCACATTGCAATACACTTCTAAGTGTGAGTGATGCGCTTGTGGTACTTCGGAAAACACAGTTGTGACGGGTTTCCGCCACAACTTTTTTGTTTAAATTTGATGATACATTATACGTTCGTTTAACCCATATATTTTAAATGATGGAGGACTAAATTTATGGTGAACGAAATTCCTAAGGCAATACTGGATATCGAAATTCCGAAAGATGCGGAAGATTTCTCGTATCTGCCTAAGATTAGAAGTGCATCCGACATTTCTAATTACGTGCAGCCTATGTACGTAATCTACGAGTACATGCGTGACAAGGATGACTACGATGATCTCATGATGACGTTTTATGAGATTCTTATGGCATCGTTTGAAATCCCGGAATGCCGTGACTACCCAATCAAGTTCAAGTTCTATGCGACTGACAAAGAACTTCACACACTGCCTCTCCGGCACTTTATGGTGAACCTCGCATTCTGGAGACCCTTGATCGAAGTAAGCGCATGGACAAACATCATGAACAACGAGTTCATATTCGATTGCAAAGCAATCAACACAAAGAGGTTCAAGACGTACATCAATGATTATCCTGTACGCACTCTCATCGACCATAACATCAAGACTGAATCGATGAATAAGGAGATAGCGGAATCTCTTCACTGGATGACTAGGATAGCCTCCGATTTCTCCAATATCATGTCGCTTACGTTCAGTGCAGAGACATTCATCGATATGTTCCGTAAATCGGCGGAATATCGTGAACTTATCGAAACCTCATATTCCGATAAGATGCAGCCGGTTGAGATTGAGGCCGAACAGGAAAAGAAAACTGCTCAGGTAATCAAGCTCTTCAAGGAGGACCCTGGCAATCCTGTAGGTGCTATCTTCAAAACTGGTACAGGTATTAAGCCCAAGCAGTTCTGGGAGTTTACTGGAAATCAGGGTCTCAACCCCGATATATATGGCAAGACAATCCCGAAGTGCTGTAACACAAACACGCTGATGGGCGTAACCAAGCCGAGTGAATACATGATTGGCGCTATGGGTGCCCGCAAGTCGCAGATAATGAATAAGAAGTCTATGGGCTCCGCAGGATATTTCGGCAAGATAGTCCTGTTGCTCGCTCTAACACTTCCGTTATCAAAAGTTCATCACGACTGTGGCTCAAAGCTCCTCGTTCCGAAGTTTATTCCGGACGAGAAGGTTCTTGAGAAATACAATGGACGCTACTATAAGACCGCTGATCCTGATTCTCACTTGAGGGTTCTTAGGGCGAAGATGGATAAGCATCTCATAGGACAAACGATTTATCTGCGTTCCCCGCTAACATGCTGTAACAGTTTCGAGGACGGAGTTTGCCATGTATGCTATGGTAAGAACACAATGCTGGCGCTCGACATTGCTGAAGGTGCGGCAGGGTTCGGTTCTCAGGAAATCACCAAGGTTGTTAACCAGATGATACTGTCAGCAAAGCACCTGCTATCAACCATAAGCGAAGCGATTGAGTTTAACTCAGACTTCGATACATTCTTCACTCTGATGTCTGACCAGATAATTCCCAATATCGGAGAGGATGCCCCTACGAATATCGATATCGACGATTGGGGAATCTGGATTAATCCTGACGATCTGCAGATGATGGACGAAATGGATGACATGACATGTTACAACACGTACATTGCCTCCGGAGAGTTCTATGTGAAGAACATCAAGACTGGCGAGATGATACGCATTGCGTCTACAAGCGGCAAAGAGCTGTACCTGACAGACGAGGTGATCGAGCTCATGCGCAAGAATAACAGGGGCGAGAACAAAGGCATCGTTATGTTCAAAGACCTTGAAGAGAACTCTTGTGTATTCACGCTTGACATCATGAACAACGAGCTTACAAAGCCTTTGTATGATATCATGAACGTCCTGAACAAGGAGCGTGACAAGAACTACACAATTCCTGAAATTCTCGACTATTTCTGTGACTTACTCATTCGTGCCGGAATAAATGCGCATTCTCTTCAGGCTGAGCTTATTCTGAGCACCCTTATCAGAGACCCGGACAATGTTATGGAGAGGCCGGATTTCAGCGGTAAGAAAATGCCTAAGTATACCATCTTAACCATCACGCAGGCAATCACAAACTGCAGTTCCCCGATTCTCGGTCTCGCGTTCCAGAATGTTAAGAAGCAACTTCTTAACGATTCGACATTCTACGCTAAGCATGCGTCTTCGTATATGGACGATTTCTATCGTCCTACTATAACGATTGGCCCTGATGAGGTATAAACTCTAAGCTTAGCAATACCCTATAAAATAGCCCTGTGGAACTCACAGGGCTATAATTTGTGAAAGGAGGCTTCGCAATGCCTTTGTTAATTACATACTCTCCGGACACAGAAGCACAGCTTGTTGATTTATTGAAGAGTGAGTTCTCGAGAGAAGATGTAGTATACGTTGTAGATACGTATGACGACCGCAATGATGGGTTCATGATATGTGCCCCGTTTGTAAAACAAATTAATCCCGGATTGATGATTGTTGGAGATACGTTCGATAGGGTCTCGGCAGACATAAAATACGGATACTCGGTATCAGTAATCAAGTGCGGTCTCAGGACATCCCTACACTTCTACACTTCTTTCAGGAAGATAATAGTCGACCGGCAGGCGCTATTTACAAATCCGGAGAACGCGATTTATGAACCACCGAATGACGACCCCATAATGTCAATCAGAGTATTGCCTGGAAAGATGAGCAATATTGATATTCTTAACACCGTTGCTACGAG
>CAVCKO010000003.1:20411-42108 GCA_963602825.1 Treponemataceae bacterium | reverse complement strand
TCCGGGAATATCGAACCTTAGCGCATCGCCCAGAAATGAGTTTATCTTGCGGCTTATCGATACGATAGGCAACGAAATGGCTAGACTCGGCAATGCTCATCCCGTCATTCGGACGGCATATCAATTTGATATTCACCCGGTTATGGGTGATGAGTCCGTCGTATCAGTCGAGATTAATATCGGACGACCATTGAGCGAGAAACGCGCGTTTGGTATTGATGATATAATCCTCAATGCACACCGGGGTACGACCACTCTAACAAACACATCATTGAGCGCAATTGCTCGGTTGTTCGTCTCAGAGTAAGCCGCGCCCAAGCATTAAATATGCTTTGGGAGATATATTATTACGGCGGAAAGGACGGCGATTTACGCTTGGACTTATGGGTTTTCATAGTTGGGTATTCAATCGCATCAGCTATAAGTTGGTTGTGGGTAAGTTATTGTAATGAGACGAAGAGGGACAGCGCTATTTTGAACGCAATCATTATCATACTTACATTACCGCTGTTGCTGATTGTAGGATTTGTGGTATTCATACTCAGCATCATCGCAGTACTATTTAAAAGACGGTAAGGAGGTGTAATTATGGCATTCTCTGTTGATGATTTAAAAGATCCCCACACCATGAAAGAAATGGCAAAATCACTGGAGGAATACCTGTCCATAATAGAGGACTACGTCATCATAAATGGATTGACGGAGGAGGAGTATAAGGACGCTGTTCATACCGTGAAGAAACTCATCAAGAAGCTCAAGAAGGGAGATACGTCGGTTTATGTTCATGACCTTGAAAGTGTGGTCGATGACTTAAACGAGGTGAATTATCCATTCTAAAAAGCAATTTCTGACTCAACGGAAATGTAAAGACACGTATGTAAACCTGAGAAGGTTTCATAATAGATCTATTATATCCTTAAGGAGGACAAACAAATGGCAAAGATTACCTACAGTGCGGTAGACCGTACAGAATTCGAGAAGACACTTCTCGAGAAGAAGGAGGACAAGTACGCGGTTATTTATCCGACGTATGCCTCTGTCGCGCCTAACACCATGGTCGACGAGCAGTCCGACGAGCAGAGACAGTACAACGCGGGCGATACATTCGTTGTTCCGGTTCCCGGAAACGACTCCGGAATCTGCACAAACATCTTCGGCGTTCTGGCGGATACGCCTTGCCTGCCGAGATATTTCGCTCTCAGAGCGATACTCGCAAGTGCCGGCGCGTATTGCCGTGCAAAGAAGATTCCGATTATCATCATTCCGGCGGCTATGCTGAATGAGGTCATCGACAACAATATCGACCGCGATATGCTGAATTCTGCAATAACAGAAATCCTCAGCGGCATCAATATCGACGTCGTAGTTACCCCCAACGTCACCGAAGATGACTACAAGGCTCTGAAGGATCTCCAGCCTGCCAAGGATGCGTTCAGAGAGAGGGAGAAGGCACTCGATGAAATCGACCGCCATGTTGACCGCGTCTTAAGCGGCAAGAAGTCCAAGAAGGGCAAGAAGAAGGATAAGAAGTCCAAGAAGGGCAAGAAGAAGAACAAGAAGTAATTCTGCGGTCTTCAGCGTTTTACACATAATGGGCACCGATTTCTCCGGTGCCCATCTTTTTTGGTAAAATCAAAGATAATACTTAAGTGTATATTATTTATGTGAATAACGAACATGCATTGGGGCATTAGTAGTTATACTAATTTAAATGGGTCTTTTAGACCTGGAAAGGATTTTACTATGAATATCTTTGAAGCTATCCAGGAAAGAATGGAACTTCACGCTGCCAAAAAGAGCGCGATGAAGCTCGTAAAAAACGAGAGCAGAAGATACGACGCGCAGATCGATGCGGCCAGAGACCGCGGCGATGTGGTGGGTGTTCTGATGAATGGGGCGTTCAAAAATCTTATTCGTCAGAACGGGAAGGCGATCGCTCGTTCGGCTAACCCGCTGGAGTGCGACATCCGCCGTACAGGTACTAACGCTGCATCCGCCGCCGGAAGAATTGTCGACCGCAAGGTTAAGGAGTGGAACAAAAATGGCTAATCGTGGGCACTATAATACCACATCGCATTACGAGTGGTTTGGATATATTGAGCCGGCGAGGGGCACGCTGAATTTCCTGCAGATGTGGCACGATGCCACCGCAGTGTGTATGCCAGATTATCCGTTCGGTACGCATGTCGTATACGGCGTGAAATATGACATTCGTCGTATTTCGGAAATCACAGCATCTGCCGAATTTAAAAAAGCAGTAAAGCGATTGAATTCGGCAGACCGTGAGATTCTTGAGGGAGTATATACATTCCCTCATGAGGAACGGAGCCGTATGGGCTCGTTTATTGTGCATGAAGACTCTGATGCACTTCCCGAGGATGTGCGTCGCGTGCTGGCGAGATGCATGGATATCGCGCTTAAGCGCGTAATCGAGAAAACTGCATAAAATGTGGGCTGGGAAATTCCCAGCCCACATTTTTTATTTGGATACTGTGATAGACGATTCTTTTTTTGCGACGGGTGCGCAATGTGAATCCATCACAATTTCTTTGCACTTCTTCTTTAGAAAGCGCAAACGTATTTTATACATCTCATAACAACGCGGTACGCTTGCATCGACTAAATCGAAATAGTAAGTGTCTTTGTCTGGAGCGAATTCTCTCAGACGACCGCTCATCTGGTTGGCGATTATGCTGGATGCATACGGTTCAGTATTTATAAGGACCCGCAATCCTTTAATGTCTGCGCCAGTTCCGACAGATTTCATCGTGGATACAATTATGTCGGCGTTAACCTTTGCATTATCGTTATGGGACGTTGTGTTCTTACTGTGAATCGTCATTATCTCTTTGTCGGCAAGCATTGACCATCTCCTAAGTTCCTTGCAGACAATCTCGCAAGCTTCTATTTTCGGCACTATGATTAGTATTCGTCCCTCAACGTATCGAGTAATCAGTCTTTTCAGCACCTTGTATATTTCGTTCATCAAGGTGCCTTTTGAGTCGTGATTTAACGCATATTCTATGAAGCGTTTACTATCAAAGCCATAGTTATTCTTGAATGCCATAGCCTGGAATGGGGGGCAGTCGCTTGAATACATTATCGGGAAATAGACCACATGCTTACGTTTCTCTGCGTAGTTAAGGGTCTGGGTTCCGAACTGCATTACATTTGCGAATGCTCGTTTAAATATCCTGCTTTCATCAGGTTGGCTCCTGTCGAAGTTAGCCGTAAGATAGATGGTTTTGTACGTGTTTGAAAACATGTCAATCATCAGGATGTTCCTGAATTCAAGGTGTGCTTCATCATACACCTTGATGCCAATTCGGAGCTTAATGAAAAAATCATGTAGTTTTTCGTAGCCATGTTTCCGAACGAAAGCATTGAGTGTCTGATGATTTACGAAGAAAACATCTCCTTGTGGTACCTCATCGGAGTATAGTATTTTCTCCATGACATTCGTTCCTGCAATATCGACAAGATTTTTACTATCAAACGTAAACATCGTGGCACAGGTATCAATCCACTGTGCTTTGATTTTTTCAATATGCGTGATTATAAGAGCACGCATATTTAAATTGCAGATACTGTAGACCGTGCAAAATGTCTTGCCGTCTCCTGTATCTGCATTAAGTGATAATTGTGCATACTTAGAACCTCTTGCAAAATTCCCAGCACTGCATAAAAAGCTTATGCTATCTTCCTGAATTTTATTCCGTGGTGGATAGAGTGATGTTGGCTGGGTTCGTATATATTCATATGGGTCTGATGATGTCTCTAATATCGGTGGCTCACCAAACATTTTTTCCAGAAAGTTTGGGCTAATGCCTCTCGGGATATACATAGTATCTCCCTCTACCATATAAGCAATCTTGTTTCTGCTATACGTGTGAGTGTTCCATATAGAGAGGAAATTTTCAAGCTGTATGCAGTCCCCTTCTTTATATGGTGTTATTTCAGTGTGTGTCCTGAAAATTCGTGTAATTCTCATGATTATCAGTCCTCCATTTAATTGTCTGTATTTTGAAATATGAAAGGATATCTGTTGGTATATTATTTATCAGTCACAGAGCACAATTATTTAAACGAAAGGAGGTTTAATAATGCAGGATTGTGAAATTTCAAACGTCAGAAGGATTTCATACTTCAGCTGGTTTGCTACCGTAGACATGCGCGGGCGCGGGGAGATTAAGACAAGCGTTTGGGTCGGGTTTATTACAAATGACGAATTTTTGAAAGCCGATACCGACGGATGCGCAGACGTAGTTTGCAACATACTCAATCGCAAAGTGCATGACCCCTGGGGCGTTGCATCGGGAAAATTTCCGTTAACGTCTTTGGACGGAATTGCTAAACTCCGATCTGTCGATGCATTTTCGGAATATTGGGCACGATTGGCATCGGCGATGGTGTCGGAAGTATTACTCAACGATGACGACGTATCGATTTTGAAACGTAGTGACAGCATTATGGACGCAAACTGCGTCAGCCACAGCTCATGCCAGTAAAAATAAGGAGGAATAAAACATGAAGAAATTAAACGGAGCACCCATTATATTCGACGAGGACTGGGCGGACTATAGCTTATCCTGGAAGAAGAATGGACGCACAACATCAAGGGGTATTATCATAAATGATGGTAAGATACTCCTCGAATTCTTTGGGTCTGAGGACTTTTATGTGTTCCCCGGAGGAGGGGTAGAGGTTGGCGAAAGAATTACAGACGCACTATACCGTGAGGTTCTCGAAGAAACAGGCTACGATGTCATCAAGTCATCGGTGAAAATGTTCGGGTGCACAAAGATGATTAAGGCTGATTACTCTGCGCCCGAAACGATATTTGTCGGACTGGCGTATTACTTCTTTGCGCAGGTCGACATGGCGACAAAGCACACACTGAATCTGACCGATAGCGAAAAGAAGCACAAAGTAAACTGCGTGTGGGTTCCTCTCAAGGACCTCGGCAAGATCATACAGCATAACACAAAGATTATGGACGCCATGAAGAAGTCAATCGACAGCGGCGCTGTAGTTGATAAGGCTGGCTTCCCCAAACCCCGCAGGTATGACTACATATACAGAGAGACCCGTGTTATGGATGCGCTGAGCAAGAAGCTTGGCATCGCCGTGTAAAACGCATAAAGAGACCGTGCCATTTCTGGCACGGTCTTTTTTTATAAAAAAGAATCAGATGTATATCATTTGCTGATTCTTTCAGCTGCTTTTCTAACAGCAGAGGACTTGCTCTGACGAGCTCTCTGCAGATACTGTCTTGCACGAGCATTTGCCTGAGCGCCGTACTTGACAGTGAGGCGGTTTTCGAGAGTCTTCTCAATACGCCATACTGTCACGAGCTTCTTGTACATCGGGTCCTTCTTCTCCTTGGCGATTACCAGGACGGCAACCTTGTGGAGCTGCGCGAAGCGGGCCTTCTTGTCGAACTTAACGATGGTGCGCTCTGTCATAAACGACTCAGCTACCGCGGTATCGCAGTCAGCAGATTCAATGAAGCCGTCGGCCTCGTCACCACTCAGTTCGCCGCCTAGCAGAATGGGAGTTGCAGTTCTCTGAATAGCGTCATCGATTTTCTGGTTGACTTCATCGTCGTCAGTGCCGAGATCGTCTGAAATTACAGAATCGACAGGATCCGCGGGGTCAACCTCATCGGAGATGCCCTGAACAGCCGGGTCGCAGGTATCGTCGGGGGAGATGCAATCTTCGCCGTCTTCCTTAGCAGGCTGGATGTTGGCTTTGGCGTTTGCCTGGTTAGCAATAGCCTTCTTAGCCGCATCGATATCCGCCTTGCTTGCACCCATGTCGGCACCATTATCTGACTCAGTTGTATATGAGTCACTCTGCTTTGAGGGCAGAGGAGCTTTCAGTAAGTCTGAGAATCTTGACATAATTAGATGTCTCCTTTCAAAGATATGGTTAAATTTATTAATAAAGTGTTTTCCTATGCAAATGCAATGGTGGGAATGAAATGCAATATGGCGGCTGACATCAATATAAGATTCCCAAAAGAGAGGAGTTAATTTTATGAAAGCACACCCTACTGGCGATGCCAGTGGCATCATGGATAGCGAATTCATACAGAGGTATATTGACCAGATGACTTCGCAGATATCCGTTATTCACCCCGAATGGAGTGAAAAGAAAATCGAGAAGGTCGTTTCTGAAATGGCCGAAAAAGAATTCACAAATCCGGTAGTGACGATGGATAACAACTTCATCAAGGAGACAAAGAACGCATCGTTATTATCCGTAGTAGACTGGTTCTATGAAAGAGAACCGATATTAGCCGGCAACGGCACATTCTATAAAAATCAGCACGAGGCGATAAATCCGACGGCTCGAATGCTGAAGGGAATGAAGGCTAACAGAACGGCCTTCAAAAAACAGATGTTCAAATACCAGGATTCTGACCCGCAGAAGTATAAGTCATTTGACCTGAAACAGGCAAACGAGAAAGTAAACATGAACTCATACTATGGAGGCTCTGGTTTGTCGGTGTCTGCGTTCTATTCGCTGTGGAGTGGACCTGCGACTACCCTTACCGCACAGTCGGTTATCAGTACAACCGAAACCGCATTTGAAGGATTTCTTGGAGATAACTACTTATTTATCGACCTGAATGAATTCTTCGATTGGGCGAAGGTGGTTCTTGAAGAGGATTGGGAACTCGATGACTGGGTTGAACGGGTTAGCGCGGATGAGCTTTACGACCGCATGGAAAGTAAGTTCTATGAGTGGAAAGACCGCTATGAACGTGCTCTCCGTGGATTTATCGATGGGCTTACCGAAGAAGAACGTACCAGGTTATACTATAAGAATAACCTGAGAGAGTTTACGAAACGGCATCAGATTATTCGCGATCTTTACATTGCGATATATTCAGACGTACGGAATATTGATATGGTTGATAAGAATGCGACCATGGCAAACATTCCGATGCAGCTGTGGTCTGAGTTCGCAGAGGCAAATCCAACTGTAGATGGGACTGTTCCCTGCGGTAAAGCGTATAACAAATGGGTTAGCAAGAAACGGTTCCTGGACCCCAACGAAGTTCCTGTTGAAATTGAGGATAACCTCAAAACGCTGTCCGACTACTTCTTGAAGTACTGCTATAGTAGATTCTTGGTTCCCGACAGAATTCACCGTCTAAAGTATTTCAAGAGAAAGGTTGTTGTCGTAGTCGACACAGACTCCAACATGCTAAACCTCGAACCTTGGATAAGCTTCTTGTCAAGCAATATCTTAAAGGGCGAAGATTTCGGACGGACTGATGAGTTCAACATGTTCATCGGCGTAAATTCAACCGCATACATTATAACTCAGATGGTTACTGATATTCTCATGCACTATGGTAAGATGAGCAATGTGCCGGAAGAGTTTAGGCCAATCTTCAATATGAAGAACGAGTTCCTGTTCAAGAAGATAGTTATTGCAACCAAGAAGAAGCGGTATATATCTACCACGGTTCTTCGTGAAGGCAATCTCTTTGACCCACCAAAGCCCGACGAAAAGGGCATGGATTATATCAAATCTGGTTGCTCGGAGACTGCGATGAATAGGTACCGTGAGATGACATCTCACAGACTACTCAATGCAGAGGAGGTTGACCCAAGAGGTCTTCTGGATGACGTTAACGCATTTAAGGATGAGATTGAAGACAGCCTGATGAATGGCGATAAGACGTATCTTCCGAATGCGTCTGCGAAAGAACCGGCGGCATATAAGAAACCCTGGAGCACTCAGTCTGTTCGAGCGGTTTATGCGTGGAATTCCATATACCCGGATTTACAAATTGAAGTTCCCTGTAAGGTTAATATCGTAAAGCTTAATATATTTAAGCCATCTGATATTGATAATCTGCAGTACACCTATCCGGATGTATATAAGGCGATCATGCGGAGCATTTTCAATTCACCGAACCCGGAAATAGCATCCAAGGGGTGTCAGGTACTAGCAATTCCGAATAACGTGCAGAAGATACCTGAATGGACCAGAGACTATATCGACTACACAACTATGACGTCGGATATTCTCGCGCCGTTTAAGTGTGTTATGGACCTTGTCAAGTTTAACCAGATTAAAGTTGGTAAGAGCTCGACAAGACAGTCTAAGGTATTTAGCAATATAATCTCATTTTAAGCATTTTGAGTCTGGACGGGAAGCCCCTCCAGACTCAATCTTATTTCAAATCGACCGGATATCTGTATATTATTTAAGTAATAAGACAGGAAAGGAGGCTTGTGTTATGCTATCATCTCTTATGATATCCGGAACGATATGTATATGGTTCATGCTCGCTAGTTTAATTTATCCCGAGCTTTCAGCATGGACCAATGACGTTCAGGCTAATCAGAAGACGTTGTCTAGTCTGCCGATGATGGAAATTTTGAAGATGCTGATTGTGTCTCTTGCAGTGGTAATCTTCGCAGTTCCAGTGGCGGCGATTGAAAGAAAAGGTATGTAAATTGATAGACCGCCATTCATAAATGGCGGTCTTTTTTTGTATGTATATTATCTAGGCATGCCATCACAGATTGGAGGTGAAAAAATGTGATTATATTAGGCATTATTCTTGGGTGTTTGTCTATCATATGCATTATACTCGCATGCACTAGCACATGGATCGATACCCATGACAAAAGCAATGCTGCCCCCTGGCAGCTCAACACGGTGATCATCATACATATGACTCTGGCATTCCCTATATGGGTTTCGCAGATAGTATGGAGAAAGATCCAGAAAAGAAAGGAGACACGCAAAAAATGGACAAAGGCCTGCAGGTAGAGCTCTTTAAGGATCGGGATAAGTTCCTCAAAAAATGTGCCGACATGTCAAAAGACGGTGCCGGGGTAGATAAATCCGACCGCTGCCCCATTATAATGAAACATGATGCCCATGATATGCCACGGCATCGTGGGTGCGCTCTCGCTCCGGACGACGTCCCTGAAGAGTGTCTGACTGACAAAGGTAAGATGCTCAATCTGCTCATGGGCGGACGATATTCAATCGACGGCTTCTCGTTCAATTGTGGGTGCCCTGGATGGGACAGTGAGATGGTATACTATATCCGTATGCGAAATGAAGGCGCTCCTGTGCTGGATACAGAACACATTGGGGGCAGCTGTATAATGTATGCGGAGCATGAATGCAGATGCAAACTCGGTTCAGATAGCATGCCTTTCGAAGGAAGAACCGTTGCTTGTGCATGCTGTGATGTTCATTTATCTGATGATGAGCGTGCATTGTTGTGGCTCCCGTATCAGGAAATATTGAAGCCACTGGCTGAAACGTTTCGGAGCAATTATAAACTGGGGCTTCCTGACGACGAAGCTAGCGTCATAATACCCACGACGTCCAGTGTTCCAGGCCATATATCAAACATGAGCATCTATGCATGGGATTCGCCTGAAGGCGATCCAACCGAATTGCTGATCCTCAGGAGTGACAATGGACCTACACAATCGGTCGCATATCTCCATACCGATTGCAGCCTTAATGCGGCCTGGTGGCGTCAGCTGAATGTCCCTGTCATATCCCTGTGCAAGCACAAGTTGGTTGCAAGCATGGATATTGATGTGGAGGTTGCGCCATCGATTATCGGAACGTCACCCACGTATGAAAAACTGTATGACGAAATCCGGAAACACACGACCACAATTGGCGACCTCATTGTTCGCGGATTGTTTCATAATGACGTCCTTGTTCCCAGCTTCAATAGATCACTCACAACAATCGACCGATTGATATGCGAGTCGTACCCAATCGGCGATCAGTTTGTGAATTACATGCACGATGCAATCGAAGATGACGTGAAACGTTACGTTTCACACATTTATGGCGAGTTATTTCATGTGCCGATACGGGAGCGACCTCTTGATACGTGCGGCCAGTCAGTACTGAATATGGAGAGCCGCGGAGTTTCAGACAAACTTATTCGGAAATATGTCACATACCTCGATTTGGTAGCGATGTATCAGCCCGGAGGAAGTAAGCCTGATTCAGCCATGCTTGAATTCGTCCTTGACGAATGTGAGAGAAGGTTCCGTCGTATCAACCTTGCGAATCATATTTGAGGAATCTATTCACCGACCGAATGGGCCCGGCAAAAAACAGTCGGGCCATTATAACTATGAAAGGAAATGCAAAATGGAATCTACTATAGAAAAAGACTTCGAAACGATGAGATCTGATGTGCTCGATCACATTAAGACGATTTCAGAGGAGGAAACCCTTGTTAATGCTAAGATTTGTGCAGAATGCGGGGGACAGTGTTGCAAGATGGTTGGATGCATACTTTCCCCTGACGATCTTCCTGCAGAATCGCTGAAGGACATCGATAGCATACGGACGCTCCTTCTTTCTGGAAAGTATTCAATCGACGGGTATTACGATGATGATTCAGGACGCATCCTGTATTTCATACGCATGCGCAATAAGTATGCTCCTGTGGTAGATCGCGAAAATGATGGAGCGGCTTGTTGTATGTGGACGAAGAACGGTTGCAAGTATAGCTTCAAGAAGCGCCCCACAGAGGGAAGACTGCTTATTCCGGCAAGTGACGGTATG
The DNA here is from genome assembly GCA_963602825.1 of Treponemataceae bacterium. GTDB lineage: Bacteria > Actinomycetota > Coriobacteriia > Coriobacteriales > Coriobacteriaceae > Collinsella. The sequence goes on along the minus strand of CAVCKO010000003.1, from coordinate 31,527 downwards.
TGCGACCAGCGAATTACCAAATTCGGCTATGCATTATTGTGGTATCCATACTCCGATACGCTCAAAGAGTTATACGATGAGTTCCTGGATGATCCTCATATGGGTATACCGAAACAGGAGCGGTCAAAAATCTTATTCAGCAATTCACCAACTATACCGGGCGTTAAGAAGATGACTCTCTATACGCCGAAAAATATGGCACGCTTTTTCGACGACGTGATGGTCGTAGAATACGACATGTATCGGATGGTGTTGAGGCGCGATGCTAAAAAAGGCCATTGGTGGATAATGCCGAAAGGCTGCGCAATTTCTGTACATGCTTACAAAGAACTTGCGGTATTCGATGGACATGGGCTGAGATACCTTAGCAGACGAATTACGAAAAAATCGATGGAATCTGCAAAGAAGATTGGAGAAATGGTGGGCCGAGGATACATGAGCAGATTTGTCAATGGAGTTAAGGACCGAGACGCAATATCCTTGGTAGAGTTCATAATGTTTGGTACGCGCAAGGTATCCGTAATTCCGGATACAGTTCACAAGCTCGATACGGTCATCTCGTCAGTAGCGTGCAGTACACGTACAGACATAATGCCGATTCCCAAAGACTCCGCCAGCGCAGAGTGCTTGCTTAAACAGCTCTTCGATAAGAAAAGTAGCGTAGGAAAGCTTCACCCGACGTTGTATACGGTATACAGATTCTGCTTGGATGGAATCGTGTTATATGGATCCGGAGGGCCGAAGGAAGACCGTTTCATGTTTAACGCAGCTACGAGTTGTATACACAAGACGGCCTCGGATGACCCGGAGTTTGTTGTAAGTCGTACTGATTAAACAGCTAAATACGCATGGGGTGTATACACCCCATGCGTAATTTTTCATATATAACGGATGAATGTATATTATTTTTTAGTCTAAATATAATGCAACACCTCGGCATGGACAAAATAAAATGAGGTGAAGGAGGAAAATATATGCCTAAAAATTCCTACGATAGCATGTCTATTAAAGACTTGCTAAAAGACCCCGCTGTTTATAGCGGATACTCTGTAAGCGATAGTGATACGATCGCTTACGATACGTTGGCGTATGATGATGCCGACTGCGATGACGACAGAATTGACCGTACATATCGGAGACTGCATATCGTGGTCTGACAGTAACACCGTCAGTCGCATTTGACAATGGGTTTATACCGAGAATTCATCCTGTAGCTGCGCCACCAGTAGAAAAGACGTCTGTAACTGTTGTATTTAAAGAGTGCTATGGGATTGCAGATGTTCATATTAAGGCGGCTCTCGATAGAGAACCCACCGAGGATGATCCAGCGCGTATAATCGATATACGCTATGTAATGGCATTCGGGGACCCTGTTGAAATCCCATTCGACAGAATAAGATGCAGAGGCATGATAAGATCCTATAGCGACTGCTATTCATATGTCTACGACAAGGTCACGGAAGACCCAGACTATGAAGAGATATTAGCACGACTCATGCTTACAAACATCAGAATAGCTATAAACGAAACATGTACTCTCGTATTTACTTCGGCGTTCAATAAGGAGTTTGTGCCTGTGGATGCACGTCTGGAAATCCGGGATAAGTCGATATGGGTTGGCGAGTTCGTGGAGTATTTCAAATTTATGGGCCGTGTCAGAGAGTTCTGTGAAGTTGCAAAAACCCCCGATTTTCAGAATGCCATTCTGAAATATGCTCGGAGCAAAATCGATGGTGCACCATGGAGGTTTTACACCATGTCGAAAGAACAAAGCATCGCATATAAACATGATACAGAGCATTACGACAACCAGTGTTACACTGTGCCAGACCCAAACGCCTTTTATTATGCACCTAGGTACAGTTTTAAAGTTGTGACGAGTAGTTATCATTCGGCGCTGCTGGGAATCGGGATATGCTCAGACGAATATGGGATGGTGTGGTATCGTAGATTTCCGGAGCCATTCGTTCACTCGGTGCTTTGCAGAATATGGAGCGAGGAAGTTTTCATCGCGCATCTATCCGATTATCTTGCATCTAAGGTGAAATCTTACAGGGACGGTCCGGTGATGCTTGAAGCGTCTTGTATTGCAGGATGCTGGAAAGATTACGAAAGTCAGATGAACCGGCGTAAAGCTAAGTAATTAAGATGCCGGATGCTATTTGTGTAGCATCCGGTATTTTTTTATTTCCATAAATACACAACTGTAAAAATAAAGTCCAGGAAGGAGAAACGAAATGTCATACGAATCTACGGATGGTTATGAGCCAGGGTCAATGGAGGATGATATATTCCTCTCAGATGTCCCACCCAGCGTAATGCTGGAATCAATTAGGACTCAATTTGATGACCCAACGCTCGATAACAAAACCGACTACGTGACTACATTCATCGACACATACGATTCCTCAAAGGAAGAATGTGAAGACGAAGACGAAGTAAAACAGCTTCGCGAAATCAAAGAAAATTTTTATGCGGAAATCAGACAGTTGTTCAGGGATAATTTCAATCTTGGGTTTCCGAATTTCGAAGACCAAAGTGAATCTGGACAGGACAGTCTGATCCGCTTTTCTTACCGTTACTTCATCCTTCATATGAAGAAAAACTTCTCCCATTTGGTTCAGAACTATATCGACAACAATCGTGACGAGGTTCTCTCCATATGTGAGAAAAAGAAGGATGTAACAACGCTGGCATACAAGAAGGATGCATCGGATCCTGACGACCTGCTCATACTCAGCAATGTTCCAACTATCGTACGTTATGTACTTGGTATGGAATTCGATGTAGATGACTTTCTCGAGTTATCAATGGGGAACCATGACTACGAATGTGAGTATGTAGACCAGGCATATGACGACGTGCGTATCACTGGTAACTTCGTTTCCCAATACATGAAGATGATCGACCAGGTGTTGATTCAGGATATCAGCGACAAGGTACGGTCAAAGCTGTTAAAACGGATACGGTGATATATTATCAACCCGTGTTCAGCAATAAACACAATAAAATGAAAGGACTAAATGAATTATGTTCAACACATCATTCAATGGGCAGCCTAGACAGGCGTCCACAAACACACGGCTTGCTACATGGAGCTGTGACTACTCATGCCTGCAGATTCGTCTGTGGGACGACAACCTTTCCCTCACGTTCAACGTGTGCACAGGAAAGAATGCAGACGGCAGAAACCAGTACGATTTTCAGAACAAGGTGTCTACGGCAATAACTCCCGAGCGTTCGTTCGAGCTCTCTAAGTGGGTAGGTGATGCGATCTACGGCATTGAAACTAACACCATACCCGAAGGCGGCAACAGCATCGGTTTCGACGTTGGCACAAAGGGTAATCGTCTGGTGTTCTCCACTGAGATGGACGAGAACGGCAGACCCGCGGCGTTCATTCGCCTGCACAACATAGGCCCCGACGGAAAGAGCACGGACGTTGTGACCTATAAGTTCAAGCATTACACATACTACAAGGATTACAACGCAAGCACCGGCACCGCAGACGAGTTCTCCGCAGAGAATGAACTTACTATGTTCCTGAGATATCTGAGCATGCTCATGACTATTGCCGAGGGCAAGTACAAGAACCACAGCAACAGATACAACCGTGCAGTAGAGGCTGCATTCTCGAACAACAGCAACCAGCAGAACGGCGGCGGATTCCAGGGTTCTGGAAATTCCGGCGGCTCAAACTATAGCGCACCGGTTCAGACTCTTGACGCCGGCAGCGATTATCCCTTCTAATATTCAGACCGGGCGAGAAAATCGCCCGGTCTTTTTTATTTGCGATTATGCCCATAACTCTACAATAATGAGTGAAAGGAGATGACGCATATGGCTGATGCGGCTCAGAAAACGTTTAACCCATTCAGTGGCACGCATGCCATCGTTATTGAGTATGATGACATTATACGGTCGCCGATGCTTATGGTTATGGAAGCAAATAAGCACAACTCTAAGCTCAGCACCCTCATAGACCTTCAGCAGATACATTTCATGTATAAATATGGAATGTTTGAATGGTACATTCACCGTCATAATAGGAATCCACTCCAGGAGTTTCCTGCGCTAGACGAACTTAACGATGAGATTGCGTACGATGTAATGAAAACATTTCTTCAGTCCGACAATCACTATATATCGGAATCACGTCCGCTGGTATTTGTCGACCCCCTGAAAGTGATAATTTCTCAGAAGTTCACTATGGAATATTTCGTCTATAACGAGTACAGCAACCCATATGTTGCACAGGACATGGGGAATACCTTTCCTGGTGTGTCTTTCAAAGTGCTGACAGGCCCTTTTGAGGAAGCGATTGCAGACGTTCCATTTGATGCAACTTGGGTTTTATCCGATATCACAAAGTTGGAGGCGTTACAAAAGACAGGAAAACTCAATCTGGCAAACATCATGGTGGCAAATGATTACAGGTATAATTTCGCGAAAGATAATCCAACGAAATTTGTTATCGACATCGATGCCTTAAGAGAAAAGTCGGTGTTTAAGTTTAAGCTGTTTAATGCGGCAAGCTTGACCGACGAAGAAAAACGACATTTGGACTACTTGCTACGAGACTAACTATTCATGTTGGTCGTAACAAGCTGTTAACTTCATGAACGAAAGGATGGTTATTAAATCATGAATGATGAAAACATCAGAGACCCTAAGGAGGTAAGACCTCCGGTTACAAACACTCTCGAAAAGTCGGAATTTGAAAAGCGCATTGCGCCGGCATTCCAGACTCTCGAGAATGTTCTCTCGAAGTCATTCGGTCCGTATGGGTCAAACACAATTATTTGTGATTATCCGTACACGTCCACGACCAAAGACGGCTGGACGATTATGAAGAACATACTGTTCGATGACCCGCTTGACAGAGCTATTTCTCAGATGGTTACTGATATATGCGGGCGTCTCAACAATACTGTCGGTGACGGTACAACAACTGCAATCGTGGCTACGAATGCTCTTTACAGAGCGTACATGAAAACCCGTGAAAAGGTGACTGGTATTGCTCCTAGAGATATCATTCGTACGTTCCATAAGTGCGCAGATGCAGTCGTTAAGTGTCTGCAGGAAAACTTCGTTACCATGCTCGACTCCGGCGATGACGAAAACTTCGCTAAGGCGATTCGTAACGTTGTGAGGGTATCTTCGAACGGCAACGAAGAACTTACCGAAATTATCGGCTCTATCTATGATGAGCTGAAATTCCCGGCAATCGATATACAGCTGGCTCCCGACGGCATTACCAAGAAGAAGATTATCGATGGTTATGCTATCGACGTATCTTTGACTGACAGGCTGTATGTCAACAATGATAACAAAACGGCGACGTACACAAACATGGATGCTATCATATTTGAGCACAAGATAACCGCATCCATTTTCAAGAATATTCTCATACCGCTCAACATGCAGTGCGCTGCAAGAGGGCGTCATCTCCTCGTCATAGCTCCGTTCTATGATGAGCACGCAATTGACACCGTTATCCGCGATACGCTAAATTCGGAGTACCGTAGAACCAAGGACGTTAACATGGTTCTTGCAGTATGCTCCGCTAGAAACGCAAAAGATAGAAAGTCCTTAAGCGACCTTGCGATGCTCTTCAACACGGTTGCTATTTCCAATGCAACGGCTGAAGAAATTGTAAAAGCCACCATGGTTGACCCTAATCTCATCATGGGATATTTCAACCTCGATTACCGTAAAATCCCTAACATCAGAGTGTATGATTCCGCTACAGCGGGAATTACCGTATCTGATGGTACGGAGCACGTAAAGCTTCCCGAGGACAACAAATTCCTTGTCGACGTTGGATTCTGCGAATATGCTGAGCTCGGCCTTAAATCATCAATCTTCCGCGGCTTCTATTTTGACGAAGACCTGTATAAGAAGCATTGCGACGAGGCCGAACAGGAGCTCGAAGAAACCACCCGGAAGTACCAGGCGATGGGCACATTCAACCTCGAGACTGGCTGGGCTCGTCAGAGAGTTGCATCTCTCAAGCTCAAAATGGCTACGATTGAGGTTGGTGGCGAAAGTCAGCTCAGCCAGGGTATGATGCGCGATGTGGTCGATGATGCAGTAAAGGCTGCGGCGTCGGCCTACAATAACGGTACCGTACTCGGATGCCATATCCATCTTAGAAAAGCAATCGAACTCTGCAGAAATAGCACGAACGATGTTCTCGAGAGGTATGCATACGACCTTCTCACTGATGCATTCTCTCATGTTCACGAAACGTTGCTCCGCAACAAGTACAACGATGAGCCATATGGCAACGAGAAAATCAATCAGATTCTTCAGCTTGCTAAACAGCCCGAGAACGGCGTATACGATATCGTAACCGAGTCTCTCAGTCAGGATATCATCACGTCTGCGGACACGGACATTCAGATACTCAGAGCTACAATGGACCTTGCGTCGCTGCTCATCTCTGGAAATCAGTTTGTGTTCAGACACATTCAGGGTAGCGAGTTTTAATATGAGGTGACAAATGGGACAGCCTAGATTTCAGACATTATCGCAGTTCATGCGTAACCCGTTCAATCTTGGTCCGCAGATCATTCCTGACGAATGGAAAGATAATGCAATCAAGTTGATACGGTCTAACAAAATACGGTTGATGCAGATTCTGGAGTATGAAGGCTCGTACTTTTACAACATCGAAGTTCCATCTGAATCCAACGATGCAGTACATTACGACGTCGTAATTCAGTTCATACCTCGCGACAATATTGGTATACAGAAAGGGCACATCAGAGACTACTACGTTAAGTTCTTCTCTAATAGCCCGGGATTTGTATACAGATACGCCGCGCTGTATTACGCTGAAGGCTTTCTCATTGACAGTCTTATGGTTAAACTGGGGACTGGATTCCTCCAGGCCCCAGAAAAAACCAACCCGCATATGAAACTGGCTATGGACAAGTCGATATATTATGCAGCTAAACTTATTGAGGACAACCTATTCTTCAACACGTATAAAGACGTATTCGGTTCAAAACGCACCAAGGATATTAAGAAATTCTTGGATGGCGTGCTTGAGTTCGACCGGGTAATGTCGAATATCGAAGTTGAGAAATTCAAGGCCGACACCCAGAAGCAGCTGAATAAGGACAAATCTAAAGCCAGGGAGCAGGCGGCAAAAGAAAAAGAAGAAAAGCGTCGGCAAGCCAATAGACCTGGTAAGATTAACGTAATCAAACCAGGCGGGCGGGTCGTTGCTAAACAGACTACTTTTGCTACTGAAAAGGCTGTCAGGAAGGTAGCCTCTAGGCAGAAAAAGATTACTGCCAACGCTAAACGCCGTACGACGTTTGATAAATAATAGTGGTATATTATGACCACGCATTAAGGGGAACCTTAAGGAAAATGTCTTGAGGAGGTTTAAACAGTGGAACTGGATCACGAGTACTACGAGTCCGCTCCGGAGTACAAGGAAGAGCTCTTAAAAGTAACAGATACAAAGGGCTATCCGCTCGGAATGTCAGGTAACGGCAAACGGTCACTTTTTGTGGGGTTCAGACCGCGTAAGGAGGACGTGTTTGCAGACTCAGATGGTAAACTCATGATTATGCACTTCGATACCTTTATGGGAAATCCGAGGTTTGGGGCGTATAACAAGTTTGCCGTGAAGAAAAGCTCATATGAAAAAAAGTTAGAGCTGATGTGTCAGTACATCAATTTCTTTACAACGTTCTACGACACCGACAGAGAATTCATCACAGGATATCTGAAGGTGAAGTACGAGCTTGATAATGAAAAGAGGTTCGACGCGTCATGCCCGAATGCATTTCTTGACTTCTTGTTCGATGTCCTGATAACGCCGAAGTTTGTAGCAAGAATGACCCGAATGGTTAACGATTGCTATATCGACGATATCGAGGATAACAGCGGCGAATCTGGAAAGGCCAAGTACGTCAAGAATGCCGAAGTAAAACACTTGGAGTCATTGGAGTTTACAAATCAGCACGTGAAGATTCTGTTAAAGATATCGCACACGATGAAGCTGATATCTCCGCTGATTTTCCAGTATGCGTATCTTAATCAGATTAAGCTCGACAGGAACAACGACCTGATTTACAACGCGTACAAGCCTCTGTTTGACATCATGACAGAGGACTGCAACATATACAACAAGATAGTCGTATACACACGCGCTAAGGTTCTCGAATCTAAAGCGCACAATCCTGCAATGTTTGAGCAGAGAGAAATCTTTGGAACCGACGAAGCGACGCTCATGGGCGAGCTTGTTAAGAAGGTGCTGATTGTAAACAACATCTTCAAGCTCATGTTCCCGTGTAAGTGGGATGACAAGCAGGCGAAGTTTAAGGAGAACGTAATTGGTTTCCTTAAGACGGTACTGAAATTCCAGTTGGGATACTTCATTAAGCAGCAGCTCGACCAGAACCTTACCGAGTTAACCAATTCAGGTAATGACGACGGGCCGTCCAATATGGACAAGATGAAGAATATTCTCAACAAGATAGATGAGGGTGAGGTAATTATCTCGGAAGAGAACAGTCACCTTACGCTTGACTATATTAGAAAGAATTTCAATATCGAAGTGTCGGAAGACGAGATCGCGTATTATCGCGCCAACTACAAGCCAACCATGTTACAGCATCAGCTTGTCACGTCATTCTATTCAAGATACTTCATCTCGTTCAGGGATAGTTATAACTGGAAAAGATATGAGTTCATCTATCTGGCGCTTCTGCTTAAGAAGATGCTTCTCATCATGTCCGGTTATGAGCCTGACTCGACATATACCGGACGGTGCGTCCTGCCGTTTATTCTTACGGCTAACACGAAAGACCACAGCAGCGTGAAGGTCATCAGAAATACTAAGTTCATCGCAAAGGTTGAAGAGTCTGCACTGTACAGAGAGCTGATGACTACGAAGTATGGATATCTTGAAGAAATCCAGCCGAACGCAATACTTAGCCTGCTTGGGCAGATTGTCAACAACGAGTATACCATCGTATCTTATGAGGATCCCGACTCTCTTGGGAAGGAACTCGAATACAATGAGGATATTCTGTCTGACGAAGTGATTGCGTTCATAGCACACATCTAACGCTTAAATGGAGGGCTGACTATGTATAGCTCACGTCAATTTAAGCTCGACCTTATAGACGCCCTGGAATCCCGGGGCGTCTATTTTAGACGAGTTAACGAAACAGAATACCAGACCAGATGCCCTTCCTGTGGTGATAAAATCAGTAATCAGAATACTGGGCATCTTTATCTCCACATCAATCCGAACGATAACTCGCTTATCGTGTACAAGTGCCATAGATGCCCATATGCAGGGTTGCTCACATCTGACGACTTAGAGCTCCTGGATGTCGGAACGGTACACTTGAAAGAGGGGCTGTTAGCTCTTAACAAAAAAGGAGCTAAGTACGATTCCAAGAATATTGCTAATGAGAAAGAAGTAACCTATAACCTAACCGTTCCCGCGGTTAATGACGCTCGTAAACTTGAGTATATTAATCGACGGCTGGGAACATCTTTCTCTGCAGACATGTGCTCGGAATTGAGAATCATACCGTCACTCGGAGAATTCCTGAATGCAAACGGTATCAAGCATATAACCTGTAAACCGATAGTGGCGAGAATCCTAAATGACAACTATATTGGGTTTCTCACCAGTAACGGCAGCCAAATACTATTCCGGGATGTAACCGAGTCAATGAAGTTTAGATGGGTTAAATACGACGTGTTTGCACGCACGGCGGAAGATAAACTCGTATCGAAAAACTTCTATGCGTTACCGGTAGCTATAGACCCAATGTCGACCGACGAAATCATCGTTAATATGGCAGAGGGTGTAATGGATATACTCTCTATCGGCTATAACCTTGGATATAGACGGGATAATTGTTTGAACGTAGCCGTCGGAGGAAAATACTATCTGGCAATGTTTAATAGACTAATTCATATGGGCATTGTGGGCAATAACGTCAGAGTTAACATATTCTCTGATAACGACCATACGTATGATACGTCGATTGAATATTACAGGCGGCAGCTATCGAAGTTCAAACCGTGCTTTAAGAGTATCAAGGTTTTCTATAACCGCAAGTCAAAAGATTGCGGGGTACGAAAGGACGAAATATTGCTTATGGAGGAACGTTTATGAAATGCATCTTGTTGGGTCACGACGAAGTGCTTTCTGTATCATTCTCATGGGAGAAGCTCACCTTCCTTCCTGGAAGGTGGGTTGAAAATGAGAGGTACTCTATGTATGAAAATGGACCAGACGCTGAAGAAGTTCTTTTCAGAATGGGGGCTGGTACATGGCGTAGGATTGCATCTGCAAACAATCTAACCTGCGAACTCAGCGCAGGACCATATCTTACAAGCACCAGGAATTTGGCGTATTGGGATGGGATTACCGCCGAGGAATGCGCTAGACGAGTATGGCTCGGTGGCGCCCTTACATCAGCCGAGATGATTCAGCATGCCCGCATTATCGATGCAAACACGTCATTTGGCGGACTCACAATATTGGGAAATATCATTGAGGAAACCCTGTTTAACAATGTATTTGTCCTTGGGTTCGACATCCTCACATCAATAAGCAGAGTGCTAAAGAATGTCACTTCTGGAGAATTAACCGGACTGGCACTTGATTCTGAGATAACACGGTTATCTCATATACCGGACATAAGGACGGTATTCGAACAGGCCCTACTGTCATCCGATTTCGATACTACGCTGAACGATGCCGATAGAGTCCCTTCATGGCTGATAAGAGACAGATTTGTCCACCCCGATACAGATCTTGATGGGTTCGTGTTTGCATTAATGGACGCCTACACCGAACAAACTGGTATCATGAATCCTCGCCCGTATATGCTGTACTACTCGGCAATAGCTACGTGGTGGGAATATGTTAAGGAATGGGGATGTAATCCCGACCTTGATGAAATCACAAGGTCACAAATGGTTATTATGAAGTAAATAACTTACATAGCGGTCTCGAACTTAATCGAGACCGCTAGATTAGTTGTAATTTTTTTGGCAACTAATATTTACTATCGTTAAATGAGGTGAACAGATTGGCAATTGAACTAAACAAAGACCAGATAAACGC
>CAVCKO010000003.1:0-20401 GCA_963602825.1 Treponemataceae bacterium | reverse complement strand
GTATGACAGCAACAACCAGGTATTCGAAGTGAGCGGAGCGGCAGGTACAGGAAAAACCACATTAGTTAGATACCTTATAGAAAGACTTGGTCTTAGACTTGACCAGGTGCTTTTTATTGCATACATGGGAAAGGCAGCAACATGTATGCAGAGAAACGGTTTACCCGCAAAGACCATGCATAGCGCAATGTATAAGTATGAACGTTGTATCGTTCGAGACCCTGAGACTAACAAAATCGTCTTAGACGAGAAAGGACTTCCAAAACTGGAAATGCGCTTTAAGTTAAAGAAAAGCCTCGGGGATGATATAAAACTCGTCGTATTAGACGAGGGTTCTACGGTGAGCGAAAAACTCGCCGAGGACTTACTGTCATTCGGCTTGCCTGTAATTGTGCTTGGAGATTTAAACCAGTTGCCTCCGGTTATGGGAAAGCCATTCTTTTTACAGAACCCCGATGTTATCTTGAGACAGATAATGCGTCAGGCTGAGAACAGTCCGATTGTATACCTTTCTCAGTTGATACTTCATGATAGACCGTTACCCCTTGGAATTTATGGCGGTAGCGCTGTCATAAACAAAGAGTCTATCAATGAGTATAACTACCGAAAGGCCGATATTGTACTTACATGTACAAACCGACTCAGGTCGGAGGTAAACAATGTGTTCCGTACGCAGATAAAGAAACTGCGCAGGCTGGACATTCCAAACAAGGGCGAGCACATTATCTGTAGAAAGAATAACTGGAACAAGTCGCTTGATGGCATATATCTTACAAATGGATGCACTGGGTTTGTGGACGACGTTGAAATATCATCTTTGAAGGATGGCATGATAAACATCGACTTCCGTCCAGACTATTCATCGGTACCATATAAGAGTTTGAAAGTGGATTTCAACAGACTTATGGGAAAAGAGCCGTCATCAAATACGTACGATTTTCATAATGCATGTAACATATTCGAATTCGGTTACGCGATAACAGTTCATCTGTCTCAGGGCTCACAGTGGGACGATGTGTTATTCTTAGCAGAACGAACAGCATTCCCCGAAAATGTGCGTAAGGCTTTAATGTATACTGCCATAACTAGGGCGGCATCAAATATCACAATAGCCATATAAAGAAAGGAAGGATAAAATAATATGGTAAATGAAGTGAAGTTTACATTTTCTGATTACACTGGCCCTTCACAGGCAGTGAAAGAACAGGAAGAGCAGAAAACCGCTGAGGCGGCATCCTACGCCGAAAACACGTTTAGGGACACCCGAGCCACAGTAACATCCGAGATGGACGGCGTCAAGAAGGATATCAATGAATTGAAGCACGGCCTTGAGGTAGATGCAAAGTTGACGAACCTCCTTGCCGAGAACACACGTGATATGGAACGTGCATATGACCGTCTTAAAGCAGAGGTAAGCGAATACACAAGACTGTATCATATCATGATGACCCTTGTAGTCATTATTGCTGCGGCATTGCTCGCAATAATCGTTTGTGCTAGCATTGTTGTCGTCAACACCGCAACCAATCTACAGGACATGTCATCCGAAAGTGCGATCTCAGTCATAGATGAGGAGGTGAATGACAATGTTTAAATTTACCAACCTAGTTACTATAAGCGACCTCAAGATTGTATCCGATCAATTCGAGGACAAGATTGCAATGATTAATCAGGAGATGGCTACGGTGGAGGATCACCTAATCGAGGAAGTCTCTGAAGTTCGCAAACTTGCGCTCATCACGGATGAGGACCTGCGCCATTTCAAAATCGAATACAATGAGCTTAAGACATTTTGGAACAAGGTGGCTGCAATCATTGTCGTGATTCTTACTATATTCATAATAGCAACCGGGTCCCTGCTTACACATCTGCAGAGTGAGGTAAACGAATTGAGAAATGAACTCGAGGCCACCTCACAGGCATCGGTATTAAATCAGTCCACAGAGGAGGAAACAACAAATGAGTCATGAAACTTTAGTTGGCGGCGTGCCGACAGGCAAATGCCGTCGTAAGAAAAACAAAGGTCCTGCAAACAAATGCGTGAAATGCGAGGAATACCGCAAGAAGTATGTGAAGTATTATAGTCGAACTGTGTTTTTCATAACCGACCTCATTCTTCTTGGTCTGGTGATTATTGCAGGAATCGTGCTTGTTGTGATACTCACCACGAACTACGTTAATATTCGCAGCGACGTACAGGAGTTATCGCAACAGTGCGAAAGCGCAATCGACGCAGTCGTTGCGGGCACCGGCGATTCCGGCGAAAGTCTTATCGAAGTGAGAGATTCGATAAATGCCATTAAAAATAAATATTCAATTGAATAATCTTTTAATGGCAAACCCCTTTATCCCTAATAAAAATCAAATATAGGAGGAACTGAAAATGGCATCTAGACCACAGTTCGTCGGTGCGCAGAAAATCGCGCTCGACACAATTCAGAAGGAAAACAAACTCAACACAGTTTACAGACTCGGCGGCGAAGGGCCTGGCGGCGCATACCATCAGTATGCCATTGAACAGCCCAACGATACTTCTCTGAAGATTCGCTTCCAGTGTGGCCCGCGCAATGACCCTGATTCCGAGACCGGCATTCTCGATCCCGATTTGCTCGAAATCGTACGCGACCGCCTGAAGTGCTTCCAGCAGGGAGAGTTCGCGAACGAATATAACGCTGAGGCGCTTGAGCATGTTGAGGCGGCACTCGAAGCTCTGAATCGTCGTGTAATCGACAGAGCTAAGCGCGGTGTCCTCGGTACCGACAACCAGTAATTTCCCGGTACATATCCAGCAGCCAATAAGGAGAGTGGAAATCCACTCTCCTTATTTTTACAGGCTAACGACTGTTATTATTTATTTTTTCAATAACTTAGTTGTAACCTTCCACGGATATCCCCGTGGGATAAAATTATAATCGAGTAAGTGAGGTACACACCATGTTGCAGAAGATTCAGGCAAAATTCATGACACCCGAATACGTTAAACAGGTTGCAGCCGCGACCATCAAGGACATCTCAGATCGCGCCGAGAATATCACGACAGAAAAGAGCGACCAGTCCGGCGGCCCAACAAGAACCACAATATACCAGCGCGGTTTGGTTAAAAAGGTCATTACAAAAAAAGATGAAATGATCGAGTATTGCCACGACTCTGAAGGACGCGTTATCCGCGAGGAAACCCCTTCAAAAGTTACCGAGTATTACTACGGCAAGAACGGCGAGCTCGCAAGAAGCATCAACACAACCACCGGGTCGGTAACGGACAATATCTACAAGGACGGCGTCCTGACGTCAATCAAGCTGATGGACCTTTTCCACAGACCCGTGTTCACCGAGATTACAACTGACGAGCTCGGTAGAATTATCAAGACCGACAACAAGTGGGAGACAGTGACGTGCAAGTTCGACGACGGCGCAAAGAAGGTAACAAAGACCTGCGTCTCCAAAGTTCCCTCTAAGAAGGGTTACACTGAAGAGTGTACATACGATGAGTATGGTAGACTCGTTATGAAGGTCCGTGACGGCAGAGTTACCAGAAGGTACGAGTACAACGGCTACATCGAGTCCAAGGAAAGTACAAAAATCGGCAAGAAGCCGGAGTTTACAGAGTACACGACGATTCGCACAACATACGATGTATCTGGCGAATCTAAGTAATATCAGGTCATTCCGTCATTGACGGAATCGAGAAAATGAAAGGAATAAAGCAAAATGGTAAATTCGGTCAATCAAACAAAAACAACATTCAGCGTTCCGAGAGAACCGTTCATCGAAGAAGTGGTATGTAATAAGCACCTTAGCAAAAAGGACTACCGCGTGTGCCTGCTTCTTCTTACACATTTGAGCGGGTACTGGAGAGGGACAGGCCGAACAAAAGACCCGGGCAACTATAAGTCAGTATCTGTATCGCAGATGGCCGACACGCTCGGATACAGTAAGTCGGAGGTCAAAGAGTGCATCAGAAATCTCGTAGACCTTAGAATAATCGAAGCTGATGATTCCAATACTGTTAAGAACGGATATCGATTCAGATTCTAGTAAATTCCCGCATGGATGTTCGTATCCATGCGGGAAACTTATTGAAAAAACAATCTTATTAATGAAATCATATTCATTATGAAAGGATGGTTAAATCAATGGCTAGATTTGCAATATACGACCAGTTCGTAAGCGAAGCTACTGGCGAAAAGTACACTGCAGCGCAGGCTGCAAAGGAAGCAAGAGCGATGGCTAAAGACAAAGGCGCTCTCGCTCGCCGCAACATCAACGACATATACAATGAGTACAGTAACAAAATCAACAAGGCGCCTGTCGCAGTTCAGAAGTCAATGCGTCTGATTCTGGATAAGTACAAGGCGGTTGCCGACGCTGCACTCGATAAGAGCGTGTCTGATTCAGCCGTAGCGACTGCATCCGACAGATTCCGTAAGCAGGTAGAGAGCAAGATCGGCAAGAAGCTCGAGGCGCTTGAAGCTAAGGATGCTGAGTGACATTAAGACCCCCACGTGGTTCCATTCCACGTGGGGGTTCTTTAATCGTCAGGATATTCTATACGATCGTAAAGAGATTCGATTTCATTGAACATCTTTTCGTTCTCTTCTTCAAGCTTATCTATAGCCTTTCTGTTGGGCTCAGCAGTATCTTTCATCTGCCACAACAAGTCGAGATTCTTCTTATATTTCTGCTGAAGAACCCTTGCCTGGTTTCTGAAACGTTCATTCTGTGTTGCCTGGCTGTATTTCTCGGCCATTGTATTCACCACCTTTAATCGGTTATTAAAGGAATGTCCGCTATAAAAAAATTTTACGCTCGACAGATTGATAACCCTAAAACTTTAAGGAGGACACAAATACAATGGCTAAATTAAACAATCCGCTTCTCCGAGCACTCAGAGCTCAGGATAAGAGCGGGAAGTTCGACTGCGATGCCGCAGTCATTTCTTACAAGACAGGATTTCCTGTACTTGATTACTACCTTGGTTATAAGGTAAACGTATACGACGAGCAGGATAACATTGTAGACACATATCCCTGCATCGGTATTACTGCAGGGTCATACGCCCTGTTCGTCGGCAAGCCCTCTTCAAGTAAAACTACAACCGCGGTACAGGTGGCCGCAAACATCGTCCGCAATTTCGAGTGTGGTTCTGTAATCCACTTCGATATTGAGCAGGCGATGAACTACACAAGAATCCAGGCGCTCACAAAGTTTAAGATGAGCGACATGGAAGACAAGTACGTTCTTAAGCAGGGCAACACCTCCATCGATGAGATTTACAATTCCATCATGGAGATTTACTTCGAAAAGACAAAGAACCCCGAGCTGTACATGTACAACACCGGTAAGAAGAACGAATTCGGCAAGGAGATAAGAATCTTCCAGCCGACCGTCGTTATTCTCGACTCCATTGCGGCAATCTCAATGCATTATAATGAGAACGATAAGAACGACATCAAGACAATATCTCAGCTTGAAGGTAACACCTACGCCAACCGTCTTGCGAGAGATATTTCTCAGTTCTTCACAAAACTTCTTCCGCGACTCCGCGCTGCTAACATCATCCTTCTGGCGATAAATCAGGTTAAGGATAAGATTGATATCGGCATCGTGAAGAGTGCGGCAGAGTTCCAGTACATGAAACAGAACGAGACAGTTCCTGGTGGTTGGGCGCCTAAGTTCTACGCTCATATCTTCCTGAAATTCGTTGCCGAGGGCAGCTCAAAGTTCACCGAAGATGATGACGGATTCGGAGGATTCGGTGTAACCATCGATATTCTGAAATCAAGAACTAACCAGGCTGGGCGTTCGTGTCATCTTATATATGACAAGGTACATGGCGTGGACTCTATTCGTTCTACACTGAGGTTCGCAAAGGATAATGGACTCCTGAATGGTAACAAGAACAAAGCCTGGATTGGAGACGACAAGGAAAACTCCTTCTCCATGGTTGATGTTCACCAGGAATTCAGGGATAGACCCGAGCTTGTCCGTAAGATGTACGACGCTGTTATCCCGCTTCTTGCAAATCAGCTCTCGGAGCTCCAGGAAGATGAGCTCGAGAACGAGGACGCTGTAATGGATTACTGATATTTGAGATATCGCCTATAGGGATCTAATGATAGACCCTATAGGCGAATATCCATTTGGTGATATATTATGCTGACGCAGTTCAATAGATTTGCGCGAAAGGGGTAAAATATGAAACGCGACAAGTTCAACATGATAGACGAGCTCGAGGAGAAAGACCGCGAACTCGCCGGTGACATCTCTCTGTTGGGTGCGACTGCGTTAACTGACATCGGTCATGTTAATGCCATGAGAGGTGTTATGTTTACATCGCACCTTAAGCAGTTCACAAATCTGATTCATCCTGAATTCCCGCAGGTGTTTACGAATGCCGAGAATACTGTCGGCAAGTATTCCTCCGGGTATAAGAAGATGAAACACAAATGCGAGGTCGTCGGCAAAGCGATGAAATTCGATGGGCTTGGCGACAAGGCGTACTTTGGAGTGGTTTTCTTCAGAGACGACGTGGACAAAAAGTTCATAATGGTTGAGCGTAAGGAGTTCGAAAACCTTACCGAAATCTATGGTTATCAGATGCAGAACGAGGTCCTCGATTCTCTTTCCGTCGGAGATAGTGTAAAAGCCGGTACGGTTGTGTGCAAGTCAACATCATACGACGAGAACATGAATTACTCATATGGCGTAAACGTACCGTTTATGTATTGCCTTGATGCACAGACCACCGAGGACGCGGCCGTTATCTCACGGACACTCTCATACTACCTGGGATCTCCTGTGATAGAGAATCGTAAGATTCCGATAAACGATAACCATTTCCTGCTCAATCTTTACGGAGATGATACTCATTACAAGCCATTTCCGTCCATCGGCGAGCGGGTTAAGGATAACATCGTCCTTGCAAAGAGAAGCCTCATAAATAACCAGATACTCAGCGACTTCAAGTCATCAGCACTTCAGAAGATTAACTATGCGTCAGATGAGCTGTGGCACGGCGAGGGTATCGTTGCAGACATTTCGGTGTACTGCAACAATGAGGACATTAAACGCAACTCATTCAATTCAGAGATTCTCGATATGTTCGAAGCGGAAACTCATTACTATGAGGAAATCGTTCGTATGTATGATGAGATGAAGGAATATTGCGATAACTTTGGTTATACAATCCATCCGGACATCGTTCATCTGTACGCGAGAGCAAAGACATATCTGAACCGCGATTACAAGTGGAAGGAAGGCGACGGTGTATTCTCAAACATCGTTATGACAATAACCCTGTTCGACATCGTTCCTGCACAGCTGGGTCAGAAGATAACGGGTAGATACGGAAATAAGTCCGTCATATCTGAAATCCGAGATGACTATCTCATGCCGCATAGGGAAGATGGGACGGTCATACACCTGCTCCTCAACGAGCTTGCAATCATCAACAGAACAACATCAGCTCCTCTGTTTGAGAATTCAATCACGTTCATATGCGAAAGAATTCAGCAGTATGCAGCAACGCTCAAAACACGGCGTGAGAAAGAGGATATCATCTTTGATATTATCACGATGCTCAACTCGGAACAGGGTGAACGTATGAGAGCAACGTATAATGCGATGAACGACAACGAACGTGACGACTTCATCAATTCGTGTATCGAAGACCACATATACATCCACGTACAGCCACTTAGCACGAAACAGAATCTGTTCAAGGCTATCAACGAAGTGTACACTAAGTATGGGGACATTCTCAAGCCCTATGACATCTACGTATACAAGTTCGGCAGGTGGATTAAGACATTCCAGCCTGTATATGCAGGTAGGCAGTATATAATGAAGCTCAAGCAGACATCTGAGAAGGGCTTCATTGCAAGAAACACCGGCGAAGTTAACATGGAAGGACTGCCTGAGAAATCTCATGCACACAAGAATGGCACCGCAGAAGTTTCAGGTAATACGGTACGTTTCGGTGAGTTTGAGACTTATGAATTCAAGGTGGCGATGCCTTCTCATGATATCGCTAAGTTCTTTGCCATGTATCGTTCGTCAGTCAAAGGTCGTCGCGATCTCGCGGCAAGCCTGCTGACAGAACCCGGTAAGGTCAAACTCGACGGAAGCTACAACTCACGTGTCAATGAGATATTTGGAGTATACCTCAAGTCTCTCGGCGTCAGAATAAACTTCATGGACGGCGATATGTCAATTGACGAATGTGATGACAACAACGTCGCAGAGCATCATCTCGAAAGAGAGGTCTATATCTGCAGTGACTGGGAGTTCTGGAAAATCAAAACCCGTCACGAAATCGAAACCGAGATATTGCAGCAGGAGATCGTCATCGATGAGGATGAGCTTCAGTCGCGTGTTGAGGAGCGCATGAACAAGATTCTCTCGATAGCATAACAAAAATCCCGTGCCGAATTCGGCACGGGATTGTTTTTTCATAAAATATCTCTGTTGGAGATGAACTCTTCCGTCATCCTCTTTATAACATACAGTACGATTGGGGTGAAGAAGAAACTCTCCTTCGATATATTGAGATGGAGCATTACATCCTTCAGATTAAGCGGGATATCCGCTAAGGATTTAATCTCATCTCTGAGATACTTTATAAGGAACTTGGAATATTCCGATTCCTCGTTAGGGAGATTTATCGTTACGGCATCGATGAAATCGTTACACAACAAGAAGTTCTCCGGGTCATTTTCGCAGATAATATCAGGTCTATCAACGACCATGACGCTTTCGTCGAACCACTTATAGAATGCAGATTCCAGATAGTTTCTCCCAGGAAGGAGCTGATAGGCGAACTTCTCTATCTTAGATACGTCTTTTCTTTCGAAGAAACGATAGATTGAATGCTCGTATTTGAACTCTCTCTTGGGGTCAGTGAACTGCTCTCCTAATACTATGGAGGAGTAGTTGTTCTTATCATTCAGCAACCCGTTCTTATCGATAAATACCGACATCAGAGGATCATACAAAACGGTACCGTTGTTTCGGAATGTACCCATGATTGCATTATAGCGTTCATTGTAGTATGCCGAGATATATAGCTGAACTATGTCGGCATACATCTTGTTTATAGCCGTGATTTTTTCAACGTCATCCTCTTTGATGATTGCCTTGTTTTCAGTCCCGATGTTTTTGAATATGCAGCTGTACTTATCCGTCGTCTGATTCTTCAGCTTTTCCAGATAACTTCTATCGGTGTTTTCGAGTTTGAACTGGATTCCATAATAACCATCTGGACGGATGCTATCATATGAAATCCCAGTTACACGAAACAGGAAGAAGTCATTTAAATGATTTATGATGAAGTAATCATTCGGGAGTGGTTTAATGGTGTTTGGTAGAACAGTGCCTTCACCCTCATAGTTACCATCAATACCCTGGTCTTCTTCTGACAGCTGTACCTGGATTTGCTCAAGTCCGTAAATGGGGAATCCCTCAATACGACCAAACCGTAGTGATGATTTCGGCCCAAGTATTTCTTCCGTATCCTGGAATCCCTGGTCCGCGGTGCTTTCCTGGTTATTTATATGGAAATATGTTACGAACGTGGGGGATTTCTCAAGAAATCTATTTAAAGGAGAAGACAGCTTCTCCTCATACTTAAAGACGTTATCATTAAAGACTTTCGTCTCATTAACTATAAAACTAGCCAAATTTATCACGCCCTTTCTATTAAGTCATTGTTTTCAGCGGGGTTTTATGGATGTATATTATTTTAGTGTATGAATGACGTGTATTGGGCACCGACTTCTACTATTTTAAAATAGTCCTTAAAGGACTGGAAAGGAGGGTTCCACCATTATGGAACTCAGTTACATCAATCTCTTGACACACAACGATCTCGATGGCGCCGCATGCGCTATTGTCGCAGAGTACTGCGCGCGGAAGCTCAACGTACCCTGTAAGGTGACCATGACCTCGAATGCGGATATCGCAAATCGGTTTGAGGATTGGGCGAAAAACATAGACCTCGGAGCAAGCACCTGGAAGGAGATCGAGAATCAGGTTACTGGTAAGAGCAAGCCAAAGGGTTCGCTCAATATCATCAGCGATCTTTCGCTGAATGGTGAGCTTTCTGCCAAGTTTATGGACATCCGCGTGGATGACATAGAGTACGACGGGATGCCTCAGGATCAGGTTATCCGATCAACAATTATCGTGGATCACCATATTGATAGCGTTGAGAACAAAACGCTGGAGATGGTGAATTACGAGTGTGCTGTAAGCATCACCGATAACACGGGGTTTGAGTGCAAGACATGCGGGGCGTTGCTCCTCTGGAAGTATTTCAGGGAGTATTTCCAGCTCGACATCGATGAGCTCTACGAGTTCGTCAACATCGTACGTGACTGGGATACGCACCAGTACGCAGCATCCCTTAACCCGCTCAGCAGGAAATTTAACCTGTTATACTTCCAGATGGGGTACGGGTGGTTTAGAGACTTCGTAATCGGCCAGATTACGCATGGTCGGGCCATGACTTATATGGACCCGACTATAAAGACTCTTTGCGATAGACTCGCAGAGGCTATCGACATTGAAGTTAGGAGGAGGATGAACCCCGATATGTGGGGCGAGACAACTATCGCAGGAACGCCTGTGAGATTTCATCGTTGCGACAACCGTGCCGTTTACAGCGATCTGGGGGCAGCAGCCTCTGAGCGCTACAACTGCATCGTGATGATGTTCGATTCCTTCGGTCAGGTGTCATTCCGGTCATCCGGAAACCTCGACTGCCATAGAATTGCCAAGGTGCTCGGTGGTGGCGGGCATAAGAATGCCGCCGGATGCTATATGACCCGGAGCGCCATCAATGATGTTATCCGCGGCAACTTTAAGGACGTCGCAACGGATGACACCTGATAAAAGTGGGCAACTTCGATTAGCGGGCTTTATAAAGCCCGCTAATTTTTATTATTGAAAGGAGATATATTGATGAGTCATTTCATTAAAGGAATTGCGCTGAAAATGGAGCATCGTCGGTTATCTAGATTCTTGAAAGAGTTCGATTACACTCCGTGTGGGTATCGACTCGGAACCGTGGTTGTGGAAGGTAAGGAATACATTATCGACTATGACTTCGAGAAAGAAGATGTTGAATATCCGACGCTCACCTGTGCATCTGGTATGGACACGGCAAGCCGGTCTACGTTTGCTTGCGTATCTGCAGACCGACGATATATAGTCGTCGGTCATGAAATGTTGCGCGTACCGTATCGGCTTGGAATGGCGGTGCTTATGCACGAGATTGGGCACTTAGAGCTCGAAAATCCATTCATCCATGGGAACCGTTGCCGGGTACAG
The DNA here is from genome assembly GCA_963602825.1 of Treponemataceae bacterium. Classification (GTDB taxonomy): domain Bacteria; phylum Actinomycetota; class Coriobacteriia; order Coriobacteriales; family Coriobacteriaceae; genus Collinsella. The sequence goes on along the minus strand of CAVCKO010000003.1, from coordinate 9,073 downwards.
ACCCGCATGGCCTATGAAAAAAAGGCGTTGCACGCTGTAGAGCGGTCTGATGTTGGATATGATGCATATGATCCGTGGGTCACATACGAATCCAACCCTAAATCGGATGCTGCTCGAGAAGAAGCACATAAACACGCAACGACATTAGAGGTTGAACGATTTGCCGCTGGTGGTATGGATGCCTCTGATTTCGAAGCTGACCAGTATGCTGCAAATCGCGTTGGTCATTTGACGATGGCGATATCACTCATTCTGGTGGCCGCATACACCCTTCGGAGTGTTGGCGTTAGTCTCCAGCATATAAAAATCACGGTTGATTTGCTGAAGAACCGTATCGGTGCACTGTATGACAAAGGCATGCGCAGCTCCGACGTTTACAAATGATAAAAATCTCTCATCGGGTTTCGATGAGAGATTTTTTCTTATAGTGGTATATTATCGTCCTGTCTCGACCAATTTGTGCATTAATAAAAAATATCTAAATGCACAGTTGAATAACCCATTAAAGGAGGACCAAAATGTATGTCAGACAAAAACAACGCTGTCTATATGGAACGACTCAACTGGGACGTTGAGTGTCTGTATGACATCACCCATGGCAAAGGGTTTATGATAACGGAACCGTCAGAGTTCCAGTTAGACAAGAAAAACGCAAAGTCAATCCACGGTGCACGAAGCCCGCTGTATGGCACAGACTTCTCAGATGAGCAGGCATGTATCGAGAGATACAGATGTGACTGCGGTGCATTTAAAGGGATGCAGTTCGAAGGGGAGACCTGTCCAATATGCCATACTAAAATCACAAACAAGGATATCGACATTACTTATACCGGATGGTTGAGCCTTGGTGATAACTACATCATGTCCCCGTACTACTTTCAGTGTATCGGTTCCCTGATAGGTAACAAGGTCCTTGAAGAGATTGTCATCATCAAGAGGGTTGTTGACCGCGATGGTCATATCTCCAAAGTTACATCAGAAGACCTCGATAAGGCACCGAAGTCCCCGTTTTCCGGAATCGGCGTTGCTGAGTTCCGCTCAAGGTTTGTCGAGATAATGGAATACTTCATTGCGAAGAAGCATAAGACAGAATCGAAGGTAACTGCTCTTCGTCATATTATCGACGAAGAGGCGTCAGTCTTCGTATCGAAGATCCCGGTCTATTCGACATTCCTGCGTCCTCAGTCGCAGACAAGCGACTCATTCTATTTCAATAGCATTGATAAGGAAATTGAGCCCTTATTCTCTCTTACCGAAAGATTGAAGACGTCTGACGAAATCGACCAGTACTATACGCTGTCCAGAATTCAGACTCGTGTGAATCGTCTCTGGAAGAAGAACCTCGAGCTCATCATCGGCAAGAACGGATTCATCAGAGACCAGATTCTTGGTGGCGGCTTGAATTACACTGCAAGAAACGTCATCATTCCGAACGCACGGCTTAAGATGAATGAGGTCAAGCTTTCATATCATGCGTTCCGCATTCTCTACAAGGACACCATCTTGTATTATCTCATGAAGATATGCGGGATAACGCTCGCACAGGCGTATCAGAAATGGAGCGAGGGGCACATCTTCAATAAGCAGTTGTATGAGATAATGTGCACCATAATCCAGAAGAAGCATCCGAAGGTTCTTATCAACAGAAACCCGACATTGAACTATTACTCGATGCTTCTTATGGATATCGTTGAAATATCTAACGACCCCAACGACTATAGTCTTGGTATACCGTTCTATATCCTGGCAGGACTCAATGCCGACTTTGACGGCGATATCTTGAACCTCATTGCGATGTGCAATAAGAGCTTCGAGAAGGCATTCGAGAAGTTTGACCCGATTCGTCGTATGATTATTGACAGAGATAGCGGTGAAGTGAATGGTTATGTCTTAAACGACAAGAACCAGATCATCGACCTGGCTAATTTCTGTAACTTATAAAATCATCTCGGGTGGTATCCATTCCACCCGAGTTTTTTAATAGGGAATTTACTATGTTCCCTGGAATGGAGGAATATGAACAACATAAAGAAAATTGGATGGTCTATAATACCTCGGCGGTGTAACTGTGGGTGTGGCCATCTGTACTTCTCGCCTATGTGGAGGGTACTTGTTGGGCGCTATGCCACACATGCAACAGGGTACCCGGAGTTACAGTATACCGTAAATAAATACGAGTATTACTCGGTTAAGGAGTACCCTAAAATCAGCGATATCCCGAGCACGGATTTATCAATCGGTCATGAGGCATGGGTTAAAGCGACATATCTGCTTACCGAGCCTGACTGGGAAGTAATTAGGTCCCACTTGACAAAAGAGGAGTTCCTCGATCTCAACTATAATCTGCACATATATCCATTAACAATAAGGGACGGCATCAGTGGTGGAAGTGATTTGCGCTGTGTTACAATCTGCGTCCAGGAAATACCGGACGTAATTGCGACAGGGTCCAATTATGATGTTGCAATGGATAGGCTCAAGAAGAAACTTGGCGACTGGTACGACTTCCACAGTCCAGATAAAATACCGAGACCACAGCCGTACGATAGAACGTTCTCCCTCCGCAATGCGGCGAAAAAATAAAAAAAATAATGCCCGTCAGAAACTCTGACGGGCATGCCTTATTCGCTTTTAGACGGCCTTTCCCACGCTTTTTATATTGAAGTGGGTGTAGGAGATATTCCTAATATCGCCGACCATCAGCTGCTTATACTTAGCATCACAGATGCCGTTTTTTACAAGCGTCTTTCGGTATCCGTTGTACCCGACATCAATGTTTTCAATCGCACCGCTCTCCACCATCATAGTAAAGAGCGTTTTATGTATCGCGGTTATAATGTTGATGGTTCCGTCCGGATCAAGGAATCCATCGTGCTCCGTCGTAAGTGACTCCCTACTAGGAGCGATCTTAAGGATGTCCTCGATGCGGGACATGTACTTCGTCACACGCTCGACAACCGCGTTGACATTGTTGGACTGTCTAATGGTCCAATGCGCGCCCGTATTTGCAGGTATGAACTTACTAGGCGCACCGCTGTTGTGTTTCGGTGCAGGAAGCGACATATCGTAACGATTTGTGGTTTCTGACTCGGGCGAGAGGTCTATTACATCGTCCCCCCCCAGGTCAGACTCTGAGTTCTGTGTAACACCCAGCGCAACGCGCGATCTGTACGATTTTAACCATTCCAGCTCTTCATCGGGTATGGAAATGGGCAATCCGTAGGTCAGACCGCACGTTAGCTGTACCAGTTTGCGCACATCCGCGTTCAATGTATACATGAAACGTGCATCAGTATAATTGAAATCAGCGATATGCATCGTCATTGCTTCTGCACATTCCACTGTACGTAATTTGCTCATGTCGTCCTTAAACAACACCTGCGTCGGTCTTATCAGGTCGACAACTGGAACATGCACAGTTTTGATTTTCAACACCGTAACGCATATCCCATTTATCGCCAGGATATAGACCGGACGGCACTTCTGCAGAAGTGCCGTGTTGTCAAGCAGGGCTTTCATTTCCGCACTGTAATGCGGAAACCACACCTGACCAGGCTGGGGCTTGGTGGATTCGATTTGAGGAACCTTAGGTTCTTTTGATCGAATCTCGTTTAAGATTCCAGCAAGTGATTCTTTCATTTAAAATCATCCTTTCGTTTTTCTTGAGTATCGGCTTTGTGTGCTTTTACTCCATAAAATAATATATAACCGAGCTGTAAGATTGGGTGTGGATTTGAATCCACACCCAATCTATTAAACAAGCAAATCATTCGGGTCCAACACTATAGGCGTTACAGTACCATCATGTTTTGCCGCAAGTTTTGCCTTAAGAATTGTTGCCGATACAGTTGCCGCAGACAATCCAACATTCGTTATTCCCAGCTTATAGAAGAGGTTGCCCATGCAGTGATTGCACAGAGTCTTTCCTATACACAGCATAGGACTTCTGAGTTTTACGGTCTTTCCGATATATGAACCGATGACATCGGTCGTTAATTCGACGAGCTTCCCGTTCTCGACGATATATCGGTAAAGGAAATCATCAGCATTCTTTTTTGTAATGGTCACTTCGAGGGTTTTATGCGTACCGCAGTCAGAACCAACTGGACCAAGGACCTCAGTCTGAAGAGCAGATAGCAGCTGCTTTGTTAAGTATCCTGCAGTCTGAGTACCGACGGCGGACGGATACGCGCCGGCGATTACTACATTTGCCAGAGATGGGAGGTTGTCTTTTGAGAATCCTTCCATGTAGCCCGATGTTACGATGTCATATTTGTTGGTGATGTTGTTATACACAGCGCCTTTGAAGACGTGATTGTTTTTAAAGTTGTTGCTGAACGACCCCCTCGCACCAGATGTATACAGATCCATTCCGGGGTCTCCAGCGAGCTCCTTTTTAGTCATATCCAACAGTTCGTGCTCGATGTGAGAAGAAACAACAGCGTCGCCATCCTTGAGAGCCTGCGCGTTCTGTTTAACAAGTTCTGCTCTACGCTTAAGAACATTTGCAGGTGCCTTCAAGATTCCAGGGGTGAACGAAGCTGCTATCACGGCTCTCAACTGCTGACCAAGGGTATCTCTGCGTACGATATATGCATTGAACTGGTCTACCGTGATTATATCGTCGAGAAGAGCCTTGGATATAATATCTTCGACCTTCTTGTTTCCGCCGTCACTGATTTCCCAGTCAACATATCCAGTCGCGGCCTGAACGCCAGCACCTTCTATGACATATCGGTTATATATGTATTTACCAACCGTTGTCGTGTGTGTGCTCTTTACGAGAGAATAATCTGCATGAGATATCTCGAATGTATCGGTAGGTTCGAATCTGGGTTTTGTAGGTTGAAGCTTTGCTCCCGGGGATTTAACTCTGCCGAGCAATGCAACCATCTTACTGAAAGTAAGATCATTTGGTTGCAATGCAAGTAACTCGGCTTTGGCGTCATTGCTGATTGTACTCATTTACCCAGCCTCCTTATGTCTGTTCCTTGATAGTATGCTTGAGCATTAAGCCGCCAGTAACCAGGTCGGTCTTTAATCCCATTCCAAGCATAAACACATCAATTGTATTCAACGCGGTCTTATTTGTGGGGTCGTCATCGAGCTGGTCGAGTGAGACATAGCCGTTTGTATTGATAGCAGTATTCATCTCACTCTTCATGACCATATCATCGGCCCTAGGACCGTTCAGTTCACGGAGAATGTTGTTAGCACCTACTACGAGTAACATGCTGTTTTCCATATCCGATTCTCTACCGTTCTTATCACTCGCAGATACCTGTCCTGTAAGTGCAGAACGTTTTGTATTTGATATAGAAAGACCGTTCTTCTTGTGAACCATCTGCTGAGGTCTTTTGACATTAAGATACCCAACTGCGCACTGATACTTTGCTCACACGACGTTGTTCTTATCCATTGTCAGATGCGGCATGTATAGATCTTCGAAAAGGGGCACGCCCATTATTTTTGCAGCAGCCTCTATCTTATCAAGGTCGAGACCTCTTTCGTATTCTACAACGTCAAGAGTGAGATACTCTTTATCGTTGGCGAAAAATTGCTTAAAAAATGAGTCGAACTGTGCGTCCGACATATCCTGAAACTTTGCTTTATACTTACTCGTGTTGGTGCCAGTAGGATCCAACTTATCGAATACCGAATAAATCAGGGTTTCCATTTTCTTTCGTTTGGTTGCATCTATTGCCATATAAAGGATCCTCCTTTATTTATTCCATTATGACATTGTTTTCTGGGTGCTTTTCGAGCAAAAATAAATCCTGCATGGAATTTCCATGCAGGATTATAATTACTTTTCGCCCTTCTTTTTTGGAGCGTTCTTCATGCGCTCTTCAGCATCTTTCTGAAGTCGCATTAGGGCCTTAGCTTCATGACGGTAGTGCTCAGCACGGTCCTGGTAGAATTTGATGTTTGAGCGCATTAATGCTGCCGAACCTTCCACCCAGCCGCTTTCGATAGATGCGAGTGCTGCTTTGGCATCTTTAGCGGAATCGGCGAATGAATCGGCCATATCGGTATTCCAGACAATCTGCTTTGTATATCGGTTGGATAACTTCTCCCAGTATGAGTACGGAAGATACGGAGCAATCTCCTCAAGGCGTTTTTCCCATTTGTCATGTAATTCCTTGATTTCCTTCTCCTTGGCAGTTATTTTTTTAGCGATATCGTCGGCATCTTCATCGTTCTCAGTTAACCGAGCAGCCTTTCTGTTGAGAGAGTTGAGTTCAGCATTTTCTCTCCACAGTCTATCGTCAAGTTCCCTAAAATCATCATCGGCTCTAAGCTGTTTGTTGACAAAGTTATCTACGATTTTATCAAGGCGCTCTCCAAGTGTGGCACTCTCGGTTGTTGTTTTAACATCGGTGATTTTTCCATCGCGCACTGAGGTTTTGTCAGGGGCATTCTTGGCAATGCCCTTCCACTTCACGATAAGCATCTTGCTTTTATCGATACCTTTCTTAAGAATGTCGATTTCGAGCTGAAGTGCTTCCTTTTGAAGTGCGATGGCTTTAGCTGTATCCGGGTTCGACTGAACCTGGCCATTACCCAGCATTTCGTCAACGAACTTCAGGTGCTTTTCTTTGTCGGCCATTCGTTTCTCGTTCGAGTCTATTGCCGTTTGGCATTGGTCGATGCGGCGCTTCCAATAAGACTTGCTCATGCAGTTTTGCTTCATGAGCTGAGTTTCAATATCAGTGATTTTATCATCCAAAGCAGAAATCTGCTTAAGAATCGAAGCGAGCTTTGCATTGATTCTTGCTATAGCGTCGGTTAAAGTCTTGCTCGGTTTCTTATGGTTTATCGAATAAAGCTTCTCACGTTCCTTAATCAACTCGTCTTGTTGGTTTTGAAGTTCGCACCATTTCTTATAGGACACGCTCCATTCCTTATTTTTCATGAGGTCTGCCGATGCCGGGTCCGTTGCCTTTATTCTGATGAGGTCCTTTATGGTTTTTAGCTTTACTGTGAGTACACTTTCTCGAAGGTACGAAACCTTATCGGGGCCGTCATTTTGAATTCGTGAAAATGATAGCGCAGAATACACGTCACAGATTTTGTCTCTGGCAAATTCCATTTCCCTGAGATTCTCAAGGACAATGCCAAGGGTATCGAAATCTTTAGCAGCTCTAGCACGTTCGCAATACTCCGTACATACACGAATATCATTGTTCTGCTTTGTAAGTAGTTCTCCAACATCATTTCTGCGTTCCATGACAAGCTTGTGGAACTCCAAGTTTTGCTTTGGAGTAAAACGAACACGCTTGTCATCCCGATAGACGCTTTCATATATACGGAACGCTTCCTGAACTCGATACGAATTTTTATCCATGATATATTCTCGAACCTCCTCTATGTTGGAAGCTACCGACTCAGAGAACTTGCCCAAGAAAATATCATGCATCGGCGCTTGGTTAAAGCTTTGGGTTATGTTTGTAGACGAATCGCTGATATCAGGTTGATTCGGCACTGTCTTGTTGTTTTTTATCTGACGTATGCTTGACCTGAAAAAATCAATGCAGTCATTGCACTTCTTAGAGTCTTCCTCAGATTGAGGTTTATCTAGAATCACAGTCTCTCCAACGGCACCGGATACAGCTCCAGCGGCTCCCATTGGGGCTGATATATTGCCCAGCAGTTCTGCCCCATATGGATTGCTGTTGCCACTATTTTTGTTACGTGCCATAGGGTCGACTATGATTGATTCCATGAGTTTTTTCCAATAATCTGGTAAATTCATATTTAACCCTCTTTCGTGTGTATTAAAACCTTGTTCCGAGGTAAAAAAGAGAGCGGCTAGCTCTCCTCCAATGTGGTTGCCGTTCTCTTTTTTTGAGGGTATCGGTTATACTATCGTTGCCCGCTTCACCAGCACCCATCTGATATGAAGCCTTTCGGGAAGTCTGGTTGCTCCGCTCCGGAGTCGGCCTCCGATTAACTGCCCCACCAGAACAGCGTCTCCGGGCTGCAGCTTAACGGTCATACGATTAACCGGTATGGTAACTCCCAGTTCGGTGCTGTATATCTGGGCAGTGCCTACGTGCCCGACGGCGGATACCCATTCGTTTTCCTTCAGCAGCTGAGACGCTGCTGCGCCACCCATTATAGGCTGAACAGATAGTAATTCGCAGTCCATATCCAAATACTCCAGCATCTGCAGATTAACTGTACTAGCCACATACAACATAATGTTTACTCCTTCTCCCCTTAACCTATACAGGGGTAGGTATAAGCTCGGTTTATTTTATAAGTGAACGTGAGCTGGTTCACTGATTATTACACGAAAATAATATATAATCAAAGCACAATGATGGGTCCCGTATCCCAATTAGCAAAAAAAGAAGTTCGCATGAACAAGTAACGAACTTCTTTAATGGGATTATCGCTCATTCCAGGGGAGCTGGAGCTCCTTAGGATAAGCGACGTTTTCGGTGGCGCCCCACTGCCATGCCCCGGCGAGAGTTCTCGCCCCCGACATGGATATGAGGTGCTCGCGGTAGGCCTCCGCTGCGATAGCCCACTGGTCTGCCAGATCGGCATCAATGCCGTGGCTGCGGTATACCGCAGCATGCCCTGCCCAGTGTCCTGAGTCTATGCTGCCTCGCAACTCTTCGAGGGCAGGCGCATAGGTCTCTGAGGGCAGATAGGTGCCCTCAACCAGGCCGGCATGGACTAAGTCCATGATAGCCCTTGGCACAACGACGAGCCTCCCGTGATACCAAAATCCCTTTTCAAGGGTAACCCACTTCTCGTACGAGAAGTGGGTTCTTGTGGTAAAGGCCACATCGTGGCATGTGGCCCAAATACCCTCGTTCGCAAGACGAAGGTACTCGTCACAGATTAGTGCCGCCTGGCCAGCCACTTCGTCCCAACCCTCAGGGGCCTCGAACTGCCCCTTGAGGTAAATCATCATGGCCCAATTGCTCGTCTCCTTCTCACGAGCAACCATCAACGCGGTGCATAATGCACCGATCATTTCGATGTTTTTCATAATTTCCTTCTTTCTCCCCTTAACCTATACAGGGGTAGGTAACAGACTCAGTTTATTTTATAAGTG
>CAVCKO010000002.1:15387-126141 GCA_963602825.1 Treponemataceae bacterium | reverse complement strand
CACACCCGCTACGGCGCCCTGGGCACCATGGCCGTGGGCGAGGGCGGCGGCGAGCTGGCAAAGCAGCTGCTTCGCGACACCTACGACGTCGCCTATCCCGGCGTCGTGGCTATCTACCTCACGGGCGCCCCGCGCCCCGGCGTCGGCCCGCACGATGTGGCACTCGCCATCATTCGTGCCGTCTTTGCCAAGGGCTACGTCAAGAATAAGGTTATGGAGTTCGTGGGCCCCGGCATCGCGAGCATGACGACTGACTACCGCAACGGCGTCGACGTCATGACCACCGAGACCACCTGCCTGTCCTCCATTTGGGCTACCGACGAGGACACGCACGCGTTTTTGACCATGCACGGCCGCGGCGACGACTACCGCGAGCTCAAACCCGCCGATGTCGCCTACTACGACGGCTGCGTCGAGGTCGACCTGTCGAGCATCAAGCCCATGATCGCCCTGCCGTTCCATCCTTCCAACGGCTTTGAGATCGACGAGCTCAACGAGAATCTCGAGGACATCCTGCACGAGGTCGAGCTCGAGGCTGCCAAGATCGGCGAGGGCAAGACGCACTTTAGCCTGCTCGACAAGATTGTCGACGGCAAGCTGCACGTGCAGCAGGGCGTCATCGCCGGCTGCTCGGGCGGCAACTACGACTCCGTGGTGCAGGCGGCCCGCGTGCTCAAGGGCGCCAATACCGGCTGCGGCGAGTTCTCGCTGTCGGTCTATCCCACGAGTCAGCCCGTAGCGCTCGAACTCACGCGCCGCGGCTATATCTACGACCTTATGAAGGCCGGTGCGATCGTGCGCACGGCGTTCTGCGGCCCGTGCTTTGGCGCCGGCGACACGCCTGCCAACAACGGCCTGTCCATCCGCCATACCACGCGCAACTTCCCCAACCGCGAGGGTTCCAAGCCGGGTAACGGCCAGCTGAGCGCCGTGGCCCTGATGGACGCCCGCTCCATCGCCGCGACCGCTGCCAACGGTGGCATCCTGACGCCGGCGACCGACCTGCCCGAGGAGACCTGGGACGAGGCCTGCGAGTACACCTTTGATGACGCGCCGTACAAAAAGCGCGTGTACTGGGGCTTTGGCAAGGCTGAGCCTGCCGACGAGCTGGTCGAGGGCCCCAACATCAAGCCGTGGCCCGCGATGGAGCCGCTCGGCGACGACATTCTGCTTAAGGTGTGCTCCAAGATTATGGACCCGGTCACCACGACCGACGAGCTCATTCCCTCGGGCGAGACGAGCTCCTTCCGCTCCAACCCGCTCGGCCTGGCTGAGTTTACGCTCAGCCGCCGCGACCCGGCCTATGTGGGCCGCTCCAAGGAGGTCGATGCGGTGGAGAAGCGCCGCGTTGCCGGCGAGTCTGCGGGAGATTTGGCTGCGCTCGATGCCGAGCTTTCGGGCGTGTTTGAGGCGCTGGCCGGCGCGGGCGTCGCGGCAGATGCCAAGGCGACCGAGTACGGCTCCATGATCTACGCCAAGAAGCCCGGCGACGGCTCCGCCCGCGAGCAGGCCGCGAGCTGCCAGCGCGTGATCGGCGGCCTGGCCAATATCGTCCACGAGTACGCCACCAAGCGCTATCGCTCCAACGTGATGAACTGGGGCATGGTGCCCTTCCAGATGGAGGCCGAGCCCAACTTTGAGGTGGGCGACTACGTCTTCGTGCCAGGTATTCGCACTGCGCTCGACGGCGACCTGCAGAACATCGCCGCCTACGTGGTGCGTGCCGACGGCGCGGTTGAGCAGATTGAGCTCTACATCGCCGACATGACGGCCGAGGAGCGCGCCATCGTCAAGGCCGGCTGCCTGATCAACTACAACAAGTTCAAGGCCGCTGCCGAGTAACTCTGCTGTACGCCCCGGCCACACCTTTCCCTCGTGCTCACGCGCTTCGCGAGGGTCGCCCGAGGGAAAGGTGTGGCCGGGGCTACTGCGACGTTCTCGTTGGGTCTTGGGGGACGCTAAAAATAGACTTGCTTGATGCCGCCTCTTTTATTGGGGCGGCTTCTTTGTCGAAAACCACCACGAAGGGGACAGGTACCTTTGTGGTGGTGGGGGTGGGCTCGATGCTATTGTGATCGCTGGGCGGCATTTTAATGAAAGTCTCTACAGGATCTCATCCGGACTGGCGGGTTTGGTTGTTTTGGGGATGCCGAGTTTGGATGATGCGAAATCGTCAACATTTTCTTTGATCCCATCCTTGGAATAGACGGTGACCATATAGGTGCTGTGTCCGAATTCGCTCTTGTCGCGTGTTGTCCAGGCCTGCCAGTAGGCGGCCCCACTTCGTCCTTCGATTTTTCCGACACGGCGGAGTTCTGTTCGCTTTAATTTCTGGTCGCTATAGATGGTTCGACCGGCCTCCTCGGTGAGCCCGCACTGTCCAAGCATCTTGTCGAGGACTTGGTTCATATGTCGCTCATCGGTGTTTGGTGCGTAGTCGTAGGCGAGGGTGATGAAGTCGAGTGGCTGTTTGTCGATCAGATAGTTTAGCGCCTGAGGTTCAAGGCAGAAATAGGGGGAGCATCCGTCGATCTGACCGAGCAGTGGCAACTTTGACTGCCAAATTCCGGTGGGAATTGCATCTTCGTAGAACACGCCACGGCAGACAAAGGAGAGCGAGGTGGCACGTGAGCCAGCGTCGATCATCCCACAAAGATCGAAGGGCGAGGCGATACCAAAAGAAAAGGGCGTGACGACGATAAGGAAGAGCATCACGATGGGTATGGCGAGAATGGCGATGACGTTGCGACCGGTGGAATGAGACGGCTTCATATGCGCTCCTCGAGACAAAGATCTGTTGAGGATAGGCAGAAATGGATATGTTCAGAGAACAATTCAAGTTTAATCTCATGGCGCGAGATGGTCGACCGTTAGCGTCGAAAACCGCCACAAAGGTGCCTGTCCCCTTTGTGGTGGTGAGGAGCGCGCGGCTTCTTTTGGTAATAGTGTTAGCTGGCGGTATCATTGGTGCAGGTGGCGAAGGTTTGCATTGTGGGGTGTTTTGCCGTGAGCCGTTTTGCCCGTATTGGATTGATTGTCTTGGCGCTTGCGATCGCTGTGGTTGGCGCGGGCGCTGTCGGTATGGCATTTCTACCTGCTGCGGTGACGGAGCCGGTGGTCAAGCCTGTGACTCAATCTGTCGAACTTCTGACCGGCGACGACAAGCCTGAGACCATTACCGTTGATTTTGATGAGCAACCGGCTGCGCTGGGCATTAGTAATTATCCACTTATTCAGCTTGGGGCTATGCGCTATACCACGGATTCTAGTCTGATCGACAGGGCGTCCGAGCTGCTCAAGGGCAAAACCTTTAAGCGCTGGTATGGATATGCATCCTATCGGGCAAAAGCGAACGACATGGTTGGCGGATGCCGCTCGTCCATCGAGTTGGACACCGCGAATGGCACTAAGTTATGTGACGTTTCGTACGATCCGGGTTACGAGGGCAATGAGGGGCCCGGCATCTACATCTTGGACGATGATGCCGCCTATGTCATGGAGGGCGACCAGACCGAGCTCAACGAGTTTATGGGTCAGTGCATTCAGGATGCCTATGAACAGACCTGCTTGCCCGACCCGCAGGCTGCACGCGATAGTGGGTCTGCCCGTACATGGTTGTTCGAGGATGAGATGTCCTGGAACGCCGAATCGGGAAGCACGGGTTCGGCGAAGGAGTAGAGACCGCGACCACCACAAAGGTGCCTGTCCTCTTTGTGGTGGTTTTCGGTCTGTCTCGATCTGTAACATCTTGGCCGCTAAAAGTGGGCCTGGTGTTACAGATTTAGATTTTCGATTCAGGTGTCTTCGTTCGTCTCGATTTGTAACAGTTAGACCCTAATTTGCCGAGTAGATGTTACAGATTGAGACAAACGGGCGCCGCTGGTCATTTCATCTTGATTTGTAACATCTGGAGCCATAAACAGCCGCTAGATGTTACAGATTGAGATAGTAAGGGGACGAGGCCGTAGCGGGTGAGCGCACCTGCTCCCTATCTCTCAATCACTCAGAAAATCTTATATATAGAGACTTAGATTGTTGTATAAGAACGCGCAAAGCTGGCAACAATACTTCTCGAACAACGTGAAGCCGCCCCGTAGGGCGGCCGCCCCAAGAGAGGTGATTCCATGAGAATCGATAAGCTAGCAATGACGTCGCGCGAGGCGCTGCAGACCGCCATGAGCACGGCCGCCGACGCGCAGGCCGGCGCGGTGGAGCCCATCCACCTGCTGTCCGCCCTGCTCGGTGCCGGCGAGCGCAATATCTCCGTGATTATCGAGCGCATTGGCGCCGATCCCGCCCAGCTCGCGCGCTCCACGCAGGATGCCATCGACCACGCGCCCAAGGTTTCGGGCGAGGGTCAGCAGATGGGTCTTTCCAACGAGCTCGTCCGTGTCATCGAGAAGGCCGAGAAGAAGGCCACCAAGATGGGCGACAGCTTTGTGGTGACCGAGCATCTGCTTATGGCGCTTGCCGAGGACAAGGGCGAGGCGGGCCGTGTGCTGCGCGACGCCGGCATTACCAAGGAGCGCATCGAGCAGGTCTACGAAGAGCTGCGCGGCGATGACCGCGTGACGTCTGCCGAGGACAAGACCCAGTTTGAGGCCCTGGAGCAGTACGGCCGCAACATCTGCGACCTTGCCCGCGCCGGCAAGCTCGACCCGGTCATCGGCCGTACCGACGAGATCCGCCGCACCATCCAGGTCCTGTCCCGCCGCACCAAGAACAATCCCGTGCTCATCGGCGAGCCGGGCGTCGGCAAGACGGCCATCGTCGAGGGTATCGCCCAGCGTATCGTGGCCGGCGACGTGCCGAGTACCCTGCGCGACCGCGATCTCATCGAGCTCGACATGAGCGCGCTGGTCGCCGGTGCCAAGTACCGCGGCGAGTTCGAGGACCGCTTGAAGGCCGTGCTCAAGGAAGTCCAGAAGTCCGAAGGCAAGGTCATCCTGTTTATCGACGAACTCCATACCATCGTGGGCGCGGGTGCTACCGAGGGTTCCATGGACGCCGGCAACATCCTCAAGCCGGCGCTCGCCCGTGGCGACCTGCACGCGATCGGCGCGACCACGCTCGACGAGTATCGCAAGTACATCGAGAAGGACGCGGCGCTCGCACGTCGTTTCCAGACCGTTCTGGTGAGCGAGCCTACCGTCGAGGACACCATCTCGATTCTGCGTGGCCTCAAGGAAAAGTACGAGATCTTCCACGGCGTGCATATCACCGATAGCGCGCTCGTGGCCGCCGCCGACCTCTCCGATCGCTACATCGCCGACCGTTTCCTGCCCGACAAGGCCATCGACCTGGTCGATGAGGCCGCAAGCCGCCTGCGCATGGAGCTCGACAGCATGCCGGTCGAGATCGACGCCACCACGCGTCAGCTCACCCAGCTGCAGATCGAGGAGCAGGCGCTCATGAAGGAGACCGATGACGCCTCCAAGGAGCGTCTGGAAGCCCTGCGCCAGGAGATTGCCGAGGTCCAGGAAAAGCTCAACGTGCAAAAGGCCGGCTGGCTCAACCAAAAGAACGCCATCGACCACGTGCAGGAGCTTAAGGGCCAGCTTGACGAGGCCAAGAGCGAAGAGGAGCGCGCGACGCGCAACGGCGACCTGGGTCGTGCGTCCGAGCTGCGCTTCTCCGTGATTCCGGGTCTGCAGCAGCAGATTCAGGATTCCGAGGCCGCGCTCGAGGCACAAAAGCAGCAGGACGGCTAGGGTCTCAACGAGCAGGTGACCTCCGACGAGATTGCCGAGGTCGTGAGCGCCTGGACCGGTGTGCCCGTGTCCAAGATGATGCAGGGCGAGCTCGACAAGCTCAAGGGCCTGGAGGGCGAGCTGCATAAGCGCGTCATCGGTCAGGACGAGGCCGTCTCCGCTGTCGCGGCGGCCGTGCGCCGCAGCCGCGCGGGTCTCTCCGATCCGGACAAGCCCATCGGAAGCTTCTTCTTCCTGGGTCCCACTGGCGTGGGCAAGACCGAGCTCGCCAAGGCGCTGGCCGAGTGCCTGTTCGACGATGAGCGCGCGCTTGTGCGTATCGACATGTCCGAGTACATGGAGAAGTTCAGCGTCCAGCGTCTGATCGGTGCGCCCCCGGGATACGTGGGTTACGACGAGGGCGGCCAGCTCACCGAGGCCGTGCGCCGTCGTCCGTACTCCGTGATCTTGCTCGACGAGATGGAGAAAGCTCACCCGGATGTCTTCAACGTGCTGCTGCAGGTGCTTGACGACGGTCGTCTGACCGATGGCCAGGGTCGCCAGGTTTCCTTCAAGAACACGATCATCATCATGACGTCCAACGTAGGCTCCAAGGCCATCGCTGACCTGTCCGGTAAGGACGAGGAAGAGATGCGCCATCAGGTCGACGCGGCCATGGCTCAGACCTTCCGCCCCGAGTTCCTCAACCGTATCGACGACATCGTGGTGTTCCATCCGCTCGGCATGGCGCAGATCGAGAAGATCGTTGACATCCAGCTCGCTGACGTCCGCGCGCGTCTGGCCAAGGAGCGCATGACGCTTGCCATCACCCCGGCGGCCAAGCAGATGCTCGCCGTGGGCGGCCTGGACCCGGTCTTTGGCGCTCGTCCGCTCAAGCGCCTGGTGCAGCGCGAGGTCGTGGACGCCATCGCCGCCGCCATCATCGATGGTACGGTGCGCGAGGGCGATCAGGTGACGGTCGATGTCGACAAGGACGGCGGCTTTACCGTCGTGTGCGACAACACGCCGTCGGCCACCTACGAGATCCCCGACGCCGAGTAGTTTTTTGGGACATGCCTTAAAATCTACCAGCTCGTCTCTAAACGCCAAGGGCGGCGGATCCAATTAGGTCCGCCGCCCTTTTTCGTGCGACAATCGATGATGTTGAACGTGAGTACATGACAAGGAGATATGCAGATGAACGACGAGAGCAAGACAAACGCGCCGGCGACCGACGCTGCGCCCACCGCACCCAAGCTCGCGCCTAAGCCGGCGCCCAAACCGCGCGACCCCTTCATTCGCGCCGAGAACGAGGACGACGACGGCTACGATCCCTACAGCGATCGCCGCCCCGAGCGCGAGCCCCTCTTCGAAGCCGACCCCTGGCGTTAAGTAGCTCATTTGGGACGGGGTTTTTAGCTACTTTGTTTTCGGCTAGAGGCGTTCATGCCTGCCCCCTCGGCCGCTCGATATCCTCCGGGAGGGGCCACTAATAGAAAACTTGCTTATCCATTAATCAAGATACGCATAATCTTGCTTTCCTACTAATCAAGAATCGTTATAATCTTGATTAGCAGGAGAGCAAGATTGGAGAATTATGGCATTCAACGACTTGGTGGCTCAAAAAATAAAGGACTTTGAGCAACAGGGGATTCCGCAGGTCTTTGAGCGCGACCTTGATCTGGGCAACCCGCAGGAGCCAAAGCGCGACAACATCGTATATGTGATTGTGGGCGCCCGTCGTTGTGGAAAGACGTATCGCCTGTATCAGGAGATGCGGCGGCTTCAGGGCCAAGGCGTCGAGCTTGACCGGATGCTATATTTCAATTTTGAGGATGAGCGCTTGCGTCCGTATGAGCCATCGCTACTAGCGGACGTGCTCGATACATTCTATGCACTATATCCTGCTGCTCGAGGCGAGGGCGCCTACCTTTTCTTTGACGAGATCCAGGAAATACCCGAATGGGGTGCGTTTCTGCGACGCGTGGTCGATATGGAGAAGGCGACCGTTTACGTGACGGGATCTTCTTCTAAGATGCTGTCCTCAGAACTTAAGAGCGAGTTCAGGGGCCGTTCTCTTGTGCGAGAGCTTTTTCCGTTGAGTTTTTCGGAATACGTCCGATATAAGACGGGGAGCGTTCCTGAGTCGAACGCACCCTTCTCCTCGAGCGATGCGGCGTTGCTCCGACACCATCTGGTCGGATATCTCGAGCGAGGGGGATTCATCGCGACACTTGAGCAGACGCCCGCAGACACGATTCAGCTGCTACAGGAATATGCGTCGCGAACGGTCGCCATGGACGTCGTTGAACGTTACGACGTCAAGAACCCCCGTTTGGCCTCGCTGTTTCTGGCGCGGTGCATGGCATCTTCGGGACGAGAGCTGTCAGTGAACAAAGTGTACAACGAGTTCAAGAGCAGACAGATACCCGTCAGTCGAAATACGCTCAGCGACTTACTTGAGTATTACGAGGACGCCTACCTGCTGTTTTCGGTGCCGGAGTTCACGCGTTCGCTTGCAAATAATACGCGGTCTGCGTCTAAGGTCTACGCCGTCGATCCCGCGATGTTCGGAGCGTTCTCCCCCGCATCGGCATTGGATCAGGGTCAGAGGCTCGAGACCGCGGTGTTCAATGCGCTCAGAAGAAGGACCCCCGCCGTGCGGCCCGGTTCGGTTTGCCGCCTGCTGATTAAAGATAAGAATAAAAGCCATGAGGTGGACTTTGTGGCTGGGGATGCACTGCTCATGCAGGCTTACGGCCTGATTCAGGTAAGTGTGGATATGACAAGCGAGAAAACGCGCGAGCGCGAAATTGCCGCGCTCGATGCCGCGATGGCCCAGTTTGATCTTGGCGAGTCGGCAATCGTTACCATGGATGAGCAGGCCGATATTCCATGCAAACACGGCGTGGTACATGCTGTGCCCGCATGGAAGTGGCTCCTTTCCTAATCGTCTATGGATTTGCGAGGCCAGGACTCAGGTGTCATGGTCCGCTAGTCCTGGGCCTTGATGCTCGGCAGGAGAATCTGGGCGAGATAGTCGGTCTCGAGTTTGGTCGCGGCGTCGGCCCTGCCGTCTTTGCCGACCAGTACGTTCTTGATCTGGCTATAGGTGTAGCGGTTGCCGGTCGTGAGCTCGACAAGCTCAATCGCCGTATCCATGGGGTAGGTTGACACGGGATTCTGCGTCCGTCCGTTGATGGTCTGGGGCACCACGTACGGATAGACGGGGCCGCTGGCGTAGACGGTATAACCGTTGCCTAGATTGGCCGCACCCAAAACCGTATCGCCCTCATCGGGCGTAAAGCTCTCGCCCTCGCGCACCGCGACGAGCGTCACAATCGGCGTATCGCTGCCGTCGGCAAGATAGATGCATAGCGTGCTGCCATTTTGCCAAGTCTCGACCTTGCCGTACCACTCGACGGGGATATCGAGCTGGTAGAGGTCGGTTGCCTTGTGACGGGCGTCGGCATCACGGGCCGCCTGTGCCTTTTGCGCGCTCACGGCATTGACGGCGGCGTCGCGCCGCGCGGTTGCCGCCTGCTGGAGCACCTTGGCGGTAGCGGCGGAGCTCGCGCCTCCCTCCTCGGCATATTTGGCGGCGGCATCGATCTGGTCGTCGGTTACCGTGTCGGCCGAAGGCACCTTGAGCTTAAAGGCGGCCTGGCTGCTTAGGTCCTGTCCGTCGCTCTTGATCGTGACCTGCGCCTTGGTGGTCGGCACGGTATAGACGGTGCCGTCGGATGCGATGGGGGAAGCGGCAATGGAGAGCGTGTAGTCACCGGGTAGCAGTTTGATGCCACGGCCGTGCTCGTCAACATAGAGTGTTTCGCTCACAGAGGAGCCGTCAGAATCCTGGCCGCTCACCTGTACGGGAATCTTGGAGCCGGTGGAACAGTCGAGGCCCGCGGCATGTACGCCAATCTGCACCGACATCATCGTGTGGGCATTGGCGGCGGCGATGGCAGCCTGCTCTTGCCGGTATCCGTTCCAGGCTGCGTAGCCTGCGCCGCCGGCGACGAGCGCGACGGCCACAGCGCCGGCGACCATTAGATTGCGGCGCTTGGGCGACATCTTGCGATGGCGGACCTCGGCCTCATGTGCCGAAGGAACGGACGGTAGGGGAATATCGCCCATGGCGATGGTCTCGTCCACGGCAGGCGCGGAGCCTAAGCCAGGGAGCTCGCGGGTCAGCGAATCTTCGGCCGGCAAGCTGTCGAGCAAGATGGTTTCCTCGCTCGTGTCGGATTCGGGCTGGTCGTCGGCCTCGCATTCGGATTCCTCGTGCCCAGCCTCATCTTCGGTGGGCGCGGCGCCATCGTCTTTTGCATCCTGATCATCGGGCTGCGCCTCGATTTCCGGCTCATCCTGCACATCAACGCTCGAATCGTCAAACGCAATCTCGGCCAGCGCGATCTGGTCTAGGCTCTCCAGGGCCTCGGCACACGCTTCTGCATCTTGGGCCGCATCCTCTTGGCCCGTCGTCTCATCTTTCATATATCCCCCAAGCTCGATATCGGGACAACACTGTACCCAAAAACGGGGCTCCATAGAGCCGCCGCATGATTTGAAATCCGATTTTATATATGCGCGTGTTTTTGAATAGATGAATAGAGGCGCAACGACAAAAAGCCCCCGGAAAGCGAGCGAAACGCTTTTCGGGGGCTCTGCGAGACATTGGATTGAAAGGCCTGGTGAGCGGGCCTATGCCCAAGTGCCAACAGCGGCCAACATGTTACTCGGCGTGCGCGTAGTCAACCTTGGCGCGGCGAGCGGTGGCCTTCTCCCAATCGCTGGTGCCCTCAAAGACATCCTGCTTGTAGGGATTGCGGCCGAGCTTCTTGGCGCGGTAGGCGATGTAGATGATCGCGGCGACGTTGGCGACCAGTGCGGCGATCGAGACCGCGGTAGCGGCGCCGGGGTCGAGCGTGGAGTGGGTCACAAAGATGGACTCCTCCTGGAAGTAGGGGAACACCTGGGCAAACATGCACCAAATAGCCAGCGTAAAGGCGCGGTTCTGGATCCAGCCGCCCTTGTTCCAGATAAAGGCGGCGACGGTGGGCGCCAGCAGCAGCGCAAAGCCGCAGAACCAGGAGTGGGTGGGCAGGCAGTTGTAGGTGTAGCAGAAGTTCCAGATGTCGTAGGCGATGATGTAGACCCAGGTCATGTCGGGCCACAGCATGTCGGTCTGATCCTCGGAGGCGTAGACGCTCCACCAACCGGTCATGCAGAAGATGTTGATGATACCGGCGATGCCGTTGAACACGTTGTTCCAGCCGGCAAGCTGCGTGGCGCCCTCGGAGGTGACCCAGGTGGACTCGCCCA
The DNA here is from genome assembly GCA_963602825.1 of Treponemataceae bacterium. Taxonomy (GTDB): domain Bacteria; phylum Actinomycetota; class Coriobacteriia; order Coriobacteriales; family Coriobacteriaceae; genus Collinsella. Next base: position 115,126 of record CAVCKO010000002.1, on the reverse strand, counting down.
GGACAAAGAAGTGATAGGCGCTCTCGAAGTCGGATACGACGGCGATCATGATGTTGATGGCAACGATCACAAACGGCCACGCGCGGAACCAATGCGCCTTGCCGATCTTGCCCCACTGATACTTAATGGCAATGAAGCCCCAGCAACCGGCCAGCGCCGCGTATACCTTGGCGTAGTGGAACCAGCTGTTCTGGTACACATGGGTGGGGTTGGTGAGCGCCCACTCGGCGCCCTGTGAGACGCCGATGGCGATGGCGACGCAGTAAATGGTCATGGCAAGCGGAGCTACGCCAAAGATGATTGCCGCGCCCAGCTTGGTGCGGCGGCCGACCTCGTTGAGCACGATCAGGCCGATAAAGACCATCGCCCAGCCGGCCCAGTGGATAAGGGTATCGCTACCCCAAACATCGAACAGCATGCTGCTCTCCTTTCACACGCCCGCGGCCCCTCTTCCAATCGCGGGCAGTTTGGCCAAATGTCGTCAGTTCCCGGGCCTGCGCTCGGGATACTTGGCGGTGTAGCCCTCGATGTGGAGCGTCGAGGCGATGATTTCCTTGACCGTCTCGTCGGGCACATCGGGGTGCGTGCGGATATACATCAAAAGACCCATGATGAGGGTGTAGAACGTCTCGTAGACATGGTCGATGCGCAGGTCGTGATGGGCGACAAAATCCACTACGGTGGTGTCGCAGATGTATTGCGCCACGCGCTGGACCACGTTGTGCAGAAAGCCGCCGTAGAGCGCGCCGCTGCTGGAAGTCAGCGTGTGCGGCAGCTCGTGGCCGCTGGCGACCAGGCGCTTAAAGAGCGGGGCGATGGTGTCGAGCGCACCTTCGATATCGCCGACGGTGCGGCTGGCGTTCCACCGCTCGAGCTCGGAGATAAAGCCGTCGATCGCCTCGTCCATGACGGCGGTGACGGCGGCGTCCATATCGGCAAAATAGTGGTAGAACAGCGAGCGCGTGCAGCCGGCCCGCTTGGTCACGGCCGATACCGAAAGGTGGGATACACCCAGCTCGGAGCTTACGGTGCGCACGGCATCGAGGATCTCGCGCCGGCGCTCGTCGCCCGTCAGGCGCTTTGCTGCGCCGTCGGTTGTAGCGGCGGCATCGACGGCGGGGATAGCATCGACCACGGAGGTATCTGCCGTGTTATTGCTCATGTTTTGCCGCCTTTCATCCTCTTTTGCCTGACCGTTCGCCTAACAGTCTTGAATATTGTTGACGGTTCGTCAATACTATTTTTGACACAATGTCAACAATGGCGGGTGAACGGCATGGGGGCATGCCTGGCCTGCAAAAAAGAGGGGCGCTGCGGTCTCGCCGGGCTGCGGCAAGAGAAGGGACAACCATGATTCTCAACGGACCGGGGATTAGCTATACCGAGCCCGACATCGGTGCGGAGTTCGTGCCGCCGATACCGGAGCATCCGCGCGAGGCCATCGTCAAGCTGTGCGAGCACTGCACCAACCGTCTGCTTCATCGCGACGAACTGCTGGGCTACGAGTACTGGTCGTTTGCCGAGGCCGCAACCGATGAGCAGGCCGAAGTGCTCTGCAAGATGAAGATGCGCCGTCCCTACACGCTGCCCGAGATGGTCAGGCTCACCGGCATGTCCGAGGCCGATATCGAGAAGATGCTCGACGACATGAGCTACACGGGCCTGCTCGAGTACAACTGGGAAAACCCCGAGCGCGCCAAGCAGTGGGTGCTGCCCATGCTGGTGCCGGGTTCTGCCGAGTTCCTCAACATGCGCGTGAGCCAGCTCGAGGAGCACCCGGTCTACGCCAAGTTCTTTGAGCAGGCGTCCAAGGGCCCGCTGTCCAAGGCCACGCCGATGGTGCCGCCCGGAGGCGCCGGCATCGGTATGCACGTCATTCCGGTTGAGAAGGCCATTGACGCCACGAGCACCTCGGTGCCCATTGAGCATATCGAGCATTGGCTCGACAAATACGAGGGCAAGTATGCCGCCAGCACCTGCAGCTGCCGCGCGAGCCGTCGTGTGATGGGCGAGGGCTGCGCCGATGACCCGGCCGACTGGTGCATCGCCGTGGGCGATATGGCCGATTACGTGGTCGAGACTGACCGCGGCCATTACGTGACCCGCGACGAGGTCTACGACATCCTGCGCCAGGCCGAGGACAACGGCTTTGTGCACCAGATCACCAATATCGATGGCGAGAACAAGATCTTCGCCATCTGCAACTGCAACGTCAATGTGTGCTACGCCCTGCGCACCTCGCAGCTGTTCAACACGCCCAACCTGTCACGCTCGGCCTATGTCGCCAAGGTCGAAAAGGACAAGTGCGTGGCCTGCGGTCGCTGTGTGGAGGTGTGCCCGGCCGGCGCCGCCAAGCTGGGGCAGAAGCTCTGCAGCAAAAAGGCCGGCGGTCGCGTGCCCGAGTATCCGCGCCAGGAGCTGCCCGACGCCACCAAGTGGGACCACACCAAGTGGTCGCCCAACTACCGCAACGACAACCGCACCGAGACGCATGAGTCCGGCACCGCTCCCTGCAAGACGGCCTGCCCTGCGCATGTTGCCGTTCAGGGCTATTTGAAGCTTGCGGCCCAGGGTCGCTACGACGAGGCCCTTGCGCTCATCAAGCGCGAGAACCCGCTGCCCGCTATCTGCGGCCGCGTGTGCAACCGCCGCTGCGAGGACGCCTGTACCCGTGGTCGCGTGGACGAGGCCGTGGCTATCGACGAGGTCAAGAAGTTCATTGCCCAGCGCGATCTGGACGCCGCGACCCGCTATGTCCCGCCTGTGGTGACCCCGACGCGCGCCGGCGGCTTCGACCAGAAGATCGCCATCATCGGTGCCGGTCCGGCTGGCCTGTCCTGCGCCTTCTACCTGGCCGAGAAGGGCTACAGGCCCGTCGTGTTCGAGAAGAACGAGCGTCCGGGCGGCATGCTCACCTACGGTATTCCCAGCTTTAAGCTGCAGAAGGATGTTATCGAGGCCGAGGTCGAGGTCATCCGCCTGATGGGCGCCGAGTTCCGCTACGGCGTGGAGGTCGGCCGCGATGTGACGCTCGACGAGCTGCGCGCGCAGGGCTTTAAGGCCTTCTACGTGGCTATCGGCTGCCAGGGCGGCCGCCTTGCCGGTATTCCGGGCGAGGATGCCGAGGATGTGACCGTTGCTGTCGACTTCTTGCGCGAGGTCAACAGCGGCAAGATCGACGCGCTGCCCGGTCGCACCATCGTGGTGGGCGGCGGCAACGTAGCCATCGACGTGGCCCGCAACGCCTGCCGTCTGGGTTCCGAGCACGTTGAGATGTTCTGCCTGGAGAGCGAGGCACAGATGCCCGCCAGCGAGGAGGAGCGTCACGAGGCCATCGAGGACGGCGCGCACATCAGCTGCGGCTGGGGTCCCAAGGAGGTCCATCTGGACGAGGCCGGTCGCGTGTGCGGCATCACCTTTAAGCGCTGCACGCGTGTCATGGACGACGAGGGTCGCTTTGCGCCCGAGTACGACGAGAACGACCTGCGTCGCGTCGACGCCGACCGTGTCGTCATGTCGATCGGTCAGTCCATTGTGTGGGGCGACCTGCTGGCCGGCTCCAAGGTGGAGTTTGGCCGCGGCCAGGGTGCTCTCGCCGACCCCCAGACCTATCAGACCGCCGAGCCCGACATCTTTGTGGGCGGCGACGTCTACACCGGTCCGAGTTTTGCCATCGATGCCATCGCCGCCGGCCACGAGGCCGCCGTGTCCATCCATCGCTTTGTGCAGCCGGGCTCTACGCTCACTATCGGCCGCAACCAGCGTCGCTACACCGCGCTTGACCGCGACGATGTCGTGATCGAGAGCTACGACAACGCGAGCCGCGAGGTTGCCCACGTGGACCGCGAGCGCGAGAAGGCTGCGCCGTTTAGCGAGTATGTCGAGACCTTTACCGAAGAGCAGGTGCGCACCGAGACCGCCCGCTGCCTGGGCTGCGGCGCCTCGATCGTCGACCCCAACAAGTGCATCGGCTGCGGCCTGTGCACCACCAAGTGCGCGTTCGACGCCATCCACCTGGATCGCGACCGTCCCGAGTGCTCCACGATGGTCAAATACGAGCAAAAGCTCCCCAGCCTGGGCAAGTACGCGCTAAAGCGCGCGATTAAGATCAAGTTTGGCAAGAAGTAAGTAGTTAGGTTCCGCCGTTCTAACGAACGGCGGCACTGCCGACGCTGCGCGGCGCCCAGGCACCCCATCTTGCCCCTCAACTTCGGCGCCGCGGGCAAAAGCCCAACGGACGCCTTGTTTCGGGGCAACCTGGGGCACCTGGATCGCCGCTCGCTGACGTTGGATTGACATCGAGTCGACTTCTGCCGAAAGGTATCTATCTTGCATGAATTAGGGATTGTGTATCACATCATTCGCGATGTTGAGAATGTGGCGCGCGCCAATGGCGTGGGTCGCGTCTCGAGCGTGACGTTGCTGCTGGGCGAGGTCTCGGGCGTCGTTCCCGATCTGCTGCTCGATGCTTGGCGTTGGGCAGCAGATAAAAAGCCCATCACGGAGGGCGCGGAGCTTATCGTGGAGTCTGTCGAGGCCGTGACGCACTGCGAGGCATGCGGACGGGATTACGCGACGGTCGAGCACGGTAAGACCTGCCCCCATTGCGGCAGCGGCGAGACCTATCTGCTGCAGGGCCAAGAGGTCATGATCAAGCAGATCGAGACTCCCGACGAGGACCCGGCAGGCACCGAGCCCGACGGCCTCGCCGCTCCCGCCGACACCCCCGATGCCGTCGACGCCGCCAACCCCCTCCACATCGCCTAGCCCCTCATCAGTTGCCGTGAAATAGTTCCTAAAATCGGCCCCATGGCCCCCAGCCAGGAACTATTCCACCGCAACTTTTTGTGTCGCCATTGTTCAGTTTTGCTAGATTGTCAGAGCATATTTGTCACTAGCAGTCAAGTGGAGTCTGTTTAAACAAAGTTGGGCCGGATAGCGCACATTTTCATTTAGTTATAATCGGTATTAATATACAGTGCACCTGTATTGTCACAATATCGTATCGCTTAAGCTGCGCTTTAGCAGGTAATGAGCTAAAAATCAGCAATGTAATCAACTTGTAACAAACATTGACGTTTAAACAAATAATCCAACCTTTTGCAGTTTTAGCTATAAATCCACAAAGCAAACAGGTATACTCCTTTCATGTCGTGTAGGAATTACGTAGACAAAAAGGAGGTTATGTGATGGTAAGTATTGTTCTTGCTAGCCACGGGGACTTGGCTGCTGGAATCAAGCAGACGGGCTCGATGGTCTTTGGCGATCAGCCGTCTGTAGCCGTGGTCTCGCTCGAGCCGAGCATGGGCCCCGACGACTTCCGTGCCAAGGTCGAGGAAGCAGTCGCTTCCTTCGAGGACCAGGAGCAGGTGCTCTTCCTCGTTGATCTGTGGGGCGGCACGCCGTTCAACCAGATCAGCGGGCTCATCGAGGGCCACGATTCCTGGGCTATCGTCACCGGTGTCAACCTGCCTATGCTCATCGAGGCATATTCGCAGCGCTTTGACGCAAAGAACACTGCACATGCGATCGCAAAACATCTCGTGACTGAGGCTAAGGCTGGCGTGCGCGTTAAGCCCGAGTCTCTGGAGCCCGAGGAGAAGAAGCCGGCTGCGGCCGCCGCTGCTCCTGCAGGCGCCATCCCTCCGGGAACGGTCATCGGCGACGGGCACATCAAGATCGCCCACGTCCGTATCGACACCCGTCTGCTTCATGGTCAGGTGGCCACCACGTGGACCAAGCAGATCAACCCCAACCGCATCATCGTGGTTTCCGACGGCGTTGCTCACGACGAGCTCCGCAAGACCATGATCGAGCAGGCTGCCCCTCCGGGAGTCCATGCCAACGTCGTGCCCATCAAGAAGATGGCCGAGGTCGTCAAGGACACGCGCTTTGGTGATACCAAGGCCATGCTGCTCTTCGAGAACCCGCAGGATCTGCTCAAGGCCATCGAGGCCGGCGTCGACATCAAGGAAGTCAACATCGGTTCCATGGCCCACTCCAAGGGCAAGGTCGTCGTCACCAACGCCGTCGCTATGGGCGATGACGACGTCAAGACTCTCGAGGCTCTTAAGGCCAAGGGCGTCAAGTTCGAGGTCCGCAAGGTTCCTTCGGATTCCTCCGAGGATCTCGACGCCATGTTGAAGAAAGCTAAGGCCGAACTGGCCGCTCAAGCATAGTAAAGGAGGGTCCGATACATGTCTGCAATCACTATTCTGCTTGTTGCGATTGTCGCGTTGCTTGCCGGTATGGAAGGCATTCTGGATGAGTTCCAGTTCCATCAGCCGCTCGTGGCATGCACGCTTATCGGTCTCGTAACCGGTCACCTTCAGGAGGGTATCCTCCTGGGCGGTTCGCTCCAGATGATGGCCCTTGGCTGGGCTAACGTCGGCGCCGCTGTCGCGCCTGACGCCGCTCTGGCCTCGGTCGCTTCTTCGATCATCATGGTGCTCGCCCTCAACGGTGGCGCCACTGATTCGGCCAAGGCCGTTACCACCGCTATCGCCGTCGCCGTCCCGCTGTCGGTCGCTGGTCTGTTCCTGACCATGATCTGCCGTACCATTGCTACCGCTATCGCTCACGCCATGGACGGTTGCGCCGAGAAGGGCGACTTCTCCGGCATCGAGCGCTGGCAGTATGCTGCCATCCTCATGCAGGGCCTTCGTATCGCCATCCCGGCAGTGCTTCTGTGCGTCATCCCGGCCGAGGCCGTTACCAACGCGCTTAACGCTATGCCCGACTGGCTGTCCGGCGGCATGGCTGTCGGCGGCGGCATGGTCGCTTCCGTCGGTTACGCCATGGTCATCAACATGATGGCCACCAAGGAGACCTGGCCGTTCTTCGTCCTCGGCTTTGTCCTTGCTGCCATCCCTCAGCTCACGCTGATCGCCCTTGGTCTCATCGGCATCTCCCTTGCCCTCATCTACCTTGGCCTTAAGGATCTGGCCAAGCAGGGTGGCGGCATGGGCGGTGGCTCCGGCGACCCGCTCGGCGACATTCTGAACGATTACGAGTAGGAGGGGAGTGATACATATGGCAGAGAACAAGATTCAGCTCACCAAGGCTGACCGCAAGAAGGTTTGCTTCCGTCATCAGTTCCTTCAGGGCTCGTGGAACTACGAGCGTATGCAGAACGGCGGCTGGTGCTTCGCAATGATCCCTGCGATCAAGAAGCTCTACACCAGCAAGGATGACCAGATTGCCGCTCTTAAGCGCCACCTGGAGTTCTATAACACCCACCCCTATGTTTCCGCCCCCGTCATTGGCGTTACCCTCGCCCTCGAGGAGGAGCGCGCCAACGGTGCTCCGATCGATGACGTCGCCATCCAGGGCGTCAAGGTCGGTATGATGGGCCCGCTCGCCGGCGTCGGTGACCCCGTCTTCTGGTTCACCCTTCGCCCGATTCTGGGCGCTCTGGGCGCTTCCCTGGCCCTGTCCGGCAGCATCGTCGGTCCGCTGCTGTTCTTCTTCGCGTGGAACATCATCCGTTACGCTTTCCTGTGGTACACGCAGGAGTTTGGCTACAAGGTCGGCTCCTCCATCGCCAAGGACCTCTCCGGTGGTCTGATGGGCAAGGTCACCGAGGGCGCTTCCATCCTGGGTATGTTCATCATCGGTGCCCTGGTCGAGCGCTGGGTGTCCATTTCCTTCACCCCGATCGTCTCCACGGTCAAGCAGTCTGCTGGCGCCTTTATCGACTGGGCTAGCCTGCCCTCCGGTTCCGAGGGTATCAAGGAAGCGCTGACGATGTACAACTCCGTCGGTGCTACCGCCCTTGATCAGATGAAGGTCACCACGCTTCAGGCCAACCTCGATCAGCTCATCCCCGGCCTTGCCGCCGTGTGCCTGACCCTGCTGGTCTGCAAGCTCCTCAAGAAGAAGGTCAGCCCGATCGTCATCATCCTGGCTCTCTTCGCCGTCGGCATCATCGGTCGCTTCTGCGGCTTCATGTAAGCACGCTTCGGCTTAAGACCGAGAGTTGCTAGACAAGGGCTATTGAGCCATTGAAACGGACCGCACCCGGTGGGTACACTGGATGCGGTCCGATTGTTTTATTTGGAGGGCGAGGCGCGCATGGCGCAATCTCAGAACAGCACGGTCGATCTGGCGACGCCGGCAACCTGCCTGATGGGGCTTACCAGCCACGGCAATGTGATGGTGGGCAACAAGGCATTCGAGTATTACAACGAGCGCAACCCCGAGGATTATATTCAAATCCCGTGGGACGAGGTCGACTACATCGCGGCCGAGGTTTTGCGCGGCACCAAGAAGATCACGCGCTTTGCCATCTTTACCAAGGATAACGGCCACTTTACGTTTTCGACGCGCAACGACAAAGAGACGCTTCGCGCGGTGCGCAAGTACGTAGACGAGGATAAACTCGTGCGTTCGCCCGACTTCATCGACGTGACGGCCAAGGGCGCCAAGAGCATCCCCAGCGTCATCAAAAACCTCTTCCACAAAGGCAACTAGCCCTTCATCAGTTGCGGTGAAATAGTTCCTAAATTTGGCCTCCTGGGCTTCAAACAGGAACTATTCCACCGCAACTTTGAAGTCTGGTCATGGGGTGTATGGCGATGCAGTAAATCTGCTACACTAGTACAACATGCCTCCGTAGCTCAGGGGATAGAGCACCGCTCTCCTAAAGCGGGTGTCGACGGTTCGAATCCGCCCGGGGGCACCAGAGATTTGTCGAGCCCGGTACCACCACGGTGCCGGGCTCTTCTGGTCTAAGGGCCGGATTCGGGCCGTCGACACCCGCGTCACCAATTTCCCCGCGGGGGGAGTTTTCGAATCCGCCCGGGGGCACCAGAGATTTGCCGATCCCGGTACCGCAACGGCGATACGCCTTGCTAGTTTTTGAAAGCTCGTCGTCGGTGCCCTAACGCACTGCCGTTTAGTGCCGATTCTGCCATGCCCGCACTCTTCGCGAGGGTGAGGAGCGTGAATTGATCGGAGAGGGCCACCCACTCTGATAAAATCATCCTCGCTATCGGCAGTCCTCGTGCCGGGCAGAGCCCTCCATTCGATGGGAGGTGATGCCCATGACCGATTTCACCGAGCTCGTGAAGCTCCTGACCGCTATGGTCTCGCTCCTCACGGCCCTTGTCGGCCTTTCCAAGGCACTCAAGCAGGGTTCGAAGCCCAAAAAGAAAGGCCACCGTCGCTAAGACGATGACCCAACTTCATTAAGCAACGGCTCTGCCCAGCTCTCTACAACTTGGGCTGCCGTCGGCACCATTTTACCCTCCTGACGAGGAATTCGTCCATATTTCAAAAATCAAATTGTGCCTGCGTTGTCATCCTGCTATCGAAGCCTTGATTCTCATTTTCATTGCAACAGCCTCAGGACTCAGCGCAACGCGTTGCGCTCGGTGTCCCTATTTTCATGAAAGGCCCAGCAGTAGGACGCAAGCAAAGTGGGCCTTTTATCTGCAGTTATATGGTGTTCAATGATGCTTGATGAATAGTAGGGGGTAGCATTAAATCATATCTCCTAAAGCGGGTGCCGACGGTTCGAATCCGCCCGGGGGCACCAGAGATTGATCGAGCCCGGTACCGCCATGGTGCCGGGCTCTTCTGGTTTAAAGCCGCGTTCATCCATGGGCGGCAATCCCACATCAAAAGAAAAGCGCCCGCTTGCTGGGGGAGCAAGCGGGCGCTTCTGAGCGAATGTGTTTGCGGTCTAAGCCGCTCGGAGCAACAAGCGATCGACGTTAGTTGCTAGACTCGGAGTCGTCGCCGGAACCGGAGATGGAAACCGTCAGCGTGATCGTGCTGTCGGTAGACTGCTTGCCGGTGGGGGAGACGCCCGTAACGGTGGCATTCTCGTTGCCGCTCACGGGGTTGCCGTTCTGATCGCAGAATGCGATGTTGTAGAAACCGGCGTTGTTGAGCGCGGTGACGGCGGCGGAGATGCTCTTGCCGTACAGGTTGCCCGGGACGCTGGCCTTGCCGGACTTCTTGGCGATGACGACGGTGATCGTGGCACCGGGCTTCTGCTTGCCGCTGGGGTTCCAGCTAATTACGGTGCCTTCGGTAACCGAGTCGTTTTCCTGGTAGCTCACGTCGACGCCAAAGCCAGCCATGTCGAGGGCGTTGCGCGCCTGGGCCTCGGTCATGTCGGTCAGATCGGGCACCGAGGTGGTGTCCGGGCCGCCAGAGACCTTGTACGAGATGGTCGTGCCCTTCTCGACCTCCTTGCCAGCAGCAGTGCTCTGCTCAAAGACCTGGCCCTCTTCGGCCTCATTGGCTTCCTCCGAAGCGCTGCCCTTCAGGCCCACGCTTGCCAGTGCGGCCTCGGCCTGGTCCTTGGTCAGGCCGAGGAGCTGCGGAACCTCAACCTTCTCGGAGGGTTTAGGGCCCTTGGAGATTACCAGGTTCACCCTCGAGCCCTTGGCCTTCTTGGTGTTGCCGTTGGGGGTCTGCTCGGCGACTTTTCCCTCGTCGACATCGTCGTTGTAGCTCTGGTCGACGGTGCCAACCTCAAGGCCGGCTTCCTTGATCAGCTCGATAGCGGTTTCCTGGTCCTTGCCCAGCACGTCGGGCACCGTGACCTGTTCGCCACTGAACATGCCTGTGGCAAAGGCCACTACAACGCCAATCACGGCGACGGCGGCAATCACGGCGGCGATGATCTTGTTCTTATTGGACTTAGGCTTCTCGACCTCGTAGGAGCCCGTGGAGCCAGAGACAGCGCTACGGGCGGTGTTCTGACCGCTCACGCCCGAGACGGGACGAACCATAGCGCGCGTTGAGTCGGAAAGCTCGCGGGTCTTGGTGGCACCCAGGTCGCCGGCGGCACCGATGATGCGCGTGGGCTCCGAGACGTTGACGGCACGGCCGGACAGGTAGCTGTTGAGCACCTGGCGCAGCTCGTCGGCCGTCTGGAAGCGGTTTGCCGGGTCCTTCTCCATGCACTTGAGGATGATGCGCTCCAGGTCGGCATCGACGCCGGAGTTGATCTGGCTCGGCGGGATGGGGAGCTCGTTGACCTGCTTGAGAGCGACCGAGATGGCGTCGTCGCCGTCAAAGGGTACGCGGCCGGTGGCGCACTCGTACATGACGACACCCAGCGAGTAGATATCCGAGGTGGGGCCGAGGTCCTGGCCGCGGGTCTGCTCGGGGCTTACATAGTGGGCGGTGCCCAGAACGTTGTTATCCTGCGTGAGATGGCTGTTCTTGGCGCGTGCGATGCCAAAATCCATTACCTTGATGTTGCCGTCGGGCAGCACCATGATGTTTTGCGGCTTAATGTCGCGGTGGATGATCTCGTGCTTGTGTGCGACCGAAAGCGCGGAGCTGATCTGCGAGCCGATCTGCGCGACTTTCTTGGGATCGAGGGCGCCGTGGCTCTTGATGCCGCTCTTAAGGTCGGTACCGCGCAGGTACTCCATGACGATGTAATAGGTGTCGCCGTCCTTGCCCCAGTCGTAGACGCCCACGATATAGGGGGAGGACAGGCCGGCAGCTGCCTGGGCCTCCTGCTTAAAGCGGGCGGCGAAGGTGGCGTCGCCGGCATACTGCGGCAGCATGATCTTGACGGCAACCGTGCGGTCGAGGACCTGATCCTGTGCACGGAAGACGGTCGCCATGCCGCCCGTTCCCACCTTATCCTTGAGGAGGTATCTTCCCCCGAGGACCCTCTGTTCCATTCCTGCTCCTAACATAACTATTCGCTCAACGATGTGTGTAGTACCAAATGTATGGCCGCTGGGGCCGTGTGGAGCGTTGCCGCTAGCTCATCGGCCGCGGCGCGTCCCAAGTATCCGCTTTGATCACGGGCATCACGCTCCCTGTGCGGCGAGCGCCGCGGTCAGGACGATGCCGGCAATCTTGGCCGCCTTGACGTCGTGTTTGTCGTAATCCTCCAAGGCCACCGAGATGGCAACCGTGGGTGAATCGTAAGGTGCAAAGCCAACAAACATAGAGTTGACGTTGGTGCCGCCGGTCTCGGCCGAACCGGTCTTGCCGGCAACCTTGACGCCCGGAATCTGGGCATCGGTGCCGGTACCGGACTGGACGACGGCGAGCATGGCCTGCTTGACCTGGTCGGCCGTGGCAGAGCTGACAGCCTGGCCCAGCGAGCGGGACTGCGTGGTCTTAACCACGGTTCCGTCCGGGGCGAGTATCTGGGACACAAAGAACGGGTCCATGACCACGCCGCTGTTGGCGATAGCCGCAGCGATCACGCAATTCTGCATAACGGTGGTCTGCGGGCCAGGCGTGTGGTCCATGCCGACGGGCTGGCCGGCGCCGGCCCAAGCGGTCTCCCACTCGGTCATAAGCGACGGGTCGGCCATGATGGAAGCCGCGGTGGTCAGATCCTGGCCGAGCTTTTGACCGTAGCCAAAGGCGTTGGCAAACTGGACGAGCGAGCTGGCGCCGACCTCGTTTGCCACCTGGCCAAAGACGACGTTGGACGACACGGCGAAGGCCTGCTGCAGGCTGATGGTGCCGTAGCTCTCGTTGGCATAGTTGGTGACCGGCGCGTTGCCGATGTCCATGGAGCCGGGCGCCTGGTACGTGCTGGTAAGGCTGGCGGTGCCGGTCTCGAGCGCCGCGGAGAGTGTGACGACCTTAAAGGTCGAGCCCGGGGTGTACAGCGCGTCCATGGCGCGGTCGTACATGGAGCCGTCCTCGCCGCCGCCCGACTGGAGCAGCGCATCGATGTTGGTGTTGTCGTAGGTGGGCGAGCTCGCGCACGCAAGGACCGCACCGGTGCGCGGATCCATGACCACCACAGCTCCCTTAAAGCCCTTGAGCGCCTGCTCGGCAGCCGTCTGGATGCGCGAGTCGATGGTGAGCTTGGCGGTATTGCCCGGCTGGGTCTGCCCCGCGAGCGACGCGATGGCGTTGTTCCAGCTGGAGTAATCCTTGGAGCCGGTGAGCGTATCGTTCATGACACTTTCGATGCCGGCGGTGCCGTATTGCTGGCTCACGTAGCCCACCACGTGCGCGGCCATGTTGCCGTTGGGGTAGGAACGGGCGTAGGTGCCGTCCTCCTGCTGCAGCGATTCGGCCAGCGTCACGCCGTCGGACGTGATGATGGAGCCACGCTGGATGTACTTGGAGCGGGCGATGGTGTGGTTGTTGGTCGGCATGTCCTGATAGTCCTTGGCCTTGATGACCTGGACATAGGTGAGGTTGCCGATAAGGATGGCGAACAGCGCCGTAAAGGCAAACACGGCACGAGTCAGACGGTTGGCAAGTGCCACGCGGCCGAGCACGCCGGACTCTGGCGTGTCGAGCAGGCGACGACGCATGCGAGAACCCGCGGAGTGGTTGCCGTGGCTGTAGGAAGGTGCGCTGGCAAAACGCGTACCGGTCGGGGCAGCGGCGGATGCGAGCTGGTCATCGGTGATGGCGGCCATAGTGCCGGTACCGGTGAGCTCGGCTTCGCGTCCGGTTGCCTCGTCGCCGGCGCGCAGCAGCAGCGCGACGATGATAAAGCTCGCCAGCAGCGAGGAGCCGCCCTGGCTCATAAAGGGCAGGGTGACGCCGGTCAGCGGGATCAGGCGGGTTACGCCGCCAACGATTAAGAATGCCTGGAAGCTGATGGCCGCCGTAAGGCCGGTCGCGCTAAAGGCGGCAAGGTCGGACTTGGCGCGGGCGGCCGTGGTGAGGCCACGCACGGCAAAAAGCATAAACAGGATGAGCACGGCGCCGCCGCCCAAAAGGCCCATTTCCTCGCCGATAGCCGAGAAGATAAAGTCGGACTCGACGACGGGGATGTTGTTTGCCATGCCGTTGCCAATGCCGACGCCGACCAGGCCGCCGTCAGCCAGCGAGTAAAGTGACTGTACGATCTGGTAGCCCTGGCCCTGGGCGTCCTTAAACGGATCGACCCAGACCTGAAAGCGCACCTGCACGTGCGACAGGAACTTGTAGGCGCCCACGGCTCCAACGGCCAGCAGCGCAAGGCCGATGATGACGTACGAAAAGCGTCCCGTGGCAACATAGAGCATCAGCAAAAAGATGGTGTAGAACAGGACGGCCGAGCCCAGGTCGCGTTCGAAGACGACGATGAGCAGGCACACGCCCCACACGGCAAACAGTGGCAGCAGCAGGCGGAAGCGCGGAATCTTGAGACCCAGGATCTTGCGGTTGGAGATGGAGAGCAGCTCGCGGTTCTCGGCTAGATAGCCTGCCAGGAACAGGACGATGAAGACCTTGGCGAACTCGCCGGGCTGGATGGTGAAGCCCGCGATGCGAATCCACAGCTTGGAGCCCGAGATCGTGGTGCCGATAAAGATCGGCAGCATCAGCAGGATGATGCCGATAATGCCAAAGGTGTACTTGTAGCGCATGACCACGTCGAGGTTCTTGACCAGCGCGAGCGTTCCCACCATGAGCGCCACCGAGACAAACAAGATGATGAGCTGCGAGATGGCGAGGTCGGGAGCCAGGCGCGTCACGAATGTGATGCCGATGCCCGAGAGCACAAAGACGATGGGCAGGATGGCGGGGTCGGCGCCGGGCGCCAGGATGCGCACGGCGATATGCGCCGCGGCGAAGGCGGCGAACAGGCCGATCGGCACGGCGAGCGTCTCAAAGGAAATCGTGGCACCCGCGGTGAGCACGTACATCGCATAGAGCAGGATGACGGGGAACGCCGAGGCGATGAGCAAGAGCAGTTCGGTGTTGCGGCGACTCATAAGCGGCACTCCCTTTCTAATTCTTATCGGAGGCTTCGGCCTCGGCTGACTGTTCGGCGGTTTTCTCGGAATCTGACTCGGAGGTGGATTCCTGATTGGTGTTGTCGCGAATCGTTTGCGCGTCAATCACCTGACGGGTCTGCTCCTCGTCAATCTGATGGCGGTACTTGGAAATGGTGTCCTGCGCATCGTCGACACTCGTTTGCGGAATGCCTGCCTTCAGGCGGTTTTGCGTGTCTTCGGGCAGGTCGGACAGCTTGATGCTGGTTTCGCTCTCGAGCCAGTGGAGCTCGACCCCGAGCGTCTTGCCGGGCAGGCCGCGCCAGACGGCGACATTGCCGTGGTAGGTTCCCAAGTAATAGGAGCCGGTGACGCCCGTGTATGCCCAGATGCCTGCTACCAGCACAAAGACAAGGGCCAAGACGGCGCCGATGGTGACATTGCGGCGTCGGACGCGTTTTGCCTCGCGCATGACGCCGTCGTCGACCAGGTCGACGACCACCACGGTCACATTGTCGTGGCCGCCGGCGGCGAGCGCCGCGTCCACCAAGTTGTCGACACAGATCTGTGCGCTCGAGGACTGCGTAGCGATGTTCTCGATATCGCTATCGGGAATCATGCTCGAAAGACCGTCGGAGCACAGAATCAGGCGGTCGCCTTCCTCGATGTGCAGGGTAAAGTGGTCGGCATACATGGCGGGATCCGAGCCCAGCGCGCGGGTGATGACCGAGCGGTTGGGGTGGACGCGGGCCTCGTCGGCCGTAATCTCGCCGGCATCCACGAGCTCCTCCACGTAGGAGTGGTCGCGGGTCACGCGGATGAGCGTACCCTCGTGGAGCAGGTAGGCGCGCGAGTCGCCCACGTGGGCGATGGCGAGCGTGTCGTTTTCGATGTAGGCGCAGGTGGCCGTGCATCCCATGCCGGGTTTGCCCAGGCCGTTGAGGGCGGCCTCGATCACGGCGGCGTTGGCGGCCTCGACGGCTGCGGCCAGGCGCGCGGCGTCGGCGGACTGCGGCGCCGTCTTGGCGATGGTCTCGACGGCGATGGAGGATGCTACCTCGCCGGCGGCGTGTCCTCCCATGCCGTCGCACACGCAAAAGAGCGGCGACTGCACCAGATAGGAGTCCTCATTGTGCGGGCGTACGCATCCGACGTCGGAGCGGGCGCCCCACATAAGCTGCGTGGTGGTGCCGGCGTCGTAGGTCGAGTCGGTCTCGATGCGCTCGTCGGTCAGCGGCTCAAAGCTCATGGTCGAGCCGGGATCTTTGAGCTTTGCCTCCACGGCGGCGACATCGATCTCGGCGGTGTCGCCGGGGGAGACGGCGTCGGCATCGTTGCCCGACTCGGCGTCGGAGACGTCCGGAAGGTTGAGATCTTCGGTTATGCGGTCGGCGGGATCGCCGTCCTGCTGCGACTCGACAGCCGTCGGCTCGGGCGTCGCAAAGTGCGACGGCGCGGGCGTGCTCTGGGGTTGAGCGGAGGGCTCGGGAGCTGCGGCGGGCGCGGCAACGGGCTGCTCGACTTCGGCGGGCGTTGCGGATGCGGGTGCCGCCTCGCTTGCCGGAGCGACGGGGAATACCGGCGCGGCAGGCTCGGGGGCTGCAAACACGGCAGCGCTCTCGTTAATCGCCTCGGCGACGGGCTCGGCAAAGTGAGCCGGTGCGGGCGTTGCCTCCGGTTCCGCGGGCTGCTCGGCAGCGTGCGCGCCGATGGGGGCGTCGAGCTGCTCGGTGGCGGCGTCCTCGTCATCGACGAGTGCCGGATATTCTTGAGTTACATGCGAAAGAGGCAGGGAGAACACCGTGTCCTCGGGCTCCACGGTCGCAGGGCGCGCCGGAGCGGCATGAGCCGGCGCAGCTGCGGGGGCAGTCGGCGTCTCGGGCATGGTTGCGGACTTGTTCTCCTCGTCGATCATCGACGGTTCACCTTCATGACCACGTCGCCAATCTGGACCTCGTCACCCTCGCGCAGCGTTGCGGGCTCCACCAGCTGACGGCCGTTAACGAGCGTGCCGTTCAGCGAGTTGAGGTCTTCGATGATGAGTGCCGGGCCCTGCAGCGAAAAGCGTGCGTGCGAGGCCGAGACAAACGGCTCGTTGATGCAGATGTCCGAGGACGGCGAGCGGCCCACGATGACGGGGCCGAGCATGTCTACATGGATGCCACGGATGCCGCGCGGACCCTTGTCCACATCGATCGTCCAGATAGCGGAGTCGCGGCGCTGGCCGCGTACGAGTCCTACGCCGGTTTTCATGACGGCGAACAGGAAGATGTAGAGCAGGGCGACCAGGACGATGCGGCCTGCAAAAAGGACGATATCGATGTTCATAAGCGACTATCCCCTAAATTCAAAGGTGCTCAGGCCAAACGTCAGCAGGTCGCCGTTGCGCAGCGGGCAGCGCGTGATGCGGCGGTTGTTGACGAGCGTGCCGTTGGTGGAATTGAGGTCCTCGATCGACCAGTCCGAACCGGTAAAGGTGAGCTGGGCGTGACGGCGCGACACGTTGGGGTCGCGCAGGGCGATGTCCGAAACCGAACGCTCGCGACCGATGGTCACCTGCGCGGAAGTGATGCTGTGGCTCTCGCCGCTCACGACGTCGACGAGCTGGGCGAGCGGGCGCTGCGGGGCGCGGGTGCTCGCCATGTTGGAGGCAATACCGGCCGCGGCGCCAAGGCCCACGGCGGCGCCGGTCGCGGCGGCTCCGCCCATACCGGCGAGGGCGTCACGAGAGACGGTCTGCGGCACGGGGATGGGCGCGGCGGCGGGGTCGGGGGCGTTGGGCGCAAAGGGATCGGCCACGGCGAGCGGGTCGGGAGCGGCGGCACGGGGCGCCGGCTGCTGGGGCATGGCGGCGGGACGCTGTTGCTGCGGAGCGGCGAATTGCTGCTTGCCGGCGCGGGGAGCGCTGGCAGCGCGGCTTGCGGCCGAGTTGTTCTGGCCCAGGCCATTCTGGTAGGCGCGCTCTTCCTCGTACAGACGACCGAGCGTGGGGGCGTCGACGTTCTCGGCAAAGACCGAGAACTTACCGGCACGCAGCTGGGGGTCGATCATAAAGCGAACGAGGGGTTCGCCGACAAACACATAGCGGCGCTTTTCGGCCTGTGCCTTCACAAACTCGCGGACTTCGCGCGAAAGCTCGGGGTAGAACGGGGCGAGCATGGGATCGTCGTCGGCGGCGATCAGGATGGTATAGAGTGCCGGCGCGGTGTTGACGCCGTTGATCACCAGAGTCTGATCCTCCATGTCGCGAGCGGCCTGCTTGGCAAGCTTCTTAAAGGAGAACGGGGCACGGGTGGCACCGAAGATTCCGGCCACGTGGTCCTCGAAGATGTTCAGGAAGTTCACGAAAGATCACTCTCCGTATAGGTTCTTTGGTATCCGAACAAATATAGGCATATCCCAACGATTATAGAGGATAGGATTCCCGTAACCGCTGCCTTGGCGACGACCGGGCCCGCAAGGCTGGCAATTTCCATATGGTGTGCAAGACAAAACGATACGGCCGAGCCGATGCCGGCGACGGCAATTGCGACGATGGCGGCAAGGTTCGATCCCTGCTCGGCGCGCTTGGCATGAGCATTGAGCAGCAGCGATGTTGCCGCGGCTGTTGCTGCAACCAGCACGATTGCAGCGAGAAGGAGCGCGTCTCCCAGCGCTGCGGCGACATTGCTAAGCCCCAGTGCGCCTCCCGCAGAGAGAGCCGCTGCAGCAAGGCGGGCAAAGAGTGCGCCCATGCCCGTGGCTGCCGCGGCGCTTGCCGGGCCGAGCCAAAACGCCGCGATGCTCGCGGCGGCTCCGGCGGCAAGGAGGGCGTCGCCGGTGAGGCAACCCAGCGCAAGCGCGCAGGTGAGCGTCGTGCTCGCAGCTGCCTCGGTGCGTCCCCAAGCAATCCACCAACCGGACATGGCAGCGGCAAAAATGACCGCGACCGGCAGCATCGACAGGATGCCCTGCGCCTGCATGGTGGCGTTGGCCATGAGCACCAAAAAGCCCACGGCCGAGATGGCCGAGCCAATCTGCGGGGCCAAGCCTGCCGCCGCGCCAATGGCGACGGCCGCCACGATCAGCCCGGGAAGCGCCGCGACGCCGGCTGTCTGCATAAGCAAAAAGCTGAAGGCTCCGCATGAGAGCGCCGAGATACCGCGCATGGTGTAATTGCGTGCGCGGCCCCAGCGCGTGCCCGCCCAGCCAAGTGCGGGGTCGACCTCGACGGTGTCATCCTCGTAGCTCAATGGCTCGATATCATCTGCCGCGCACTCGTCATTCGAAAGCTCGCCTACCATCTGCTCCAAGCTGCGACGGCCTTCGCGCACGCTCCCCAAGCCGGCAAGGAGTCGGTCGCAGAATGCCTCGATGCTATCGGGGCGGTCTTGCGGCATGGGGGAGAGGGCGCTCATGAGCGCCGCCTCGGCCCCTGGGGGAAAGTGCGGGATCAGCTCACTGGGATAGGTGGCGCCGCCGATGATGTGGTCGAGCGAGTCGGCGGGCGTGGCCGCCATAAAGGGGGCGCTGCCGCACAGCCCCTCGTAGATCACGCAGGCAAGGGCAAAGACATCGGCGCGCTCGTCGACCGTGCCGGTCTCGATGTCGAGCTGCTCGGGCGGCATGTAGCCGATGGTGCCGCCGCGCGATCCGCCAAAGCCGCCGGCAGACGACAGCCGCGCCATGCCAAAGTCGGTGAGCTTTACATTGCCCGAATGGTCGATAAGCACATTGGCGGGCTTTATGTCCAGATGAAGCACGCCGTTTGCATGGGCAAAGGTGAGTGCCTGACCCAGCGCGTCGGCAATGGCCGCGGCCTCGTCAAAGGTGAGCGAGTGGCCGTCCACGCGATGTAAAAACTCGGCCAGTGACATGCCATCGACATACTCCATGACCAGGTAGGCATAGGCTGTGTCGTGCGTAAAGTCGATGACCTGCACGATGTTGGGATGTTGAAGCATGGCGGCAGTGTGCGCCTCGCGCAGGACATCCATGATGTCGCTGGCGGGCATGCCGGCACCGTTGATAAGGGGGATGCGTTTAATGGCGACGCGGCGGCGCAGGTGCGTGTCGCGGCAGATCTCGATGGAGGCAAAACCGCCGGTCGCAAGTGTCTCGAGCGGCTGGTACCGCTTGAGCAGCTCGCGAGAGCTGGTGCCCTCCAAGGGAACGTCCGGCGAGAACCGGGCGGTATGTTGCGAGAAAAGCGGCATGGCCAACCTTCGTGCGTTTAAAGTTCGTTTGCGAGCGGCGGGCGCGGAGCCGAGCTGTTCGCGGTGGCATAGATGCTGCTAGTGTAGCACGCTCGGGTGCATGGTGAAGGTAGCGGGGTGAGGTGGCCCATCTGGCTTGGCCCTCGTCTCGACCCATCCGGAAAGCGCGTCCCAGTTTTCGTCCAAATTGCGGGATGCGTTTTCCGAATGGGGTAGGCTGCGGAAACTGCATCCCAGAATATTGGCCTAGAACGGGATGCAGTTTCCGGATCGATACTCAAAAGGAAAGCGCATCCCGCTTTGATGCGGGGACTGCGGACAAAAGCTGGACCGTGATCTGGCTCGGATTGGAGTTCGCCTGAATCGTTGATGCTGGCTGGTGCAGGCGCGGAGATAAATGAGCAGCCCGAGCGATATAATGACACGCTATGGAGGCCATATGCTCTTTTCCCGCCGTTCTGCTACATCTGCCTGTGCCGTTGCGCTTATCGTAATGGCGGTCACCCCTTATCACCGGTTTTCATCTTCAATCGGCCTGGCATCAGGTGCGATGACCTGGCTCGTTATCCTTGGTGCATGCCTCGCGGCGTTTGGTCATGGTGTTGCGCTCCGCAAGGGGAGAGAAATAAGACGGCCGAAGCATCTCGGTGCTATCGGTGTTTTCCTTGGTGTTATTGCTACGGTTCCCGAATGGGCCGACTTGGCCTTCTATGCTCGCGGAGATTCTATTCCATTCGTGTTTGCGCCTATCTGGCTGTTGCGCGGCGTTTCATGCGCCTCGTGCTTCACTGGGTCGTTGCTCCTCTCATATGTAATTTGGAATACGGCGGGCTCTCCTTTGATACGGGGGGCGGCGCGGGACGGCGAAAGGGGGACCCGCCGACCGCAGAGCGCATTTTTTGCAGAAACAGTAGTTGTCCTGTCTTGCCTGCTGTTTTGCTGTCGAGTTTCATGGAGAGTCGTTCCCGAGCCATGGGGGATGCCCTCTGTAACGGCCGCATCAATTGGCATCGTGCTTTTAATTCCTCTGGTCTATCTCGTATTGGCTGCGGTCCTGCTGCTTTGCTGTCCCCGCGCCTTTGGTCGGGGGCAGGGCGACGTGTTTGCCCGTTCTGTGCTCGTAGCAGTTCCCATTGGCCTTGTTCCGGCTGTCGAGGTGGCATATTTTGCAAGCGGTGCCACGGTCATTGCATCACTGTCGATGGGGTCCGCTATTGCTGTTGCCGCCTTCGTATACACATTGCTAAGGGAGAAACGGGACAACAATTCGGATACCCCTCGCACGTCCGACCCATTCGATGCGGGGGTGTTTTCCCCTGCCCTGTCGCCTCGAGAAGAGCAGTTTGTTCGACTGCTGCTCAAAGGGAAAACGCCGGCGGAAATTGCCAGGGAGACGGGTACGAAGCCATCGACGGTGCGAACAACGCTTCACCGAGCATACGGGAAGGCGTCGGTTGCGGGCTCACGCGAGCTCGTGGCGTTGTTTGCGGGTGAGGGTGATACTGTAGGGCCTGAGATGTCGCAGCGGCATGCTGACGATATGTTGGCATCAGCTCGAACGCGCCGGCTGTTTCGATATCTGCTCACATTATTTTTCATCCTCCTTGCGGCAGGCCCCTTGGTAATGGCGGATAGCGATTGGGGGTCCGGTGTTACGCATGCAATCGCCTTTTCTCTTGCAAGCTATACATTGGGTCTCGGGCTGCTTCTGTCGCTGTGCAGCGCGGGTAGAAAACCGAAGCGCGGGGACGATCTGGATGGAGCGGATGGGGCGATCGGGCTCGGAAGCCCGTGCGTATGGGCGATACTGTCTGCTGTGGAGTGGTCTTTTGTTTATATCGCGGCATGGAGGTGCATACGCGATCCGCTGATGGCTGCGCCGGTCCTGTTTTGCGGCATAGCGTCTATGGCTTCGCTCGCTGTTAAGCTGCGCCCGTTTAAGGTTCATGCCCATACTCGGGCCATCACGCTGTTGGTATCGATAGGTGTGACCGCTTTAATCTATGCAACTACTAGGGGTCGAATCCATGGACTTGCGGTACTGACGGGGATGCTGCTCACATATATAGTGCTGCGAAGCTTTCCGCAGCGCAAAATGCTTGGGGTATGGATGCTTTGCTTTGGGGCGGCGGCTCCTTGCTGGGCTGTCTTGTTCAATATGGCGCAGGATCTGATGGTTTTCGAGCCGTTGTTCCTTGCGTCGCTGTTGGGGCATAGTTCGGCCGTCAATGTCGTCGTGGCAACGGTGGTCGTCTGCTGGTCTGTGCCCATGTTCGTCACGCACATCGCGCTCGCCCACTCGGTTGAGAACGAGAGGGCCGTCTTGGAGTACCGTGCGAATGGGTTCACCGAAACGGCTCGCGTGCGCCAGCTGGCTTTGCTTACATCGCGCTCCCTTTCTGATGTTCAGTCGCAAATTTTGCTGATGACGGCAGAGGGCGCAACGACAAAGACCATTGCGGAGGACGTAGGTTATGCTGCATCTACGGTGCAAGCGTTGCGATCCGCATCTTATCGCCAGTTGAAGATCAAGAACAAAGCGGAGCTTATTTCATTGTTATCGCAGGTGGATAACGTGTAAACGCCTGGATTATCAACTCAATAGCGAGTGTTTACAGACATCTTTCTCCATTCATGCAAAGGTTGCCGTGCGTCGACGCATTGTTAACCGCTTTTGATTGGAGAAGGCCATGATTAAGCCAAGGAGCGCTATTGCTCGAATCGGAGTCGGCTTGGCGATTGTTGCGGGCTTGTCGATGGGTGCACCTGCCGCATCATTTGCTCAAGAGGAGTTTGACACTTCCCAGGTTTCTAGCATTTCGCAGAGCGCGGATGCCGGAATTGCCACATGCAAGAACAACGAAGATAGAAATTTCGCTTTTCAATGTTCTGGCACGAGCGCAACTGGCTATCGCCAGAAAGAAGATTCATCCTCAGTCTATATTTGGATTCAAGGCTATTCGGGAAAGCCATTGCGCCTGTACGTGGACGGTGCCTATAACACTAAAGGAGCGGGCAACATGAATTGCACGCAAGGCGTGTATCGCTCCAACCATGCGGATAAATGGGAGATATACAACCTCGTCCGTGAGAATGGGCGTAGCCATGCTCGTCTGACTGCATGGGCCGAGTCCGGATACGGCACGGTCTATGGAAAGTGGAGCCCCGATTGCTTAGGCCATTTTAACAAACTTCCCTCCTAGCCAATCCGCAGCTTCTTGTTGTGATTAGGGCCGGGCCGAGCAGCAACGCTCGGCTCGGCCAATGGGAGGGCGATGTTGATTGAATGGAAATCTATTACGACATGAGTTATCCAAGATATTTGGAAACCATATATTTGCGTTGGCTCTTATTTTGGCGACTGCCATTTCGATGGCAGCTGCCATCGAGGCGTGGTGGACGCTCGAAATTGAGCGCAAGCAGCTGTTATCTTTTGGCTACGGCATTGGTCTGCAGTCTCAGACATACCTCGGCCAAACGCGTGAAAGTAGCTTTGGTAACTGGATTGTTGTGAGCGCGAACGCGCCGTTGTTAGCGTCGTTGTTTTTCTATTCGCTGCCGTTGCTTGCCATGTTGGCCGGGTCGTGGTCATGCCTGTCCGAGCGTTTGAGCGGTTACGAGGCACAGATCTGCACGCGTGTTTCTAGAAATTCATACGTGAACGTGAAGATGCTGTCTGCTTTCCTCTCTGCGTTTGCGGTCACGGCTATTCCGCTACTCGTGAACTTTCTGATTGTCTCCATACTGTTTCCCGCGTATCTCCCCCGAGTCGACGAATCGACTTACGTCGGGCTTTATCTGCATAGCTATTTTTCTGGTCTGTTTTATTCCCGGCCTCTGTTATACGTGCTGGTTTATACGCTGTTCGATGCGGTGACGCTGGGGGTTTTATCTATGGTCGTGACCGGTCTGTCGGTTGTGTTTCGCAGCAGAATCAAGGCGATGGTCGTTCCATATCTGATTATGGTTGCATGGCACTTTGTTAACGATTGGATTTTTAGCGTCCTTTCATGCGTCGGCTTTAACTGCAACATTCTTAACAGCATCAGGTCGGAATCACTAAATAACTGGCCCGACATCCGAGCGGGGGTTGCGGAAATCATCTTGCTGTTCGTCTTTTCTTTGATTTCCGCGAGATTCTTAAAAAGACGCGAGGTGGTCTGATGCTGTTTAGGCTGGTCGCCGCGGACCTGAGGACCGTTTTGAAGAAGAACATCCTTACTTTTATTGCGATTGCGGCAGTGACCGTTGCGAACTTGGTGTACGCCTACGGCTTGTCTTCTGTGTATGGGGTTCGGACGAATGCCTTGGGGTTTGCTGATAATCTCGCGCTCGTGTTTGCCGGATCCGCTCCGTTTGAGCCTAGGCCCGGGCTCATGTTTGTGCCTCCGTTAGGATGGCTATTTGTCATTCTGCTTATTCTCTATACAACACTCGATTATCCGACCGAATCGTTGCACGGGTTTGGTTTGCAAGCGCTTGTTCGATGCCGGTCAAGAACCCTTTGGTGGGCCTCGCGTTTTATCTCAGTGGCGGCGGTAACGGCATTTTCGCTGCTCGTGGTGGTTTGCTCTGTTGTGATTTGGAGCTTGATGGTGAGCGCCTCGTTCAGCGCGGTCATTCATGGCGAGTCGCTTCAGCTGGCTAATTTGGCGCCGTGGTTTCTCAAAGCTGGCGAGGCGGATGCGCTGCCGTTTTTCACAGGTCTCTTTTTTGCTTTCGAGGCGCTTGCGTTTGCGCAGGCAGTGATTGGCTTTGTACTTGGGCCGTCGGTCTCGTTTGTGGTTTTAATGAGCTACCTGATCTGTTCGGCATTTGCGCGGCATTGGGTGCTGTTAGGCAACGCCCTAATGCTGTTGCGCTGGGGCGGAATTGTCAAAGAGGGAATCGCGACGGGCTCGAGCGTCTTGTTTTCAATTGTGATTATGTCGTTATGCCTATCGCTGGGTGGACTGTGGTTTCGAAGGGCCGACCTTATAGAAAAGGGGGACAAGATATGAGCGTGATCGTTAGGGACGTATCGAAGCGCATGGGCAAAAACGATGTTCTGCGCAACGTCTCCATCGAGGTTGACCCTGGGACTGTGGTTGGGCTTCAGGGGATAAACGGTTCGGGTAAGACCATGCTTATGCGAGCGGTCTGCGGATTGATCAAGCCTACCGAAGGCGAAATCTCTATCGATGGCCAAAGGCTTGGGGTGGACATCTCGTTCCCGCCGAGTCTGGGGATGTTGATCGAGGCGCCTTCCTTTTTGGGATATCTGTCTGGCTACGATAATTTGGAGCTCATCGCTCAGATCAAGGGCGTTGCCACCCCCGAGGACATTCGCTCTGCCCTGCGGCTCGTGGGGCTCGATGCAGACGAAAAAAAGAAGTTCCGAGCATACTCGCTTGGGATGAAGCAACGTCTGGGGATAGCTGCGGCAATTATGGAAAAGCCGAAGCTACTTGTTCTTGATGAGCCAACAAATGCCCTCGACGAAGCGGGCGTGGAAATGCTCAAGCGCGTTGTGGCGATGGCGGCATCAACGGGTCGCGAGGTTATTCTGTCCAGCCATGACGGAGAGGTGCTCGAGGAGCTGGCCGATCGGGTTTACTGCATGCGCGACGGTGCCGTTGTGAAAGTTCGGGAAAGGTCGTGAGCGCGATGAAGAAGACCCTGTGGACAAGAAGGTCGGTGCTTGCTCTTTTCGGCTGTGCTGCTACCGGCCTTGCGGGCATGAGGGTGAGCGTCGTTAACGGGAACCGGACGGTCATTCCTGAGAAATATTATGCGGAGGGCGAATGGCTCTCGATGGATGGGGCGTTTCTGGGGTCGAAGGATGTGGCGACTGACGGGTATTCGTTTTGCATAGACGGGGCAGAGCTGCTCACGCCGCGCGAGTATCTCAAGCGTGCGCATGATGATTATTCAAAATATGGCATCGTGGATACGAAAACGAAATTGAAGGACGCCGACATCACGTGTGTTATCGCCGTAAAGATGCGTGTCAGGAATAAGGACAATGTCGAAGGCGGAATCAAAACGTATGTTTGGCATTTGGTGCCGGAGTCTGCGCCAAACTATGACTTTGTGGTCAATACCGATCTGATAACGCAGGCAATGCCGGCTCTGGGCGGCTCTGCTGCGTTTGCTGTACAGGTTGGGGCGGAGAACGAGTTGCTCGTCCCATTCATGATGCAAAACACCAACGACTATTTCGAAGGTTACGAGACCGTCCGTTTTGAGAAGGCTTTTCCTGGGACTTATACGATGAAGATGACCGATCTGCCAGAGAGAAGGCTCTTAAGGTTTGAAGTGAAGTAACTCGAGAGCTAGACAAAATGGGTCCATCGGTGGCACTCGCGCTCGATCCCAGGCGCCCTGGCCCGGAATGACGCGGGGCGAGGCGTCTTCGGTGTCGGCTGGCCTACCGCTTCTTCTTGTTCTTCTTCTGCTTGCGCTGCTTGCCCTTGGTCTCCTGGGGCTTGTCGCCCTGCTTGGCTTCGGCAGCGGCCTTTTCTGCCTTCATCTTCTTGCGTTTGGTCTCGATGCGGAGTTTTTTGTTGATGCGCGCCTTGAGGAAGGTGCCAAACTGCTCGGCATCGCCGCGGACAAAGGTGTCCTTAGGGATAGTCACACCCTGGTCGGCGAACATGGCTACAAAGATGCGCTCGCCGTCGAGTACGTGGTCGAGCTTTTCAAACGGGAAGAACTGCGATTTGCCGCTCTTGCCCCAAACCATCAGGCCGTCCTCGTTGGCGGCGACGCGTCGATAGCGGCCACCCATGGACTCGTCGGCCTCGACGGCGTCGATAAAGTCACGGGCGAGGGTGTGGTGCAGGTTTTTGCTCCACCAGGCCAAAAAGGCGCCGAATACGATCAGGACGACGCCAAACTTGATCCAGTTGCCGCCGGCCACCAGCATGCCAATGCCGAGCAGCGCGGCAATTGCCGCGGCGACATACAGCGAGCCGCGGCGCCTGGGCGAGGCGACCAGGCGGGCGAAGTCGGTGACCAGGTCGTTTTCGTACTGGTACTCGTTGAGGTACAGGATGCCGTCGTCGGCTGCGGCCTGCTTCTCGAGCGCGACCTCGACCTGGTCGGCTGCTTCGGAAGGAACGAGGTTGGGCTCTGCGTCTGCCATGCTCTTTGGACTCCTATCGCGGCGGGCTCGCCGTACGGGTTATTATGAGTGCAGTATGCCGTGCGACCGCATGGCCGTCGCGGCAACAAGACTCAGTATACCCGGGGGAGCACCCATGGAATCGTTGTACCGAAAGTATCGCCCGCTCACCTTCGACTCCGTGGTGGGCCAGCAGCATATCGTCTCGACGCTCGAGCACGCCATCACCGAGGGGCGTCTGTCCCACGCGTACCTGTTCTGCGGACCGCGCGGCACGGGCAAGACCACCATGGCGCGCATTCTGGCCAAGGCGCTGCTCTGTCGCAACGCCGAGGCGGCGCGCGCCGAGGGTGCAAGCGGCTGCATGCCCGACGGCACCTGTGAGGAGTGCGAGCTCATCGCCGAGGGCAACCACCCCGATGTCTACGAGCTCGATGCTGCAAGCCGCACGGGCGTGGACAACGTGCGCGAGGAGATCATCAACTCCGTCAACTTTGCCCCGGTGCGCGGCAAGTACAAGATCTATATCATCGACGAGGTTCACATGCTCACGACGGCGGCGTTCAACGCGCTGCTCAAGACGCTCGAGGAGCCGCCGGCACACGTGATCTTTGTGCTGTGCACCACCGATCCGCAAAAGATTCTGGAGACCATCCTCTCGCGCTGCCAGCGCTTCGATTTCCACCGCATCGGCAACGAGGATATCGAGCATCGCCTGTCCTACGTGTGCGAGCAGGAGGGCTTCGATTACGACGACGAGGCGCTCGCCATCGTGGCGCGCCATGCCAAGGGCGGCATGCGCGACGCGCTCTCCACGCTGGAGCAGTTGAGCGTTTTTGGCAACGGCGCCGTGCATGCGGACGATGCCCGCTCGCTTTTGGGCGAGGTTTCGGACCAGATTCTGGGCGAGTTTGCCCGCGCCATCGCCGAGCGTGATATTGCTGAGCTCTATGGGCTCATTCGTGCACAGGTCGAGGAGGGCAATGACCTGCTTGAGCTGACGCGCGACCTGGTGGCGCATGTGCGCGACGTGTATGTGGCTTGCGTTGCCGGTGCCCGTGCCGAGCTGTTTGAGGGCGGGGTCGAGCAGGCCGAGGCGCTTGCTGCCGAGGCCGCTGCCTTTGGCGAGCATCCTGCCGATCGTTTGGCTCGCGTACTGACCGTGCTCGACGACGCCGCCTTGGAGATGAGGGGTGCGAGCGACGTGCGCCTGGTGCTCGAGATCGCCTGCACGCGCCTGACACGTCCCGAGGCCGATTTAACGATTGAGGCTTTGGCTGAGCGCGTGGCTCGCTTGGAGGCCATGGTTGCCAACGCCGCCGTTCCGGCGAGCGTGGCTGCTGCTCGAGCGAGTGCGCCTGCGGCTGTCGCGGCTGCACCTGCGACGACACAGCAGCCGACGCTGATCTCGGGTGCCCGAGCTGCTACTCCTGCGGCGACCGCCGCCCCTGCTGCTACGCCCGCGCATCAGGGTGGCATGCCTTGGGACCGCGGCGCTGCTGTTCCGTCTGCCCAGCCTGCGCCCAAGTCCGCGGCTCCGGCTCCCGCGCCCAAACCTGTAACGCCTGCACCTCAACCCGTTGCGGCTCCGGCTCCCGAGCCTGCTGCATCGACCGTGCCGGTGTCCAAGCCCAACAACGCCGCCCAGGTTGCCGCCGCCGGTGCTGCCGAGACCCCCGCGGTCGAGGACGCTGGCGAGCTCCAGCGCAAATGGGCCGAGGTCGTCGAGCGCGTCAAGGCTCGTCAGGCCTCCTACGCAGGGCTTTTGCTCAACGCCCGCGCTACGGCCGACGACGGCTCCAAGCTCACCGTCTCGTTCCCCGCGGGTTCGACCTTTGCCATCAAGATGCTCGGACGTGCCGACACGCAGTCGGTAGTCCTGCCGACAGTCAGTGCGGTCTTCGGTCGTCGCACCGTCGACTATGTCCTGGATGGGGGTGGCACGCCGGCTCCTCAACATGAGGAGCATTCTCCATCTGCACGGGCTGCGGCATCTGCGGACCCGCAACCCGTGTCCTCGGCGGCCCCTGTATCCTCGAGCGCCAGCGCTCCGCAGCCAATAACAGCGCCGGTGGCGGTACCGACCCCGTCGGCGCCTGAGCCTGCGGCGCCCAAACCGGCTGCTCCGGTCCCCGCGCCCAAGCCCGCCGCCGCGCCTGCGCCCAAGTCATCCGACCTGGCTAAGGCTCCCTGGCTGCGCTCCGACAACCCTGCCGGCGCTCCTGCCACGGGCAAGCTCCCGACCGAGCCCGCGCCCCGCGCGCCCGAGCGCTCTGCCGCTCCCAAGGCTCAGCCGTCTGCACAGGCTGCACCGTGGGAATCCGAGCAGGTTCCCTACGACGACGCCATGGTCGGCGGCTTTGCTGCCGATGCCGGCGGGGACGATCTGCCCCCGTTCGACGTGCCGGGTGCGGCGTCCGCGCCCAAGCCCGCTGCAACTGTCCCCAAAGAGGAAGACGCCCCTGCCGCTCCCTGGGAGTCCAACCCCGGCGCGGACAGCCCCTTCGGCCACCAGGGCGCAGCCCCGAGCATCCCGCAGACCGAGGATGAGGCCAAAGCCCTCATCCGCAACGTCTTTGGCCAGGCCACCATCTTCAAACCGGTGGAGTAACCGTGCGGGCGGGTATACTGCTCACGAAGAGGTCTCTTTGTCCGGGCGCATCTGTATTTCGGACATGTGTAGCGTGGTGCCGCGTATCTCGCATTCGAGCAGGCAGGTGCGTGACGGTCGGCCTAGGGTGCCGAGGTCGATACGATACGTCGCATGGCTGTCCGTGTACTCGACTTGCTCGGCGTTGACGGTTGCTCCGATTGTAAATAAAGAGCCCGGTTCGGCATCGACAATCTTGAAGTCCTTTATCTTGACCTTGAACTCTTGGTAGAGGGACGGGCTGTTGTAGTAAACAGTTCGGGTTCCATCGGTGCACTCATCGGTCGCTTCCCATTTGACGACGGGCTGGTCCGAGCTGGCTATCAGCAGTTCTGCTCCAAAAGCTATGGCATGGGTGATGACAACCAGCAATGCCCAGCCGACAAAGAGATAGAGAACCACATATGCAACGGGGTGTTTTGAGCGGATGTTTTGGAGCGCGTCGGGGACATTCATGGGGCACCTCCAACTTGCTATCTTTGACAATCAAATTTTACCATGCCGTCATGAGCGCCACCTTGAGCGGGGGTTTAGCATTTTGCTATCTAGCTGGATGCAGAAAATGCCGGGTTCCGGCTCTACAAGATTTAGCTTTCGATATTATGCAGATGCGAATTATTCAACTTTGCATAATCTTCGGGCGTGGCTTGCACTCCAGGACATGTATATCGACTGAGGTAGCGTGTCCGCCCCGCTCTCTGGCTTCGCGCCGTGGTACGATTTTTGAGTTTGAAAGTCCCGCCGTGCTCCGGCTGCCCTTGCAGCTCGGCGTGCGGCCGCACGTAAAGGAGCCATCATGGCCGGTATGAACATGCAGCAGATGATGAAGCAGGCTCGCAAGATGCAGGAGCAGCTTGCCGCCGCGCAGGAGAACCTCAAGTCCCAGACCGTCGACGCCTCTGCCGGCGGCGGCATGGTCAAGGTGACCGTTAACGGCGAGATGGAGCTCGTCAACCTCACCATCGATCCCGATGCGCTCGATCCCGAGGACGTCGATATGCTGCAGGACATGATCATGGCTGCCGTCAACGAGGCCGTCCGCGGCGTCAACGAGCTCGCCAACAAGCAGATGGGCGCCATCACCGGCGGCCTCAACATCCCGGGCATGCCGTTCTAAGACACGCATATATATGAGTGCGAATCACAGTCTGCAAAAACTGCTCGATGAGCTGGGCCGCCTGCCGGGCATTGGTCCCAAGTCAGCTCAGCGCATCGCCTATTACCTGTTGGAGGCTGACGCCGAGGAGGCGCGCCGCCTGGCCGAGGCCATCCTGGAGGTTAAGCAGGAGGTTCACTTTTGCAGCCGCTGCTTTAACTACGCCACGGCCGACGAGTGCTCCATCTGCCAGGATTCGATGCGCGACACCACTCGCATTTGCGTGGTGGGCGAGCCGCGCGACGTCCAGGCGATCGAGCGCACGGGCAGCTACCACGGTCTCTACCACGTATTGGGCGGCGTGATCAGCCCCATGGACAAGATTGGCCCCGAGCAGCTGCACATTCGCGAGCTGCTGGCACGCTTGGGTCACGAGGACATCCACGAGGTCATCATCGCTACCAACCCCAATATTGAGGGCGAGACCACGGCGAGCTACCTGGCCCGCACTATCAAGCCGCTGGGCGTCGAGGTGTCGCGCCTGGCGAGCGGTCTGCCCGTGGGCGGCGACCTGGAGTATGCCGACGAGCTTACACTCGGGCGCGCCATCGAGGCCCGTCGCACGATTTAGGTGGCGAGCCTGCTCCTGCCGTATGTTTTCCTCGCGACGCACGGGGTAGTCATAATTTCCCCGTGCGACTGTAAGTTTGTTGTGCAACAAAGATGCTTTGTATCCGCTTATCGCATGGATGCTTCCACTCGCATCCTTAATTTGCCCATTCGTTGCGCAACCTTTTGGGTTCGCTGATACACTCAAATATGGATTCGAATGAATGCGCCGCTCCCGAGCGGCGTGTTTTTGTTGGAGGAGAACGCATGCGGCCCGGTGGCACTCAGACAAAGCGCGGCGCCGCGGTGCGCATGCGACGCCGACTGGGCTTGGCGCCGCGGGCGTACGCACTGCTGTCTTGCTCGCTGGTGCTGGTCATAGCTGGCGTTTCTGCCTATGGCATGACCGTGCCGTCCATGATGCAGGCACATGCCGCACGCGAACCGCGCGTGGGGCATGAGGTCAAAAGTGATCTGGGCACCACGACTGGATATGCTTGGGCAAGTGTGGTCGCGCATATTGTGTTTGGCGCCGACGACGCGGACGGCGCCGAGGCCCCGGACAACGAAGTCACGCTTGCCAATGGCAAAACCATCGTGCTCACCAACACCAAGATCATCGATCGGTTGTCCAACAATAGCGTGGCGGCAACGGTGAATAAGGTCGAGCGGCAGAAGGAGCAGGACGCCCAGCAGTCCGGAAAGCCCGGTAGCTCGGATACTTCTGGCTCCGGCTCGGATTCGTCGAGTTCGGGCGGCGGCTCTGGGTCGGGTTCCTCTGCCGGAGGGTCTGGAAACGGCGGCTCGACGGGCGGCAACGCTGACAACGATGCAAACTCCGGTGGCCTTTCCGCTGCTGAGGAAGAGAGCATTCACAGTTGGCTTGTGACCAAGTACAACATGCTCGACGGCTATGTTTCTCGTGCCAATGACGTGGTCTCGACCTATAACTCTACGGGAGATCCCAGGCCGTGCGACAGCTTGGTCGGGGAGATGTTTGTCATTCGAGCCGAGTTCGGTCGTCAGACATTCTCGCCCCGGTCAAAGTGGTATCAGCAGTATGCCAATCTGTGGGGCTGCTACACCAACCTATGTCAATGGGTCGGCCATTACGGCGATGATGACGTCGCGCTCGGTAACTTCAACAATAACGTGGCGGCGCTTGCCCTATGATGACCGATCTTGCATCCACCACACCACAATCGCTCGGTCGCGGTCCCATGGTCGGCTTGCGCCTGGCGCGTGTCGACGGGTTTGAGCCGGCCATTGCGCTCGGTCAGGACGAACTGCCTGCCTATCTGCGTCGTTTTACGATGCTGTTTGCCGACGATGCCACCATGCGCCGTGGCGGTATCGGCCGCGTGACGCGTGCCGTCAACGCCCAAGGCGAGGCCGTAGCACTCAAACAGCTCATCTTGCCGACGCGCGATGAGTTTGACGACGATGCCGCCCATGAGGCGCTGGTCGCCAAGTTCAAAGCGGCATTTCGCGAGGAATATGAATGCCATCGCGCCCTTTCGGGCCTTAAGGGCTTTCCCCGTCTCTATGGCTGGGGCGAGGTCGACGGTGTGCCTGCAATTGTCATGGAATGGGTCGAGGGCGAGACGCTTGCCCGCTTGCGTTCGCGACTTGCCGTGGATGATGCCGGACGCCTGTCGCCGCTTGTGGCGGCGCGTCTGGGTCGCGACCTGTTCGATCTGCTCTGCCGTATGAGCCTGGTGGGCGAGGGCTTTGTCCATCGCGATATCTCGCCCGCTAATATTATGGTGCGTACGGCGCGTCTACCGCTTGACCGGCAGCTTGCCGAGGGCACCTTTGACCTGTGCCTGATCGACTTTGGCTCGTCGCTGGCGCTTGAGCCTGCGTCGGCCGTGGCCGGTACCGGCGGCAAGGCGTCGTTTACGGAGCGCTATGCCACGCTGCGTCGCGCGACGGTTGCCTACGCCCCGCCCGAGATGCTCACCGACGATATTCCCGACCTGCGCGCTTTGCGTATGTCGCCGGCGATCGACGTCTATGCCGCGGCAAGCACGGTTTACGAGCTCATTGCCGGCGTCGCGCCATACGAAGCCGCGCCGAGCGCTTCGGGCACCTCGGGTTCGCGCAAAAAGACGCGCGACATCGCCAGCCCCTACCGTCTCAAGATGGACACGCGGCCCGACTATCCCATTGGTGCCCATGCGCCCGGTTGCGATTTGACTCAGCTGCTTCGTCGTGAGCCCGATGTGGCGCTCGCTGCGGCCGAGCAGGCCCAGCAGCTGGGGCTTGAGCCGGATTCCGAGGAGCTACGCGATGCGCTGGCGTTTGTCGATGCCCAGCTGTTCAACGTGGTGATGGCCTGTCTGTCCAGCCATCAAAAAGATCGTCCCGAGCCGGCTGCGGTGGAGGCGGCGCTCTCGGCGTTTTGTGAACACTATGCGCAAAATGTCGGTCGTTCGCTCCGCGGCGAGCCGCTCACGCCGTGCCCCATGGATGCGTCTGGTCGCGCGGTTCGTCGCGCGCTGATGGTCGGCGCGACGGTCGTCTGTGGCGTGGTTTGGGCTGTGGTCGTGGTTTCGGCCGCGCTGCTGGCGTCGGGCGCTCGCGTGACGGCGACTTTGGGATCGCTCATGTGGTCTGGGTCGCTACCGGGTATTATTGCCGCACTGGCGTTGGCGCTGCCGGGCATAGCCGGCGTTGCCGCGGGGGCACTTGCGCGTGATCGGCGCTCGGGGTTCCTGCAGGGTGTGCTTGCGCTTTCTGCCTGCGAGGTTCCGGTGCTGGTTGTGGCTGCATGTAGCGTATTTTCCCAACGCGCCGTGATGGGCGGCCTTGTTGCCGCTCTGGTTGCAACCTATACGCTTACGTGGTTTTTGCTTGCGATGGGCTTTGCCTTTGAACTTCCCGTTTCGGCACCGCGACGCACAAAAGCCCAGATGGCGACTCCGCTTGCCGGTGGAGCCGCAGCTGCCCGTACTTTTGGCGGACCTGTCGAAGTATCGTCCGATTCTATTTCTACGACCAAGGAGGCCTAGGTCATGGCATCTCAAGTTGAGCTCACCCCATGCGGGGCCATGTTTGACATCTTTAAGCGCGCGGCGCATCTGAGCCATATCGAGCTGTGCGGCTTGGTGCTTTCGTCCCGTCCGCTCGCCGACGGCCGCAGCCCGCAGAGCCGAGCCGCCGATCGCTCTTGGGTTTCCCGCTTTATCGTTCGCGCGCCGGTCGGCACGCTTCAGCAGCGCTACTTTGCCGAATACGGTACCTCGGCTGCGCGTATTATGTCGCAGCTGGCCCTGCGCCGCCGCAATCCCATGGACGCCGCGGCCGTGACCAATATGGTGTGCGGCCCCGCTGGCGAGTCCATGGTGCGCGCACTCGAGGAATGCCACCAGGACACGAATCTCTATCGCAATGCGCTCGAGCGCCTGTCGCAGGCGGCTGAGCTCATGCCCGCCGAGCGCGCCGAGGCCATCCTGGTACTGTTTGTCGCCGTCGGCTGCTCGGCAGATGTTCGATCCTCGGTGACCTATGCCATCGACTATGCGCACGCGACTTGCGGCGGTGCCACATCGACCCCGCGCTCGCTGAGCACATCTTCGGTCGCGGGCGAGCACGAGGTCGCGCCCGCGCATCCGCTGGGACTGCTGCGCGTGCAAAACGGCTACGTGGTGAGCGCCCCGCGCTGGATTCAGCCGAGTGAGGAAGGCGTCGAGATCGGCGCGCTGGCGACGGGGGAAGGCGACATCACCGACGTCGGCGACGACGTCTCGGCCCGCCATGCCCATATCTGGTGCGACGATTCTGGCACATGGTTTGTCGAGGACCTGGCGTCCACCAACGGCACCGTGGTGGTAAACGGGGCCACGAGTGTGTGTATTCAAGTAGAGCCTGGCCGCTCCGCTCAGCTCAGTCCCGGCGACGAGCTCAAACTCGGCGAATCCACCACCTACGCCATCCTCCTCGGCGCCCTCTAGCTCATCCCCTCAATGAGTTGCGGTGAAATAGGGACTGATTAAGGCCGTTAACAGCAAAAACACTCCCTATTTCACCGCAACTGCTGTGGGGCTCCAGGGGACTGTGCCTGTCAGTGCCGGGCGCACAATAGTCATCCGAGGTAAACCTTTACCGCCCACCTATATTTGCCGAAATCTGGCCTGACGGCGGGGTACAATAAACCCGCATGCGGATTTCCGTTGCGGGCGCTTCCCATCGCCGGGGCGTGCCCGGGAGCATCCGGCATGCGGCCTTTGCGGCGCTCGGTCATGTGCAAGACGGGTAGCTGGGCCTGTGGAGCGCGTGCAGCCCTCCTCGCCTTGGCATGCCTTCTCTCCACGCCATGTACCTGCTGCTCAGTCTGCCTGCCAGATGATTGGAAGCAACAGCGAAAATCCCATCACGCCAACATCCCGGCGATCGCCGGGGCCTGTATACCTATATGAGAGGAGAGGGGTATATGGCGCGTAAGTTTAAGTCTATGGACGGCAACGAGGCGGCCGCATATGTTTCGTATGCGTACACCGAGGTAGCGGGAATTTATCCCATTACGCCGTCCAGCCCGATGGCCGACCATGTCGACCAGTGGGCGGCCCAGGGTCGCAAGAACATCTTCGGCACCCCGGTCAAGGTCGTCGAGATGGAGTCCGAGGCAGGTGCAGCCGGTACCGTTCACGGTTCGCTGGGCGCCGGTGCTCTGACCACCACCTACACGGCTTCTCAGGGCCTGCTCCTGATGATCCCGAACATGTACAAGATCGCGGGCGAGCAGCTCCCGGGCGTCTTCCACGTCTCCGCGCGTTGCGTCGCTTCGCACGCCCTGAACATCTTCGGTGATCACTCCGACGTCATGGCCTGCCGCCAGACCGGTTTCGCCATGCTCGCCGAGGGCAACGTCCAGGAGGTCATGGACCTCTCGCCGGTGGCTCACCTTGCCGCCATCGAGGGTAAGACCC
This sequence comes from Treponemataceae bacterium, assembly GCA_963602825.1. GTDB lineage: Bacteria > Actinomycetota > Coriobacteriia > Coriobacteriales > Coriobacteriaceae > Collinsella. The sequence continues at coordinate 78,883 of CAVCKO010000002.1, read as the reverse complement.
CGTTCCTTAACTTCTTCGACGGCTTCCGCACCAGCCACGAGATCCAGAAGGTCGCCATGTGGGACTACAAGGATCTTGCCGAGATGTGCGACATGGACGCCGTCCAGGCTTTCCGCGATCACGCGCTCAACCCTGAGCACCCGCACACCCGCGGTAGCCACGAGAACGGCGACATCTTCTTCCAGAACCGCGAGGCCTGCAACAAGGTCTACGACGAGCTTCCCGCCGTCGTCGAGGGCTACATGAAGAAGATCAACGAGAAGCTCGGCACCGATTACGGCCTGTTCAACTACTACGGCGCTCCCGATGCTGATCGCGTCGTCGTGTGCATGGGCTCCTTCTGCGACGTGCTCGAGGAAGTCATCGACTACCTCAACGCTCACGGCGAGAAGGTCGGCCTGGTCAAGGTTCGCCTGTTCCGTCCGTTCTCCATCAAGCACTTTGTCGACGTTCTCCCCGAGACTGTCCAGAAGATCGCCGTCATGGACCGCACCAAGGAGCCGGGTTCCATCGGCGAGCCGCTCTACCAGGACGTCGTCTCCGCTCTCTACGAGGCCGGCAAGACGGGCATCAAGGTCGTCGGCGGCCGTTACGGCCTGGGCAGCAAGGACACGCCTCCCGCGTCCGCGTTCGCTGTCTTCGAGGAGCTTAAGAAGGACGAGCCCAAGCGCGAGTTCACCATCGGCATCGTCGATGACGTGACCAACCTGAGCCTGCCCGAGGCCGAGGATGCGCCCAACACCGCAGCCCCCGGCACCATTGAGTGCAAGTTCTGGGGTCTGGGTGGCGACGGTACCGTCGGCGCCAACAAGAACTCGATCAAGATCATCGGCGACCACACCGACAAGTACGTTCAGGCCTACTTCCAGTACGACTCCAAGAAGACCGGCGGCGTCACCGTCTCGCACCTGCGCTTTGGTGATTCCCCGATTCGTTCGCCGTACTACGTGACCAAGGCCGACTTTGTCGCCTGCCACAACCCCAGCTACATCGTTAAGGGCTTCAAGATGGTCCGCGACGTCAAGCCGGGCGGCACCTTCCTGGTCAACTGCCAGTGGAGCGACGAGGAGTTCGCCGAGCACATGCCCGCCGTGGCCAAGCGCTACATCGCGAACAACAACGTCAACGTCTACCTGATCGACGCTATCGACCTGGCCGCTAAGGTCGGCATGGGCAAGCGCACCAACACGGTGCTCCAGTCCGCCTTCTTTGCGCTGGCCAAGGTCCTGCCCGCCGAGGACGCCCTGCAGTACATGAAGGACGCGGCTACCAAGTCCTACATGAAGAAGGGCCAGGCTATCGTCGACGCCAACCACAAGGCCATCGATGCCGGCGCTACCGCCTTCCGTAAGTTCGAGGTTCCGGCCGACTGGGCTACCGCCGAGGATGCCGCTCCCGTCGAGCTCTCCGAGGAGACCAAGTCCGCCATCGCCCAGCAGGTCAAGAACCTGCTCGAGCCCATCGATCGCATGGATGGCGACAGCCTGCCCGTTTCCGCCTTCGTCGGTTGCGCCGACGGCCAGTTTGAGCTGGGCGCCTCCGCATACGAGAAGCGCGGCGTCGCCGTCGTCGTTCCTCACTGGGACGAGACCAAGTGCATCCAGTGCAACCAGTGCGCCTATGTGTGCCCGCATGCCACCATCCGTCCGTTCGCGATGACCGAGGACGAGGCTGCCGCCGCGCCCGAGGCTACCCGCACGCTCGACGCTATGGGCCCCAAGGCCAAGGGCATGAAGTTCACCATGGCCGTGTCCCCGCTCGACTGCATGGGCTGCACCAACTGCGTCAAGGTCTGCCCCAAGGGTGCCCTCGAGATGGTTCCCACCGAGCAGGAGATGGATCAGCAGCCCGTTTGGGACTACATGGTCGAGAACGTCTCCGAGAAGAAGGAGCTCATCGCGGCCAACGTCAAGGGTAGCCAGTTTAAGCAGCCCTACCTGGAGTTCTCCGGCTCCTGCGCCGGCTGCGCCGAGACCGCCTATGCACGTCTGGTGACCCAGGTCGCCGGCGACCGCATGTTCATCTCCAACGCCACCGGCTGCTCCTCCATTTGGGGCAACCCCGCTGCCACCGCTCCTTACTGCAAGGACAAGGACGGTCACGGCCCGGCGTGGAACAACTCCCTGTTCGAGGACAATGCCGAGCACGGTCTGGGCATGGCCGTTGGCTATGAGGCCGTTCAGCACAAGCTGATCGCCGCTACCCAGGACATCATCGCTGCCGATGGTCCGTCCGATGAGCTCAAGGCTGCCGGCCAGGCTTGGATCGACTCCGTCAACGACGCCGAGGCCTCCAAGACCGCTGCCGCTGCCTACGTTGCCGAGCTCGAGAAGTGCGGCTGCGACGCTTCCAAGGCGATCCTCGCCGACAAGGCTTACCTCACCAAGAAGTCCTTCTGGATCTTCGGCGGCGACGGTTGGGCCTACGACATCGGCTTCGGTGGCCTGGACCACGTCCTGGCTTCCGGCCACAACGTCAACGTCTTCGTCTTCGACACCGAGGTTTACTCCAACACCGGTGGTCAGGCCTCCAAGGCCTCGAACCTGGGCCAGGTCGCTCAGTTCGCCGCTGCCGGTAAGGTGACCAAGAAGAAGTCTCTGGCCGAGATCGCCATGAGCTACGGCTACGTCTACGTGGCGCAGGTCGCCATGGGCGCCAACCCGGCTCAGACCCTCAAGGCCATCCACGAGGCCGAGGCCTACGACGGTCCGTCCCTCATCATCGGCTACAGCCCCTGCGAGATGCACTCCATCAAGAAGGGCGGCATGCAGAACTGCCAGGCCGAGATGAAGAAGGCTGTCGAGTGCGGTTACTGGAACCTCTTCCGCTTCAACCCCGAGGCTGCTGCCGGCAAGAAGTTCTCGCTCGATTCCAAGGAGCCCGCGGGCGGTTATCAGGAGTTCCTGATGAACGAGGCCCGTTACGCTTCGCTGACGCGTTCCTTCCCCGAGCGCGCCGAGGAGCTCTTCAAGGAGAACGAGCAGGCCGCTATGGACCGCTACGCTCACCTGCTGAAGCTCAAGACGGTGTACAACGAGGCTTAGGTCTCCCACCGCAGGATCTGAGGGCTAACCTTCGCGGACGTCCTCGGACATGAAAGAACCCCCGCTGCGCACTACGTGCGGCGGGGGTTCTTTCGTCCTGCGGAGTGTCCGCGAAGGTTAGACCTCAGATCCTGCTACGACTACGTCCTCGGATTGTGTGGGCTGATGAAGGACGTGGCTGGTCGGGTATTCCGTCCCCTTCGCTGTTTCGCGGCTTTGCCGCGAAAGGCGCGTCACTTTGGGGATGGATGGGGAGCGTGGCTGTTGCAACGCCTTATCCCTTTGCTTTTTCGCGCCTTTGGCGCGAAACGCGCAGCACTATGGAAAGGGCCGGTGACGTTGTTGTGTGCGTCTCCGGCCCTCTGGGTTTTACTTTGGCTCCCTGTGCGGGACTTTGTTGGTGCTACCTTGTCTCGCCGCTCTCTGTGCGTAGGCGGTAGCCGTGGACGAGGTCGCTAATAGCCGGCCAGGGAATCTGGCGGTCAACCCAAAATTGGAGCTGGACCAGATAGCGCTCGGTGGCGCGGGTGAGGGCCGCGAACTGTTCGTGAGTCTCAACCTGGGCGTAGAGGTCGCGGCTGTGGGCGAGGATTGCCGTGGTGTCATCCATTTTGCCGGTGACGTCGAAGGCGCCCGAGAACCAGTCGCACAGGCGCGCGGCGCTGTTGTTGATCGTTGCGAGGTCGGCGGTGCCGTCGTTGGCGTTTTCGTTGGCTTGGGCTCGCAGGAGGGAGAGGGCGTCGGCTGCGTTCATGCAGTAGCCGACGGTGAAGTTCCAGACGGCGAATTCGCGGCCGGTGTCGAGCTTGCGGCGGCGCATGTAGTCGATATCGCGCGGTTCCTCGAGCATCATTTGATCGGCGAGGGCCTCAAGTGCAGTGGTGTACTCGGCAAGGTCGAGTACGAGCAGGGTGTTGATATCCATCATCTTTAGGCCTCCGTTTCGATCTCGACGATTTCGTTTTTAATGTACATGCCCTGGTTGTCCCAGACATTGCGGCAGGCGGCGGCAAAGCGCTTGCGGTCGGCTTCGCAGATGCGGGCGAACATGTTGCAGGTGCCAAAGGGCTCGCACACATCAAAGAAGATGCAAATTGACGACCAGCCGCCATACCAGCTCACGGCGCCCGCCGGCTCGTGAAAGACGGGGTTCTCGATGTGCTCGTAATTGGCGATGGGGCCCGATACGGGATAGGTTACCTCGGCATCGCAGATCTTGGCCGAAAAGATACGTGACTCGACCGGACAGGACGATTCGAACAGCTTGCACGCCTTGGGAGCCTTGTCCCAGAGCATGTCGGCGAGAAACGTCTCGCCATTCAGCGTGATCTTGAGCATTTTTGTCATAGTAAGGACCTCCTCAATCCGTCGCTCAAGGGGTTCGCTGGCGGATAAGGAGAAGGCAGCAGCGGGGTCGCCGAACCCAAACTTCACGACAGATCTCTGTCGCCCCAGCCCGCGCTGTTCTTCGCTAAAGTACCATGCAGCAATTGCGCGCGCAATATCAGTTTTTGATTTTCTGGAAGCGGCAACCGACGAGACGGCTCGCCGGCTGCCGGCCGACGCGCGGCAAAGGCACTCGTCTATTCCTTAAGTTGGATGAAAAACGCCATGTTATTGCAGGGCTGCATACTCGTCCAATAAGTGCATAGAATCTCGTATAGTGCGAGTAAGATTTTGCGCTGTCTGTTTTATGTTTAGCAAAGATACAGTTTGCATAATCTGGTCTAATCCCTGCTCTATTAAAATAAAGTTGCACGTAAATGACGTAGATATGCTTGAGCTGGGGTTCTTTACGCTGAGCGGGTAAAAGCGACCGTTCACCGTTCAACTATTTTCAAAATGAATAAAATGAGCGATAAAGAGAATATAAACCTTAATAAACTCGCGTATCGCACGGGCGCGGGTTATTAATGGGTTGTAGGCCTTTTACAGAAAGGATTCCAGCAATGTCTAAGCCTCTTGGCAAGCCCGATCGTATCGTCGTCGCCCTTGGCGGCAACGCCCTCGGCAACAACCCCGTCGAGCAGATCGAGGCCGTGAGCAACACCGCTCACGCTCTTCTCGGCCTGATCGAACAGGGTAACGAGATCATCATCACCCACGGCAACGGCCCGCAGGTCGGCATGATCCAGAACGCCTTCGCCGCCGCCCACGACGCCATCGGCACCCCCGAGATGCCGCTGCCCGAGTGCGGCGCCATGTCCCAGGGCTACATCGGCTATCACCTGCAGCAGGGCATTGGCCGCGAGATGCACAAGCGCTATAAGCGTTGGCACGCCGCAACCGTCGTCACCCAGATCGAGTGCGACCCCGACGACCCCGCGTTCAAGAACCCGACCAAGCCGATTGGCCCGTTCTACACCGAGGAGCAGGCCAAGGAGTTCATGGCCGAGGATCCTTCCAAGGTCTTCGTCGAGGATTCCGGCCGCGGCTGGCGTCGCGTTGTCGCTTCCCCCGACCCCAAGAAGATCGTCGAGGCCGACTCCATCCTCAACCTGCTCGACAACGAGTTCATCGTCATCGCCTGCGGTGGCGGCGGCATCCCCGTCGTCCGCGACTACGAGAACAAGGGCTGCTACAAGGGCGTTCCCGCCGTCATCGACAAGGACCTGGGCGGCGAGCTGCTGGCTGAGGACTGCGACGCCGACGTTCTGTTCCTGCTGACCGCCGTTGAGCATGTCGCCATCAACTTTGGCAAGCCCAACCAGGAGGAGCTCGAGGACATCACCGCCGACGAGGCCGAGCGCCTGGCCGACGAGGGCCAGTTCGGCAAGGGTTCCATGGAGCCCAAGGTCCGCGCCGCCATCAAGTTCGCCCGTTCCCGCAAGGGCCGCACCTGCATCATCGGCGCCCTGGACAAGGCTGCCGAGACCATGGCCGGCCTCTCCGGTACCCGCATCCACGAGTAGCCTCTACTCCGTTGCCTCTCTCGTGGGCGCCAGGCAAGGCGCCCACAAACTAGCCTCTCTTCATGAGCCCCGCAGTCCGCTCCGACTGCGGGGCTTTTGCTATTTACCTAGTCCCCGATGGGAGGGTAGTCATTGGGGACGTTCTTAAACGACTAGTCAAACAAGAACGTCCTCAATGACTACTAATTTAAATCTGTCCCCAATGACTGCGGAAAGCGCATCTCACACCGACGCATTGCTTTCGGGCCCTCTCTCCGTGCTCCCTATAAGTTCAGCTGGACTCCCCGCAACCTGTTCCGCGTTGGCGGAACGAGCGCGACGTGGAGTGTCATTCTTTACCGCGTTAGACTAGACGCAGGGAAAGGAGGAGGACATGGATGCTCGCGTCAAGCAGCTTGTAAATATGATCGAGGACGCTCAGCCTGTCGCTGTCGCGGTGCTTGCCAAGCGTCTCGAGGTAAGCGAGCGCGCCGTGAGAAACTATATCCATCGCGCAAACGACAAGCTTGCGGGGGTTGCACGCATCGTTGGCAGCAAAGGGCAATATCGTATCGATGTTGCACATGCAGATGAGCTTGCTCGCTTGCTAGACGGTGCGGCTCTGGCCCATCCGGGCATTCCTGATACGCGCGACGGCCGTGTGTCCTTCCTTCTTAACGACCTTCTCATGCGGTCCCAGTGGGTGACGATTGAGGAGTATGCGGATTTACTCTACGTTTCGGCGCGAACTCTGTCCAATGACATGCGTCTGGTAGAGCAGAAACTCGCCCAATTTGACTTGATGCTCGAAAAGCGCCCTCGCTACGGAATCCGCGTTGCGGGTGGGGAGTCGCAACGGCGTCTGTGTCTGGTCTCACTGGTGAGGCCCGTGTTGCCCGACACCGACGATGCAGAGCTCGCCGAGCGCCTGCGGGCCATCGCCGCATGTGTGGACGATGCCCTGACTGCCTCGCCCGTCACGGTGAGCTCGCTGGCATTCCGCAATCTCATCATGCATCTTTACATCGCTCTTGGCCGCATCGAGCAGGGCTGCTATGTCCCGGCTGCAGAATCGGACGTTTTAAAGCTGGAGGGAACGCGCGAATACGCTGCGGCTTTCCAGATTGCCGCAAACATCAAGGGTGCCCTGGGCGTGAGCATGCCCCGAGAAGAGGTTGCCTTTATCGCAATCCATTTGCTCGGCAGGGGCACGGGCGTGCCCGAGAAGGGCTCGGCCGTTATCTCGGACGAGATGTGGGAGATCGCTTCCGAGATGGTATGTGCGGTCAACGATGAGTTTAGGTTTGACTTTAGCAGCGATCTTGAACTTCGCATGAACCTTGCTCGGCATATTGGCCCTCTGGGCTATCGCCTTGAATATCACATGCATATGGATAACCCCATGCTGCCCGATATCAAGACGAGGTTTCCGTTGGCCTATTCGATGGCGGCCGGCACCTCGCAGGTACTCGAGCGTCATTTTGGCAGCCAGCCCTCTGATGAGGAGCTCGGCTACATCGCCATGGCATTTGCCCTGGCCCTCGAGCAGCAAGCCGACCAGCCGCGTCGCAAACGCATCCTGATCGTGTGCGCCTCGGGAGCGGGAAGCGCCCGTATGCTCGAGCACCAGTACCGCAAGCAGTTTGGTATGTATATCGAGTCGATTGAGACATGCGACGTCGCCCGCGTGGGAACGCTCGACTTTTCGCACATAGACTACGTGTTCACAACGGTGCCGCTCAACGTCAAGTTGCCCGTGCCCGTCCGCGAGGCCGATTTCTTCTTGGAGACGAGCGATGTCAACGCTATCCGCAAGGTGCTGAGTGATGACGCTGCGCAATCGGACTCCGTAAGCTCTTTCTTTAGCCGTGCCCTGTTCTTCAACCGCGTTGAGGCGTCGTCGAAGCAGGCCGTTCTCCGATATCTCTCCGAGCGCGCCGTCGAGAGCGGCCGTGTCGATGCCCAGTTTGCCCAAGAGGTCGCCGAGCGCGAGAGCGCGAGTGCCACCTCGTTTGGCAATGGGGTAGCCATGCCCCATGGGATGCATCCCTTGAGCGCCGAGGCCTTTGTTACCGTGGGCCTGCTCGAACATCCCATTCTTTGGGACGAATACGGCCATGAGGTCGATATCGTCTTTATGGTGTCGTTTGCCCGGTCGGGCGGCGATGAGGCGCGGATCTTGAGCTCACTGCTCGCCGAGATCTTTATGGACCGCCAGGGGGTCGAGCGCCTACGCGAGCGCCGGTCCTGGCATGAGCTGATGGCGCTTGTGCAAGCGCATACGGCTTAAGACTTCTTTTGTCGATAACCCTGTCTGTCTACCTGCAATAAACCTCGAGGATTGCGGGCGGGAGATAGGCGTTTCGAATATTCAAGTACAAACCAAACATCACGGGAGAGGAGACCGTTATGGACGATCAGGGAACCGAGATGGTTTCGTTTCAGCTGGTCGCTGCAGCGGGAGAGGCACGCAGCCTTGCCTTCGAAGCCCTTGAAAAGGCAAAAGCGGGGGATTTTGACGCCGCCGCCAAACTCATGAAGCAGTCAAAGGATGCGGGAATCAAGGCTCACCACATCCAAACGCAGCTGCTTTCGACTGAGGCAGCGGGCGAGCATCTGTCGGTGGATGTGTTGCTGGTCCATGCTCAGGACCACCTCATGTGCTCCATGCTTGCTCAGGAGCTCGTGCAGGAGCTGATCTGCCTGTATGAGTGCACTGCAACCAAGAACGCCTAGCGGCGTGCGGTGACTATCCAACCAATCAATGCGAAGGGAATCCCTTATGAAGATCCTTCTTGTTTGCGCAGCTGGTCTGTCTACAAGCATTCTGATGAAGAAACTCGAGAAATATGCGGAGCAAAACGGCATCGAGCTCGATATCGATGCGGTGGGTATCGGCGAGTATCAGGAGACGTGCGCCAATTATGACGTGCTGCTCTTGGGGCCGCAGGTGTCCTACCAGCTCAACACCGTCAAGCAGGGGAGCGGTAAGCCGATCGCGGTCATCCCCGCACAGGACTACGGCATGGGCAACGCCGCCAACGTGCTGGCACTCGCCCAGTCGCTGTTGGGTTAGGAGGCGACCATGGAGAAGTTCATGACCCTGCTTCAGGAAAAACTGACCCCTATCGCCAATTTCTGCGGCACCGAGCGCCACTTTGCCTCCATGCAAAAGGGCTTTATGAGCGCGATCAGCTTCATCTTGGTATCTGCCGTCTTTATGATCCTCGCCAACCCGCCGGTCACGGCCGACCTGGTGGCGCAGGGCGGGTTCTGGTCCGTCTTTGGCCCTTGGCTCGATTTTGCGGCGGCCAATAAGCTCACGCTGCTCATCCCCTTCAATATGACGATGGGCATACTGTCGGTGATCGTGACGTTCGCAATCGCCTATAACCTGGCGGGCACCTACAAGATGCCCAAGCTTAACGCCGGCATGACCTCGCTGGTGATGTTCCTGATCGCCGCGGCGCCGTCGTCCTACTACCAGCTTGCTGACGAGTCCGTGCTCCAGGCGGTCCCCTGCACCTATCTGGGTGCGCAGGGCCTGTTTACCGCCATCATCGTTGCCTTGGTCTCCGTCGAGGTCACGCGCTTCTGCCAGACCAAGGGCATCACCATCAAGATGCCCGATGGCGTGCCGCCGTTTTTGTCCGAAACCTTTGGCGCCATCGTACCTATGCTCGCCAACATCCTCATCTTCTTTGGCGGCAACCTGCTGATCCAGATGATCGATCCCGCGCTGTCCATCCCCTCGGTTATCGAGAAGCTGCTCGCTGCCCCGCTTTCCGTCGCAGTTGACTCTGTGCCCGGCGCACTGCTTATCTGCTTCATGACGCTGCTGTTTTGGTGCTTTGGCGTCCACGGCAACATGATCGTAATGCCCATCACCGCCCCGGTCTCGCTTGCCGCCTTTGCCGCCAACGCCTCGCTCTATGCTGCCGGGCAGCCGCTTGAGTTCCACCCGGTGCTCATGTCGTTGGCCATCAACCTCATCGGCGGCACGGGTAATACGTTCTCTTTTGTGGCGCTCTGCGCGTTTAGGGCAAAGTCGCAGCAGCTCAAGGCATTTGGCAGGGCATCGATCGTGCCGAGCTTCTTCCGTATCTCCGAGCCCGCGATCTTCGGCGCGCCCATCATCTTCAACCCGATCCTCATGATTCCGTTTGTGCTAGGCGGCATGATCTCGGCCCTGCTGTATTGGGGTGCGGTCTCACTGGGTCTTGTCTCTAACTTCTACATCTTGGTGAGCGGCACGTTCCCCATCTTCGTTCAGGGCTTTGTCCAGTGCCTCGACCCGCGCATCTGGGTGTTTACGATCGTTTTGATCGTGGTCATGGCTGTGGTCTGGTACCCGTTCTTTAAGGTGTACGATAACCAGCTCCTGGCTCAGGAGCAGGAGAACGCCGCGGCAGCTTCTGCCGAGGATGCTGAGTAGCATGAGTTACTTTGACAGAACGTCTGCCGCCGGTATGCCCGAGGGCTTTTTGTGGGGTGGTGCCCTCGCCGCCAACCAGGCCGAAGGGGGCTGGAACGAGGGCGGCCGCGGCATGTCGCACTCCGACCTGATCCCACAGGGTTCCGACCGCTGGGATGTAATGTTTGGCAGGCAAAAGCCCGTGGACGATCCGGACAGGCTGTATCCATGCCGCTGGGGCAACGACTTCTTCCATCATTGGCACGAGGATGTCGAGCTCTTTGCCGAGATGGGCTTTAAGTGCCTGCGTCTTTCAATTTGCTGGAGCCGTATTTTTCCCACAGGGATGGAGGCCGAGCCCAACGGCGAGGGCTTGGAGTTTTACCGTCAGGTATTCGAGGCGCTGCGCGAGCATGGAATCGAGCCGCTTGTGACGCTGTCGCACTACGACTATCCGTTGGCTCTGGTCGAGCGCTATGGTGGCTGGCAAAGCCGAGAGATGATCGAGCGGTATGCGCACTACGTCGAGACCGTCGGACGCGCGTACCAGGGCCTCGTGCGTTATTGGCTTACGTTCAACGAGATCAACAGCGTGGCGCTGTCCTATCTCAACGCGGGTGTCACGCTCGAGGATGAGCGTGACCGTGCAGCCGTGACTGCGGCGTTCTCGCACCATATGTTTATGGCGAGCGCTCGCGCTGTCGAGATTCTGCACAAGATCGATCCCGCAAACAAGGTGGGTTGCATGGTCGCTGCCGGTGCGACCTATCCGTACCGTTGTGCGCCCGAGGACGTATGGCTTGCGTATGAGGAGGACCGCGGCCGCTACTTCTACACAGACGTGATGGCTACGGGCGCCTATCCTGCTTGGAAGCTGCGTGCACTCGAGAAAGAGGGTGTTCACGTGCCCTTTGAGCCGGGCGATACGGAGTATCTGGCAGAGCATACGGTCGACTTCATCTCGTTCTCGTACTATTGCTCGCGCTTGGTGTGCGCCGATGATCAGGTGATCGCCGAGAAGGCGGAGGGCAACGTGTTCCCGACGTTGCGCAATCCGTACCTCAAGGATAAAGAGACTGCCTGGAAGTGGCAGATCGATGCGCTGGGTTTGCGCGTGACGCTTGCCGGCTACCACGATCGTTACCATCTTCCGCTCTTTATCGCCGAGAACGGTGTGGGCGGACTCGATGCGCTGGAAGACGGCAAAGTCCACGATGCGTATCATATTGATTACCTGCGAAGGCATATTCTTGCGCTGCGCGATGCAATTGTCGAGGACGGTGTTGACCTGATGGGATACACGCCGTGGGGCTGTATCGATTTGGTGTCGGCCTCGACGGGGCAGATGAAGAAGCGCTATGGCTTTGTTTATGTTGATGCCGATGATATGGGCAAAGGCACGTTCGATCGCTACCGAAAGGACAGCTTCTGCTGGTACCAAAAGGTCATTGCATCAAATGGCGAGGACTTGAGTTAACTCTTGCAGGTCTGTTGCCCCCGCGGTCCGCTTCGGCCGCGGGGGCTTTTGTTATTGAGGCGGCTGTTCATGAGGAGCATTGCAGGCTGCGGAAACCCGGCACTTGGGGACGTTCCTTTCCTGCCGGCAGCTTGGGACAGTCCTTAAAGGCCGCATCGATCAACTGCGGAAAGCACATCCCGGAATGAGCGTCCAACATGGGGTGCGGTTTCCCTTGAGGCCCTCAATCGGAAAATGCATCCCGGATTATTGTCGAAAAGCGGTCCCTAGTTTCCCAAACGGGCCGCTAACGGAAAGCGCACCCCGCTATTGGGCCCCAAAGCAGGATGCGCTTTCCGTGCTGGCAGTTCCAAGCAGTTCGGGATGGCCCTTTTCGTCTGCTCTCGGCCGGCGTCCGTAAGACTGTCCCCGACGACCACTCATTTAAGTCTGTCCCCAATGAGTGCCCAATGACTAGTAGTAGGCCCACATGGCTTCGACTTCGTTGAGGACCTCTACGACGCCCCAGCGGCGGGCGCTGCGGCTGGCCGAGTTGGGATCGAAGACTTCAATCTGGTCGGCGTCGTCAATACCGTAAAGTACAATGTAGTGGCCCACGTTGGTAAAGGTGCCCGGCCGAACGGCGGCGATGATGGGCGCACCCGAGCGCAGTGCCTGGGTCATCGAGTCGCGATCGTTATAGAGCTGTGTCCCGTTAAGCCCGAGCTGCCACGCACCTCCTGTCATAAACGACCATTCGGTGGCGCCGGTGGGGGCGTAATTGCCAGCTTCGGCCAGTGCGCACATATCGACCGGCGTCTTATCGGTGCGGCCGGTCTTAAATATGTAGACCATGGTAAGGCAGGTGGGGCCACAGGCATTTTCGCGAATGGTGCCGCCGGCGTAGGGGAGCTCCGACCATGCGGGGTCGATCTGGTAGATATGAGGCATGGCGCCGGCCTGCCATTGCGACCGCGGGGTCGAGAACGCAAACGAATAGCCGGGAGCGACCGGGGCCTTGAGCAGCTTGTCCTCGGCGGTCGGTTCAAGACCGGCTGAGCCGTGAGAGATAAAGGACCCTAAGAATAAAAAGACCAGGCAGGCGGCAATGGAACAAAGCGCAAGGCGAAGGCGGCGGACTGGCAGTCCATGGCTTTCGGCATGTGGCGCAGGGCGAGAGGTCGAGCTGCCGCGACCGCGTTGGGGTCGCGAAAAGGAGCGCTTAACGTAGTAGTCGGTCTTGCGATGATCGTAGCGGCGTGGCTGCGATGCATCGGCCTGGCGTTGGCGTGCGGCCGCGTTTACGTTGCTTGGCTGTTTCGCGGCGCCGCTCTGTTGTCGGGATGAAGCCCCGTGCCGCTCTTGTGGCCGTTGTGGGCTGTCGTTGCCGGAGGCGCTTATGGGCGTCGATGTGGCGCGGCCGGCAAGGCGCACACTTTGTGGCCGCCGATCGTCGTCGCTGTATCCGTATGCCATTCGAACCACCTTGCCTCGTGTGTAACTTGTCTATCCTACATAAAAAGATGTGCGGTACGCGGGGATGTGCGCCAAAAGCCTGACAAACGGTATGAACGTTGCCGCGCCGCGCGCCAAGCGTCACGGCAACAGGCATTCAAAAACAGACAAGATGAAAGCGTCCAAGACGAATGGCGTCCCCAGCCGTTCGTCCCAAAAACAGCGCCGCTCGTTTTGCAGTTCTGCCTTCGGTCGAGTCGCAAGCGGCGCTGCTGTGCCAAGGCCGTATCTTAAAGCCACGAAATAAAAGCGCGCGGTAAAACAGACCGCGCAAGGGGTGACGCCAAAGAGGCGTCAATAAGGAAAGGAGGGGAACAATGGCGGACAAGAACGCAGAAGTTGCAGTCGAAGGTAACGGCGGCATGAAGAAAACGCTTTCGCTCTGGAACTTCTTCACCATCGGTTTCGGTGCCATCATCGGAACTGGCTGGGTTCTGCAGGTCGGCGACTGGATGGTCGTGGGCGGTGGTCCCGTTCCCGCTATGATCGCATTCCTCTTGGGTGCAATCTTCCTCGTGCCCGTCGGAGCTGTTTTCGGTGAGCTCACGGCTGCTATCCCCATCTCGGGCGGCATCGTCGAGTATGTCGACCGTAGCTTTGGCCGTACGCTGAGCTACATCACCGGTTGGCTCCTGGCCCTGGGCAACGGCATCCTGTGCCCGTGGGAGGCCATCGCCATTTCGACCCTCGTGTCCGAGATGTTCGGCAGCCTGCCCGGTCTTGAGTGGCTGCGCGCCGTCAAGCTCTACACCATCTTGGGCGCCGACGTTTACCTGTTCCCGACGCTAATCGCGCTCGGCTTTGCAGTCTACGTCATCTTCCTCAACTTCCGCGGTGCCAGCTCGGCCGCCAAGCTCCAGGCCTTCCTGACCAAGGCTCTGCTCTGCGGCATGCTGCTCGCCATGGGTGTCTCGCTGTTCACCGGTTCGCCGGAACACGCCATGCCCGTGTTCTCCCAGGTCACCGGTGCTGGCGGCGGCAAGCCCGCTACCGAGGGCACCAGCCTGTTCGCCGGCATCGTGTCGGTCCTGGTTCTGACCCCGTTCTTCTATGCCGGTTTCGACACCATTCCTCAGCAGGCTGAGGAAGCAGCCGAGGGCCTCAACTGGAACAAGTTCGGCAAGATCATCTCCCTGGCCCTGCTGGCCGCCGGCGGCTTCTACATGGTCTGCATCTACTCGTTCGGCACCATCCTCGACTGGCATGAGTTTGTTAAGAGCCCGGTTCCCGCGCTGGCCTGCCTCAAGGGCATCAACATGCTCCTGTACCTGGCCATGCTCGTCATCGCCACGCTTGGACCCATGGGCCCGATGAACTCCTTCTACGGCGCCACGAGCCGCATCATGCTCGCCATGGGCCGCAAGGGCCAGCTGCCCGAGAAGTTCGCCGAGGTCGATCCCAAGTCCGGCGCTCCCAAGCTCGCCTGCGCCGTTCTGGGCGTCATCACCGTCATCGGCCCGTTCCTGGGCAAGAACATGCTCATCCCTCTGACCAACGTGTCGGCTCTCGCCTTCATCTTCTCCTGCGGCATGGTCGCCCTCGCTTGCCTGCGCATGCGCTTCACCGAGCCCGACCTGCCTCGTCCCTACGAGGTGCCCGGCGGCAAGTTTGGCATCAGCCTCGCTGTCGCTGCCTGCGCCGTCATCATCGGCCTGCTCGTGGTCCCGTTCTCTCCCGCCTCCCTCAACATGGTGGAGTGGAGCATCGTGATCGGCTGGCTGGCCGTTGGCCTGGCCCTCATGGCCTTCACCAATTCCCGCAAAAAATAACGCCTAGCCGGGGCGGATCGGGTGCGCGGACCCCTCTCTTCCGCGCACCGAACCCGGCACCACTTGGGTAGCTTTGTGAGGTCATAACCCAACATGGCCTCGCCCACTATATGGATCCATAAGGAGGAACCATGTCCACTAAGTACGCAATCGTTGGCGGCAAGCTCATCGACGGTACCGGTGCCGAGCCGGTCGAGAACTCCCTCGTTCTCGTCGACGACAACGGCAAGATCGAGTATGCCGGTGCTATGCAAGACCTTCCCGAGGGCGTTGAGGTTATCGACGCCGCTGGCAAGACCGTCCTTCCCGGCCTGATCGACACCCACCTGCACTTCTCGGGCAACCTGACCGACGATGACACCGATTGGGTCATGCAGCCGCTCCTCGAGAAGCAGGCCGTCGCTGTCAAGCAGGCCTACGACTGCCTCACCCACGGCCTCACTACCGTCTGCGAGATCGGCCGCTTTGGTATCCAGATCCGTGACTGCATCGACAAGGGCGTCTTTAAGGGCCCGCGCGTTCTGGCCACCGGTCTGGGCTTCTGCCGCGTTGCCGGTCACGGCGACTCCCACCACTGCACCCAGGAGCTCAACAAGGAATCCCATCCCTGGGGCGACCAGGTCGATGGTCCTTGGGATCTGCGCAAGGCCGTCCGTCGTCGCCTGCGCGAGAACCCCGATGCCATCAAGATCTGGGCAACCGGTGGCGGCATCTGGCGTTGGGATTCCGGTCGCGACCAGCACTATTGCTCCGAGGAGATCCAGGCCGTGGTCGAAGAGGCAAAGATGGTCGGCATCCCCGTGTGGAGTCACTGCTACAACAACCACGCCGCCGCCTACGATTCCGTCCGCTTTGGCTGCGAGCAGCTGATTCACGGCTTCGATATCGATGAGCGCACCATGGACCTCATGGCCGAGCAGGGCACCTTCTTCACCCCGACGATCGCCTTCCTGCCCACCTGGTACGCCACCTATCCGCCCGTCTACGTCCCCGAGCTGCACGACAAGTACGAGGGCACCCTGGTCGAGAAGGAGCTGCAGCGCAACTACGACTGCCTGCGCGAGGCCAAGAAGCGCGGCGTCGTCATGACGATCGGCTCCGACTCCTTCTCCTTCGTCACCCCGTACGGCACCTGCTCCATCGAGGAGATGTACGAGTTCGTTGACAAGATCGGCTTCACTCCGGTCGAGACCATCACCTGCGCCACCCTCAACGGTGCCAAGATGTGCCACATCGAGGACGAGACCGGTTCCATCGAGGCCGGCAAGTGCGCCGACCTGCTGGTTGTCAACGGTGACGTCGCCGCCGACATCCACGTGCTCAACACCGACAACATGGACGTCATCATGAAGGACGGCTGGATCGTCGAGGCTGGCACTTTTGGTGAGGCTAACAAATACAGCGCCTAAGATACCGTTTGTCGATGGCTTGATGTAAAACACAGTTTTTGATTGCATAATGCAATGGAGAGGGTCGCTTGCGGCCCTCTTTATTGCTATGGGTGCTACGGACAAGAGGGGATGACGGTGGATTTAAACAGGCTGATTCTGGGCAAGAGCTACAACTCTACCAAGGTCTTTCGTACGGCCCAGCATGTGGTTCAGGCCATCCTGCTCGGTATTGTCGTTCCGGCGCTTATCCTGCTGCTTATCTGGGATTTAACCGATAATCCCAATCCCGTTCCGGGCGTTGTCGTTATTGCCGGCCTGGTCATGCTGTGCTTCTTTTTCTCGTATGTCTTTGTGGTCCCCGACGACCTCACATCGAGCGCAACCGACCGTACGCTCGCCATCGCATCAAAAATATTCGCCTACACGTCGCGCGGCCTTACGCCCGAAGCGGCCCTGGGCGCCTCTAAAATTATCCTGTCCGAGACCATCGCCTCTGCCATCTGCTTTACCGATGGCAAACAGGTGCTGGCAAGCTGGGGCGAGGACTCGGCAAAGTGCCCTGCCGGCACCCCGGTCGTGCTCAAGACCACGCTCAACGTGATCGAGTCCGGCGAACAGAGTGTATTTTCGCGCGACGCCTCCAATGAGACGGGCGGCTATTTTCCCCGTCTGCGCGCCGGCATTGTCGCGCCGCTGACCGTGCGCGGGCATTGCGTGGGCACGCTCGAGCTGTATTACCCCCGCCTGAGCAGCATCGATATGCGCCAGACGGCGTTGGCCTCGGGCTTTGCCGATCTCATTTCCACGCAGCTCGCCAGCTTTGAGCTCGAGCGCCAGGACGAGCTCACGGCCCGCGTGGAGCTTCGCGCCCTGCAGTCGCAGGTCGACCCGCATTTTCTATTCAATACCATCAGCACCATCGTGTCGCTCGTTCGAACCGAGCCCGACAAGGCGCGATCGCTGCTGATCGATTTTTCCAATTATTACCGTCAGACGCTTTCTGACTCCGATACGCTCACCACGCTCGAGCACGAGGTGGAACAGGGCACTCGTTATATCAATCTTATGCAGGCCCGGTATGGCGACGGCCGTCTGCGCGTCTCGGTCGACATCGACTTTGAGGTGCGCGACAGCCTGGTACCGCCGTTTATCTTGCAGCCGCTGCTCGAAAACTGCATCAAGCATGCGCAGCGCGAGACCGAGCCGCTTTCTATTCGTGTTAGGGCTTTTGAGACCGATGACGGCTTGGAGATCATCGTCGAAGATGACGGCATCGGGATGAGCGAAGAAGTCTGCGCGCATCTGTTTGAGCAGCATCGCCGAGAGGAGCCCGAGAGCATTACCGCCGACGGCTCCGTCAAGCGAGGTTGCGGCCTGGCGCTCTTCAACGTGCTTCAGCGCATCCATTTCTTTTACGGAGAAGATTCCGGCATGCGCGTGAAGTCCCAGGAGGGCGTGGGAACGCAGGTCATCGTTGAGTTGAACGGCGAGCCACATGAGCCGGCGCCGCTGACGGTGTAGCGCGCGGTTGGATTGAGAGAAAAAGAGGGGAAGCGCATATGTCCGAAGGCTGGAACATCCTGGTGGTTGATGATGAGCCTCCAATTAGGGCTGAGCTACGCTATCTGTTGGAAAAGGATACGCGTGTGGGTCAGATTGCCGAGGCGGGCAATGTTACCGAAGCCGTGGAGTCGATTCTGTCGAACAAGCCCGACGTGCTGTTTTTAGACATTACCATGCCCGGTCGCTCGGGAATTGAGCTTGCCGAGACGCTGCAGAACCTAAAGACGCCGCCGGTCGTGGTGTTTGTGACGGCATTTGCCGAGTATGCGGCCGATGCCTATAACCTCGATGCCGTCGATTACGTCGTCAAACCGGTCGAGGATGCCCGCCTGTCAAAGGCACTCGACAAGATCGAGACTGCTCTGGGTGCTCGCCGTGTCGTCCATGCTCCGCGCCAGCCTTTGCGCCTGACGGTGGATCGCGGGGGCAAAAGGGTGTTCATTCCCGTGGCGGATGTCTGCTACTTTGAGGCGCGCGCCGATTTTTGCAATGCGGTCTGTGCCGAGGGAACATACCTGATCAATGAGTCGATTTCCTCGCTCGAGCGGCGTCTGGCCTCCGAGGGTTTTATTCGTGTCCACCGCAGTTATCTGGTCAATTTGGAAGACGTGCATAATGTCGAGATCGGCTCCACGGGCCTGATGGAGCTCAGGCTCGACCGCGTGAGCTCGACGGTGCCCGTGTCCCGCCGTCGCGCTGCCGAGGTCAAGGCGCACTTGGGACTTGCGTAGGCGGTCTGCATGCCATCGTTTATCGCCGCAGGTTTGGTATGACCGCACGGTGGGCATAATGGGTGACATCGAATGAAATCGAAAGGATCATTATGCCCGCGCTCATTACGCATCATCTGTTTGGCGAAGAAAGTATCGACCGTCTTCCGCAGGGCGTTATCACGTCCGACGAGGAGCGCATCGCCTTTATCCTGGGAAACCAAGGTCCCGACCCGTTTTTCTTCCACATGCTCACGCCGCGCATTTCCGACTGTACGTTGCTTGCTCAGGTCATGCACCGCTCGCGCATGTCGCGCCAGTTCTCATGCCTGCGCGACGGCGTGTCGCACCTGCAGCCGCGCGACGCCAATCTGGGCCGCGCCTTTGCGCTGGGCCTGCTGTCGCACTATGTGCTCGACCGCAATGCCCACCCCTTTGTCTACGAGCAGCAGTTTGGCATTGTTGAGTCCGACCCCGAGCTCGAGGCTTCGGGCAGTCAAGTTCACGCCGTGCTCGAAAGCGACCTGGACGTGCTGATGCTGCAGCTTAAACGTGACGGGGCCACGGTCGAGGATTATCCGCCGGCGGGCGAGATCGTCACCACCGACCGCATCAATCGCGTGGCCGGTGTGCTGATGAGCTACGTCGCCGGGCGCGTGTACGGTATCGACATCCCGGCGGGGGAGTACGCCGGCGCTGTAGCCGACATGCAGCTGCTCTACCGCACTATCGAGCCGGCCGGTTCGGCCAAGACGCGCGCGATTGCCCTGCTCGAGGGCTTGGTGCACGATTATTCGCTGCTCGACGGCCTTGCGCACCGTGTGACGACCGAGCTGCCCGAGCGTACCGGCAACCTGGGCCACTTGGCATGGAAGAACCCCTTTACTGACGAGGTCTCGAACGAGAGTTTCCCCGAGGTCTTTGACCGTGCGCTGCTCGATTACGAGTGCGCGGTTGCCCGCTTTATCGAGACCGGCGATATGGAGGCCGTGACCAACCACGTCAACTACAGCGGTCGTGTGCTCGGCACCGACGAGGAGTTCGACCGCGAGGAGTAGGGCTCGTGCGTGCCCCTTTGCCGAATCCTTACCGGCACCTCTGGACAATTGGGGTACGATGAGCTAACTGCATATCGGGCGAATACGAAGGGGCCCTGTCCATGAAATACACCAAGCTCGAGCGTAACTGGGTTATGTACGATGTGGGCAACTCGGCCCTCGTGCTGCTCAACACCTCGGTGGTGCCCATCTACTTCAATGCAATCAATACCGGCGCTTCCTCGGCCGACCTCGTGGTCGCCTGGGGCAACGCGCAGACGATCGCCTCGCTGGTCATTGCCATGCTCATGCCCATCCTGGGCGCGCTTGCCGACTATGCCGGCAACAAGATCAAGTTCTTCATGGGCTTTTTCTTTACGGGCCTCGTGCTTTGCTTTGCGCAGGCCATCCCCATGTCCGCCATGGCGTTTTTGACCGTCTACGTGCTGTGCACCATCGGCCTTAACTCGTCCATGACGTTCTACGACGCCATGCTGCCCGACGTCACTACCGACGAGCGCATGGATGTTGTGTCCAGCTCGGGCTTCGCCTGGGGCTATATCGGCTCCACCGTGCCGTTCATCGTCTGCCTGGCGCTCATCATGGGCGGTCCTGCCCTGGGCATCCCCACCATGCTGGCGACGCGCCTGTCGTTTATCATCACCGGTGCCTGGTGGCTCATCTTTACCTTGCCGCTCATCCGTACTTATAAGCAAAAGTACGGTCGCGAGCGCGGCCCCGAGGACACGCTCGGCCACATCGTGGGCGGTGTGTTCTCCGAGGTCGGACATACCATGCGCGAGATCGCCAGCAACAAGACCATCCTTCTGTACATGGTCGCGTTCTTCTTCTACATCGATGGCGTCCATACGGTCATCTCCATGGCAACCAGCTACGGCTCGGCCTTGGGTATCGATTCGACCCAGCTGGTGCTGGCGCTGCTCGTCACGCAGTTTGTGGCCTTCCCGTCCGCCATCATCTATGGCAAGCTCGCCGGTCGCGTGGGCACGCTCAACATGATCATGGTGGCCGTCGCCGCCTACATGGGTATCGTGCTCTTTGCGGCGTTCTTCTTAAAGACCGCCTTTGAGTTTTGGGTGCTCGCCATTTTGGTCGGCCTGTTCCAGGGTGGCGTGCAGGCGCTCAGCCGCAGCTACTTTGGTCGCATCATCCCCAAGGAAAAGTCTAACGAGTACTACGGCTTCTTTGATATCTTTGGCCGCTACGCAAGCGTGATGGGCACCTTCCTGGTGTCGGTCGTCACCTCGCTGACCGGCAACCCGTCGCTGGGCGTCCTTTCCATTGGCGTGCTGCTGGTGGTTGGCTTTTTGTTGCTGGTTCGTCTGTCCCGCATGGCCCAGGCGGCGGCGTAGGGCCACCAAGCGCGGGGCGGCAATTGCGCCTATCCGCAGTACTCTTTTGGGGGTAGCCGCATAAATCATTCTGACTTCCAAACAATGTTTGGTCCAAGTGGGTATGATGGAACCAGCTAGGTCGCGGGGCGTCGCCTGTGTTTGGCGGCGCCCCGTTTTTGTGTTGCAAGGAGGGTAAAGGTATGAACGCCACGGTTGTGATCCCAACATATTGGGCGGGCGATGATACCCAAGCAAACGCTCCCGGCACCTATGATCACTCGACGGCGCTCAACGCTGACAACCCGGAACTCGATCGCTGCCTGACTTCGCTCGAGCAGGTGCGCGACATTCCGCGCATCATCCTTTTGGTGGTCTGCCCGGTTTCCGCCACGGCTGACGTATCCCATCGCGTGCACGAAATCGTCAGCGCGCACCCCACGCTCAAGATCACCGTCGTCACCAATACTCAGGCTTCGCGTGTTGCCGACCGCGTGGCGCAGATCGCGCCCAAGGGTTCGGGCGAGTGCGTGAGCCTGCGCGGCTACGGCGCCATCCGCAACATGGGTCTTGCCTGCGCGGCGGTGCTGGGACACGACGCGGTTGTCTTTTTGGATGACGACGAGACCGTCATCGATGCCGACTTTATGAAGCGCGCGACCTATGCGCTGGGTCAGCAGACGCGTCAGGGCCTGCCGATTCTGGTCAAGAGCGGCTACTTTTACGATCGCGACGGGTCGCCTTTGGCCCCCACGGACAAGGTGGGCATTTGCCATCGCTGGTGGACCAAGCGTATCGAGTTTAATCGCTGGATGAAAAAGGCGCTTTCGGGTACCCGTATTTCGCGCTCCAACTACGTGTGCGGCGGCCTGATGGCCCTGCACGCCCGCGCCTTTACCCGCGTGGCCTTCGACCCGTTTATCACCCGCGGCGAGGACCTGGACTACCTGTTTAACATGCGCATGTTTGGCTACGACGTGTGGTTCGATAACGAGTGGACCGTGCGCCACCTGCCGCCAGAGTCCGAGAAGCGCTCGCCGCGCTTTATGCAGGACGTGTACCGCTGGTACTACGAGCGGGCCAAGCTGACGTTCGCCGCGCACCAAAAGGAGCTCATTCCCGTTACAGCGGCATCGCTCATGCCCTATCCGGGTCCGTGGATCTCGCGCGAGCTCGACGACCGCGTGCGCAAGACCGCCATGGTTCGCAGCATGTTTACCCGCGAGCACGAGGGATATCTGCGCATCTGGCGTCACGGTATTGACGAGGCCAAGACCTATGCCCGTCAAAACGCCGCAAGCTACCTGCGTTTTCAGAGTTTCTGGCCCAAGATCATGGACGAACTTTGGCGCGACGCACAACTGATTAGCATCCTGGAGGGGGCTGAATGATCGACCGCCGCGCCCAGCGCGATAATTCAATTTCAATCTTTCGTATCATCGCCGTTGTCTGCGCCGTTTGCGTGTTGGCGTACTTTATCTTTGCCCTGGCGACCGGCATCGAGCCGATCGCTACGGTGGTCGCCTGTGCGCTGCTGTGTATCTTCCTGTGCATCTTTATCTTCTTGACGCTCAACCCCGATTCGGTGCGCTCCCAGTACACCGAGGAGACGCTCTCGGTTGCCTCGGCCATGCTCGAGGACATTAAGGGCGGCCTGACGCAGGAGTCGGCGCGCCTGGTATGCCAGCGTATTCTGCCCGAGACGCGTGCCATGACCGTTGCCATCACCGACGAGAGCAACGTGCTGGCCTGCGCGGGCGAGTTCGAGGAAAAGCTGCTGCCCGATTCGCCCATCCACACGCTTGCCACGCGCTACGTCATTGAGCACGGCATCGTGCAGTCGTTCAACCGCGTGGTGGACGTCGTCGGCTCGGACGGCTCGCATAACCAGGTCCCTGCCGGCATCATCGCCCCCATCAAGGTGGGTGACCGCACCGTCGGCACGCTCAAGTTCTACTACAAGACCCCGCGCGCCGTCGACCGCACCCAGTATGCGCTTGCCTCGGGCTTTGCCGAGATCCTGTCCACGCAGCTCGCCATCCACGAGCTCGAGGTGCAAAAGGAGCTCACGGCCCGCGCCGAGGTTCGTGCCCTGCAGGCGCAGATCAATCCTCACTTTCTGTTCAATACGCTCAACACCATCGCGTCGTTTACGCGCACCGATCCGCTGCGTGCCCGCGAGCTGCTGCGCGAGTTCTCGTCGTTCTATCGCGCCACGCTCGACAACTCGGGGTCGCTCATCCCGGTTTCGCGCGAGGTGGCCCAGACCATGCGCTACCTGACGTTTGAGAAGGCACGCTTTGGCGAGGACCGCGTACTGGCGACCTTCGATGTCTCGGAGGATGTCGAGGACACGTTGGTCCCGGCCTTTGTAATCCAGCCCATTGTCGAGAACGCCGTGCGGCATGGCATGGGCGATGGCGATGCCCTGCAGATCGATGTGACCGTCCATCAAGACGGCGACGACGCAATCCTGATTGCCGTGGCCGACAACGGCGTGGGCATGGACGAGGGCACCGCCGCCAGGCTGTTTGATGAGCGCTCCGCCCGCCCCGATGCCAGTTCCCCGCAAGGCGGCGGCGCCGGCGTGGCCATGCACAATATTTCTGAGCGCATCCATCGCTTTTATGGACCGCACTCTTATACGCGCGTCGAATCGGCGCCGGGCAAGGGCACCAAAGTGCTCCTGCATCTTGATTTGTCAGAGAGCATCTTTGACATTCAAGAGTAAAATAAAAGGCTATGGGCTCAACGCCAAGCGGCGGATGCCCAGCGTAGTTTGTTGACGAAAGGTTTAATCCCTATGCTGCGTGCGATGATTGTGGATGATGAGGCCCCGGCCCGTTCGGAACTTCGCTTCTTGCTCGAGCAGACGGGCAAGATCGGCACGATCACTGAGGCGTCGAGCGTCCGCTCCGCCATTGAGATGCTGATGGAAAGCCGCGTCGATGTCGTCTTTCTCGATATCTCGATGCCTGGTGCTTCTGGTCTGCAGCTTGCCGAGGCACTGCATAAGCTTAAGAATCCGCCGGCGATTGTGTTTGTGACCGCGTATAGCGATCATGCCGTCGAGGCGTTCGACGTAGATGCCGTCGATTACCTAATGAAGCCGGTTGAGGAGGCGCGCCTGGATCGCGCGATCGAGAAGGTCATGCAGCGCGCCAAGCCCGTCGCGGACAGCAAGGCAACCATCGAGCGCATTCCGGTGGAAAAGGGCGGCCGTAAGGTCCTCATTCCCGTCGACGACATTCGCTTCATTATGGCCAAGGACGACTACTCCTGCATCTACACGATCGACGATCGCTTCCTGTC
The DNA here is from genome assembly GCA_963602825.1 of Treponemataceae bacterium. Taxonomy (GTDB): domain Bacteria; phylum Actinomycetota; class Coriobacteriia; order Coriobacteriales; family Coriobacteriaceae; genus Collinsella. The sequence goes on along the minus strand of CAVCKO010000002.1, from coordinate 54,429 downwards.
GACAACGTCGCTGGCGCAGTTCGAGGCCAAGCTTTGCGACTTTGGCTTCTTCCGCGTGCATCGCCGCTATATCGTCAACTTGGCGTGCGTCACGGACGTCGAGACGGTGCCCTCGGGCGCTATCCAACTGGGCATCACGGGCGTCGACGAACGCGTGCCGGTTTCGCGCCGCCGCGTCGTGCCGCTCAAGAAGGCCCTGAGTCTCTAGCACACTGGCCCCGCAGCTCGGTAGACCAATTGTCTGCGGAGCCGTGGGGCTTTTTGTATAACCGCCAAATCAGTTTTGCAGAAGGGATTCCATGAACAGCGCAAGCGCCAAGCGCATCGACATCATCTCGGACACCCACGGTTATCTATCGCCCGCGCTCCTGGACGAGCTCAAGGGCGCAGATCTAATCATCCACGCCGGAGACCTCACGTCCGAGATGGACTACGAACACCTATGCACCATCGCCCCCGTGCGAGCGGTCCTAGGCAACAACGACTATTACCGCGACTACGGCCCGGATGTAGACCGTCTGGCCCTCTTCACCTACGAAGGCCTCAAATTCGCTGTAGCCCACTACCGCGAAGACCTCCCCGTGGGATCCGTAGACGTAGCCATCAACGGCCACACCCACGTAACCAAAGAAGCCCAAGTGGGCCGCTGCTTGGTCCTCAACCCAGGCAGCGCCAGCTATCCCCGAGGCACCCGAGGCCCCACCATGGCCAGAATGCTCGTCAAGGACGGCAAGATCCTGAGCACCAAATTTATTGACCTAGAGTAAACGCAACAAAAACGGGGGATGCACAACGCATCCCCCGTTTTTTATGAGCCAAAGGCGGAAGTTCAGCAAGATCCATCAGACCAACCCCGCCTAGGAGCACGCGGGCTAGCCGCGCAGCGGCGCACGCCCGCAAAACTGGTTGAATAATGTGACGGCAGGGAGGGTCTCCGGGGCTGAGGGCGGGGGTTAAGTTTGTCGCGAGTTCCGCACGCAAAGGAAAGCACTTAATGTGCTTTCCGTCTTGCGCAGGACTGTAGAGCAGCAAACTTAACCCCCGCCCTCAGCCCCGGAGACCCTCCCGGAGGGGCCCAAAAAATATTTTCAAAAAAGTTGTTGCGCACCGGACAGACTTCTGTGTATACTAATCCCCGCAGCGCACGCGAGCGGAAACAAACGCGAACGACTGTCTGGGGAGTTAGCTCAGTTTGGTTAGAGCGCCGGCCTGTCACGTCGGAGGTCGCGGGTTCGAGCCCCGTACTTCCCGCCAACGCAATTAAAGCCACGTCTTCGGACGTGGCTTTTTGCGTTTGATAGGACCTTGATCCCATCGGCTCCTTTTGCCCAAAACCAAATCCTTCCAATTCCCGGACAAGCTCCGTTTGAGACCTGTGTTCAAACAAGGCGTTTGTTGCACAACACCTGTTCAACGAAGCAGGGGGTTAGGTTATACTAAATTGCACTATGGGCCGTTTTTGATGCAAGAGGCTTCAAACACGGCATTCAGTGGGCACCCGTTTTGCTATATGGGCGTCCATACGGTCATTGGCGTCTCGACGTAAGCTCGGCTCCGGAGCTCGTTCGAGCTGTTCCTATTCCTTGAAAGGGGAAAAATGGACATATCGAGGAAGACTGATTACGCCCTTCGCATGCTCGCGATGCTTGCCGAGGACCCGGAGCGTCTGCTTTCTGTTCGCACCGCCGCCGAAGAGGTCAATGTCCCGTATTCGTTTGCCCGTTCGATCCAGCATGGTTTGGTTCAGGCCGGTATTGTGGAGAGCCTGCGTGGCGTCCATGGCGGCATGCGTCTTAAGGTCAGCCCCGACGATGTCACCATCCGCCAGGTCGTTGAGGCCGTTCAGGGCCCCATGGTCATGAACGATTGCACCGCGCCCGATGGCGACTGTGCGCGCATGGGCACGTGCTGCTATCATCCCCTGTGGGCCGGAGCTCAAGCGCTGATGCGCGACTACCTCGATTCCGTTTCGCTGGGCGATATCGTCGCTCACCGCCAGTTCCCGGCCGTCGATTCCAAGTTCGCCGACCGCGATGCGTTTCCCGAGTACGCCACCTGTGCGTGCGCTTGCCGGGAGGAATAGCGCCGCATAAGGAGCATAGCCATGATTCAGGACCCCTTTCGTTCGATGATTCGTTCGGAAGGGGTCCTGCGTTATCGCGACCTTCCGTGGCGCCGCACGCGCGACCCGTACATTATTTGGCTTTCCGAGGTTATGCTGCAGCAAACGCAGGTGCCGCGTGTGGAGACGCGTATGCCCGCGTGGCTCGACCGCTTTCCGACCGTGCAGGCGCTCGCTCAGGCCGCTCCTTCCGACGTTTTGGATGCTTGGCAGGGGATGGGTTACAACCGACGCGCTCTGGCGCTCCACAGGGCCGCTCAGCGCGTTGTAGAGGACTGGGGTGGGGAGTTTCCACGTGAGACGCGCGACCTGGTCGCCCTGCCCGGTATTGGCCCGGCGACGGCGCAGGGCATCCGGTCGTTTGCGTTCGATCTACCGGGTGTGTATCTGGAGACCAACGTGCGCACGGTCTTTCTGCATCATTTCTTTCCCGATGTGCCGGCCGTTCCCGATCGCGGGCTGGTGCCGCTGATTCAGGCCACCTGTCCGGCGGCTCCCGGCGCGACGGCGGATGAGATCGCTCCCTTTGCCGTGCCGCTCGATGATGCCGACACACCGCGCGCATGGTATTACGCGCTGCTGGATTATGGCGCGTATCTTAAGAAGACGCTGCCCAATCCGTCCAGGCGCTCGGCGAGCTATAGCCGTCAGTCCAAGTTTGAGGGCTCGCGCCGTCAAAAGCGCGCCCATATTGTGCGCATGCTGCTGGCTGCGCGCGATGGGCGGCCGGCGGGCATCACGCTCGCCGAGGCCGTGGCGGGTGTCAACGAAATGGAGGCGGCGGCAGGCCGCGAGCCGGTCGATCACAATCTCGTCGCAGGCATTTTGGCCGACTTAGAGCGTGAGGGCTTTTGCCGCGTGGAGGACGACCGCTGGCTAAGCGTGTAGCCCATCTGAATCTGAAAAACAGGATTGTAAGGTTTAGATTTTCGACATGAGGGCATCCTAAAGACAAGGCCGCTCGAAGCCTACGGGCGGCATATGTTGAAGGGAAGTACACCTATGGATTTTGAGAACTCTCAGACCAAGAAGAACCTCGAGACCGCTTTTGCCGGTGAGTCCCAGGCGCACACCAAGTATCGCTACTACGCATCTAAGGCCAAGAAGGACGGCTACGTTCAGATCTCGAATATCTTTGCCGAGACGGCGGGCAACGAGTCCGAGCACGCCAAGCTGTGGTTTAAGTATCTGCACGACGGCGCCGTTCCCGATACCCTGGACAACTTGCGTGATGCCGCTGCGGGCGAGAACTACGAGTGGACCACGATGTACGACGAGTTCGCCAAGACCGCCGAGGAGGAGGGCTTTGCCGAGATCGCCGCGAAGTTCCGCGGCGTCGGTGCTGTCGAGCAGGCTCACGAGGAGCGCTACAACAAGCTTGTCGAGCGCATTGAATCGGGCGAGGTGTTTGAGCGAGAGGGCGTGAAGGTATGGAAGTGCCTGAACTGCGGGCACCTGCATGTGGGCGCCGAGGCGCCTGAGGTGTGCCCGGTGTGCAACCACCCGAAGGCGTACTTTGAGGAGCAGGTGGTGAACTACTAGCGCGTGGCGCTGACATGAGCTGGGCCGGGAGGGCGGGATTGCCTTCCCTCCCCGCTCACGGCTTCGCAGGGTCGCGTTGAGGGAAGGTAATCCCGCCCTCCCGGCCCGCTTTGGGTCGTTGCGGGCTCGCTACAGAAAAGCTGATATTAAAAGTTTGTGTGCCGCCCCTTTTGGGGCGGCGCGTTTTGTGTGGGGATTGGTTGGGACGGTACCGTTCTTGGGTGGGGTACACTAGGTAGCGTTGGCTATTCGTTTCCTCTTGTGAGGTGTTGGTTATGGGTAAGAAGTCTCGGGCTCGGGTTGCTGCCGCGGGAACTCGCAAGGATCCTGGTCGTCGGGTTGCCGAGGGCAAAAAGGCCGATCGTGTCGAGAAGGACAAGAAGGTCGGTGCGCATGCTCATTCTGAGTGGGCGCCTCACCTCAATACGGCTAGCGAGGATCTGACTGCTAAGTTGTTTACTCTGGTCGAGGTTATCTTGGGCGTGGTGCCCGTGGTGGTCATTGGCTTGTTCTTGGCTTCGAAAGATGCCACGAGTGTGGATAAGCTCACCGATGTCTTTTCTCAGGACCCCTCGATGGTGGTTACGTTTATCTCTGCGTGCCTGCAGCCGTTTGTGGCGTACATGCTGTACATGATTTACCGCAAGTACTGCGAGGGCGATGCGGGCTTTGCCGCCGGCAATCTGATTGGCCTCTTGTGCTCCGAGATTTTGCTGCTCAATATTCCCGGCGTCATCGGCATGGGCATCTTGTTGTGGCGTGTCTGGCGCAACGTCGCCCCGCATTTCGAGAGCTGGCTGTTTGAGCGGCGTGCTATGGGCGTGCTGGCAGACATCGCGGGTTCGCTCGTGATTCTAGCCTTGGCGTTTATGTGCGCCACCGCCGCCCGCGGTTTCGCGGGCATGTAGTCTGTCCTCACCGACCACGGAACGAAGGGCGGGGAAACCTTTCCCTCTCGCTCACGGCTTCGCAGGGTCGCGCGAGGCAAAGGTTTCCCCGCCCTGCGCTCCGGCGTTGAGTCGTCGCATGCTCGTTACAGAAAAGCTGATAATAAGTTTGTGTGCCGCCCCTTATGGGGCGGCACGTTTTGTTTGGGGTCCCTGTCTTCACAATTTTCGTCAAGCTTTTGGTTAGATTTTGGTTAGTTGGCGGGCTGGTGGAAGGGCGAAAGATCATTCGATAAAAAAGCTCAGAGAAAGTGCTGGTAGGGGAGTTGTTGAGGTTTTCGACAGCTTTTGGGCAAAAGAAACTTTGCAGCTATTGCTACGGATTGCGTTGCCGTGGCCTTGGCGGTGCGGGATGCTGGTCGTAAGCGTCGAATGCTCCGATTTTGGAGGCCAGCATGGACCTGTTTCTTGAGACTCCGCAGCAACAAGCTGAGCGCATGTTGCGTCAGCAGCAACGGCTCATGGAGATGCAAATGCAAGGGGTAGCCGCCCAGCCCCCTGCGCAAAATGCCACGCCCGCGGTTTCGCCTGCGGGCGGATCGGCGCCAGAGAACTATTCCGTACAACAAGATTCATATGCGCAGGAGCTTGCGTTCGACAAGCGCCGCACGCGTCACCGCCGCGTGGGCCAGCGCCTGCGCACGTTAGCGATGATCGTGCTCATTCCGTTAGGACTTGCGGCGATTTTCTTGGTCTCGTATGCGCTCACCTGCATCCTCAACGGTGCCTCGCCCAGCGAAGTGCTCCAACATCTGTCAGCCCTCGGCCAGCGCCTAGGCGATGTCATAACAACCATCCGCGCCGGCTGGGAGAGTTAGCGTTTGTCACATTAGGACTTCTAGGGTGTAGGGATTATCGCCACGAGTAGAATTCTTGCAACCTGTGGGTCCTATCGTGCGACTGAATAGTATTATTGAAGATGAATAATAATAGGATTTGCTATGCATAAGCAGGATTTAGAGCAGACTCTTTTGGGCATTGACGAAGAGGCGGAGCTGGAAATAGGTCCAAGAGACGACAGGCCGAGCGTTGTATTGGTGGGAGGAGGCGCCTTCATGCTAAACGATGTGACGAATCGGTCGGTTACACATGACATTGATGTGTTTGAGGCAGACAGGTGCCTCCGCGAGATCATAGCTCGATACCCCGAGGTGAATGGTATGGCAGTGGCGTATTGTAACCAGATGCCATTCAATTACGAAGATCGTTTGATTCCCTTGGATATTGGGGCGCGTTTTATCAGGTACTTTACGCCATCCTTGGAGGACCTGGCGGTAATGAAGCTCTATGCCTACCGTCCGAACGACATCGTCGATCTTCATAGTCAGGCATTCGTCGACCGACTTGATTGGGATCTGCTCGAACGGCTTATATTCGACGAGGGAGAAGCGCTGGCGTCGTCGCCTTCGGAGCGAAGCTATCAAGAGATGGTCTGTGCATACAGGCAATACAAAAAGGAGGTGCTCGGTTGAATCTGACTTTTGAGGGATTTTTGAAAGGCTATTGCCGAGAGCTGTCCGGGCAACAGTCGCTGAGTTTTAGAAAACTGGTTGAGCAGGCGACGACGGTTGCGCCGCGCGTGGCGGAGCCTCTGTTCTTGCTCGCTTTGGCGCAGGGAAAAGCCGAATACGTTCTGGGTTTATCCGAGGGCTCGTGGATGGAAGAGAGCTATCGAGGTGTTTTGTCTCTGTATGGCCAAGCGGGTAGCCTGGCATCTCTATGCGCCGAGGATAAGCTCCCCAATCGTTACGCCAACGTTTGGCACGCGTATAGAGGGGTGAAAGAAAAGCCAGCGGCCGACAGAAGGGTGAACGCCCTGATGAGAAAGAGAACACTGGAAGCATTGGAGGAATCGGGTGTAACGCGCTATGGCATCTGCCGTGCTCTGCACCTGAATAAAGGAAACGTATACGCATACTTGGCCGGCGATGACTCAAAGGTGAGCAGGAAAACGGCGCGCCGCATTATGGAATATGCGGAGGAGAGGGGCACCCAAGAAGGGGCCGGGCGCCCGGTGCGTGTGGCGGGGTAAGATTGATCGCGGTTTTGATTGGTGATCGATTGAGTTTGTTGGGCGGAGCCTATGTCTGCTATTGATATTGCGCTTGTTGTGATTGCCTTGGTGGCGGTGGGAGTTGCTGTGGTTTGCGCCCTGCAGCTTAAAGGCCTTCGTGCCGAGTTGCGAGAGCGCGGCGATAGCGGGGCAGAGATGCTGGCTGCGCTCGAGCAGGCCAATAGCACGCTCGATGCCCTCAACGTCGCGCTGGCAGAAACCCGCCGCACGGCAAATGCCATCGCGCAGCAGCAGACGACCGACGCCGCCGTGGAGCAGCAACGCTACCTGACCATTGCGCGCGAGTTCTCGCAGGCTGGCGACCGCATGGATGACCTGCGCCGTGAGACAGCCCAACAGCTTGGCGCCAACCGCGAGGGCATCGAGCACCGCCTGGACAAGGTGCGCGAGACGGTCGATGTCCAGCTGGGTGCCATCCGCAAGGACAACAATATGCAGCTCGATCAGATGCGCGCGACGGTGGACGAGAAACTTTCCCGTACGCTCAACGATCGTCTGTCCGCATCGTTTAAGCAAGTGAGCGACCAACTCGAGGCCGTGTACAAGGGGCTGGGCGATATGCAATCTATCGCCACCGGCGTGGGCGACCTTAAGCGCGTGCTGGGCAACGTGAAGGCGCGCGGCATTTTGGGCGAGGTGCAGCTAGGCGCGATCCTGGCGGACATCCTTACGCCCGACCAGTATCTGGAAAACGTGGCCACCAAGCCCGGCGCCTCGGAGCGCGTTGAGTTTGCCGTCAAGCTGCCGGTAGACGAGGGCGATCCCGTGCTACTGCCGATTGACTCCAAATTCCCGGGCGACGCGTACGAGCATCTGCTCGACGCCCAGGAGTCGGGTGACGCTGAGGCCGTCGTCGCTGCGCGCAAGACGCTCGATGCGATGGTGAAACGCGAGGCAAAGGACATCTGCGAAAAGTACCTGAGCGTGCCCGCGACGACCAACTTTGGCATTCTGTTCGTGCCGTTTGAGGGTCTGTACGCCGAGGTCGTCAGCCGCCCCGGGCTTATCGAGACCCTGGGCCGCGACTATCACGTCAACGTTGCCGGCCCCAGCACCATGGCGGCCATCCTCAACAGCCTGCAGATGAGCTATCAGACGTTTAGGCTGCAAAAACGCACCGATGACGTGCTGCGCGTGCTTTCCGCCGTCAAGGCCGAGCTGCCGCGCTATCAGGCGGCGCTGCGTCGCGCGCAGCAGCAGATCGAGACCGCCGGCAAGACGGTCGAGGGCATTATCACCACACGCACCAACGTTATGGAGCGCAAGCTCAAGGACATCGACGCGCTGGAGGATGCGCGGGAGGCCGACGCGATTCTGGGCTTGGAGTCCGCAGGCTTACTCGCGGGCCAGGAAGACGAGGACTAGCTGCATCTGACGGCGGGGCGCCGGCGTAAACGCGGGTGCCCCGCTGCTTCTTGCATTGTGCTTGCCTGAAGTGCGCTTCAATGTGCAACAATGGCGTTTCGCCCTATCAGACGCGAAAGGAAGCCCATGTCTCAGAGAAGCACCAGTCCGCTCAAGCGCTCCACCGTACGTCGCACGCTGCAGCGTTTTTGGGACGTCACGCGCACGCAGCCACTGATCGTCTTTCTCTCGGTGTTCTCGTCGGCGGGCTATATCTTTTTGCTTACGTTTGCCAACACCTACGTGATGGCCCTTATCGTCGACCGCGTCCAGGCCGGCCCCGTGGCGGGCGACCAGGTGTTTGAGGTCTTTGGTCCCTACATTCTGGCACTCGTGCTCGTTAACCTAGTGGGCCAAATCCTCTCCAAGCTGCAGGACTACACCGTCTACAAGCTCGAGATTGCGGGCAACTATCACCTGGCACGCCTGTGCTTCGACACGCTCTCCAATCAATCCATGACATTCCACACCAGCCGTTTTGGCGGATCGCTTGTGAGCCAGACGAGCCGTTTTATGAGCGGCTACACGGGGCTGGTGGACGTGACGGTGTATTCGCTCATTCCCACTATCACCTCGGTTGTCTGCACGGTGGCAGCACTCGCCCCGGTGGTGCCGACGTTTACCGTGATCCTGGTGGGCATCATGGTCGTCTACATCGCGTTTGTCTGGCTTATGTACAAGCGCATCATGCCGCTTTCGGCCGCGACGTCCGCCGCGCAGAACAAGCTGTCGGGCGTGCTGTCCGATGCGGTCACGAATATCCTGGCCGTCAAGACCTGTGGGCGCGAGGACTTTGAGCGCGAGCTGTTCGATGCCGCCGACCGCGCTGCGCGCGATGCCGAAACGGTATCGATGCACGCCATGATGCAACGCAACTTTACGACCTCGGGCCTTATCGTTATCACCATGGCCGTGGTGAGTGTGTTCGTCGCGGGCGGCAACGCGTGGTTTGGCATCTCGGCCGGCGCGCTCGTCATGATCTTTACCTATACGTACAACCTCACCATGCGTCTGAACTACGTGAGCTCCATGATGCAGCGCATCAACCGCGCGCTGGGCGATGCGGCCGAGATGACGCGCGTGCTGGACGAGCCGTGTCTGGTGGCAGACGACGAGAACGCCCCCGAGCTCAAGGTGAGCGAGGGCGCGATTGATTTTGAGCACTTGAGCTTTGCATACCGTGATGCCGCGGCGGGCGAGAGCGTGTTCGACGACCTGACGCTCCATGTGGCGGCGGGCCAGCGCGTGGGCCTGGTGGGCAAATCGGGCTCGGGCAAGACGACGCTCACCAAGCTGCTGCTGCGCCTGGACGACGTACAGGGCGGCCGCGTGCTCGTCGACGGCCAGGATGTCTCGCGCTGCACGCAGCAGAGCCTGCGCCGCCAGGTTGCTTACGTGCCGCAGGAGGCGCTGCTGTTCCACCGCTCTATTCGCGAGAACATCGCCTACGGTCGCCCCGATGCCACTGACGAGCAAATTCGCGAGGCTGCGCGCCTGGCCAATGCCCTGGAGTTTATCGACCGCCTGCCCCAGGGCTTTGACACCATGGTGGGCGAGCGCGGCGTTAAACTCTCGGGCGGCCAGCGCCAGCGCGTGGCCATCGCCCGTGCCATTCTCACTGACGCGCCGATTCTGGTGCTCGACGAGGCGACGTCTGCCCTGGACAGTGAGTCCGAGGCGCTGGTGCAGGAGGCTCTCGAGAACCTGATGCGCGGGCGCACCTCCATTGTGGTGGCGCATCGCCTGTCCACCGTGGCGGCGCTCGATCGCATCGTGGTGTTGGCGGACGGTGAGATTGTCGAGGACGGCACACATGCGCAGCTTGTCGAGGCGGGCGGCGAATACGCAAGCCTGTGGAGCCGCCAGACCGGCGCATTTTTGGAGGCTTAAGCCCCCCCCGTACGTGGGACAATCGTTTCCGTGAAGTTATGTTTCTGCCGAGTCGAGGAGTCGTTATGCCACGCGAGACCAATGCCGCCAAACGCGAGCGCGCCGTCGAGGTGTGCGAGCGCCTTAACCGTCGCTATGGCCCGGTCGAGTGCTTTTTGGACCACGAGAATCCCTTTAGGCTGCTCATCGCGGTACTGCTCTCGGCTCAGACGACCGATGCGCAGGTCAACAAGGTGACGCCGCAGCTGTTTGCCCAATGGCCCACGCCCGAGGCTATGGCTGGGGCGAGCGTGACGGATGTGGCGGAGACCATTAAGTCGCTCGGCTTTTATAAGAGTAAGGCCAAGCACGCCGTGGAGGCCGCGCAGATGATCGTGGCCGACTACGGCGGCGAGGTGCCGGCCGACATGAAGGAGCTCGTCAAGCTGCCGGGCGTGGGGCGCAAGACGGCGAACATCGTGCTCAACGTGGGGTTTGGCATCGTGGAGGGCATCGCGGTGGACACGCACGTCAACCGCATTGCGCATCGCTTGATGCTAAGCCCTAAGACACACGCCAAAGAGCCGCTCAAGACTGAGCAGGATCTGCTCAAGATTTTGCCGCACGAGTACTGGGGGTCGGTCAATCACCAGTGGATCACCTTTGGCCGCGAGATCTGCGACGCCCGCAAACCCAAGTGCGACGAGTGCCCGCTGGCGGATTTATGCCCCAGTGTACGGGTGGGCTAGGTTGCAAGGGCAGGGTGCCGCCGCTCTTGCGTATCTCCGGGCGGCACAAATCGGGACGCGGTCGGTGACCATGGCGCTCGCTACGACTCCCGAAGCAAGAACTCTTCTGCCGGCACAACCGATGCGCCCTCGGTATCGTAGCGCTCGGAGCCGTGATATACGACGGCTCGGTCCTTTGCGGGAATGCCAAGTTCAGAACCAACAGAGCGTAGGTGTCGAGCGAATGTGTCTCGGTAGGTAGCGCCCGATTTGATTTCGAACGCCTGTGGGCGAGCCTGCTCTGTTAGATCGATAAGGTCGATCTCTCGTTTGCTATCGTCGCGATAAAAGACAAGCGTGGGCTCGATGCCTCTGTTGAGATATGCCTTCTGGCGTTCCGAGACAACGAGGTTTTCGAATATTTCCCCGCTTAGGGGGTGGCTCATGAGACTGCGCTCGTCGTGAATGCCAAGCAGATGACAAAGTAGTCCCGTGTCGTAGAAGTACAGTTTTGGCGCTTTGGTAAGCCGCTTGCGCATGTTTCCAGCATATGGCTGAAGCAGGAATACCAAATAGCTTGATTGCAGGATCGAAAGCCACGAGCTGATCGTCGCCGTGGCGACTCCCACATCGGCGGCGAGTCTTGATAGGTTGAGCAGTCCTCCCACGCAGGCCGCGCACAGCCCGATCATTTTTCTAAAGGAGCTCAGGTTACGCACATCGAGAAGGCCGCCCGCGTCGCGCTCCACATAGGTCATAAGGTAATTTTGGTAGAACATATCGGTGGGGATGCCCGCATCATATATGCGCGGGTATCCCCCGCGAATCAGGTAGGTGTCAAGCGAGATTTGCGTCTCGCTGAGCTCCTGGTAGGAGAGAGGGAGGAGTTTGAGCATGCCGACGCGCCCAGCAAGCGATTGCTGGATGTTGCGCATAAGCAAAAAGTTTTGCGAGCCGGACAATACATACTGGCCGGTCCTTCCGCGCTCGTCGGAAGCGACCTGAATCATGCTGAACAGCTCCGGTGCATATTGGGCCTCGTCGATGATCAGATGATCAGGGCGCCTGCTGATAAAGCCGACGGGGTCATCGAGTGCGGCGCGACGGACTTCCGGGTTCTCGAGGTTGAGATATTCATATTCAGGAAAGACGGCCTTGATGAGAGTTGACTTGCCGCTTTGGCGTGGCCCCGTAAGCGAGACGACGGGAAACCATTCTGACATGCCGCGTAGCTTTTGGGCCATGGTTCGCTCAATCATTTTTAACGCCCTTCGCGTCTTGCATCGCATGCTCGCAGGCATGCTTTTGGTTTGAAAGTCTCGTGCCGAGTTTGTCGGTATCCGCCGGGTTTCGTGGCAGGCCTTTGGGATTTGCCACATTGTTAAGGCAAAAAACCATAATTACTAACTAGAAGTTACCACAACTATAAAGTAGCAATTGCCATAATTGCAAAATAACGCAGGTAAAGCTGATAATCGATCCTGTCCGATCAGGCTGTTTTGTGCCGAGGGCGTTTGAGCATGCGCGTTTTGGGTGAGCGGACCGAGTGCTGATGACCGCCGTGCAGTTTGCGTGACGCCCGCAAACCCAAGTGCGACGAGTGCCCGCTGGCGGATTTGTGCCCCAGTGTGAGTGTGATGGGGTAGGGGCCCGACGCGTTTAGTCGGCACTCGGAGACGGCGGCCAATGTTGCGCAACACAGTTGCGTTTTGAGGGCTCAATATGATGGCGACAGATGCTGTTTGTTGTGAGGGGATGCCCGAATATGTTTTGCACCAAGTGTGGCTCCGAGATGCCCGACGGAACAGATTTTTGCACGAACTGCGGGGCACGCATGGGCGCTGCCTCTCCGGCGGCCGCGCCTGCTGAGCCCGCACCGATGCCGGCGGCAGGGATGCCTTCCGTGCAGAAGAAGTCACATAAGCGCGCGGTGATTGTCGGCATGTGCGTGGTGGGCGTGCTCGTTGCCGGCGGTGCCGCTCTGGCGCTGACCGGCGTGCTGGGTCCGCTTGGGCAGGGCAATTCATCGCAGATCACGGTGCTGGGGTCTGACGAGGGTTCGGCCGAGCTTAAGGACCAGGGAAGCGCCAAGGAGAAGCCTGCCGAAGAGCAAGAGGAGCCGGAAGAGCCCGGGCAGACGGGCAGCAGCGTAAAGGTCGACCTCAACGACCAGGCAACTTATGCCGCGGCGAACCTGTTCCTGTCGAACTTTACGGAGGAGCACTTCGATCGGGACTGGTATCAGGCGGGCGGCTTCGATTCGACTGACGGGCTTTCTGATGACGAGAAATACAAGCTGGTCAAGTTTATCTGGTGCCATTTTATTGACAACGCGCCGTATCGAATCGAGAAAGGCGACTATGACAACGGTCACTATCAGCGCATGGCGACCGATGTGATCAATAGGGAACTCAATCGCCTGACGGGTCTGACGCTCTCGGATGCTGACATGACCTTTGATAAAGGGTCGGGTGGGCAGATGCTTGCCGATTCGGCCGAAGCGCATGACGGGTACTTGTATCTGAAGCAGGAATACGGCCAGGGAAATTACAACCCATCGTGTGCCATCGTTACGGGCGCGACTGACCTTGGCGACAACATCTACGAGCTCACCTATGAGGTTTACAGTGCTGGCGGTGCGTTACTTCCTTCCGACATCCCCGAGAGCACCTACGGCCTGCCAAAGGACCAGTTCATCGCCGCAATTCAAGCGGATGCATCCAGGGGCCGTACCGAAACTTGCACGGTCCGCGTCGCACAGGGTGACGGCGCCCCGACCTTCACACTGCTTAAAATGGGCGTCTACGATTAGACTCGGCGTATAGCTCACTCTGATAACGCCAGGCGACTCGTCCGTCTGGCGTTTTTGTTGCGGGGCTGGGCATGCGCTTGAGCTGGAGTATTTGTCGCCTCCTGCCGCCTCATGCAAAAATGTGTTGCTAATTTAGAAGCCTATTCAAGCGCGCCGAAGTCGTGCGTGCTGGCGTAGCATGAGCAAAAAATCAAGCAATGGAGGGTAACGTGGCAACATTGAAGACGCGAGAGCTCGAAGATTATTTTGAACGCATCGTACGCACGCGCGAAGGTGACCTACCTGGTCGTCGCAAAGGCGACGAATACTTGTCTCAAACCCATGCGCTCTACCACGGAGATCCTGCGCCCTGGGCTTTAACGCCAAAGATATTCGACAAGGATATGACGGCGCTTCTTAAGGAGGCCGCCGAGCGCATGTACGGCATTATGGACAAGGTGACGCGGGCGTTTTGTTCCGATGCCTCCGTGCGTGCGTGGTTTCGCATGGATTCGGCTTTTGCTGACCTGTGCGCTATGGATGCCGGCTATGATTGCCAAATTCCCCTTGCGCGTGTTGATATCTTTCTTGACGAAGATGCCGGTTCGTATACGTTTTGCGAGCTCAATACCGACGGCAGCGCCGGAATGGTGGTGACCGATGCGGTCTGCCAGGCGGTGCGAATGACGCCTTCCTTTGAGGAGTTTGCATCCGACCACCCCGGCTTTCGGCAGTACGATTTGTGCGGTAGCTGGATAGATGCGTTGTTTGAGACCTATGCAGAGTGGGAGCTGGCCCATCCTCGCCGCGCCGAAGATAGTGCACGATCGGACGACGGGGCCCGCGTTGACGAGGGGCTCTATGCACCGCAATCAAAGATATATCCCGCTTCGGTGGCAATCGTCGACTATTCGGAAAGCATCGACTCGGAAGATGCGGCTCATTTTGTCGACCTTATGAGGCAGCGGGGTGTAGCCGCACGCTTTGCGGATGTGCGCGACCTGCGGATTGGCGAAGGCGAGAGCGGTGCTAGGCGGCTGTGCGATACCGTCGGTCCTATTGATTGCGTTTGGCGGCGCGCGGTGACCGGCGAGTTGCGGGATAAGCCGTGCGACGGACGCTCGGCCTTAATTGAGGCTGCCCAAGAAGGGCTCGCATGCATCGTCGGCGGATTTAGAACGTGGCCGTGTGCGACTAAGACCGTATTTGCATTTCTGTGGTCTCGAGCCGGGCAGTCCTTGTTGAGCCCGGAGGAGCAATCGTTTGTACGGGAGCATGTGCCCTATACCGAGATTTTGGACGAAAGCGCCCAGTTGTCGAGATTTGCCGAAAAGGATCGATGGATTGTCAAGCCGTGCGGCGGCTACAACGCGGTTGGCGTTGTTGCCGGCTTGGATGCCACGGAACGGGAATGGTCCCAGGTGCTTGCTCGCGCTGCGGCCGCTGGGGCGATTGTACAGGAGTATGCTCAGCAGTATCAGACTCCCTGCTTGCGCGGAACGCTTGTCAATGGGCCGCATCGAGGAGAGGCACCCAAAGGACTTGTGGATGATCTTGGTTTTGCGCCCGCTTCTAATATGGAAGGCCTGTACCTGTATCGCGGTCGTTTCGCGGGCGTGTACACACGCGTCGGCTTTGCCAACACCATAGGCGAGTGGACGAGCCGTTTGAACGTTGCGAGCTTTTTTGAGGAATAGCCGTTTCTTGGGGAGCCTTCCGTGGTTGCGGCGTTCGACGTGACGGGGAGATTTTGGCGAAGCCGGCGAGTCCAGTTCTATCTGGCGTTTTTGTTGCGGGGCTGGGCGTACGCTTGAGTCGGAGTCCTCTCCATGCGCTACCATGACAGGCAACGAATTTGACGAACGACCCGCCGAGCTTGCCTCGGCGGGCTTTTGGCGTTGCAATGCCGGAGGAACAGCATGCTCATTCACCGTATAGCCGCGCAGCTCTATACTGCCGAGGCACTGCAGACCGTCGAGGCCGGGCTCGATTCTGGCGAGGACGTGACGCTGGCCGTGTCTCAGTCGGGCCGAACGCTTATGGCCGCCGCCCAGTTTGCGCGTCGTCCGCGCCCCACGGTCTACATCGTGAGCGGCGAGGATGCGGCCGATCGCGCCGCACGCAGTCTGGCCGCCTATGTGGGCCTGGCGCACGTGTGCCGCTTTCCCGAGCGCAAGGACTACCCTTGGCGCGAGCAGGCGCCCGACGACGCCGTGGTGGCGCAGCGCTGCGAGGCTCTGGGGCGCATCGTGCGCGGGGGCAACTGCATCATGGTCGCCTCGGCCCGCGCACTGCTGCGTTGCGTGCCGCCGGTCGAGAGCCGCTACTGGGAGTCGACGACCTTTGCGGTGGGCGAGGAGATTCCCTTTGACGAGGTGCCACAGCGTCTGGTGGGCATGGGCTACACCAATGCCGGCGCCGCCGACGCGCCCGGCCTGTTCCGTGTGCACGGCGACACCGTCGAGGTGTTTCCCGCGCAGGAAAAGGCGCCCGTGCGCATTGAGTTTTTCGGCGACGAGATCGACCGCATCCGCCGCATGGTGAGTTCAACGGGCCAGACCATCGGCAACGAAGACAGCATCGAGATCTTCCCGTGCCGCGAGCTGGCGCTTACCGACGAGGCCGTCCACAACATGCACGTGGCGCTCTACCGCGCAAGCCAGGACGACAGCAAGCTGGCGGCGCTGCTCGAGATGGTGGATGCACGTATCGTCACGCCTGAGCTCGACCGCTTTTTGCCGGTGATGTACGGCCAGACCGTAAGCCCGCTGGCGCACGTGAGCGGCAAGGCGCTCGTGGTTTTGTCCGAGCCGCGCTCGCTGTTCGACGATTGCCTGCGCGCCTACGAGGATATCGAGGCGCGTGCCGGCGAGGCGGGGGTCGACCGCCTGGACGGCCTGTACGTGCGTGCCCAGCAACTCGACTTTGGCGCTCAACAGCGCCTGAACTACGTGAGCCTCATCCGTGCCGGCGGTGCGGTGACGGCCGAGCTCAAGATTGAGCAGCCTGCCATCGCAGGCTCGGACAACCGTTTTATGACGCGCATCCAGGAGGTCGTGGGCAAGCGCTATGCCTGCGTGTTTGCCATCCCCGACCGCGGTGCGCGCGAGTCGATGGAGCTCACCTTTGGCGACGAGGGCATTACCTTTGAGGAATCGCTGACCGCGGCGCCCGAAAACGCGGGCGCTATCGGCGACCGCGTGCGCGTGGCAGCGGCGGATTCCGCCGACCGTGCCGCACGCCAGGAGGCCCATGCTTCCATTCGCGAGCGTCGCGCCGACGCGCTCAACGCCCGCTCGCTCGAGGCGGGCGCCGCGCAGGCTGCCGCTGGCGCCGCCGTGCCCACCATCTCGCGCGGGCGCGTGACCTTTGTGGACGCTGCCCTGCCGCAGGGCGTGGTGGTGCCCGACGCCAATTTTGCCGTGTTCTCGATCGCCGACCTCAACGCTCGCATGGATGCCAACCGCGCGCGCAGCCGCCGCAAGGTTGACATTACACAGATCACCTTCCCGTTTAAGCCGGGCGACTACGTGGTGCACGCTACCCACGGTATCGCGCTCTTTAGCGAGATCGCGCGCCAGGAAGTGGGCGGCAAGGAACGCGACTACTTTTTGCTGGAATACGCCGATGGCGACAAGCTCTACGTGCCGCTGGAGCAGGTTGACCGCATTACGCGCTACGTTGGTCCCGACGGCGATAAACCGCGCTTGACCAGGCTCAACACCGCCGACTGGACGCGGGCCACCAACAAGGCGCGCAAGAATGCCAAAAAGCTGGCGTTTGACCTGGTCGACCTGTATACGCGCCGCTCGTCGATTACCGGTATCGCCTGTCCGCCCGACACGCCCGAGCAGATCGAGATGGAGGAAAGCTTCCCCTACGACGAGACGCGCGACCAGCTGGAGGCTATCGCCGACATCAAGGCAGACATGGAGGCGCCCAAGCCCATGGACCGCCTGCTGTGCGGCGACGTGGGTTTCGGCAAGACCGAGGTCGCCCTGCGCGCAGCCTTTAAGTGCGTGGACTCCGGCCGCCAGGTCATGGTGCTCTGCCCCACGACCATTCTGGCCCAACAGCACTACGAGACATTCTTTGAGCGTTTTGCCCCGTTTGGCTTGGAGGTCGAGGTACTCAGCCGCTTCCGCATGCCGGCGCAGCAAAAGCGCGCGCTCAAGGCGTTTGCCGAGGGCACGATTGATGTGCTCATCGGCACGCACCGTCTGCTTTCGGCCGACGTGAACCCCAAGAACCTGGGTATGGTGATCATCGACGAAGAGCAGCGCTTTGGTGTGCAGCACAAGGAGCAGCTCAAAAACCTGCGCGAGCAAATCGACGTGCTCACGCTTTCGGCAACGCCTATTCCGCGAACCATGCAGATGGCCACGAGCGGCGTGCGCGACATGAGCCTGATCACCACGCCGCCGACTGGGCGTCGTCCCGTGATCGTGCACGTGGGGGAGTACGACCCCGACGTGGTGAGCGCGGCGATTCGCCTGGAGGTGGGTCGCGGCGGTCAGGTGTACTATGTGTCCAACCGCGTCAAGACCATCGACGATGCCGTGGCGCGCGTGCACGAGGCCGCGCCCGAGGCGCGCGTGGGCGTGGCGCACGGCAAGATGAGCCCGCGCGAGGTCGAGGACGTGATGATCGAGTTCGCGACCAAGAAGATCGACGTGCTTATCGCCACGACCATCGTGGAGAGCGGCATCGATAACGCGACCGCCAACACGCTCATCATCGAGGACTCGCAGCGTCTGGGTCTGGCGCAGCTCTACCAGCTCAAGGGCCGTGTGGGCCGTTCTGCCACGCAGGCCTACGCATACTTTATGTTCCCGGGTGAGCTGCCGCTCACCGAGGAGGCGACGGCGCGCCTGACCGCACTATCCGAGTTCCAGGACCTGGGCAGCGGCATGCGCATCGCCATGCGCGACCTGGAGATTCGCGGCGCCGGCTCGCTTATGGGCGCCGAGCAGCACGGCAACCTGTCGAGCGTGGGCTTTGACCTGTTTACGCAGATGTTGGGCCAGGCCGTGGCCGAGGCGCGCGGCGATGACGATGCCGGCGTGGAGGCGGCGAGCGTGGGCATTAACCTGCCGGCCGATTACTTCTTGTCCGAGGAGTACCTGCCGGCGGTGGATCAGCGCGTGCTCGTGTACCGTAAGCTCGCAGCGGCCGAGGACCTGGAGAGTATCGACGAGGTGCAGGAGGAGACCGAGGCTGCGCATGGCGATCTGCCGTTGGCGGGACTCAACCTGTTCAACCGCGCTCGCATCCGTATTCGCGGCGAGCGCCTGGGGCTCGAGAGCGTCACGCTCAGCGGTGGACGCATTACCTTCCTGGGGGTTGACGTTCCCAAGAAGGTGGCCTTTGAGCTTAAGACTCGCTACGGTGCGGTGAACTTTCCCAAGAGCCGCAAGCTGTCGGTGCCCTACAAGGCGGGTGCCGGCGCGGGCAGCGGCCTGGGTCGCGGTCTCGACGCTAACGACGGCACCGGCCCGGTGGCCGCGGCACTCATGCTGCTGCAGCAATTGGGTGCTAGCGACGACGACTAACGGGTCGACGCTGCAAACGCCCCATTTGGGCAATCTGACCCTCACTCGTCGGTCGCGTACGCAAGTACGCTTCCCTCCTCCTTCGGGCCACCTTGCCACAAATGGAACGTTTTCGCTTACTTATGCTCAACCTGTAAGGGTATTTACGGGACAAAGCCATCTTCGTCTCACCCACATTGCAGGTTGACTGCCCTTCGCCCGACCGAAAGGAAAGCATGTTCGGATACATCTATAAGAAAGATGTCGCCATTATCGCGGTTGTCCTGTGCCTTTGTCTGGGCGTGGGCAGTTTCTTCGATTATCAGATTTCGAGCGCGCTGTTCAACATCGGCAGCATGTACGGTCGCTTTGTCGAGGCGGCCGGCGAGCTGCCGTTTGAGCTGACGGCGAGCATCGCGGGCGTTATGCTCGTGCGCTCGGCCCGCCCCGATTCCAAGGCGAGCAAGTGGCTCGCTGCGCTGGGCGTTTTGATCAACGTGGGTCTGGTCGGCTACGAGATTATCGGATCGCTGCGCGTCGGCGGCAAGCTTATTGCGTTTCAGCTGGTTCTGACGTTTGCGTTGGTCATCGCAGCCAACTTCATCGCCTACTGCCTCACGCGCACGACCGAGTCCGACGAGCTCACGCGCTGGGCGTTGATGGTACTTGCCGTGTGGGTTGCTCAGGCCATTATCCTCAACGTGATCGTCAAGCCGCTGTGGTCGCGCCCGCGCATGCGCGTGATCGAGGTCACGCCAGGGCTCAATTTTCAGCCGTGGTGGGTGATCGGCAACCCCGACAAGTGGGCCTATATTGCCGCTGGCGTGATCAAGGACGGCTTTAAGTCGTTTGCGAGCGGACACACGGCGCACGCGGCGATCGGCCTTATGCTCGCCGGGCTTCCCGCAGCGGCCTTTAAGGAAAAGCCGTCGCGCCGCCGCGTGGTCTTTTGGGCCGCGGCTGCCGTCGCGGCGCTCGTTGCCTTTGGCCGCATCGTGATCGGCGCACATTTTTTGAGCGATGTGAGCTGCGGATTTGCCCTGGTGCTGGCACTTGAGTGCCTCGCTGCGCGCATTGCCTATCCGGACGGCGTACAATAAGCGCCACCTGAATCATCTGGCCGATATCCGGTAAGAGAGGATTGCCATGCTCGCATTTAACAACGACTATTCCCACGGCGCACATCCGGCAGTGCTGCAGGCACTCGTCGACACCAACATGGAGCCGCAGCCCGGCTACGGTACCGATGCACACACCGAGCGTGCCAAGCAGCTTATCCGCGAGACTTGCCAGGCCCCCGATGCCGACGTGTTTTTTCTGGTGGGCGGCACGCAGGCCAACGCGACGGTGATCGACATGCTGCTTGCGCCCTACGAGGGCGTCGTTGCTGCCGAGACTGGCCACGTCGCCTGCCACGAGGCGGGCGCCATCGAGTTTGGCGGCCACAAGGTGCTCACCATCCCCGGCTACGAGGGCAAGATGCACGCCGAAGATCTCGAAAACTATATCCAGGTGTTCTACGAAAACGAGAGCTACGAGCACACGGTGTTCCCGGGCGCCGTGTACGTGAGCCTGTCGACCGAGTACGGCACGCTGTACTCCAAGGCCGAGCTCGCGGCGATTCACGCAGTGTGCCAGAAGCGCAAGATTCCGCTGTTTGTGGATGGCGCCCGCCTGGCCTATGCATTGGCGGCCGATGAGTGCGACATTACCCTGCCCGAGCTGGCGCAGCTGTGTGACGTGTTCTACATCGGCGGCACCAAGTGCGGCGCGCTCTGCGGCGAAGCTGTGGTGTTCTGCGGCATGCACGCCCCGGCGCATCCCATTCCGCGCATTAAGCAGCACGGCGCGCTGTTGGCCAAGGGCCGTCTGACGGGCGTGCAGTTTGAGGCGCTCTTTACCGATGGCCTGTATTTTGAGATTGGTCGCCAGGCGATCGAAACCGCGCAGGCGCTTCGTCGCGTGCTGCACGAGCGCGGCTATCAGTTCTTCTTGGAGACGCCGACTAACCAGCAGTTCGTGATTCTGCCCAACGAGGACATGGCGCGCATTCGCGAGCATGCGGCGATTGAGTACTGGGAAAAGTACGACGATACCCACACGGTGGTGCGTTTTTGCACCAGCTGGGCCACGACGCAGGAGGATATCGACGCGTTGGCGGCTGTCCTGTAGCCTGATGTAATGACAAGGGGTCGCCCTGCGTCTGGGCTTGGCGCAGGGCGGCCTTTGCTTTTGGGGGAGAAGGGTTGTATGACCGAGATGTCCGAGCCGACGATCCGCCTGGCGACGCCCGAAGACGCGTCGGCGTTGCTTGCTATCTATGAGCCGTATGTGCGCCAGACGGCGATTACCTGCGAATACGAGGTGCCGAGCGTTGAGGAGTTCGCCGGGCGCATCGAGCGTACGCTCAAGCGCTATCCGTATTTGGTGATGGAGCTGGACGGGCATCCGGTAGGCTATGCCTATGTGAGTCCGCTTAACAGCCGCGAGGCATACGACTGGTCGGTCGAGACGTCGATCTACCTGGCGCGCGACGTGCGCCACGGCGGGTTGGGCCGCAAGATGCACGATGCGCTCAAGCAATGTCTGATCGCGATGGGCATCACCAACATGTGCGCGCTCATCGCCGTGCCGCACGACGAGGACGACGAGTACCTGACGCACAACAGCCAGGATTTCCATGCCCATATGGGCTATCGCCTGGTGGGCGCCTTCGACCGCTGCGCGCAAAAGTTCGGTCGCTGGTATGACATGTGCTGGATGGAGCTCGTCCTAGCCGAGCGCGTACCCAACCAGCCCAAACCAACCTGGTTCCCCGACCTTCTCGCCTAAAATCACCACAAAGGTGCCTGTCCCCATTGTGGTGGTTTTTCTTACTCCTGCTACAATCGCCGGCATGCCCCACAATTTCATCTGCCTTCGAAAGGAGCCTACGTGGCGAACGCCATCGATCAGCTCACGGACCGAGTGCTCGTGCTCGGCCGCCTCACCATCGTCCGCCGCGCCATCACTGCCGTGGCGGTCACCATATCCGCCATTCTGCAGACCTTCCTGATCCAGGCGTTCATTCGGCCCGCCGACCTGCTTCCGAGCGGTCTTACCGGCGTCGCGGTCCTGCTCGATCGCGTCACCTCGCTCGGCGGCATTCATATCGACACCTCGCTCGGCATGCTCGCGCTCAACATCCCCGTGGCGCTTCTGTGCTGGAGTGGCATTAGCAAGCGCTTCGTCATTTTCTCGATGATGCAGGTCGTGCTCTCGTCGCTGTTCCTCAACATCTTTCACTTCGCGCCGTTTTTGGGCGACAAGATCATGCTCATCATCTTCGGCGGCGTGGTCTCGGGCCTGGGCGCCGCCATCGCGCTTAAGTCGGGCGCGTCCACTGGCGGCACCGACTTTATCGCGCTGTGGGTGTCCAACCACACGGGCAAGACCATCTGGGGCGTCATCTTTGGCTTTAACTGTTTTATCCTGGCGATCTTCGGTTTCATGTTTGGCTGGGGCAACGCGGCATATTCCATCGTGTTCCAGTTTATTTCGACCAAGACCATCGACAGCTTCTACCGCCGCTACGACCGCGTGACGCTGCAGATAACTACGCGTAAGGCCGACGAGATCATGACCGCCTACGTTGATCATTTTCAGCATGGCATTAGCTGCGCCGAGGTCATCGGCGGGTACAGCCGCGAAAAGATGTACCTGTTGCACACCGTTGTTTCGACCTACGAAAGCCAGGACATCGTTAAGCTTGTGTGCGACGTGGACCCCGACGCCGTGATCAACGTGTTCCATACGCTCGACTTTGTAGGCGGCTGGTGGGGCGGCCATGTTGACGAGCCCATGCCCACGGCCGTGCCCGATCCGGATAAACCGGCGCGTATGGCCAGCAGGCAGGCGCGTCTGAGCGAGCAGGAGAGCTTGCAGCAGGACGACGGCAAGTAAGGATTTGCTGTATATGATATATCGTTTTATCAAATTGAGGTAACATATAATAAGACGTTATATACGTATGAGTTATTTCGATATTTTGATAAGAGTGACCCGATATGACCACGCCTAAAAACGCCCCGCTTTACCAGCAGATTTACGATGAAATCAAGGATGCGATCGAGAAGGGTGTTTATGCACCCAAGGAGCGCATTCCGTCTGAGCTCGAGCTTGCCGAGCAGTACGAGGTGAGCCGTATCACGGTGCGTCGCGCCGTCGAGGAACTGTGTTCCGATGGCTACTTGGTTAAGCAACAGGGCCGCGGTACGTTTGTGTCTACGCCGCATATCAACCGCCAGTTCCATGCTTCGATGCTGCAGACGTTTACCGCGCTGTGTGCCGACAATGGTATGAAGGCCGGCGCTCATGTGGTCGATCGTCAGATTGTGCCGGTGCGTCAAAACGAGATGGAGTTCTTTGGGTTGCCGAAGGACGCACTGCTGCTGCACATTAAGCGTGTACGCACGGCTGATGGCGAGCCTATCTTTGAGGAAAACATCTTTGTGCCGTTCGACCAGTATCGCGAGCTCTTGACGGCCGACCTGGAGAACAAGTCGATTTTTGCCGAGGTCGAGCGTGTCGGCGGTATTCCGATTTCTTCCGTTGGTTATCGTACGGTCGAGGCTGTTCGTGCCAATGCCGAACAGGCGGCCGAGTTAGGCATTGCCCCGCACGATCCGCTGCTCAACCTGCGCGCCGGCTTTATCGGCCCCAACAGCGAGCCAGTTCTGATGGGCAAACAGTACTACGTGGGCAGCCGCTACGTCATCGTCCTCTAAAGCTACCCTTCACCAAAAAGAATGAGAGTGGATAATCTCCCGTTTTTGGCTCGCGATCGGGCTCAAAGTGGGAGATTATCCACTCTCATTGTATAAGCGTCCAAAAATCCACGCTCACTCCCTTTGGATCACGTTGCCTGTGGCTGACAGCCGTGCGACACCGGTCCGCGTGGCGGCGTATAATCGGCGGCAGATGATTCTGACGTTAGGAAACCATGACCGATAGCATGCAGCAGATGGCGCTCGACACGCTCGGCGCCTATTTTGGCTACACCTCGTTTCGCCCTGGTCAGGACCGCATGGTCGATGCGATCCTTGCCGGCCGCGATGCGCTGGGCGTTATGCCCACGGGCGCCGGCAAGTCTATCTGCTACCAGGTACCTGCGCTTATGCTGCCCGGCATCACCTTTGTGGTGAGCCCGCTGCTGTCGCTTATGGAGGATCAGACTCGCGCACTGCTCGCGGCGGGTGCGCGTCCCAGCTACCTCAACTCCAGCCTTACGCCGGCTCAGCAAAACACGGTGCTCAAACGTGCTCGCGAGGGCCGCTACCAGCTTATGTACGTGGCGCCCGAGCGTCTGCTCGAGCCGCGCTTTCTCGCCTTTGCGCAGGAGGCCGCAGCGGCCGACGGCATTGGCGTGCCGCTCGTGGCCATTGACGAGGCGCACTGCGTAAGCCAGTGGGGCCAGGATTTCCGCCCCGCCTACCTGCAGATTCGCGAGTTTATCGATGCGCTGCCGCAACGCCCCATCGTGGCGGCCTTTACCGCCACGGCGACCGAGCGCGTGCGCGCCGACATTCAGCAGATGCTCGGCCTGCAAAATCCTGCGACCGCGGTGACGGGCTTTGACCGTAAGAACCTCTACTTTGGTTGCGAGGAGATGGGCGACAAGGCCAAGGCCGCGTGGGTGCGCGACTACGTGATTGCACATTCGAGCGAGAGCGGCATCGTGTATTGCTCCACCCGCAAGACCGTTGATGCCCTGGCCGGCGAACTTGCCGAGGCACTGGGCCCCAGCGGCATTCGCGTGGGCCGTTATCACGCCGGCATGGGCAACGACGCCCGCCGCCAGAGCCAGCGCGCCTTTATCGACGACGATATCCAGGTGATGGTTGCCACCAACGCTTTTGGCATGGGCATCGACAAGCCCAACGTTCGCTATGTGATCCACAACAACGTGCCCGAGAGCATCGAGGCCTACTATCAGGAAGCGGGTCGCGCCGGCCGCGATGGCGATCCGGCCAGCTGCCACTTGCTGTGGAACGGCAACGACTTTCGCATGCGTCGCTTCCTGATCGATCGCGGCGATGCAGCCGACGAGGCGCTCGACGACGAGCAGCGCGCGTGGGCGCTCCAGAACCGCTACCGCCTGCTCAGCCAGATGGAGGGCTACTGCAACACTACCGGCTGCCTGCGCGAATACATGCTGCGCTACTTTGGCGACGAGGCCGCGGCCGAGCATGCGGCGGCGGGCGCGGACGGCACGGCGGACGAGGCCGAGGGTTGCGGCAATTGCAGCAACTGCCTCACGCAGTTCGAGGTTGAGGACGTCACCGACATGGCCCGTGCCGCCGTGCGCTACGTGGCCACGCGCCCCATGCGTTTTGGCAAGTCGCTCATTGCCGACGTGCTCCACGGCGGAAATACCGAGCGCATTCGCCAGATGCACCTGGACGAGGACCGCGGCTACGGCGAGCTTTCGAGCGAATCGGTCGGGCGCATTAAGGACATCATCGGCCAGTTGTGCGGACGTGGCTTCCTGGCCACCTCGCAGGGCCAGTATCCGGTGGTGGGCCTGGGTCCGCGTGCCGGCGAGGTTGAGGACGAAGCCTTTGCCTTTACCGTTAAACGCCGCGCGTCCAGGCGCAAGGCGTCGGCACGCGCCCGTCGTGCGGTGGACCTGCTGCGCGAGGAGGCCGAGCTGGACCAGCGCCCGCGCGTGGGCGACGATGCCGAGCTGTTCGAGCGCCTGCGGGCACTCCGCAAGGAGATCTCGACCGAGCTGGAGATGGCGCCGTACATGGTTTTCTCTGACAAGGCCCTGCGCGGTCTGTGCCGCCTGCGTCCGCAGACGCGCGACGAGTTCATCCAGGTCAACGGTATCGGCGAGAAAAAGGCCGACAGCTTTGGCGAGCAGTTTATGGCGGCGATTGAAGAGTTCGAATCCGAGCACGCACGGGATGGAGCATAAACGATGGCGACCGAGATCAAAACCGAGCGCCCCGAGCGCGCCGAGGTGCCCTCCGTGCCGCTGTACCAGCAGGTCATGGATGACCTGAAGGGTGAAATCGCGCGTGGCGTGTACCCCGCCGGCTCGCGCATCCCTTCCGAGATGGAGCTCGCGAAGTCCTACGGCGTGGGGCGCATCACTGTGCGCCGCGCCATCGAGGTGCTGTCGCGCGCGGGATATCTCAACCGCCAGCAGGGGAGGGGCACCTTCGTGTGCGCCCCCAAGCTCAAGCGCAAGATTCGCCAGAAGGGCGATGTCCAGAGCTTTACCGAGGGCTGCGCTGCCAACGATATGGTGCCGGGCGCGCGCCTGGTGTCGCGCACGGTGGTCGCGGCGACGCACGAGGATGCGGCGTTCTTTGGCGTGGAGCCCGGCTGCGAGCTCATCGTGGTCGAGCGCGTGCGCACGGCCGACGGCATCCCCGTCATGCTCGAGAACAACGCCTTTGTGCTGGCCGACCATCCCTACCTGCAGACGCTGGCCGACGAGGACCTCACCGACAACTCGATCTTTGCGCTCGTTGCCGAGCATTCGGGCCGCGCGCCGCTCAAGTCCGACCCCTGCACCGTGGAGATCGCGCTTGCCGATGCTCAAGTGGCGCCGCTGCTGGAGGTGCCGGTCGGCGAGCCGCTCTTTTATATGGAGGCGTACTTTACCGATGCGGACGAGCGGCCCTTGCTGCTCGGGCGCCAAAAGATCGTGGGCTCGCGCTACGTGTTCGACATCTAGCGTCCATAGATAGAACAACATAGAACAAATTTGCTGAAATGACTTCACCCGTGACAGCCGGCGTGCTATAAATAGAACAACATAGAACGACCGCAGGTACGGGCTGTCGTCGTTCAAAGCCGCCCCACAAGGAGGAACATCAGGATGAACGCACATGATCTGGTTCAGGAAATCATCGAGCGCAAGGGCAAGATCGAGAACGTCTTTTGGATTGCTTGTGGCGGTTCGATGATCGACCTGATGCCGGCCAACGAGCTGCTCAAGCGCGAGGCCACCACGTTTACCTCGACGGTCTACACGGCGCGCGAGTTTTGCCTGATGGCCCCCAAGAGCTTAGGGCCGAAGTCACTCGTCATCGCCTGCAGCCACAGCGGCAACACGCAAGAGGTCGTCGACGGCTGCGAGATGGCGCTGGCCGCTGGCGCCGAGGTTGTCGCCCTCACCGACTGCGAGGGCTCCAAGATTGACAACGGCAAGTGGACCACCTGGGTCTACCCCTGGGGCGAGGGCGTGTCGCAGGCCGAGGTGCCGCAGGGCATCGGCGCTCTGATGGCTGCCGAGCTGCTCGACCAGCAGGAGGGTTACGGGGCACTCGCCGACATGTACGAAGGCCTTAAGCGGATGGATGCGCTGCTGCCCGCCGCGCGTGAGAAGGTCAACGCCGAGCTCGGCGCCCGTTTTGCCGAGCTCTGCCAGCAGCACGAGTTTTTCTATATCCTGGGCTCCGGCCCCAACTTTAGCCAGACCTACGCCATGGCCATCTGCTCGCTCATGGAGATGCAGTGGCAGCACTGCTGCTATATCCACTCCGGCGAGTACTTCCACGGTCCCTTCGAGGCCACCGAGCCCGGCGTGTTTTACTTTGTGCAGCTTGGCGCGGGCGAGTGCCGCCCCATGGAGGAGCGTGCGCTGGCGTTTCTCAACACGCACACCGATACGATTATGGTGCTCGACGCGCTTGACTACGGCGTGGGCGAAGTGCCTGCCAGCGTGCGTTCGTTCCTGGAGCCGATCTTCTTCTACGCGATGAGCTGCGAGCTGCGCGCCGCCCGCGGCAAGGTGTTCGACCACAGCCCCGAGTTCCGCCGCTACATGGGCATCGAGCAGTACTAGGTACCGGGAATTATCTTTTACGACGGGGCCTGCGCCATGCGCGAGACCCTTTTGCGTTGCGGCGGCCGGATTCGTGTCTGCGCGAAAACGAAGGTGAATACTTTTCCGCGAAGTGAACGACCTATTTTGGACCCCCGAAGCATCCACACTTTTTGGTACCAAAACTGCAGGAAAAACTCGGCGAAACCGCAGGAAACGGCGCCTTAAAAGTGTCGATGCTTCGAGGGCTCGTTTTTGCTCGTTCACTTCGCGGAAAAGTATTCACCTTCGATTCGCAAGGGCACTGCGTGAGCCAAAAAAGCGGACCGCGCCGGGGATTTCCGGCGCGGCCCGCTTGGCGTCGCGCTTAGATTCGCAAGGTTGCGGCAGCCAGCGGCCTACTTTGCGTCGTAGGCCTCGGCGTCCCACCAGTCGAGCTGGGAGATGTTGTCGCGGATGTGCTGACAACTCTTGTGGAAGCCCTCGAGCTCGTGCTCGGAAAGGTCGAGCGTGTAGACCTCCTCGACGCCCTCGGCGCCGATCACGCACGGCAGGGATGTGAAGATGCCCTCCTCACCATACTGGCCGGTCATGAGCGTGGAGGCGGAAAGCACGGCGTGCTCGTTGTGCAGCACGGCGGCGCAGACGCGCGCGGCGGAGTTGGCGACGGCGTACTCGGTGCACTGCTTGCCCTGGTAGGTCACATAGCCGCCCTTGCGCGCGAGCTCCTCGACCTCCATGTGGTCAAAAGTGTACTTGTCGGGGTTCTCGGCCTGAAGCTCGTTGAGGCTCTTGCCGGCGATGGTCGCGGCCTTAAAGGCGGCCAGCTGGCTAAAGCCGTGCTCGCCGATCATGTAGGCGTCAATGGACTTGGGGCTCACGCCGACCTTCTTGGAGATCTCGGTGCGCAGGCGGGCGGAGTCCAGACCGCAGCCCGAGCCGATGATCTTCTTGGGATCGTAGCCGGTCAGGTGCCACAGCTCGGTGCACACGACGTCGCAGGGGTTGGAGATGCTTACGAAGATGCCGTCAAAGCTGGCGTCGACGATGCGCTTGGCAAAGGTGCGGGCGGCGTCGGTGGTAAAGAACAGCTCGCCGTCGCGGTTGCCGGCGGCCAGCGCGACCTTGCCGGCGGCGTTGACGATGACGTCGCAGCAAGCCAGCTCCTCGTAGTGGTCGTAGCAGTTGACGATTTTGGTGTTATACGGGACAAACGAAAGGGAGTCGCGCAGGTCCTGGACCTCGGACGTCACCTTGGCCTCGTTGATATCGCACAGGTACAGCTCATCGGCAATGCCCTGCATGAGCAGGCTGTTGGCGACATGTGCTCCTACGTGGCCCTGGCCGACCACACCGATCTTACGCGTCTGGTACATATATGTATCCTTTCGGCCGAGTTTTTCGCGTCGAACCATTGTAGCGTCCTGCTGCCACTTTGCTAGGCTAAAGCGCCGTAGATTTTTGGGACATGCCCTAATCTCTACTTTTGGAGTGATTTGGGCCGCTGGCGGCATCGCTGGGCGATGTGCTCGCGCGGATGGGGCCGGTCGTTGTACCATAGCTGCAACTGACTCGTAAGGAGCATCCATGCCCATTCGCATTCCCGACGCCCTCCCTGCCGCCGCGCAGCTCGAGAGCGAGAACATCTTTGTCATGACCGAGTACCGCGCGCTGCACCAGGACATCCGTCCGCTGCGCGTGCTCATCCTCAACCTCATGCCTACCAAAATCGCCACCGAGACGCAGATCATGCGCAAACTCTCCAACACGCCGCTGCAGGTGGAGGTGGATCTGCTGCGCACTAAAACGCACGAGGCCACGCACGTAAGCGCCGGCCACCTGGAGACGTTCTACCGCACGTTCGACGACATCCGCGACATCCACTACGACGGCCTGATCATCACGGGCGCGCCCGTGGAACAGATGCCGTTCGAAGAGGTCGACTACTGGCCCGAGCTCTGCCAGATCATGGACTGGTCCACCACGCACGTGCACTCTACGCTGCATATTTGCTGGGGCGCACAGGCCGGTCTGTACCATCATTACGGTATCCAGAAGCACGACCTGCCGGCAAAGGCGAGCGGCGTGTTCGAGCATTATCTGGTGAAGCCGCAAAGCCCGCTGGTCCGCGGCTTTGACGACCGTTTCTATGCCGTGCATTCGCGCAACACCGATGTGCGCCGCGAGGACGTGGGGGCCGAGCCGCAGCTTGAGGTCGTGGCCGTGTCCGACGAGGTGGGCCTGTACATCGTCAAGTCGACCGACAGCCGTCGCTTCTTTGTCTTTGGCCATCCCGAGTACGATACCGACACGCTGCGTCTGGAGTACGAGCGCGACGTGAAGCGCGGCCTCAACCCTCAGGTGCCGGCGCATTACTTCCCGAACGACGACCCCACCGCCGAGCCGCGCAACGTCTGGCGCAGCCAGGCTCAGCTGCTCTACACCAACTGGCTCAACTACTACGTCTACCAGACCACGCCCTACGACCTGGCTCGCGCCGGCGAGGAGCACTAGGCTGTCGGGAAGGACGCTGGCATTTAGGCGCTGACGATGTTGGGCAGCGGCAGATCGTGGGCGTCGGTGGGAACGTGGTCGACGCGCTGCTCGTCAAAGGCGATGCCGATGATTTGGCATGTGGGCGAGAGTATGGGCAGGTAGCGGTCGTAGCAGCCGCCGCCGTAGCCCAGGCGCGCGCCGGCGCGGTCGAAAGCCACGAGCGGCACGACAACCATGTCGAGAGCCTTGGCAGGCACGATGGGGAAGCGGTCGCTGTCGACGTCCGTGGCTGCGAAGGCCCGCGTAGGGTGGGCGATAAACGGGGCCGCGGGTGCGTCGCCGGCGGCGGCCGTTCTCATGCACATACGCTGGCCGCAGGCAGCAGCTTCGGTTGCCGAGAGCATGCACGGATAGGCTACGCGCCAGCCACACGCGACGGCCGCGGCGGCAAACGCGGCGGGATTGACTTCGGAACCCATCGCGGCATAGACGGCAACGGTGTGCGGCGCCGCGGCATCCAAGCGGCCCAACAGCTCAACAAGCCGCGCACAGATAGCGGCAGACTTCGCCGCCCGCAAGTCCAAATCAAGAGCATCACGCCGAGCAATCACCGCCCGCCGCAACTCGGCCTTGTCCATCCCGGCTTCCTCTCCCAAACCTACCAAAAAGGGACAGGTTTATTTTGGCAGGTTTTATCTGGGCAAATGTCGAAACCACCACAAAGGTGCCTGTCCCCTTTGTGGTGGTTTTGGCCCATGCGTTAACGCTATAACGCCGCGGCGATTGCTTCGGTCACAAACTTATTGAGTGACTCGCCCTTCTTTGCCGCCGCCAGTGCTGCCTGCTTGTGAAGCTCGGAGCCTGTTCTCACATTGAACGAGCCCTTAAAAGCCCGCTCTGGTTCCTTGCCCTTTTCGGCACAAAACTCAAGGTAATCGTCGACGGCGTCGTGGAAGCATTGCTCCACTTCTTCAGCCGTGGAGCCTTCAAATACAATTGCGTCCCTAATGCCGGCGACCATACCTGTTAGTACATGCTGCTCGGCATCGAACTCGACTGGGGCGAAATAGCCCTTGTATGCCAAAACGTTACTCATGACTGCCTCCGACATCCTGCAGAAATCGAACGATGTTTCGAATTGTCCCCGCTGTCAATTCGTCAGATGGATGAGGCGCGTGCATCACGAACATCCTGCCATCTGAGGGCCTGTAGAAGCGAATGCGCGATCCGGATGTCTTGCCTTTGCTGTCCATTTCAAAGCCATATGAGGCCATGACTTTTAAAAAATCGGCATACCGATACGTCGAAGGGCAGCTAAACAGTTGGGCGATGAGTTTATCGGCTCGAGTCATCCCGCCTCACATTCTGCAACTATATTCTAGTTGCAATTTAGATCCGATGCAATCACCCATACTATAGAACATGTGTACGTATAGAACAAGTGTTCGAACCACTACAAAGGGGCCTGTCCCCTTTGTAGTGGTTTTGCTTGCTGTGGTTAGCCCATCAGGTCGACTATGTTAAAGCCGGCGTTGCTCTTGGCGATGACGTCGCGGCCGCCGAAGACACAGGTCGGTGACTCGGCTGCGATGCGCGTCACGTTGGCGCCGAGCGAGCGAAGCTCGGCGGTCGTGGCTGCGAGCATCTGGGCGCGACGCTCCTCGCGGGCGTGCGGATCGAGCCCGGCCAGGTAGGTCGTGTTGCGGCGCTTGGTGAGCGCGTACGGCTTCACCGGCGCGTCCATGCCGCTCACGCAGCTCACGATAAAGCCCTCGAAAGCGGCCTCGTCGGGCTCAAAGCTGCCGAGCCATGCGCCCGCGCGCTCCACGCGCTCAATCGAAGGATCGATCGCGGGATCGCGGTAGGTGTAGAACGCCGTCTGGCGCTCGCCGGCCGCGCGGAATCCGCAGCCGTACGCGCCACCCTTCACGCGGATCTCGTTCCACAGGTAGTCGTAGGAGAGTGCGTTGGCAGCCACCGCCCAGGCGCCCGTCACGTCAATGCCCAGACGGCGCGGGTCGCAGGCGCGCGCCGCAAAGCAGATATCGCTGGGGATCACAAAGGCCTCGTGGCGGTCGCACGGCGCCGGCACCACGAGCGCGCCGCGGCCGGCAACGGCGCCGTCGCCGGAACTAAGCCCCAGGTCGCCCGCGGCGGCCCAGTACGCGTCAAAGTCCTCGTCGCTGCCGGTGAAGCTCGCCATGCAGCCGTCGGCCACAAAGATGCGGCCCGCCAGCTCGGCAAGCTTGGCGCGCAGCCCGTCCAGGCGCTCGTCAAAGTGCTCGAGCAAATCGCGCAGGAACAGGTAGAAGTCCACGCCCGAGAGCTGCTCGCGCACCACGGCCGAAGGCGAGCTGTAGCTCATCGCGCGGCCCAGCGCCGCCGAGTGGCCGTTGTTGATAAAGCCCTGCTCAAGCCCAATGCGAATCTGCGTGAGCACGTCGCGCACACGGTCCGCATCGGCGTCCGCCAAAAGCGTGCTCGACCACACCTCGCGCGGCAGGCTCGCCAGCGCATCGATCTTCTCGGACAGGGCGCCGGCGCTCACCAGCAGGTAGGGGCGCACGCCGTCCACGTCGGGTTGCGTCATGACCTCGGTCGTAAAGCTCAAAAAGCCCAGCTTGCCGGCGAGCAGGTTGTCGAGTTCCTCGGCCGAATGCTCACGCGTGGGCAGCTGCTTGAGCAAGCGGCAGAGCAGCGTCACGTAGGGCAGGTCCTCAAACGAGACGCAGCTCAGGTCGAAATACTGCATTGCGTAGGCCAAGCGGTTGGTGGGGATGCCGTGGCGCAGGCAGGGGATAGGCGCGGTCGTGTCCACGACCAGCGGCGGCTCGGGGCGCGCTTCGCCAATGTCGGACACGCGCAGGCGCGGCAGCGCGGCCTTGGCCTCGGGCGTGTCCTCGGCCTCCTGCGCGGCACGCAGTGCAGCCGTGCGCTCAACCACATCGGCCAGCTCGGCGTCGGTCATGGCGTCACGCTTGGCAGCAAGCTCCGTAGCCTCGGCGCTCTCCGCACCCTCGGCGGCGTCCACCGGCACCAGCTCGACCAGCGCCATGTGATCGTTCTCCAGCACCAGCTCGCGCAACAGATCCTCAAAGTAGGAGCCGTCCAGCTCGTCGCGCAGTTCCTCGTACACCGGACCGTACTTGAGCGCCAGCGTCGCGGCGTCGTCATCGTAGAGCCACGTACTCAGCGCGTCGCACGCAATGGCCACGCCGTCGGCGATGCCATAGTCGCGCTGGCGCAGGTCGTACTCGTTGCTGCTGATGATGGCCTCCAGGCGCTCGCGCGGAACGCCGTGCTCGCACAGGTCGCGGCAAGCGTTCTGGAACACGCGGCGCAGCTCGCGCGCTACGCCGGGCTGCGCGTTTTGCAGCATGATGAGCTCGTAGGGCTGCAGGCACTCGGCCGCGGTGTAGCTCACTACGTTGCCGCCCAGGCCTGCCGCCAGAATAGCCTTCTTAACCGGCGCCTCGTTGGATCCCAGCAGCGCCTCAAACAGAATATCCGCCGCGATCGTGCGCTTGCGGTCGAGCGCGTTACCCAGCACAAGGCCCATGCCAACCATGGCATTCTCGGGCGTGGTGGCCATCTCGACGCGCTTATACTCGCAGGTCACGGGCACCTGCACGTCCAGCGGATTGGGCGCCAGCGCAGACGGATCCTCGCCGGCGGCAGCGGCGGCGTCCATGCGGCGGCTCGCGGCGCTCGACTGCGACAGGTAGCGCTCGTCCAAAAACGCCAGCGCGCGGTCCACATCCATATCGCCGTAGAGCGTTATATAAGAGTTAGAAGGATTGTAGTGGCGCGCGTGCGTGTCCAGGAACTGCTCGTAGGTGAGCGCCGGAATCGCGCGCGGGTCGCCGCCGCTCTCGTGCGCATAGGCGGTATCGGGATAGAGCGCGGCGTTGACGGCGTCGTCCAGCACGCTCATGGGATCGGACAGCGCACCCTTCATTTCGTTGAACACCACGCCGTTGTAGCGCAGCGTGCCCGCGCGCAGATCCTGGGAGCAGGCGTCGTCGGCGTTGCCTTCGCAGCCCTCGCCCTCCGGCAGGTCCAGCTCGTAGTGCCAACCCTCCTGCTCAAAAATGGTGGGCTTGGTGTAGATGGCCGGGTTGAACACCGCGTCCAGGTACACATCCATCAGGTTGTACAGGTCCTGCTCATTGGTGGTGGCGACGGGGTAGATGGTCTTATCGGGGTAGGTCATGGCGTTGAGGAACGTCTGCATGGAGCTCTTGATCAGATCGACGAACGGCTCCTTGACGGGGAACTTGGCCGACCCACACAGCACCGAGTGCTCAAGAATATGGAACACGCCGGTGGAATCGGCCGGCGGCGTCTTAAAGCCAATGGCGAAGGCCTTGTTCTCGTCGTCGCACGCCAGGTACAGCAGGCGCGCGCCCGAGGCGGTGTGGCGTAGCACGTAGGCGTCCGAGTCGAGCTCGGGCACGGACTCGCAGCGCTCGACGACAAAGCCGTGGCGGGTGGTGCCGGGTACCAGCAGCGCGGCGGCCGCAGCGCGCGGATCGGTTGAAATAGTGGGCATATACAGTCTCCTTTGACGCCCCAACGGGGGCGAATCGAGTCGAATCCCCGAGAGTATACCCATATGGAGCGCCGGGCCTGCGACGAACTGGAGGTAATGCCGCTGGGAAGTCGATGCATCCTGGCCGTCCGGATCGCACGAGCGTGGAAATCCGGACGCCCGCCGAATGAGAGTGGATTTCCGGACGCCCACGGCATGAGAGTGGAAAATCGGACACACGAGCGTGGATAAATGGACGCCTGCCAAATGAGAGTGGAAAATCGGACGGAATCAGCCGTCAAAAGCCCAAAAACCGTCCGAAAATCCACTCTCATTTTCCAGCCGTCCGAAAATTCACGCTCATCCGTCACCCATACATCTCTCATCTCTCACGCGTCTCTAAGCCGAGAGATAAAGAGAAAGACGAGAGATAATCACGAGAGATAACGGTGCTGCTAAGAGACAAATAACGAATCGAATCTTCAAACACTGATTGTTCTACCAGCCAAAACATGTTTTAATGAAGCAAATAGTAGATAGTTTATCCCTCATCTCTCACTCATCTCCGAGACGAGAGATAAAGAGAAAGACGAGAGATAATTACGAGAGATAACTGAGAGACGAGAGAAGCCTATTGGGACACTCGCCGCAGAGTCGAGACGAAAGGGCATGCAGATGAACGAAAACGAGCTGGCCAATTTGCTCGAGTCCTTAAGGCGTATGGGCTCGGATGATCTTAACGTCGAAGTGAAGGAAAGCGCCACGACGCTTTCTCGCGACGTGTGGGAAACAGTGAGCGCCTTTGCAAACACTGCCGGCGGAATCATCGTGCTCGGCGTGAGCAAGCGCGCGGGTTTTGTCCCGGTTGAGAACTTCGAGACCGAGAAGGTGCTCAACCAATTTGTCGCAGGCATGGGCGATGCCGGCGGTCGAGGAAAGCTGGCCAACCCGCCCAAATACACGATTGAGCGAGTGGAGCTCCAGGGTACCATCGTTCTCGTCATCACGATTGAGGAGCTCGATCCGTCGAGCAAGCCCTGCTATGTAATAGAGCGCGGCGCCCAGGGCGGCAGCTACAAGCGCATCGACGACAAAGACGTGCCGCTTTCATCGACCGAGGTGCTCGCGTTGGCGTCATACGAACGGACGAGCCCGAGCGATCGCGACGCGGTGCCGGGTGCGGGCGCAGATGACCTCGACGAACCATTGGTCGACCGCACGATAGAGCGTGCTTTCTCATTGACGCCCCGGGCAATGCGCGGCGCGTCGGACAAGAAAACGAAGCTGGAGCGCCTGAATATCTTTGATTCCCAAGGTAACGTCACTAAGGCCGGACTCTTGGCTGTGGGCACCTACCCGCAGCAGTTCTATCCCAAGCTCTTTATTGATGTGGTCGCTCATGCGGGGACCCAGAAAGGCACGGCGGGGTCGCTGGGGTTCATGGACCGCACAATCTGCGAGGGAACGTTGGGCGAGATGATCTCGGATGCCGGCGCGGCCGTCGCCAAGAATCTACACCGCACCTCAACCGTTCAGGGTGTCTCGCGCACCGATTCGCTGGAGATTCCCGAGGAGGTCCTACGCGAGGCGATTGCCAACGCGGTGATTCACAGGGAGTATGGGGACCGCTTCTGCGGGCAGTCGATTGCCGTCGACGTCTTTGACGATCGTGTCGAGGTGACGAACCCTGGCGGTCTTTACGGGGGAAAGACTCGCGAGAACTTGTTTGACGGCAGTTCCCGATGCCGTAACGCGACGCTCGTGAAACTCATGTCGATTGTCCCGCTGCCGGATGGCGCAGGTTCGCCGGCTGAGGGCAATGGCTCGGGCATTCCGATGATGATTGACGCCATGCGCGCGCATGGTTTGGCCGAGCCCCTGTTTTGTCCGGGATTCGAGCGGTTCAAAGTGGTTCTCTATCGCTCAAAGGTCGAGCCGGTCGACCACGGCGGTGACTTAATTGTGGCGGCACTTAAGCGTTACGGCGAGCTGGGTACACGCGAATTGGTGGAGCACACGGGGCTCACAATTTCCCAGGTTAGGTCGCGCGTCAACGCGCTCATTGCCCAAGGCGAGCTTGAGCCCACAGCGCCAGCGACGAGCCGCAACCGCAGGTACCGGCTAACGGAGCGCGCGGAGCAGATGCGCTAGCGGACGAGGTGACCCAATAATCGACTCTCGATTGACGCCCGCTAAGGTAAGGCGGTTGTCGCCCAGTCGACGGCGATGCTAAAGATTTGGCTTACGCTGGCATGGCCCCGAGCCGTCCATCAAGAACAGCCTAAGAACCAGCTTGATGGCGTATCCCGGCTTGATCTCGGCAGCGTCAAAGCCGTGGCGCTCGGCAAGCTCGCTGCAGTATGCATAGATGTCGCGGATGAGCTCCGCGCCCGAAAGCGTAAACATGTAGCCTGCGTCCGTAAGCGCGTTGGGCGCGGCGGGCAGCTTGGCCATGCGGCAAAACGTGGACAGGTCGGGTGCCATGGCGCTCTGGTAGTCAAGAGCGCTGCCGGCTTCCTGTGCGGCCAGCTCTAACTGGCGCACGCGCTCGAGTGCCGCTGCCAACACAAAGCTCGGCGTAGGCGCATTGACGTCCTGAGTGGTCGCCACGAGCCTGCCCGCCGCCTGCGTGACGAGCCAGGCAACCTCGCGCTGGCAACGCACGGCCTTGCGCGTAACCGGCTTGATGGACGAAGAAGAAACGCTCCCCTTGGGCGGATTCGAAGCAGCCATAAGACCCTCCCATGAACAATCCGGCCCAACAAGCCCGGATGAAACACGTGCTACATCAGTATACAGGGGAGTGGGGTAGCGGGGTACGAGCGCGCCAGCGGCAAACCGAGAGCATCAACGATATGCCGATCGCGGAATGAGATCTCGTAATAATTGACTCTCGGCCATATTATTGAGGGGCATGATTCGCGTTCGTATGGTTGTAGGTGCTGGCGATGAACGACATTGACCTTGCTGTTCCGTTGATGGACGGACCAAGCTATGACCGCGCCTGTAGCCTCGTGCCTTCCGAGTACGTTGAGGCGTGGGAGTGGTTTCTGAGCGAGGAACAGCGCGGCGGTATCTGGGCCAACCTTCCGCACCGCACCAAGGAAGACAGCCTCCAGCATCAGTATCGTTTGAGAATTGGCTCGGAGCTCTTTCCTGTAACGCGGGATTCGGGGATTTTCTGGCCGGGCCAAGATTGGGTGAAGCAAGATCCCAATAAGACTTTTGCGCTCTCGGTTCATAACTCCAAAAAAGGCCTTTATGCCGATGTTCCCCCACTCTATTTGGACGATGGTACGTGGGTTATTAAATACTCGGTTCAGGCGTCGGGCGCTGTTGGTTCTCGAGACCAAGACTATAACCGGAAAATGCTCAACTGCATGGATTGCGGCGTTCCAGTCGGAGTCATATTTGCAACCGAGGTGGGTTATAAGGTGCTCGGCCTTGCGTTTGTCGAACGCTTCGAGCCCGAAAACGGTTGGTTTGTGCTGCACGGACCTGTTCACAAGGGCGGTCCAGACCCTCGTTTTGCGCCGGACATGAGCTATCTGAAGCACGCGCCAGCCGACATTGAGTTTGCCGGACAGGATGCTACCGACGATGAAAAGGTTCGCTACGCGTTAAGGCGCGAGCGTCTGGGACAGCAATGGTTCCGCAAGCAGCTCGTTGCCGCTTATGACGGTCGTTGCGCAGTGTCGGGTTGTGGCGTCAGCGAAGCTTTGGAGGCCGCGCATATCGAAAACTATTCGGGCCCAAAATCTCAAGTTGCCAGCAATGGCATTCTGCTTCGGCGCGACTTGCATTCTCTATTTGATGCCCATCTGATTTCGTTTGAGCCTGTTTGCGGCGAATATCGGCTGTGTGGGTCGTACCTGCTCGATAAGACTGACTACGCTTCCTTCGCGGGCGCGACGCTGAGGCAGCCGAATGAGTATCAGTGGCGACCCAATACGGTGTTTCTTGAGGCCCATCGCATCGAGTTCGATCGTTCGGAAAAGAAGCGCGATAAGGCGGGGCTTCTGCCGTATTAGCGTATTAGATTTTGGTAGTCTTTGACGATCGTGCCGTTTGATCGGATCGCGAGGCGATGCGATCTCACGTGTGCTTGCTGGTGCATGCTCTTCCTGGTTTGAATAACGAGAGGGGAGCGAGAATGAGCTGGCGAAGTGATGTCGCGCTGGGGAAGTAC
>CAVCKO010000002.1:0-15377 GCA_963602825.1 Treponemataceae bacterium | reverse complement strand
GTTGATTACGGTTCGTTTGCTGTCGCCTGCCCTTGCTGTGGCTTGCAAATTCCGTGTCTCGACATTCGATTTATCGATGCGCGCGATAGGCTCAGCAAAGATGCGAGAAAACGCACGGGCGTTCATATGCCGGTGTATCCGGAGAAGTGTCCCGTTTGCAACCTCGATATCGTGTATGACGACGGTGGCGAGGGGTAAGTGATGCGGGTAGTAGACCGTGCATGCCTCGCCGCCCCTACAAATAAATCCCCTCGCCGAGCTGCTTGTGGAACTCGGCGTGATGGTCGCGTGCCCAGGTAAAGAGCGCCTGGTCAAAGTCGGTGCGCGTGGCCGGGACGCCAAAGACGCCGGCAACTTCGACACGCACAAACTCCAGTGCCGGTAGCTTGTTGATGGCAGTGAGGGCAAACGGGGACGAGGGTTCCTCGAACAGATAGCGGCTGCCCTGCAGCGCATCGCAGCTGGTGCACGTGTTGCCGAGTGACGGTGCCTTGGAGGCTCGCGCGCCTACGGGCTTGTAGCCGCAGCGCTTATGGAGGTAGTCGCGGAGCTCGCCCGGCACGCAGCCAAGTGCGGGAACGATGGCGAGCGCGTTGGCATTGGCTGTGTCGACGGCAATGTGTCCGACTTCGTTAGGTGCGTACGCGGCGGCGGTGTCCTTGCCGTCGTCGGCTCGATAGGGGATACCGAAGGCCGCGACCGAGGTCTCTTTGTGGCACTTCCAGCACTCGCGCTTGCCCAGCACCAGATATATATACGGTGCGGAGGGGTCGGATCGGTCTACGCCGGGCAGCCACTCGGCAAAGGGCTCGGGATTAACGCCGCTGGGCACATACCAGATCTTTTTGGTCCGGTCCCATTTGGCGCCCAGCGCCTTGGCTTCTTCTTTTTGCGAAAAGGGGACATCGAGCTCGGTGCGCATAGCGGCTCCTTGGTGCGCGGGTGCAGGTGGCTCAAGGATACCGCAGGGCGTGGACGTCGTAGCGTTTGGCCGAGAAGTCGCTGTGCGGGCTGGTTGGTTGTGGCGTCGGGCAAATTGGCAAGTAAATGGCCAGCTTTTGGTCGGCTGGCGGCAACCTTGCCAAGAGCTTGACGGATTGCGGTTTAGACGTCGGTGAATGAACACTTGGGGATGCGAAGCGGCAAAATAACCGCGGGTATTTGCCAAAACTCAAAAAGGAGCGCCATCTGTTGCTCGTGCACATCAAGCGAATTTATATTCGTGATGGATATCAAAGTTATTGTTGATGTTGGGGCATTGAATGTGTTTGGCAGCCATTCGTCAGGTGAATTGATGTTACGTTGCGATGACGGTTGGAGCTGCCAGCGGATTTGGCGACATAAAACAAAACAGCCCAGAGACATAGCCTCTGAGCTGCGAACATTTGGTGGGCGTTAGAAGATTTGAACTTCTGACCTCTTCCGTGTCAGGGAAGCGCTCTCCCCCTGAGCTAAACGCCCGATCAAGGGTGCGCGAATGCGCAGGGAATAATATAGCGGAGCCAGGACCTGGTGGCAAGAGCATTTTTAACAATCGTTAGCTTGTGGAGTAGGGTTCCGCGTCGATCTTGTCTTTTTTAAGAGCTCGTAGCCGTGGACCGCTTGATGCATAATGCGTTAGTCGATACGTCATGGAGTCGTGGACGAACGTCATTGACGGATTTGTCTTACCGATAAACGGCCAAGCTGTTAGCTTGCATCCTTACCGTGGTAAGGTAAGCCGAATTGTTTTCAGATTGTTTCGGGGGAGTGGAATGAGCAGAGAGCACGCTGAGCAGCTCGAAAACGCAAAAGCTTCGGTGCCTATGACCGACATTTCGAACGTTGAGGTGCCCGAAGGTACCGATGAGTTCAGTCGCAGCATTCGTCGCGCGTGGCGTGGACGTCTCAACGATGCCTCGACGCGCAAGATGATCACGGGCGTCGTGGCGACGCTGGTGGGCGGTTCGTTTTGGGGCTTCTCGGGCACCAGTGCGAGCTTTTTGTTCGACACCTACCACGTCGACACGTTGTGGCTTATGAGCGTGCGCCAGATTCTGGCCGGCCTGTTATTTATGGCCGTGGTCGTCACGCGCGACCGCACGCGTCTGGTTAAGCTCTGGACCACGCCTGCTGACCGTAAGCAACTTTTGTTCTTTACCGCCTTTGGTCTGCTGTTCAACCAGTTCTGCTACCTTTCGGCCGTGCGCCTGACCAATGCCGGAACGGCGACGGTACTTCAGTGCTTGCAGCTGGTCATCATCATGGGCTACACCTGTGTGATCGATCGCCGCATGCCGCGCGTGCGCGAGACGGTTGGTATTGGCCTGGCCCTGGGCGGCACCTTTTTAATCGCCACCGGTGGTGACCCCACCAGCCTGAGCATCTCGCCGCTTGGCCTGGCCGCAGGCCTTATGTGCGCGGTCAGTGCCACCTGCATGGCGGTGATTCCGGCCAAGATTTTGCCCGAATACGGCAGCCCCATCGTTACGGGTTCCGCCATGCTCACGGCGGGCATGGTCTCGTGCGTCTTCGTGCAGCCGTGGGCTCATATGCCGGCGCTCGACGCCGCCGGTATCGAGGCGCTCGCGGTGTTTGTGATCGTGGGCTCGTTCTTGGCGTATATGCTCTACATGCAGGGCGTTAAGGACATTGGCTCCGTGCGCGCGAGCCTCATCGGAACCGTGGAGCCCGTCTCGGCAACCATTACCAGCGCGGTTATGCTGGGCACGGTGTTTTTGCCGACCGATCTGATCGGCTTTGCCATGATCATCGTGATGATGTTCCTGACGGTGTAGCCGCTGCGGTTGCTATCAAGGATAATGGGCAAGCGGTGCGCCGTCTTTTCGACGCGCTTTTGTCTACAAGGAGGACCTCGTATGAAGTACTTTGGCACCGATGGCTTTCGCGGCGAGGCCAATGTTGGGCTGACCGTAGAGCATGCGTACAAGATCGGCCGCTTTGTGGGCTGGTATTACGGCGCCAATCGCGAGCGCAAAGCACGCGTGATTGTTGGCAAGGACACGCGTCGCTCGAGCTATATGTTCGAGGCGGCACTGGTGAGCGGCCTGGTTGCGAGCGGTGCGGACGCCTACATGCTGCACGTGATCCCGACGCCGGGTGTGGCGCATCAGACCGTGGAGGGCTGCTTTGATTGCGGCATCATGATCAGCGCGAGCCACAACCCGTTTTGCGATAACGGCATTAAGCTCGTCAACGGCGACGGCTTTAAGATGGACGAGGACGTGCTGGAGCTCATCGAGGGCTATATCGACGGCAAGAGCGAAGTGCCGCTGGCCACGGGCAACCACATCGGTGCCACGGTGGACTACATGCAGGGCCGTAACCGCTACATCGCCTCGCTCATCGCGAGTGCGAACTTTTCGCTGCAGGGCGTCAAGATCGGCTTGGACTGCGCCAACGGCTCGGCGTCCTCGGTCGCTAAGCCGGTGTTTGACGCACTGGGCGCCGACGTGCGCGTAATTAACGCCGCGCCCGACGGCTTCAACATTAACGTCGACTGCGGCTCCACGCATATGGAGCGCCTGCAGCGCCACGTGGTGGAGCAGGGTCTGGACGTGGGCTTTGCCTATGACGGCGATGCCGACCGCTGCCTGGCCGTGGACGAGCGCGGCCGCGTGGTCGACGGCGACCAGATTCTGTATGTGTGCGGTGTGTATCTAAACAAGCACGGTCGCCTTTCGGGCGGTACCGTGGTGCCGACGATCGCCAG
Organism: Treponemataceae bacterium; assembly: GCA_963602825.1. Taxonomy (GTDB): domain Bacteria; phylum Actinomycetota; class Coriobacteriia; order Coriobacteriales; family Coriobacteriaceae; genus Collinsella. The sequence continues at coordinate 11,665 of CAVCKO010000002.1, read as the reverse complement.
CAACTTTGGCCTGATCAAGTCGCTGGAACTTGCCGGTCTGAGCGCCGTGACCAGCGGCGTGGGCGACCGCCATGTGTATGCCAAGATGCGCGAGGGCGGCTACAGCCTGGGCGGCGAGCAGACGGGTCACACAATCTTTGGCGATATCGAGCGCACGGGCGACGGCATCATGACGTCGCTGCGCGTGATGGAAGTGATTCGTGCCGAGCGCGAGACGCTCTCGCAGCTCACGGCTCCGTGCAAGTTGCTGCCGCAGGCGCAGGTGGCCGTTCGCGTGGCGGACAAGGATGCTGCGCTCGACAGCATGGGCGTTCAGAACGCCATCGCCGAGGCCGAGGCTTCGCTGGCGGGCGAGGGCCGTGTGCTCGTGCGCAAGAGCGGAACCGAGTCGGTCATCCGCGTCCTGGCCGAAGCCCCCGACCAGGCAGCAGCCAACGCCGCCATGAAGCGCATCGCAGTTGCCCTCGAAGCTTTGTAGTTACGCGGTTTTGCCAACCTAGTTATCGGGGACACTCTTCGCCATCCGGCACTTGGGGACGTTCCTTTTGTGCCGGCAGAAAAGGAACGTCCCTAACTGCCGGCACAAAAGGAACGTCCCTATGTGCCGGGTTTCTGGCTGACAAAGGGTGTCCCAAACGACTAGTCATTAAAGAGCGTCCCCAATGACTAGGTGGAGAAAGGGGGCGCCGCGGAACTGGTTCCGCGGCGCCCCCTTGCGTTAATGTACTGGGCGATCATTACAACTCGTACAGCGTGGTGAACTTGTCCTGCAGGTAGCTGCAGTAGTAGCGGGCGTCAAAGTCCATGCCGCACGCGCCCTTGATGAGCTCCGGCGCGTCCTTGGCTCGGCCCCACTGCCAAATGTGCTCGCCCAGCCATGCGCGGACGGGTGCCAAATCGCCGCTCGCGCAGGCGCCGGTAAGGTCGACGCCGTCGCGGCACATGGCAGGAACAAACATGGCATCGTAGGCGCTGCCCAGCGCATAGGTGGGGAAGTAGCCAAACGAGCCGCCGCTCCAGTGCGTATCCTGCAGGCAGCCGCGCGTGTCGTCGGGAACCGGAATGCCCAGGTACTCGTCCATAAAGCGGTTCCAGAGCGCGGGGATATCCTTAGCCGTGGCCTCTCCGGCAAACAGCATGCGCTCGATCTCGTAGCGCACCATAACGTGCAGCGGATAGGTGAGCTCGTCGGCCTCGGTGCGGATCAGCGACGGCTGTGCAATGTTCACGGCGTGGTAGAGCATATCCTCGTCTACGTTGCCGTAGACTTCGGGCGCGTGACGGCGCAGCACCTCGAGCAGCGGGCCCATAAAGGTGCGGCTGCGGCCCACGGTGTTCTCAAGGAAACGGCTCTGGCTCTCGTGGATGCCCATGGAGGTGCCGCCCTCCAGGCACGTGCGCGCGTAGGCGGGGTTGACGCCCAGCTCGTACATGGCGTGGCCGGCCTCGTGGATGATGCTGTAGACGTTGGAGATGCAATCGTCCTCGTAGATGTGCGTGGCGATGCGCGCGTCGCCCACCGAGAAGCCCTCGCTAAACGGATGCTCGGTAAAGGCGAGCGTGGTGTCGTCCAGGTCCAGGCCCACAAGCTTCATCAGGTCGAAGCTCATGGCACGCTGGGCGGCCTCGGGCACATGGGCGTGCAAAAAGTCGGCAGCGGGCTGCTGGCCGCGCTCGCCGATGGCGTGCACGAGCGGCACGACGGTGGCCTTGACCTCGTCGCAGAATGCGTCGAAGCTCTCGGTGGAAAGGCCGCGCTCGTACTGGTCGAGCCAAACGTCGTACGGGTCGCGCTGGGGGTCCATGAGTTCGGCCTGATGCTTAAGCTGTCCGACGATCTTGTCCACGTAGGGCTCAAAGCTCGCCCAGTCGTTGGCTGCCTTGGCCTTGTGCCACACGGCGTCGGCCTCGCAGGTGAGCCTGGTCCAGGCCTCGGCCTCCTCGGTGGGGATGGCACTGGCCTCGCGCTGGTCGCGACCGAGCACGCGAATCTCGTCGAGCAGCTGCGGGTCGTCGATCTTGCCGCCGGCGACGGTCTCGCGTGCCAGCGAACGCACGAGCTCAACGGACTTTTCGCTGGTCAGGAGCTTGTGATGCTCGCCGGCGAGCGTGCCCATGGCATCGGCGCGGGCGGCAGCACCGTTGGCGGGGGCGATGGTCGCACCATCGAACTCGGCAATCTTGAGCAGATACTCGCGGGTCCACAGCTTGCTCTCGAGCTTGCGGAATTTTTTGACGGCCTTATCGACCTTCATGCCTTTGGGCATCTTGCCCGCTGCGGGCTTGGCCTTCTTATCGAGTTTCTTTCCCATACCATATCCTTGATCTCGTGAGCCGAGCGCTTCGGGTGGGCGCGCGGCCAGTTTGCACAGCTACCTGCCTTGTACCCAGCACGAACAAAACGGAACGCGGCGATACGCCCACACAATGTGGTATCCTGTAGCCCAATGCGTTGACGGAGAGGGTTTTGCCCGCCGCGTCGCCGGCAAGAGAGGGAAGGTCATGGGCTGCAAGCCTTCCTGCGGTGACAAGGGCCAAGCGTTCACTCCCGAGCAGCGACCTCAACGGGCACGCGGCCAGCGGCGGCGATGTCCCCAGTAGGGAAGCCGTGAGCCTCGCGATAAGGGGCGCAGAGTGGGCACGGCGGGCTAGACATCCGCCGCGTCAAACAAGGTGGTACCGCGGAATTCAACCGTCCTTGGGCAATGTACATGCCCGAGGGCGGTTTTTTGTTACCGAACCGGGCCGCGTTTTCACAACGCCAGGCGGCGGCAGTCGTCCCGGCGAGCGGGGAGCGCGAGAGACGAAAGGGAAGACATGAGTCTGATTGATGATCTGGTCAAACTCGAGGAAGAGGCCAAGGAGCTCGTCGCAGGCGCCGACGACGCCGCCAAGCTCGAGGCTGCGCGCGTTGAGCTGCTCGGTCGCAAGGGCCGCATCACCGGCCTGATGCGCATGATGGGCAAGCTCGCCCCCGAGGATCGCCCCGTCATGGGCAAGCGCGCCAACGAGATGCGCCAGCTGATCGAGGGCATGCTCGACGAGCGCAACACCGAGATGAAGGCCGCCGCCCTCAAGCGCGCACTGGAGCACGACGCCGTCGACATCACGCTGCCGGGCATCCGTCCGCAGATCGGCCACCAGCACCTGATCAAGCAGATTATCGAGGAGGCCGAGGACATCTTCTGCGGCATCGGCTACACCGTCGAGTCCGGCCCCATGGTCGACACCTCTTACTACAACTTCACCGCGCTCAACGCCCCCATGGATCACCCGAGCCGTTCGGCCCGCGATACCTTCTACGTGGTCGACAACAACCCCGGCAGCGTCGCGCACCCCGAGGCCCACGCCCACGGCGAGTCCGACGTACTACTGCGCACCCAGACCTCGGGCGTGCAGATCCACACTATGGAGTCGCAGAAGCCGCCCATCTACATGATCTGCCCGGGCACCGTCTACCGTCCCGACACGGCCGATGCCTGCCACCTGCCGCAGTTCAACCAGATCGAGGGCCTGGTCGTCGACGAGGGCATCACCTTTGGCGACCTGAAGGGCACGCTCGACTACTTTGTTAAGTGCATGTTTGGCGAGGATCGTAAGACGCGCTACCGCCCGCACTTCTTCCCCTTCACCGAGCCTAGCTGCGAGGTGGACGTGAGCTGCCACGTGTGCGGCGGCAAGGGCTGCAACTTCTGCAAGCACAGCGGCTGGATCGAGATCTTGGGCTGCGGCATGGTCGACCCCAACGTCCTGATCAACTGCGGCATCGACCCCGAGAAGTACACCGGCTTCGCCTTTGGCATTGGCGCCGAGCGCGTCGCGGCCCTGCGCTACGACCTGCCGGACCTGCGAACGCTGATGACGGGCGATATGAGATTCTTAAATCAGTTCTAAATCACCCGTTCTAGCAGGCATTTCTTTCTCATAAGGAGTAATCAAGTGAGAGTTTCTTACGACTGGCTCAAGACCATGATCGATATTCCGGAGGATCCCAAGACCCTTTCGGACGAATATATCCGTACCGGCACCGAGGTCGAGGCGATCGACACCGTGGGCGAGTCTTTCGACCACGTGGTGACCGCCAAGGTGCTCACCAAGACCCCGCATCCCGATAGCGACCACATGTATGTGTGCTCGGTCGACGTGGGCGACAAGAATCTCGACGCCGACGGCAACCCCGCGCCGCTGCAGATCGTCTGCGGCGCGCAGAACTTCGAGGCCGGCGACCACATCGTCACGGCCATGATCGGCGCTGTCCTGCCCGGCGATGTCAAGATCAAGAAGAGCAAGCTTCGCGGCGTCGTGTCCATGGGCATGAACTGCTCCGCGCGCGAGCTCGGCCTGGGCGGCGACCACTCCGGCATCATGATCCTGCCCGAGGACACGCCCTGCGGCATGCCGTTTGCCGAGTACGTGGGCTCGAGCGACACCGTGCTCGACTGCGAGATCACGCCCAACCGCCCCGACTGCCTGTCCATGATCGGCATGGCCCGCGAGACCGGCGCCATCTTCGACCGCGATTTCCACGTTGAGCTGCCCGCCATCAAGGCCGAGTCCGGCCGTGCGACCGACGACGAGCTTTCCGTCGAGATCGCCGACGAGGGCCTGTGCGACCGCTACGTTGCCCGCATCGTACGCAACGTCAAGGTCGGCCCGTCGCCCGACTGGATGGTCAAGCGCCTCAACGCCCTGGGCGTGCGCCCGCACAATAACATCGTCGACATCACCAACTACGTGATGATGCTCACCGGTCAGCCGCTGCACGCCTTTGACCTGGACACCTTTGCCGAGCGCGAGGGCCGTCGCCGCGTGGTGGTCCGCGCTGCCCAGCAGGACGAGAAGTTCACGACCCTCGACGGCGAGGAGCGCGTGCTCGACGCCGGCATGGGCCTGATCACCGACGGCGAGCGTCCCGTGGCGCTGGCCGGCGTTATGGGCGGCATGGATTCCGAGATCGAGGACGACACCGTTGACGTGATGGTCGAGAGCGCCTGCTTCAATGCCGGTCGCACCTCGCACACCAGCCGCGACCTGTCGCTGATCTCCGATGCTTCCATCCGCTTTGAGCGCCAGGTCGACGAGACCGGCTGCGTGGACGTCGCCAATGTGACGTGCGCGCTCATCGAGGAAATCGCCGGCGGCGAGGTCGCTCCCGGCTACATCGATGTGTTCCCCGCGCCCAAGACCATCGACAGCATTAAGCTTCGTCTGGCCCGCGTGCACGCCATTTGCGGCGCCGACATCGAGCCCGACTTTATCGAGCGCTCGCTCACCCGCCTGGGCTGCACCGTCGAGCGCGACGGCGAGGACTTTATCGTCACCCCGCCGAGCTTCCGCCCCGATTTGCCGCGCGAGATCGACCTGATCGAGGAGGTTCTGCGCCTGTGGGGCATGGGCCGCGTGACGGCGACCATCCCGGCTGCCAAGAACCACATCGGTGGCCTGACCCGCGAGCAGAAGCTCACCCGCAAGGTCGGCGAGATCCTGCGCGCCTGCGGCCTCAACGAGACCACGACCTTTGGCTTTGCTGCCCCGGGCGACCTGGAGAAGATCGGCATGTCCACCGAAGGCCGCGGTTGCCCCGTGGTGCTCATGAACCCGCTGGTGGCCGAGCAGACCGAGATGCGCCGCTCGCTGCTGCCGGGCCTGCTGCAGTCCGTGGCCTATAACGAGGCCCACGGCACGCCCAACGTGCACCTGTACGAGGTCGGCAGCCTGTTCCACGGCCGCGAGAACGCCAGTCTGCCCAAGGAGACCAAGTCCGTGGCGGGCGTGCTCTCGGGCCAGTGGAGTGAGCAGTCCTGGAACATGAAGTACCGCAAGCTGCGCTTCTTCTTTGGCAAGGGCATTGTCGAGGAGCTGCTTGCCCAGCTGCGTATCGAGAAGGTTCGCTTCCGTCCCGTCGAGGGCGAGGGCTATGCCTTCCTGCAGCCGGGTCGTGCGGCCGAGGTGCTCTCGGGCGGTACCGTGCTGGGCTGGGTCGGCGAGATCCATCCCGAGGCACGCGAGGCTATGGGCATTGACGAGGTCGTCGTGGCATTTGAGCTCGACCTGGACAAGCTGATCAAGGGCGCCCGCAACCAGGAGAACTACCGCGAGTTCTCGCAGTACCCCGCCGTTGAGCACGACCTTGCTATCGTGGTCGACAACACTGTGACCTGCGAGGACCTTGAGCGTCGCATTACGAGCGCCGGCGGCAAGCTGCTCGAGGGCGTGCGCCTGTTCGACGTCTATCGCGATCCGGTTCGTATCGGTAAGGGCAAGAAGTCCATGGCCTTTGCGCTTACGTATCGCTCCGACGACCATACGCTCACCAGCGAAGAGGTCGAGAAGGCGCACCAGAAGATCGTCACCAAGGTGTGCAAGGGCGTAAACGGCGAGGTTCGCGGCTAGGGCTTGCGACTGAGGTGTGGGCCGTTGGGCGGCGGCACGACTGAGCTACCGCCCACCAGCGCCCTGCATCTGTGACATATGTATTGCAAAACGGCGTGTCGCTTTGTTGGCGGCGCGTCGTTTTGCTATGATAGCCGGCGTCGTGTTACGAATCGGCCGATGCGTAACACTGACAACATGGTTCAAACGGCGCGCAGTCCCGTGCGCCGACAGCCGGGAGGCACTATGCATATTCCAGATAATTACCTGTCCCCGCAGACCGATGCCGTCATGGCGGTGGCGATGGTCCCCGTGTGGGTCCACTGCATCAAGAAGGTGCGTGCCACGCTCGATCGCGAGCACATGGCTTTTCTGGGTATTTGCGCCGCGTTCTCCTTTTTGCTCATGATGTTTAACGTGCCGCTGCCTGGCGGCACCACAGGCCACGCCGTTGGCGGCGCGCTCATCGCGCTGCTGCTGGGCCCCGAGGCCGCGGCCATTGCCGTTTCGGTCGCGCTGGCATTGCAGGCACTGCTGTTTGGCGACGGCGGCATCCTGTCCTTTGGCGCCAACTGTTTTAACATGGCCTTTGTGCTGCCGTTTGCCGCCGCTATCGTGTTCCGCGCACTCAACAGCTGCCTGCACGACAAGAGCTGGGGCACTTCGGTCTCGGCTATCGTAAGTGGCTGGGTCGGCCTGTGCCTGGCTGCCCTGTGCGCGGCAATCGAGTTCGGTATCCAGCCCATGCTCTTCACCAATGCATCGGGCGCGCCGCTGTATTGCCCCTTCCCGCTGTCCATTGCCATTCCGGCTATGATGATTCCTCATATGCTGGTCGCCGGCGTGGTCGAGGGTGTGGCGACGGCCGCCATCTACGGCTTCATTAAGAAGACGGCGCCGGGTATTATCGTCGGCCCCGAGGCTGTTGATGGCCAGCTCGCCGCCGAGGGCGCTGCTGCCAAGAAGACGTCGCTGGTCCCCACGCTCATCCTTGTTGCCGTGCTTGTCGTGGCCACGCCGCTCGGTCTGCTTGCCACCGGTGACGCCTGGGGCGAGTGGGACGCCGAGGGTGCCGCGACCGCCGTTCAGGAGGCTGGTGACAACAGCCTGCAGGCTTCGGTTGGACTGGATGCCCCGACCTTTGCCGACGCCCTGCCCACGGGCGATTATCTGCAGGCTTATTCCGAGGAGCAGGGTCTTGGCTTTGCCGGCCAGGCTGCCATGTATATCCTTTCGGGCGTGATCGGCGTTGCGGTGCTCACCATCGCGTTCCGCCTGATTTCGCTGACGGTCAAGGAAAGCGGTGCTCATGGCAACGGCCGAGCTGCCTAGCTGGCTTGCGGTCGAGGAGCGATACGAGCCCACGGGGGCTCGGCATCGCGTGATGCAAAAGAACGTCCTGCACCTGGCGAGCCTGCTTGAGCGGGTTCGCCTGGGCGGTGGCGCACACGAGGGCGGGTCGATTATTGACCGCGCCCTTTCTTGCGTTTCGGCTCCGGTGCGCCTGGTGGGGATGTTCGCCTGCGTCCTGTGCGTGTGCCTTACGCAGAGTCCGCTGTACCTCATGTTGATGGCGGCTATCGCGCTGGTGCTCGTTGCCGTGCGCCCCGTGCGCGGGCTGCGGGCGACCTTTGTGCCGGCGCTTGGCGCCGCGGGACTTGCGGCGTTTCTGGCGCTACCGGCCTTGCTGTTGGGCGCATCGGCTGCGAGCGCCATGCTCAAGATCGCGCTCAAGACTTTTATTAACGTGTCGCTGGTGCTGGGTGTTTCGTGGACGCTTACTTGGAGCCGTATGTCGGCGGCGCTCAAGATGCTGCATCTGCCCGACGAGGTTATCTTTACCTTCGATATGGCGCTCAAGCATATCGAGGTGCTGGGGCGCACGGCACACGACCTGACCGAATCGGTCATGCTGCGCAGCGTTGGTCGCGCGCCTGCGGGTTTTTCGCGTACCGACTCGGTCGCGGGTATCATGGGCATGACGTTTATCAAGGCGATGGAATGCAGCCGCGCGATGGATGAGGCCATGGCCTGCCGCGGCTTTGCCGGTGTGTATCCGGCGCCCGCGCGCGCTGGGTTTGGCTGGCGCGATGCGGCCTATGCGGCCGCTGTGGCGCTGCTGGTGGCGCTGTGCGCCGTGCTGTAGTGCGGGCGGCGGGCTGTTGATGCGAATAGGGAAGGGCGACGTTTTGGCAAACGATACGAATAGCGCGACAGGCACGAGCGGTGCGGGAGGTGCCGAGGTCGCGCCGCTCATCGAGCTACGCGACGTGGTGTTCTCCTATGCGGGGCATACGGTTGTCGACGGCGTATCGCTGCAGGTCGATCGCGGCGAGCTGGTTGCCCTGCTCGGCCCCAACGGCTGTGGCAAGACGACGATCATGCGCCTTATCAACGGCCTTGAGCTCGCGGACGCCGGCACGTACCTGTTTGACGGGCACGTGGTCGATGCGGCGTTTCTAAAGGATTCCGTGGCCGCTCAGCGCTTTCACCAGCGCGTGGGCTTTGTGTTCCAAAACGCCGATGCCCAGCTGTTCTGCGCCACAGTTGGCGAGGAGGTTGCCTTTGGCCCCGCTCAAATGGGTCTGCCGGCAGACGAGCTCGACCGCCGCGTGCGCGATGCCATGGAGCTGTTCCAGGTTGCCGACCTTGCCGATGCCTCGCCTTATCAGCTTTCGGGCGGGCAAAAAAAGCGCGTTGCGCTGGCCGCAGTAGTGTCGATGAACCCAGATATCCTGGTTCTCGACGAGCCCACCAACGGACTCGACGAGGATTCTTGCGACATCGTGGTTAACTTTTTGCTGGCCTACGTTGCGGCGGGCAAGACGGTCTTGATGAGCACACACCACCAGGATTTGGTGCGACGCCTGGGCGCCCGTGCGATCTATATCGATCGATATCACCACGTGGTTGAAGCCCCCGTGCCGTCGTATGGAACCGAAAGCGGTATCGCGGAATAGTTGCTGCGTAGAGCATGCGTGGTCGTCCGCGCGACTCTGCCGCGATGGTATAGTTATCCAGGTTTTTATGGGGGTGGCTATGCCAAGCTGGAACATTCATATCGCTCAAACGGAGCGTTTGCTGGAGCGCACCGGTGCGCTTGCCGATGGCGTGCGCGACCGCAATGCCTTTTTGTTTGGCTGCGTGGTTCCAGATATCTTTGTGGGCTATATGGTTCCCGGTATTGCCGATCCCATCCCGTACCGCATCACACACTTTGCCAAGCCCGAGCCTATTCCTAAGCCGCGCGAGCATGAGTTTTGGGATACCTATGTGGCGCCGTTGCTTAAGAGTTCGCCCACCGGTGCGCCGGCCGCGGCGACCTCGATTGTCGAGGAGCGCGAGCGACTGAATCGCGTGCACTATCCCCAACGTTATAAGGACGCCGAGCCGGTCGCCGGACCTGGTGCCGGCGAATTTTCGCTGGCATCCGAGGACGTGGCACAGTCGTTGCTCGATTTAACGCTGGGCGTCTGGTCGCATCTGGTAGCCGATACCGTGTGGAACACGCGCGTGAACCAGTATCTGGAGGCGCACGGCGGCAAGCCGAGCGAGGAGTTCCGCATCAAAAAGCAGGGTGACTTTGACTGGTTTGGCAAGACGCTCGGCATCGTTTCCATCCCGCGTGCGACCGATCGCCTGTATACCGCGGCGACGCGTTTTGGGCAGTATCCCATCCATAAGGAGTACGTGCTCAAGACTATCGGCGTCATGCACGAGATCGTGCGCGAAAATCCCGGCGAGCCAGATCATCCGCCGTATCGCCTGCTGACCGAGAAGTTCTTTGATGCGACGTTTACCGAGGTCATCGAACTGACCGAAACCGGCTTCGCCGGGCGCGTCGCCGCTCCTGACGCGCCCGCGGTTCCTCTGATCGCCAGCTGCTAGCTGGTTGGCTTGACGGCGAACAGCTCACCCCAATCGACCAATAGCTCCCGTCGAAGGGCATCTTCGGCGGCGCGTTCTTGTTTGGTCTTCGGCGCGTAGGGGAGTCCCGCCTTTTTATGAATGAGCTCAGCGATGTTGTTAAAGCTCTTTGTGTCTTTTATCTGGTCGTAGGTGATCTGGATAACGTCGTAGCCCATGTTTGTGAGGGCAGTGGTGCGCTCGGCGTCGGAGAGGCTTGCGGCCTCGCTGTCATGAGCGGAGCGGCCTTGGCATTCCAGGATGACGCCCATGCTGTCGGTATTGCTCTCGATGAGGATATCGGCGTAGCAGCAGGTTTTGTCATACAGCGAGCGCGCGGCTTCACTGAGCGGGATGCGATCGTTGTTTGCGATATTGATGCCCAGTCCGCCTTCGTCGCGGGGGAGCGAGACAAGCATGGAGGTTTGTACCTCGAAGGGTGAGGCGGTCTGTCCCGTCATGTGCTCGGATGCCCAGCGAAGCTGCTTGACGCTGCGCAGGCCTGCGGCCTGCTTGGCGAACGCGGCGATATCCGCCGCGTTCAGGAGCGGTGTGCGCTTCCACATGTTGGTGTCTTTGCCGTTGACGTCGTTGACTCGTTCCCAACCGCAGTTGGGCGGAATGAGCTTAAGCGAGATGGCTTCATCGAGTTGTTGCTGCGTTCGCTCGCAGGGCTTAAACACTGCAAAAGAGCCACACATCTCGTAACAGGCCATGAGTAATTGATTACGTGAGACCTGCGTAGCAAGGTTGAGCAGCGTGAACTCTGGCGACGCGACATCAAACCCATGCTCAGTTTGCCTAAACGACCCAGGAGGCGGTTCTTGGGTCAGGAGGTGCGATTTAAACAGGCTTCGCGACCCGGATTGTGCCCGAGTGAATACTAGCCTGTGAAGCGGTGTGTGAAGCAGGTCTTTTACAACTGCATGACTTCCGAGGCCGCAACATCTGCGATCCATATTGCCAAGGCTAATGGCGGGGTAAAGGCCTAATACCTGCGGCGGGATACGGTGATAGTAAAAAGCGGATTGACCGCATAACGTCAGGTCCATGACGTCCTCCAGGTCGAAATGTGCTTTTGGACCGTGCGATGCCAGCGTCAATTCGGAAGTATGCGGCAAAATCTGAATCCTGTGAGCAGACCTGGCTTTTGAGGCTAGTTTATCAGGCATTTTGTTGCGAAAAAACGGGGTGTGCTCGGAGGTCTTAGAATTTGCCGCATACTTCCGAAATACAGGTCGATCTGGCTCTTGCTAAAACGATTTAGCAGCGTCGGTTAAGGTGTGGGTTTGCCACCGGGCGAACACTTTTAGCGCTTGGGACTTTATTTTTGGCTCTGTTAGACCAAGATTGACATACATGTGTCCCCACGGTGCCATATCGTTAG
>CAVCKO010000001.1:0-193206 GCA_963602825.1 Treponemataceae bacterium | reverse complement strand
GGTGATCTCCGCCTTGAGAGGGCGGCGTCCTAAACCGCTAGACGAACGGGCCATATGTAGCAAATGCAATGGCTGGGATGGAGGGAGTCGAACCCCCATTGACGGAACCAGAATCCGCTGTCCTGCCATTAGACGACATCCCAATGACTGCATTGCTGCGCTCGGCTGTGCCTTTGCGCAAGAAAGAAATATACGGGAAGTCCCGCCGCGACGCAAGCCCCAATTTTGACTTTTTTGAAATTCGGTCAAATTTGGCCGGCTCGTGAAGGACCTGTGAAGTGATAGCGGCATGCAGGACGCCAGCGTCCGCATATCATTCCGCAAGCGCCGCTGGTAGATTACAGCAATGCGGCGCTCACGGCAGATGGAACAATCGAACCATCATTACTACGCGAATATCGAGGCGCCATGAATGAAGAGCTTGATTACCTGTGGGAGGCCCTCGGCCTCGAAGTCGTCGTTAGTCCTTGGCCCGACTGCGGCAAAATCCACCCCACGTTGCGCCCCGCCATTACGGTCATGCAGGCGACATACCGCCGCGCCTCGTTTTTGATCATGCGGACGTCTTGGCACGCAGGGCTTCCCGACCTCAAGCGAATTCAAGCAAGCCTCGTCGAACTCTCTGGCATGCCGACCGTCATATCCGAGGCGCATCTGGAGCAGCGCCAGCGCGATCGCTTGCAAGCGCAGCGCATTCCATTCATCTGCCCCGGCGTTCAAGCATATCTGCCCTTTATGGACGAAGAATGCTGGAGCGACACGCCCGGCAAGCACGTAAAGGTCTACAACCCACACGAATGGGCACAGCACGAGGACTAGCACACATGCCCCCGGCGGAAAGCGCATCCCACTCTGAGCACCCATTCCGGGACACAGTTTCCCGTAGAGCCCTCAACCGGAAAGCGTGTCCCACTATTCCGCTTCAAAACGGGACGCGCTTTCCCCTAGAGGCTCGATTCGGAAACCGCATCCCATAATCAACGCCCAAAACGGGACACACTTTCCGCAGCCGCTACAGCAACGCCTCGGTCCAAGCCGCTTCCCTAAAGCCGGGGATCACAAAGCCGTCGCCTACCAGCAGCGGACGCTTAACCAGCATGCCGTCAGTCGCCAGCAGCTCGTAGCACTCCTGGTCCGTCATGCCCGCATCCAGACGCGCTTTCAGGCCCAGCTCTCGATATTTCATGCCCGACGAGTTAAAGAAGCGTCGCACCGGCAGCCCCGAACGAGCAATCCAAGTCGCAAGTTCATCGGCCGCGGGATTGTCCGTAACGATATCGCGGTCGATATACTCAACCCCATGTTCATCCAGCCATGCCTTGGCCTTTTTACAGGTCGAGCACTTGGGATATTCAACAAACAGTACGGTCATGGGAATCCTCCGAATATAGATCGGCCAACGCAGGTACACACCATACGAGGCGCCTTCGCATGATGGGGCAATTGTAGCCCACGGGCCACACGCTAAACGAACCGTACCCCAAATCCGCGTTTGATGAACGGCAGCAGCTCCATTGCCTCAGGCGTGATATGGCCCGCAACGTTCATGCGCTCGTCACCGGGAAGATCGACCCGCGCAATCTCAAGCTCGCCTTCGTAGCGCCCATAGTCGCTATTGCTCACAGCGATCGACCCCGCCTTTCGCGGCCGGCCGGCACCGGTATCCTCCGGCACGGAATCTGGCTTAAGCGTCGTGCGCGACTCCTGAGACCTAAAGATGAGGGAGCTCGAATCGGGCCGGTCGTGATGAATCTGCCCACGTACATAGGTATAGCCGGACTCAAGTTCGCATCGCAAATCCACGTATCCGGCAGAAACTTGAGCAAACTGTGCCCAACCCGCATCGGAAAGATCGGGGTCGCCGACCAAAACAATGTCGCAATCGGCGCCATGTGCGAGCTCAAGCATGTTGAGGGCAACCTTTGACGCGCGACCGCGCTGCGCCTCAACCGTCGGCAGTCCCTCGAATACCGGCCCGCGAACGTTGGCGTCACCAGGCACAAAAGCCATGATTTCGAAGCCAAGCGCCGCAAGACGAAGATTCGTCCGAGCAATGTCCTCCTGAGCTAAACCGGTATAAGGCTTGGGATAAAAATTGTGGCAGGCGGCAAAACGAGTCACATCGGCACCGGCTTCTCGCCACGATGCGATTTCATCAGAACTCACCGTCGATGCATTGACCACAATGCGAAATACACCGGACAGCTCCGCGACCCGCTGGGCGCTAAAACCATAGTCCAAACGAAGATATTCGAGCCCCAGGTCACGCAGATCCTCGATACGCTCAAGCCCGAGCAAATCGCACGTGCGCGGCCCCACATCGGCAATGAGCGCAATGCCGCGGGCGGAAAGCAGCGACAGCACATGACGGACCTTATCGGCATATGCCGCTCCCCCATCCTCGGGAATATGCAGCGAGGTAAACGCATAGCGCGCACTCGCCGCGGCACCACGCTCAATCGTCCGCTCAATATCCTGCAGAGGGCTGGAAAGATAAATCGAAATACCCGTTTTCACGCTTCAACGCTCCTTTAAAAAAGGCCGGCGGAGCAGTTAGCCCCGCCGGCACAACCATAGCATCAAGAGATCTGCGGCACGTCAAGACGTTCGAATGACATGGCGCGCAGCATCAAACTACTCGCCAAAGAACTCGTTGATCTTCTGCTCGTCGACGCCAAAGAACCACGTCAGGACAAAGCCGGCGGCATAAGCAAGCAGCATAGCGGCAACGTAGCCGAGCTGCTGACCAGGAACGACGATCAACAGGCCAAACAGACCGGAAACGCCCTGAGAAACCGTGCCGATGTGAAGCAGCGCCGCGAGCGCGCCGCCAAATCCAGCACCCAGGCAGGCCGTCACAAACGGACGAACGAGCGGCAGCGTAACGGCATACATCAGAGGCTCGCCCACACCCAGGATTCCAACGGGAATGGACTCTGCGACGTACTTCTTGAGCTTGGCGTTCTTGGTCTTAAAGTACAGCGCCAGACCGGCACCGACCTGGCCGCCGCCAGCCATCATAAGGATGGGCAGCAGGTAGTTGATGCCCTTGGTAGCCCCGTCGGGATCGTTGAGCATAGCGTGGATCGGCGTGAGCGCCTGATGCAGGCCGACGGACACCAGCGGCAAGAAGCCTGCCGACAGGATATAGCCGCCCAGGACGCCCAGCTTCTCGAAGATAAAGGTGAGGACGCTAAAGATGGCAGTCGTCAGCCATGCGCCAACCGGCTGGATGACGAGCATCAGAGCAAAGGCGCCGATGATGAGCACCAGCAGCGGGGACAGGAACGTATCGAGCGCGTTGGGCATAACCTTGCGAATCTGACGCTCCATCCAGGCAAAAAATGCGCCAGCGATGAGAGCCGCGATCATGCCGCCCGCTGCGGGGTTGTACTGCGCACTGGTGAGGGGCAGCAGAATGGCAGTGGCAGGATCAGCCGCGCCAGGCGCAAGCAGGGGCATGGCACTGTTGGCGATACACATCATGCCGGCGATGCCGCCCAGCGCAGCGGAGCCACCAAACTCGCGCGCCGCGTTATAGCCCACCAAGATGGGCAGATAGGCAAACAGGGCCCAGCCCATGGAACGAATGCCCTGGTACCACCACTCGCCTGCAAGCGCGCCTGCCGTCGAGACGTTAATGACGTTGCAGATACCGTTGATGAGGCCAGCCGCAATGATGCCGGGGAGCAGGGCGACGAAGACATTGGAAATCTTCTTGAGGAAGGCCTGAACCGGCTTAGACTCGTACTTGGCCTTCTGCGCGGCCTTGTTTGTGGCCGCAGCGTCAACCACGCTCTCGTCAGCAACGCCTTTCGCGAGGCCGGTGAGCTTGGAGAACTCCTCGAGCACCTTATTCACCTTGCCCGGACCCAGCACGATCTGCATCGTGTCATCCTCAACCAGGCCCATCACGCCGTCGAGCGCCTTAATACCCTCCGTGTCGACGTTGCCCGTGTCTTTGACGGTCACGCGCAGGCGCGTCATGCACGCCGCGTTTGCGAGCACGTTGTCTTTACCGCCCAAAAGGTCCAGCAGCTTTTGAGCCAGCTCTTTGTTCGTCATAACTCCTCCTTGTATTGGGTATCTCTTCTTGATGTCATATCTGCTCACGCCGTGCACCTATTGGGCATCGGCGTTGCCCTTCTCATGGCCACTCACCGCAGCGCGGACATGGCCGCGCGCCCGCTCGAGAGCCACCGCAGCCTGCTCGACATCGCAGTCCAGCAGCACCGAGACAATAGCGGTCTTTACGTGGCCGCCGGCATCTGCAAGCGCCTGAACAGCGCGCTCGCGCGTGCAGCCGGTCGCCTCCATCACGATGTTCTGGCCGCGCACCACCAACTTCTCGTTCGTCTGCTGTACATCGACCATCAGGTTTTGGTACACCTTGCCAATCTTGACCATGGCACCGGTCGAAATCATATTGAGAATGAGCTTTTGGACCGTTCCCGCTTTGAGCCTCGTTGAGCCGGTCAGCACCTCGGGACCGGGCACAGGCTCAATGGCAAGATCCGCGCTCTCCCCGATCTTCGACCCTTGGTTACAGGCAATTGCGATGGTCTTGCACCCAGTTGCTTTGGCGTACACAAGGCCGCCCACCACATAGGGAGTACGACCGCTTGCCGCCAGGCCAACGACAAGATCCTTATCCGAGAGTCCACGCTCCCGCAGGTCGCTCGCGCCAAGCTCCTCGCTGTCTTCGGCGCCTTCGACGGCCTTGATAAACGCTGTCTCGCCTCCGGCAATGAGCCCGACGATCAGATCGGGTGACACGCCAAACGTGGGCGGACACTCCGAAGCGTCGAGTACGCCCAGACGACCGCTGGTGCCTGCGCCCATGTAAAAGACGCGCCCGCCGCGCTCGAGTGCCTCAGCAGCCCAGTCGATTGCTGTGGCAACCTGGGGCAACACTTTCGTGACCGACTGGACGGCACGAAGATCCTCATCATTCATCGTCGTGACGATTTGCAGCGATGTCATCGTATCGAGGTCCATTGACCTTTGATTACGCTGTTCGGTCGTGAATTTTGTTAAATCGAGCATTTCATTCACCTCATCTTTCCTGTTTCTCGATGTAGTTTTGCTTAATGACATGCGTCGCCCGCTCGTAGTCGCTGGCAACGTAAGCAGCGTACAGGGCATCGACAACCATAAGCTGGGCCATACGCGAGGCCATGGCACCGCTGCGGACCAAGGGCTCGCTTGCAGCAACGCCGAGCACGGCATCGGCCATGGTGGCAAGCTTGGACGATCCATCTACTTTGGTAACGGCCACAACGAGACAGTTGTGACGTTGAGCCTCAGCAGTGCAGTCCAGCACCTCTTGCGTCAAGCCCGAGTAGCTAAAGGCGATTGCCATATCGCCCTCATGCATGTTCTTGGCACACAGGAGCTGATCATGCCAGTCGTCGTACAGATGGCACTCTTTGTCGACACGCATGAGCTTTTGCGCCAGATCGTGCGCGACCAAACGAGAGGCACCGATACCGAACAGATTGACCGCGCGTGCCCGCTTAAGATGGGCCGCGCATCGCTCCAAAACGGTGTAATCGAGCGTTCGCGCCGTCGCTTCGATCGTACGCACGTTGCTTTTCATCACCTTCCCCACGATACGTTCGACGCTGTCATCCATGGAGATGTCCTCGAGGGCAACGTCTTTCTTGTCACCCAAGAGCGCCAATTCAGCAATCAGTTCGCGCTGGAACTCCTTGTAGCCCGCAAAACCCAAACGCTTGCAAAAACGCAAAATGCTCGAGGGCGAGGAGAACGTGGCATCGGCAAGACTGCGGACGGACAGCCCGACCACCTCATGCGGATGAGCGCTTACATATGCGATGACATTGCGTTCCGCCGGGCTCGCGCTGAGTTCACGCTCGCGAAGCCGCAAAAGCAATCCGTTTGCCATCTCAAACACCTCCGTTGAGAAGAATTAAAGACCAACGAACGATTCGTACCGGATACAAACAGCTTTTGCGGTACATTGTGCCGCATCGTGGCGCACAAAGGGCGAGCGTTCTACCGCTCGCCCCTCAAATCCGACCGCTCGGAAATACGCGCGACACAAAATAATTCAGCAAGGTCGCATTATCAGAAACGGGTTTGTTACCGGCTAGCGCCTCGCATGGGCGCCAATGGGGCGTGTCACGTGGTGCACCCATGCGGAGACCAACAGCACCAACAGCATGGCGACAACGTAACCCGCGGCATCGAAGCCCAGGTCGATCATGTCGAAATGACGGCCAGGAACAAAGATCTTGTGCACTTGGTCACCGACAGAGCAGACGGCGCAAAAGGCCAGGAGGGGCACGCACCGCAATCGAGTGGGCGACACACGCTTATCCAAGCACACCGCCGCCAACGAGGCAAACAGTCCTACAAAGAAGAACTCAACGGTATGTGCGACGCGACGAATGTTGGCACCCATCCACAGCCGAACGGGCGCAAGCGGGTCGGGATGAACGGTGGCAATCGTTGAATCCGCGCCCTCGGCGGCATCCCCCGCCTGGGACTCCTGCGCGGCATCGGACCGCACGTCCGCGGCCCGTCCTTCCACCGCGCGCGCAGTGGACTCGCTGAGCGACGACGTCTGCTCCACGTTCTGCTCCGTCAGCATCCAAATACTTGCCAGCGTCACGGCCAGCAGGACAACCGAAATCCATCCGACTATGTGCTTCACACGCGCCAAGGGCTAACCTCCGTCATTTTTTGAGCAGCAGCGAGTGTACCCCCAAATGCAGTTGCCGCCGTAGCGAAATCCAAAATGTTCGAATCGGGGCGCCAAAGGACCGTGGCGCCCCTACTCCATCTCGCGCATCCAGCGATCAAACGTCCCCACGCACACGCCTAGCCGCTTTGCCGCCTGACTCCGCGTGATATCACCCGCCTCGTAGGTATCGCGCACCAGCTCGAATTGCGGGGGACAGGGCTTGCGGGGCCGGCCAAAGCGCACGCCGCGCGCTCGCGCCGCCGCAATGCCCTCGGCTTGGCGCCGGTGAATGTTCTCGCGCTCCACCTGCGCCACATAGCTCAGCAGTTGCAAAACAATATCGGCAATCAACGCACTCGTCACGTCCGACCCACCACAGTCTCTGGAGCGCGTGTCGAGCAATGGCATGTCCAGCACCACGATGGCGGCGCCGAGCTCTTTGGTTATGCACCGCCATTCCTCGAGGATCTCGCTGTAGTTACGGCCCAGCCGATCAATGGAAAGTACCACCAGCACATCACCGGAATCCAACGCGCACAGCAGCTCGCGATACCGCGGTCGATCGAAGTCTTTGCCGCTCGCATGGTCGGAAAAGATATTCGCCGGTTCCACGCCATAGGCGCCCAGCGCATCCAGCTGCCGATTCAGATTTTGATCACGCGAGCTCACCCGCGCATACCCGTATACCGTTGCCATCTCATCCCCGCTCTCTCGTAAACCTCCCAAAAAGGGACAGGTTTATTTTGGTAGGTTTTATCTCCTCTATAGCAGGCGGAAGACGCAAGCGCGCGAGCGGAAAGACGACTGAGCCGGCACAAAAAAGGCGGCCCCAAAAGACCGCCCCGTTCTCTATGAATCACCAGATTCCGGCTAATGAATAAGCCTGAAATCCAAGTGCCCGCGCGTGGTGTTGACGCGCGAGACCTCGATGATCACGCGCTGCCCCAGCTCGTAGCGAGTCCCCGTGTCGGCACCCGTGAGCGTGAGCGCGTCCTCATCAAACTCAAACCACTCGTTGCCCAGACTCTTGATCGAAACCAAACCCTCAACCTGTGTCAGATCAAGGCGCACAAAGAGGCCCATGCTGCTGACCCACGAAATCGTTCCGGCGTAGCGCTCACCCAGGCGATCCTCGTAATACTGGGCGATCTTGATCTTTTGCGTCGCATGGCTGGCGGCGTCGGCCGCACGCTCGGCATCGCTGCACGCGCGGCAGATTTGCGGCAGGATGCGCGGCAGGGACTCGCGACCCTTACCGATCAGCCGCGGCGTACGCACCAAGGCGTCCTTGCCGCCCAGCTGCTCGTATGCCAGCTGCAGCTTGAGTACGCGATGCACCACCAGGTCGGGATAGCGGCGAATGGGACTCGTAAAGTGGCAATAGCACGGCGCGGCAAGTGCAAAGTGACCCTCGTTGCGCGGCTTGTACAGTGCGCGCTGCATACTGCGCAGTAGCAACGTGTTGACGAGCGGCGCGTTGGCCGTACCGGCTGCGGCATCAACCGCCGCCTGCAGCTCGTCGGGGCTTCCCAGAGCAATGCCTGCCGCGCGACGGTCATCGATGATACCCAGCTGTGCCAGCGCCACGGCGGCACCGTGCAGGCTGTCGGGGCTGGGATCGTCGTGCACGCGATAGCAGGCCTCGATATCGCGGTCGGCTAGCCACTCCGCCACGCACTCGTTGGCCAGCAGCATGGCTTCCTCAATCAGCGACGTGGCACACGAGCGCTCACGGGCCACGATCTGCACGGGCACACCGTCCCCATCCAACAGCGCACGGATCTCGGCCGTATCAAAGTCGACCGAACCGCGCGCGCGACGAATACGACGGCGAAGCTCGGCGAGCTCGTTGGCAGCTACGAGGAAATCCCCCAAGTCGACGTTATAGCCGCGGGCGGTTTCCTCGCACGCAAGCCCGCGCTCGAGCGCTTCCTCGCGCGAGGCTTCAACCGCGGCAACATCCTCGGCGGCACCCTCCAGCACCGAATACTCCATCGCACCGGCACGTACCAGCAGCGCCTCGGCGCCGTCGTAGTCCATGCGCACGCGTGAGCGGATCACGCTGGGATAGGGATCGTAATGGCGCACGCGACCCTGCGCGTCGAGCTCAATGTCGACGGTAAACGCCAGGCGGTCCTCGTCGGGACGCAGCGAGCACAAATCGTTCGACAGGCGCTCGGGCAACATGGGCAGCACGCGATCGGCAAGATACACCGACGTCGTGCGATGGCGGGCTTCCAGATCGATATGTCCGTCCCAGGCAACATAGTGCGAAACGTCGGCAATATGGACACCCAGCTTGTAGCCACCCTCGGACGTGCGCTCCAGCGAGATGGCGTCGTCAAAGTCGCGCGCGTCGACCGGATCAATCGTGATGACGAAGCGGTCGCGCAGGTCTCGGCGGAGCGGGTCCTTAAGCGCCGAGGCCACATCGAGCGAAAGTGCCTCGGCCTCGGCTAGCGCGGCCTCGGGATACGTATCGGTATAGCCATAGCGCGCCATCACATACTGAACGCCCAAATCGGGCGCATCATCGCCGCCAATACGGCGCTCGATCGTCACGGTGCCCGATTCCAGACGCGTCGGGTAGGTCAGAATGCGCGCGACGACCGCATCGCCCGGATGAACGCCCGAGCGCTCCGCCGAGGTGTCCTCCGGCAGAATAAAGAAATCGGCCTTAAGACGAGAATCAAGCGGCTCGATCACCCCGAGCGGGCCGGCGGTCTGGTACGTGCCCACCACACTGATGGCCGCACGCTCGACAACGCCCTCGATTACGGCGCGTCGCTCGCCATGCGGGCTGTTCTTAATACTTACGGCAACGGTATCGCCGTCCATAATCTCGCGCTTGCCGCGGCCCATGACCTTGTAGTCGCCGTTTTCGGTTACAACGCAGGCGCTATGCTCATGGAGCTGCACGCGTCCGGTCAGACTCGGGCGACGCTCGCTGCGCACCGGCCCGCGCTTATTGCGAGCTCCACGCTTATGCTTGTTATTGCGCCCCATGGCGCCTCCTTACTATCGATGGCCGCTTACACCCCAAGAGTCTACCCAAATGATCCCTAGGGGACAAAAAACGGGCCGCCCCCAAAAGAGACGACCCGTTGAAGGAACGAATTCCAAGCACGCCTACACGCGCAGATAGCGGCGCATGGCGATGGCGGAACCAAAGAGACCGATAATGACGCCGACCAGAATCAGCGCGGCGTAGGTCACCAGGTAGTACTGCATCGGCAGCGCAAACGACATCCAGCCGATGCTCTCCTGCAAACGCGGAACCATCAGGTTACGCAGCAGCTCCAGCACGCCGATGGAAAGCAGCGAGCCCAAAATGGCCTGCAGCACGCCCTCGGTAATGAACGGCCCGCGAATGAAGCCGTTGCTTGCGCCCACCAGACGCATGATCGCGATCTCACGACGACGCGCCGTAATGGACAGGCGAATCGTGTTGTTAATGAAAATGAACGCGATAAAGGTCAGCAGGCCGACGAGCACCACAGCGGCGATACGGATGTAGTTCGTCGCCTGGAACAGGCGGCTCACTTCCTCCTGGCCGTACAGAACGCTCGCGTTAACGTCGCCGTCGTCCGCGATCTTCTGAAAATCGGCGTTCTTCTTGAGCTTCTGGGCCGTGCTCTCGACCATGGACGGATCGTCCATCTCGATGGCATACGAAGCCGGCAGTGGGTTCTGACCGTCGAGCGCGCTCATGGTAGCGTCGGCGTTACCCGACATCTTGCTCGTGTACTCGGCCAGCGCGTCGTCCTTGTCCTTGTACGTCACGGACTTGACGTTGCTCCACGTCTTAAGCTCGGCCTCAAAGGCCTGAACATCTGCCTGGTCGGCGTCATCGCTAATAAAAGCGTTGATGACGACCTGATCCTCGACGGTGCCGATCACGGAGTTCAGCATCGCGGAACCCATAATGAACAGGCCGATGATAAACAGCGAAAGGAAAATCGTGATGACGGCGCCGAGCGAGGTGGTCCAGTTACGGAAGAAGTGGCTGATTGCCTCTTTGAGCGAATAGCCCACATTAGTTGGTGCCATAGTTGCCGTAACCTCCCCTCTCCTGGTCGCGGATTACGTGGCCGCCCTCGAGGGCGATCACGCGACGGTGCATGCTATCGACCATCTCGCGGTCGTGCGTAGCGACGATCACGGTGGTACCGGTGCGGTTAATGCGCTCGAGCAGCTTCATGATGCCCAGCGAAATCGCCGGGTCGAGGTTGCCCGTGGGCTCGTCGCAAATCAGCAGCGGCGGGCGGTTGACCATAGCGCGGGCAACGGCCACGCGCTGCTGCTCGCCACCGGAAAGCTGATCGGGCAGCGAGTCCATCTGGTCGGCCAGACCGACCAGACGCAGCACCTCGGGCACCTGGCTGCGAATGACGCCCTTGGGCTTGCCGATGCACTGCAGGGCAAACGCCACGTTTTCGTAGGCGGTCTTTTGCGGCAGAAGCTTAAAGTCCTGGAACACGGCGCCAATCTGACGACGCAGGAACGGAACCTTGCGGTTCTTGATCTTCATGAGATCCTGGCCGGCGACCAAAATGCGACCGCTTGTGGGCTTGACGTCGCGGTTGAGCGTCGACAGCAGCGTGGTCTTACCCGAGCCGGAGTGACCGACCAAAAAGACGAACTCGCCCGGATAGATCTCGATGTTGATGTCGTCGAGTGCGGGCTTGTTGGGCTGCGCCGGATAGATCTTGGTGACGTGCTCCATAAGGATGACGGGCTCGACACCGGCCTGCTTGGCCATCTTTTTGCGGCTGGCCTGCGGGTCGATGGGCGCAAACACCGACGTGAAGTCGGGGTTGTTGAGCGCGTTGTCGAGGCTTGCGACCTCGGCGGCCTGATCG
Organism: Treponemataceae bacterium; assembly: GCA_963602825.1. Lineage (GTDB taxonomy): Bacteria > Actinomycetota > Coriobacteriia > Coriobacteriales > Coriobacteriaceae > Collinsella. The sequence goes on along the minus strand of CAVCKO010000001.1, from coordinate 181,635 downwards.
CGCTCGACCACGGGAGCCGCAGGCTGCGTGGGGTCGGGAATGCCGGCAAAAAGACCGGACTGCGCGGGCTGCGGCGCGGGAGCTGCAGGGGCCATGGGATCGGGGATGCCGGCCATGGTAGGCTGCGGCGTGGCGGCGCTCATCTGAGGCTGAGCCACGCGGGCGGTCACCGCTTGAACGGGCTCAAAGCCAGCCGTGCCGGAAAGCGCAACATCGTTGTTGGGGTTGTAGGCAAAGGGATCTGCCGCCGGCTGTGCCTGATCTGCCGGCTGTGCGGGGATCGGGCTAAACAGCTGATCCTCTGAATCCGGAGTGGCGAAACGACTGCCCGCGACGCTCGGCTGCGTCTTGGGGGCTTCATCGCCCGCACCGGAGGTACGGAAGTGGTTACCCACTGGTGCTCCTTATCGTCGTGCGTTTAAACTACATGAGCGCTTTGTATTTTAGCAGGATTGCCTTTGCTGCACATAAGAAGCATGGCGGGCTTTGGGATCCCACCGGTCGGGCACAGGGTTACCTCCCAAATCGTCCTCGGACATGTCGGAGCCCCCGCTGCGCGCTTCGCGCTGCGGGGGCTCCTCCGTCCTGCGGAAAGATTTGGGAGGTAACCCTGTGTCCGGCCTGCGGCTACTATGGGGCCGGCGCGCTTATCTTGGGGTGCAACAGCGCCATGCCTTGGGTTGGCTGAATTGCACTTTGCTGTATTGGGCCCTTTTCCCAATAGAAGTCCTGCTTGATAAGGCCTCTTTAGAAGTTGCGGTGAAATAGGGACTGTTTTAGCAGTTAAAAGCCCTAATCAGTCCTTATCTCACCGCAACTGAAACAGGGGCGCTCTCCTAGAGAGCGCCCCTGCCGGGTTTCCACAGTACTGGCGAAGCAGTCCTTGAGATCCGTCTTGCCTTATGCCAAGAACTCCTTGGTGGTCGCCACGATGTTGGCGGCGTCCAGGCCGTACTTGTGCAGGAGCTCGGCACCCGGGCCGGACTCGCCGAAGGTATCGTTGACGCCGATCTTCTTAAGCGGCGTCGGGCACTGCTCGCACAGGACGTCGGCGACGGCGCTGCCCAGGCCGCCGATCACGGAGTGCTCCTCAACGGTCACGACGTGACCGGTCTTGGTGGCGCTCTTGACGATCAGGTCGGCGTCGATGGGCTTGATGGTGTGCATGTTGATGACCTCGGCATCGATGCCCTCGGCAGCCAGCTGCTCGGCGGCCTCGAGAGCCTCGCCGACCATCAGGCCGCAGGCGATGATGGTCACGTCGGCGCCCTCGCGCATGACGATACCCTTGCCCACCTCGAACTTGTAGGTCTCGGGGTCGTTGATGACCGGCGAGGCCAGACGGGCAAAGCGCATGTACACGGGGCCGTCGCACTCGTAGGCGGCGCGCGTCACGGCACGAGCCTCGACGTCGTCGGCAGGAACGATCACGGTCATGCCGGGGATGACACGCATCAGGGCGATATCCTCGCAGCACTGGTGCGTAGCGCCGTCCTCGCCCACCGAGATGCCGGCGTGCGTGGCGCCAATCTTAACGTTGAGGTGCGGGTAGCCGATAGAGTTGCGGACCTGCTCAAAGGCGCGACCGGCGGCAAACATGGCAAAGGTGCTCGCGAAGGCAACGCGGCCGGTGGTTGCGATGCCGGCGGCGACGCCCATCAGATTGCTCTCGGCAATGCCCACGTCGAAGAAGCGATCGGGGCAGGCGGCCTTAAACTTGCCGGTCTGCGTAGCGGCGGCCAGGTCGGCGTCGAGGACCACGAAGTCGTCGTGCTCGTTGGCGAGCTCGACGAGGGCCTCGCCGTAGCTTACGCGCGTGGCGATTTTCTTGACGTCTGCCATCCTAGAGCTCCTCTCCGGCGGCCGTGAGCTCTGCCATGGCCTGCTCAAACTGTTCATCGTTGGGGGCCTTGCCGTGCCAACCCACCTGGTTCTCCATGAAGGACACGCCCTTGCCCTTCGTGGTCTCGGCGATAATCGCGGTCGGCTGGCCCTTGGTGGCACGAGCCTCGGCGAAGGCGGCGCGGATCTGGTCGAAATCGTTGCCGTCAGCCAGCTCCACCACATGGAACTTAAAGGCGCGGAACTTGTCGGCGAGCGGCATGGGGTCGTTGACCTCCTCGACGGGGCCATCGATCTGCAGGCCGTTGTGATCGACGATCACGCAGAGGTTGTCGAGCTGCTGGTTGCCGGCAAACATGGCTGCCTCCCAGACCTGGCCCTCCTCGCTCTCGCCGTCGCCCAGCAGGGCGTAGGTGCGATAGTCGTCGCCCCAGTGCTTGGCGGCAACGGCCATGCCCACAGCGGCGGAGATGCCCTGGCCGAGCGAACCGGTGGACATGTCGACGCCCGGAGTGTCGTTCATGTTGGGGTGACCCTGCAGGTGACTGCCGATGTGGCGCAGCGTCTCGAGGTCCTCCTTGGGGAAGAATCCACGCTCGGCGAGCACGGCGTACAGACCAGGCGCGCAGTGACCCTTGGAAAGCACAAAGCGATCGCGGCCGGCCTTGCGGGGATCGGCCGGGTCGACATTCATTTCCTCAAAATACAGATAGGTCATGATGTCGGCAGCGCCGAGCGAACCGCCCGGGTGGCCGGACTTGGCAGCGTGCACGCCGGTGACGATGCCCTTCCTTACCTCGTTGGCAACCTTTTTGAGCTCTACGTCGCTCATTGTGCCTTCCTTTCATCCTCATTAGACAAGATGCGCACGGCACAGAAGGTCGTCCCAACCCAGCCGCGATGCACGTACGCCATTCATTATGCTGGAAACTGGAAGCTTTACCAGAGTATTTATCATTATTTGAACAATTGAGCAGGCAGAACCGCTGATGAAACGGTTTAGCAATGTGAACGTCTTTTGGATGGAGCGCAGTCTGCCCTACGCGTTAATGTCCTTGAACCCCTCGCCGAAGGCCTCCGTAACGTCGGCAACCGTCACGATGGCATGAGGATCGCGCTCGCGCACGATCGTCTTAAGGGTGTTGAGCTCACGGCGGCTCACGATCACCATGATCACCGGCTTCTCGGCACCCGAGTACATGCCGGTCGCCTTAAACTTGGTGCAGCCGCGGCCCAGACCATACATGATGTCGGCAGCGATATCGGGGAACTTGTCCGAGATGATGAGCACCATACGGCGCTTATTGCCGCCATCGACCACGGCATCTATCACATAGCCACTGATAACCATCGAAAGCCCCGCATACAGAGCGTTTTCGAGCGAGAAGACCGGGGCCGATGCCGCGCACACGGCAACATCGATCGCCATGACGGTCGAACCCACCGGCAGCGAGGTGTTACGCGAAATGATTTGGCCAATCGTGTCGGAGCCACCGGTATTGGCGCCGGCGCGCAGCACCATGCCGTAACCGATGCCCGTGATAATGCCGCCCCACATAGCAGGGAGCATCAGGTCCGCATCTGCCAGAGGCGCTACAAACGGGGCGAACAGATCGGTAAAGAAGCCCAGCAGCACAAAGCCCGTCGCCGTCTGCACCACGTAGAACATGCCGCCTTCGCGCACAACAACCAGCAACAGCAAGGCGTTCATCACGATGGTCTGGATACCGACGGGAAGCGACACGCCGTGCGAGGCGCCGACCGCCTGGATAATCGTCGCAAGGCCCGTAACGCCACCGGCGGCAAGGCCATTGGGAATCAAAAACAGGTCGGTCGCGATGGCGGCCAAGGCGCATCCCAACATAATCTGGGGCAGATCGTGAAAGAAGTTCATCGAAAGAATACGCTTGATGTCCAGACGATATGCCATGCTACCTCCCTCAAAAAAGCGCACCCGTTGGGGCGCGCTTTGAACTTCTTGCTGTATTCGATTCTACCGATTCGGCCGGCAAAAACCACCCCCGCACGAGGTTTGCTCTGGGTATAAAGTCGCGAGAAGAGATAGCGCACCGCGGGGCCTACGACCGGCAGCTGCAGAGGCAGGGCCATCACGACGTTGCGCAGAACGTTTTTTGCCCAAAGTTGTGGGAAGGCAGCGACGGGCGCACCGTGCATCATGGACATCGCCGCACCGTAACAGCTCATATAGGGCACCATCAGGCACACCATGAAGATAGATTTCATGATGGTGCGGCTGCGCCACTCGCGCATGCCGAGCACGCGGTTGGAAAGCGGACCGGCGTAGAACACGTCGCCTACCAGCGCCACCAAGAAGCCCGGAACGAAGCCGGGAATGGCGCTCATGAGGCTCTGCGGCAACAGCCCGCCCGCCAAAACGGCGGCGTTGTACACGGACATGCCGGCGACCATCAGTGCGCACATAACGATAGTGAACTTTTCTTGCTGGATTTTGTTGATCATCTTGACCCTCCTGAAAAGGCCGGGTCAAAAGCAAGAAGCGCGTAAGCCCGGCCTGGACTTACGCGCTTGCTACTCAACCACGAGGGATTCTACCGCAGCGTGATCTGTAGGTCTGAGAAACTCCACAGGAAGGGGGCTGAGGGCCAGCGAACAATTTGCACTCGCGATTTATTACAATCCGAGGTTGCGCTGTATTTCCATCAATCCTCCCGCTGCTGGACCGGCACTTCTATTTAGATGTTTTGCCGTTACCGGCATTTTTTCTCAATAGCTTTGAAACGACAGCGCATAAGTGGCGAAAGTGCACAAGAAACTTTTTAGCAGCACTCGTCAGGCGCTACAACGGCAGGGTGAATTTCGCCGCGGGCGCGAGCGACTCGGCGCGGAAGATTTGCCTGACAGTAGCCTCGTACTCACCGGCCTTGGGCACTTTCCGGGCCATGCGCGACGAAGACGTCGACGAGCTGATCTCACTGCTATAGCATCGCTGCCGCAAAACGTTTACCCGCACCGTTACACGACAGGCCAGTTACCGTATCAACAGCGCGGCGCATCCAGCGCCACGCCCCATCCTCAGCAAAGTGGGCTGTTTTCCTGCATAATCACCCTCTCAGCAGGGGGCCAAATGCAGGAAAACAGCCCCCCGATCAAACAAGATGCTCATACTTGTTCACGTCATGAAACGACGTGTTCAATCCTGCTTCGCCATGAGGCGCAAACGCCTCTCGAAGCTCGCGCATATTAGCAGCGCACATATGCCCGCGCCCATGCCCAACAGGAGCATGACATCGTAGCCGCCCGTCGCATCGCGCACAAATCCAGCAAGCGAGATAAACAACGCATACGACATCGACACCGACATAGTGACCTTTGAGAAGACCTCTGCATAGCGTTCCTTAGACACGCGCTGTGCAATGAGAGCGATCCCGACCGTGTGCAGCGAAGAAGATGCACCAAAAAGCAGGGCAGCAAGCAGAGCAATCGGCTCAGCAACCCCCGCGATCGTCAACAACCCGTATCCCGCCATGCAGATAACGACGCACGCTACCGTGGCGCGAATCGCCCCGATCCGATCGGCAAGGGCTCCAAGCACCGTCTTGAACACCACGTTGGCAATCATGACCGCAGAGACCATCAACGACGCAAAGCCAAGCGAATAGCCCATATCCTGACCAAAAACAGAAAGGTGCGAGCCCAGGCACCCCATCAACGTAAAGCAGCACGCCAGAGCAATCAGCGGAACCGTCACGTGGAAACCCGACGTATTGGAGGCGGAGCCCGGCTCCTTGCCACTCCCTTTCACAAAACGCTCGTCACCCGTGCGCATCGTCACAGCGGCAGGAAACGCCAACAACGCGAAGATAAGCCCAATGACCCTAAAGCCCGAACGAAACCCCACGCTTTCGATCAACATACTGCAAACCGGGTTAGCAACCGCCCCAATCACTCCGCTGCATCCCATGGCGATACCCGTGACCACGCCGTTGCGCGCTCCGAACCAGGTTTGCAGCACATAGGTGACAGGCAGGGTCGAAAAGCACGAAATGCCAACGCCCATCACCGCCGCAGCGACATAGTACTGATAGATGCTCGTCAATGAGCCCATGATCGCAAATGAAGCTGCGACGAGGGCCGAGCCCGCTCCCATAACAACATTGATGGGCACCCGACCGAGTAGACGCGAAACAAACAGCGTCGTGAAGGCCGTCGCGATATTCGCCAACGTCATCACGATCGAGAATTCACCGACGCCAATCGATAAGTCGGCAACAATCGAGGTAGTGAAGATGCCCAGGCAGTCGTTGACCAAGCCGACCGAGCAGCCAAAGCAAATACAGCATCGCACCAACATGCCGAGGCGGCGGGAACGTCCCGCCGCCTCATGTCCGTGCGCCGTGGCGCTAGACATCGGCATCACCAAGGTCGGTGCCGTTACTTTCAATTACACGTCTATACCAATGGAACGAGTCCTTGCGATAACGGTCCAGCGTACCGTTACCCCGCTCGTCGCAATCGACGTAGATGAAACCGTAGCGCTTCTTGAACTCACCGGTGCCTAGGCTCACGATGTCCATAGCCGTCCACGTCGTATAGCCGATGAGGTCGACGCCGTCCTCAAGTGCCAAAGCCATCTGCTCGATATGACGACGCAGGTAGTCGATACGATAGTCGTCATGCACCGTATACGATCCCTTGCCGTCGGGAACAAGCTCGTCCACCGCACCGATGCCGTTTTCCACGATAAGCAGGGGCACCTGGTAGCGATCGTACAAGCATCCGAGCGTATAGCGCAGACCCATGGCGTCGATGCCCCAACCCCACTGGGTAACAGGCAGGTACGGATTGCGCACACCCGACGTCATATTGCCCAGCGACTGTTCCCCCGCGTCGTGCGTGGTAAGCGCGGTCGTCCCATAGTAAGAGAAGCTGATGAAGTCCACGTGGCCGTCGTGAATCTGTTCCAGATCCCCCTCCTCTATGACGAGGTCGACCCCCAACTCCTTGAAGACGCGCTTCATATAGTACGGATACATGCCCTTTACCTGCACGTCCGTAACGAAGTGATTCTCGAGCTGCGTGCGCTGGTGCGCATACATCACGTCCTCAGGGTCGCATGTGAACGGGTAGTAGATTGACGCGGTAATCATCGTTCCGAAGCGATATCGGTCATCGATTTTGCGACCGATCTGCACGGCGCGGGCACTCGCCACAAACAAGTGATGCAGGGCCTGGTAACGCTGCACCGGATCGTCAACTTGATCGGCAAAGCAAGTCGTACCTTCGTGGATAATGCCCGCATGATGCCAGTTGCCTGTGCGACGCGTCATGATATTCAGCTCGTTGAACATGAGCCAGTAGGTCACGAGCCCGCTATAGCGTGTGAACACAATCTCGCAGAACTGCGTAAAGTAGTCAATCATGCGTCGATCTGCCCAGCCGTTGAACTCCTTTGTAAAGGCGAGAGGCTGGTCATTATGACAAAGCGTCACAACGGGCTCGATGCCGTGCTCGCGCAGGGAGCGAAATACACGTTCGTAGTATGCCAGGCCCTCCTCGATCGGAGCCGCATTCAAATCCGGAAGGATGCGCGTGCAATTGATGGACATACGAAAGGCTTTAAGCCCCATCTCGGCCATCAGCTCGATATCCTCCTCGTAGCGGTGGTAGAAATCCACCGCTCGATGCGAGGGGTAATCCTCCCCTTCTGGCATATCGAGCAGGATGCGGCGCGATTCGTCGATGCTACCGCGCGTCAGGCAGTCTGCGATGCTCGGTACCTTGCCGTCCACATCCCAAGCGCCCTCGCATTGGTTTGCCGCCACCGCGGAACCCCACAGGAACCCTTCGGGAAACGCATTGATGTTCGTCATGTTCGTCATCCCCGTTACTCGACTACGGTCGAGGCGTCGGCCACCGAGTCAGCCACCTTCTGTTCAGGCTTATACAGCAGCCAAGCGGAGATAAAGGTCACGACCGCGCCGATTACCACGGCGATACACATGTTGAGAAGATTGTTGGGCTTGTCGCCGATAAAGACCGCCAGACCGAGCAGGTTCGAGCCACCATAGGAATAGCGAAGGATACCCATAAGGCCGCAATACAGGCCTCCGCAAAGATTGCCGATCATAACCGCCATAAGCGGGGTCTTGAGCTTGAGGTTCACGCCGTACAGTGCAGGCTCGGTGACGCCGCCCACGAGCGCGGTAATTGCGGCGCCCATGGCGTTCGAACGAAGCTCGGGATCAAACTTGGACTTCAGGCTCACGACGAGCGAGGCAATGCCCTCATTCATATTGGAAACGAGCTGCTGCGCGCCGAAGATAGGATCGAAGCCCATGGTTGCGAAGGACTGGGTGACAAAGGGGATGAGGGCGGTGTGCATACCCGTCATGACCAAGAGCGGGTGCAAGCAGCAGAGAATACCGATAGCGAGGAATCCGATGGTGTTGTAGACCCACATGATGAAGTCGGCCATGTAGTTGCCGAGGAAGCCGCCGAGCGGACCGATGACGCACAGCGTGATCGGGGCCATCACGAGCAGGGTGAGCATCGGCTCAAGCATGCCGCGAATGGGCGCAGGGGAGATCTTCGCCATAAAGCGCTCGACATACCCGCAAACAAACATTGTAATAATCATAGGGATAACGGTACTCGCGTACTTGAACCCCGTGATGGGAATGCCGTAAACCGAACCCGGAGCACCGTCGGCAACCATCTGCACGAAGGTGGGGTGCACGAGCATGCCGCCCAGGATGATGCCCATGCCGACGTTTGCCCCGAACTTCTTGGCACCCGTCACGCCAACAGCGATGGGCAGGAAATAAAAGGCGGCGTCCGAAACGAAATTCAAGGTCACATACGTGGGATCCGTCACAGGCAAACCGAACTGAGCCGCCAACGCAAGAACGACCTTGATCATACCCGAACCCATAAGCAGGGGAATAAGAGGCGTGATGCAGCCGGCAATACCGTCGATCACCGCGTTGAGCGAAAAACGCTTCTTTGAGTGCGCCATGTCTCCATCAAGGTTTTCCCCAACGGCGTCGGCAGCCTCCATGGCGTTTTCGGCGCAAATCGCCGCATAGGCATCGGCAACATCCGGTCCGATGATCACCTGATACTGCTCACCCGACCACTGCGAGCCCATAACGCCCGAGATCGCCTCGATCTTGCCCTTCTCGACAAGACCTCGATCTTTGACAGTGAAGCGAAGGCGAGTCACGCAATGCGAAAACCACGTGATGTTATCCTTACCGCCCATAAGGCCCACGATATCGTGGGAAAGCGCGGCGAACTTGTTGTTCTTTCGTGCCATGGAATCCTCCAAACGAATCCAACTTCCATTTCAATATCTCGTAAAGCCACACGGCGTGCACTACCGCGATGCTTCCTAAAAAAGAAACCTCCAGACTGCAGCGAATCTTCGTTGCGTCCTGGAGGTAAAGCCCGCATTACCGGTCACAATCCTCATGGGATATATGATTTCAACGAGCGCCGAGGCGCAGCCACTGCGGGCATCACAACGTGCCTGTACCGGACCCCTTCCCCTTACAGAGACGTACGATATGCATGATGAGATAGGCGAGCTCCTCATCGGAGAGATTAATACCCAAGGCCTGTTCAAGATAGGTGCCGACATGGGTCGCGCTACGCGCGGCATCGGGATAAAGCGCTCGGAGGGACTCGTAGAGCCCCTCGTTTTCCTGGACCGCATCTTCAGAATCCTGGCAGCGCTTGATGAGGTAGTGCATATGCGAAACGAATCGCGCGTAGCTAAATTCATCGCGATCGATGGAAACGGCAAGGTCGCGCTCGATAAGCGTCACGATGCGCTCGATATGCTGCTCGTTCGACTCGGCGCGTGCTCCGGCCTCGCGGGCCTCGGCCCCGATAATATGCAGCGCGATGTAAAACGACTCCTCTTCAGGAAGAGCAATGTGAAGATCAGCTCGAATAAGCTCGACGGCATAGCGCCCGACCTGGACCTCACGCCCGAACAGATGCTGCAAATCCTGCGTAATGGGCAAATTAAAGCTCATCTGCTGAATAGCGCGCTGGATGGCGAAGTTGATGTGATCTGCGAGGGTAAAAACGATATTCGGACTCAGCGTTACCGGAAGCGTCTTTTTTGCGTAGTCGACAATGCGGTCGGCAGCGTTGAGGACCTCAACAGGAATATCCTGCACCATCTGGGCGTATGCTTCGCTTACACCGTAGAAGGTCTTGTCGATCTCGGACAGGCTGATCTCATAGGGCGGCCGCTTGAAGCCGATGCCCTTTCCGAAGGCCACAACCTCGGTGCCCGTGCTATCCAAGCACAGGGACACGTTGTTGTTGATGTTCTTAATGACCTTCACAGCTGCCCTTCCTTGTCACTCATCGTCGATTTCCCCGCATGGCAGAATCGAGGCATAAAAAAAACCGAGACCCAAGCCAAAGCGGAAACTCTGGCAAGTGAAGCCTCGGACGAGTAACAACCTTGCAGCTGCGGTAAAGACTAGCAGATGAGAAGTCACTTGCAAAAGACAGTGGATCTAATTAGCGGCAAACGGTCGATTTTTGTCTGTGAGCGGTAAATGGGGGCCGATTTGGGGAGCACAGGCGATAAAGAAATACGTCATGTGACTCCTTCTCAGACGGCGCTTCATCAAAACAGGCTGTTTTCCTGCATAATCACCCTCTCAACAGGGGTCAAACACAGGAAAACAGCACGGGGAACTTTCTGTGAGGTTATCCGTGCGGACCCTACTCCGCATCGGCCTCGCCGGTGGCCCAGCGATGATAGCCGATCACAAACGGATCCAGGTCACCATCGTCAAGAACGGCCTCGACGTTGCTGGTCTCCACGCCCGAGCGCAGGTCCTTGACCATCTGGTACGGGTAGAGCACGTAGCTGCGAATCTGGTTGCCAAAACCGATCGTGGTCTTGGGCCCTCGGATCTCATCGAGCGCCTCGGCGCGCTTCTCGAGCTCGATCTCATACAGGCGAGCCTTGAGGATCTGCATGCACGCGGCCTTGTTTTGAATCTGGCTGCGCTCGTTTTGGCAGGTGACCACAATGCCGCTGGGAAAATGCGTTACGCGTACGGCGGAGTCGGTGGTGTTGACGCCCTGGCCGCCCGGGCCGCTCGCGTGATACACGTCCACGCGGATATCGTCGGGACTGATCTCGATGTCGATATCGTCAGGCAGCACGGGAATGACCTCGACGCCGGCAAACGTGGTCTGGCGGCGCTTCTTGTCGTCGGTGGGGCTGATGCGCACCAGACGGTGGACGCCGGCCTCGGCGCGCAGCATGCCAAACGCGTCCTTGCCCTCGACGGTAAAGGTCGCACGGTCGATGCCGATGACCTCAGCCGCGGGGCAGTCGTTAATCGTGACCTTCCAGCCGCGACGCTGGCAGTACTTCATGTACATCTTAAAGAGCATGAAGGTCCAGTCCTGCGCCTCCAGGCCACCCTGTCCGGGCTTGATGGTCACAATCGCGTCGCCGTGATCGAACTCACCGGTAAACCAGCTCGAAAGCTCGAGGTCGTCGATAGCGCGGGCCAGGCGTTCTGCCGTAGCGGCAGCCTCCTCGCGCAATGCGGCGGCATCGGGGTCGTCGCCCATCTCCTCGGCAAGCTCCAGCGCCGCACGGGCGTCGGAAAGCTCGCCGCGCGCGGTGTCCACGGCAGCGATATCTTCCTTGGTGCGCGCAATCTCCTCCATGGTGGCACGGGCGGCGTCGGCGTCATCCCAAAAGCCAGGGGCAACACTTTTGGCCTCGAGCTCGGACACGCGGGTACGCTTCTCGTCCAGGTGGAGATACGACTCGACCTCGCCGAGCCGGTCCGCAAACGCGTCCAGCTCGGCGGGCGTTACCTCTAAAGCCTCAGCCATTAACGATTCCTGCCGTGGCAGTACTTAAACTTCTTACCGCTACCGCAGGGGCACGGGTCGTTGCGGCCCACGTTGACGTACGGATCGTCGCTCTCGGACTTGCGGTAGGTGGTCACCTTGCCACCGTTGTTGACAGCAGCCGGACCACCCTGGACAGCCGTGCGGGCCTGCACCTGCGCCTGCTTGCGCAGCACCGAGTCGCCGTTGTCACCATCGACATCGGCGGGGCCGGAGAAGCGCGCACCCTCGAGCGCGGGGTCCTCCTTGTGCTCCACGGCGTGCGGGGCGGCCTTGATCTCGATGCGCAGGACGGTGCGCAGGTAATCCTCGTACATGGTGTCGACGAGCATCTGGAACGCGCTGTAGGCCTCGGTCTTGTACTCGACCAGCGGGTCGCGCTGGCCAAAGCCGCGCAGGCCGATGCCGGTCTTGAGGTAGTCCATCTCCTGCAGGTAGTTCATCCAGCGAGTGTCGATGACACGCAGCATGACCTGAGTGTTGAGCTCGCGCATCAGGTCCTCGCCCAGACGCTCGGCCTTTGTGTTGTAGCACTTCTCGACATATGCCAAGACGTCGGCGGCCAGGGCCTCAAAGTCCTCGTCGGGGAACTCGGGCGTATCGATGTGACCGGTCAGCTCCACGACCCACTTGCGCAAGCCCTCAAGATCGCGCTCGCCATCGTGGCTGTCCTTGGTACAGAACTCCTGCACGCAGCGGTACACGGTGTCGTGCATGACCTCGGTGATGTGGTCGGTCAGGTCCTTGCCATCCAGAATCTTGTTACGCTCGGCGTAGATGACCTGGCGCTGCTTGTTCATGACGTCATCGTACTCGAGGACGCTCTTACGCATGGAGAAGTTGATGCTCTCGACCTTGTGCTGGGCGCTCTCGACGGCCTTGGAGATGATCTTGTGCTGGACGGGCATGTCGTCGCCCATGTCGGCCGTGACCATCATCTTGGAGACACGATCCATCTTGTCGCCGCCGAACAGGCGCATGAGGTCGTCCTCGAGCGACAGGTAGAACTGGGTCTCGCCCGGATCGCCCTGACGACCGGAGCGACCGCGCAACTGGTTGTCGATACGACGGGACTCATGGCGCTCGGTGCCGATGACGGTCAGGCCGCCGGCGGCAAGCACGCGCTCGCGCTCGGCCTTGCAGGTCTCCTTGGCCTCGGCGTTAAACTGCTCGAGTTGCTCGGGCGTCACGTCCTCCATGGTCAGACCCTCGTACTCAAGGCGCTCGCGCACCAGCTCGTCAGGGTTGCCACCCAGCAAAATGTCGGTACCACGACCGGCCATGTTAGTAGCGATGGTCACGGCGCCGTAGCGTCCGGCCTGGGCAACGATATGGGCCTCGCGCTCGTGATGCTTAGCGTTGAGGACCTCGTGCGCGATGCCGCGCTTGGTAAGGGCGGCCGACAGCTTCTCGGAGCTTTCGATGGAGACGGTGCCCACCAGGACCGGCTGGCCCTTGGCGTGACGTCGCTCGACGTCGTCGGCAACGGCGTTGTACTTGGCCTGGATGGTGCGGTACACCAGATCCTCGTGGTCAACACGCTGAACGGGCTTGTTGGAGGGGATGACCTCGACGGGCAGCTTGTAGATCTCGCGGAACTCGGCGTCCTCGGTAAGCGCCGTACCGGTCATGCCGGAGAGCTTGTCATACAGACGGAAGTAGTTCTGCAGGGTGATGGTGGCCAGCGTCTGGTTCTCCTCGCGCACGAGCACGCCCTCTTTGGCCTCGATGGCCTGGTGCAAGCCCTCGGAATAGCGGCGGCCTTCCATGATGCGACCGGTGAACTCGTCGACGATCTTGACCTCGCCGTTAGTGACCACGTACTGCTTGTCGCGATGGAACATGTACTGAGCCTTCAGCGCCTGCTGCAGGTGGTTGACCAACTGGCCCGAAAGGTCGGCATAGATGTCCTCGATGCCCAGGCGGCGCTCGATCTTCTTAAGACCGCGCTCGGTGGCGGCGATGGTGTGCTTGGCCTCGTCCATGACGTAGTCGCCCGTGGGCTCGACGTCCTCGGTGGCGGTGAGCATGTCGTGCGACACGTCCTCACCGCGCTCCAGGCCGCGCACGGCACGCGCGAAGTCCTTGTAGGTGCTGGCGGACTTGGTGCCGGCGCCCGAGATGATGAGCGGCGTTCTGGCCTCGTCGATCAAGATGGAGTCGACCTCGTCGACGATGGCGTAATGGTGGCCGCGCTGTACGCGCTGCTCGGGGCGGGTGACCATGTTGTCGCGCAGGTAGTCGAAACCGAACTCGGAGTTGGTGCCGTAGGTGACGTCTGCCTGGTAGGCCGGGCGCTTGAGTTCGAGCGGCATGTTGTTCTGGAGCAGACCGACGGTCATTCCCAGGTACTTGTAGATGCGGCCCATCCACTCGGAGTCGCGCTTTGCCAGGTAATCGTTGACGGTAACGACATGCACGCCCTTGCCGGCGATAGCGTTGAGGTAGCCGGCCAAGGTGGAGACCAGGGTCTTGCCTTCGCCGGTCTTCATCTCGGCAATATGACCCTCATGAAGCGCCATGGCACCGATGAGCTGTACGTCAAAGTGACGCATGCCCGTGATGCGCTTGGAAGCCTCGCGCACGGTGGCGAAAGCCTCGGGGAGCATGTCGTCGAGCGACTCGCCGTTGGCGTAACGCTCGCGGAACTTATCGGTCTGGGCGCGGAGTTCCTCCTCGGTCATCTTCTCAAACTGGGGCTCAAGACCGTTGATCTGGTCGACGGTCTTGTAGTAGCGCTTGAGGTCCTTATCGGATCCAAAGGACAGCAGCTTTGACATGAATCCCATGTGGTTTTCCTTTTTGGCCATCGCCCCACGCCGTGCAGCTTGAGGCGAGTTAAACACAGATAATTGTACTTTAGCCAAACAGGACGCAGCCTATGCGGTCGACCTCGACCGCCACGTAATAACTACGACCGACCTGCCAAAAAGGGACAGGTTTATTTTGGCAGGTTTTATCTGGGCAAACGCCAAATCCCTGCCAATTGGTGCAAACTAACCTGACCCCAATGCACCAATATAGAAAACTCGGGTCGAGCCCACAACAGCGAGCGCCGCCCAGAGCGAACTAGTTGACATGAAAAAGGCAGGGCATAGACCTTCTGGTCATGCCCTGCCTTTTGAGTGGCAAATAGTCGCTCTGGGCGGCGCGCAGCGTCAAGCGAGCCGCCGTTCGTTAGAACGGCGGAACGTTTTACTCAGCAGCCTCGGTGGTCTCGGCCTCGGCAGCGGCCTCCTCGACGGGAGCCTCTGCGGGAGCCTCGGCGGCCTGCTTGGCAGCCTCCTCGGCGAACTTAGCGGCACGCTTAGCCTTCTCGGCGGCCTTGGCCTCAGCGGCAGCCTTGCGAGCGGCCTCGGTCTCAGCAGCCTTGGCGGCCTTGGCGGCCTTGGCCTCCTCGGCCTTCTTGAGCTGGGCGGCAGCGGCGCCACCGAACTTGTCGGCGAAGCGCTGGACGCGTCCACCGGTGTCGACGAACTTCTGCTGGCCGGTGTAGAACGGGTGGCACTCGTTGCAAAGCTCGACCTTCATCTCGGACACGGTAGCGTGCGTCTTGAAGGTGTTGCCGCAGGAGCACGTCACCGTGCACTCGACATACTGGGGATGGATACCCTGCTTCATGGTAGGACTCCTTATTAGTCAGGCGCTGGTTACCGATCAGCGCATAAGGCGTCTTGGTTTCCGACCAAGACAACAAACTCGGCTATGGTACCACGGCGCCTCGTGTCCCACAAAAGGTTCACGGTCTTTTCGGAACGACACGAGCTGGACCTTAAATATCAACTTCATCCGAACACTCCCCCACATTCATCTCTCGTATGTATCGAGGTATTCCTGCTTGAGCGTCTGCGAGGACGACTTGATCTTTTCCACGAGCGTGCCGGCTTCGATGAAGTAGAACGAGTTGGTGAGGTCTGCCAGGTCGTCGAGCAGATGACTTGAAATGAGCACGCTTCGTCCCCGCGCCACCTCGCTGCGCATCGCGTCGCAGGAGGTTTTCCGTTTTCCCGGATCGAGTCCGTTCAGCGGTTCATCGAGGATGAGGTACGGGCAACCGGTCGCTATCGCCATGGCAAGCTTTACCTGCTGCTTCATTCCTGTCGAGAGTTTACGGGTCGGCTTGTCGAGATATGGGGAGATTCCGAGGGAGTTGCAGAGCGAGTCGACGTCGGTGGCTGGTTTCCACTCCTCCCTAACGAAGGCAAGGTGCTCGAGGGCCGATAGCGTGGGGTAAAGATCCGCGCTGCCCGAAGAGCTCAGATAGACGAGTTCCGCAAATTCGGCTGATTGACGTTGGCAGATTCCGTCTGCCGTCAGGCTTCCCGATCGGATACGGGTGGGAAATTGGCCCGACAGCGCTTCCAGAAGAGTGGTTTTCCCCGAGCCGTTGGGAGCAACGAGGCCCGCCGCCGTTCCCGGGCTCAGGAAAAGCGACCCGATTGAAAGTATCGTCGTGCTTCCGTATCCCACGCTCACGTCCAGGAGCTCAAGCCCATGGTGCTTTTTAGCGGGTCCAGCCTGTTTGGGCGAACGCGTCACAACGGCGCCGACCGCGAAAAGGACCGCGACGTATACCAGGGCCACGGCAAGCATCGATGCGCCGCCCGAACCGGAGCCAATGAATTCTGTCGGGAAGCATCCTACGTAACCCGTTGCCTCGATAGGCGAGAACACGGCCAGCGGCAGGAGCTCGAGCGCGGCATTATGCCCCAGTGCCGAATCGGACAATAACGGGAATGCCGGGGCCGCGACAAGCAACGCGGAGGCAAGGGGGCCCGCGAAGACGCGCCTCGTTGCGGTCGATAGGACGACGGAACAAACGGATATCAAGGTTCCGCCCGCGAGCAGCGCGAGAAGTATGGTCGTGAAGACGTTTCCCGCGGTCGTGGTGGTGAGCGCGCCGTTATGGAAGAAGGCGATCGGGTACGCGATCTGCCCGAAGCCGTTTAGGGCCAAGGCGTAAATACTCCCGGGCGCAAGGCCGGCGAGGAGCATCGCGGTCCCCGCGACGATTATCGAAAACACGATCTGGATAAGGCGCCGGAATTTGGGTGCGGGCGCCTTTGCCGCCAGGGTACCGGGCCTTGTGGCGCCGAGCAGGAGTATCGACGAGAGAAGGAAGGGGATGAAGGGAAGGAAAGACGGCGCCGCGGCAATGGCGTAAGGCAGGAAGGAAAGGAATGGCAGGTCGTTTGCGGAGGCCGGGATATCCGTGATGCCGGAGCTGCTCAGGGCGCGGCAATATGCGAGCTCCGCGTCATTGGTCTCTCGGTCTCCCACGATGGACCCGGATTGGAAGCCCTCGTCCATGAGCGCGTAGTAGCTCTCGGCAGAATCGAGAAAGGCGGCGTCGGTTTGAGCGGCGAGGGCGGCGTTCGCGTATCTTGCAAGCTCAGCGTCATCTTGCTGCTCTGGCGATAGGTCTGTGCCGCTGGCCTGGGGCGCGCGCGTATTGAATGCGTCGACAAAGCCCTGCATGCCCTGCTTCATAAAGAAGGGCCCGTAGATGGGTGAATTGAACGCAATGGGGACGAAAAAGGCTGCAGCGAGAACGAGCGTACAAATCCATACGGCCTTGTCTCTTAGGATTAGTTTGAGAAGAAGTCGACAGTACATTTAGAAGCACCTACATTCCTCAAAGCATCGTTAGATTAATAATGACAGACCGAATGAAGATGCGTGCGACGGGGGCGAGGCGAATGGCTGAGCGGTATCGATACGCGGGTTCAACGGTATCACATTGACCACATAGATTATTAACTTGCATTTCTACCCGCCCTTTTCGTAGAGTCGCCGATACGTGCTTAGCGCACCCTCGGCGCGTCCGGCAGGCTTTGCGAAATGGGATCCAGGAGACTTCGGCGCAGCATCATCTTGCGGAATGCTTCTAATGAGCCTCCCATCCTTCAAAAACAGAATCTCATCGCACAGCCTATCGACCGAATCCAAGATGTGGGATGACATGATGATGCACGTACCAGAATCGGCCAGCTTCCTGAGAATCTCGGAATGCAAGTCCACCCTGCTGGGGTCGAGCGCGTTCATGGGCTCATCTAATAGAAGGTACCGCGCGCCCGTCGCATACGCAATCGCCAGGGTAAGCTGCTGCTTCATGCCCTGGCTCAGAGTGCGGATCCTCATCTTCGCGAACTCGCCTATCTGCGTTTGTTCCACTATCTCTTCGATATCGCGAGCATGCGGCCACATATCGCAAACCATCTTGAGGTGATCTTCCGCACGCAATCCGGGATACAGCAGCGTCCCCTCACCAGGTGCATAGAAGATCATAGAACGGACCTCTCTCGCACCCGTACCCTGCACCTCATCCAGAACGATGCTCCCGTCCACGCGAGGACCCGGCAAACCTGCCATCGCACGCAGCAACGTCGTCTTTCCATGCCCGTTCGGAGCGACGAGACCGTAGACCGTACCCGGGGCAAACTCAGCGTTCACCGAATCTACGAGCACCTTCTTTCCATAAGAGATCGTCAGCGTTTGAAGGTCAATCATCGAGATCATCCCCTTTCGATCTTTGGAACACTCAGGCGCACCATCAACGGAGATACGGCGCCCAAGACCACCAGCAGAGCGCCCGATGCGCCGACGACCTCTCCAAAAGGCATCGCGTTCGTCCCTCGCCCAAGGAACCCAATCGTCCCCACCTGGGAAGCGGGATCAAACGAGGCGAATGGAGCCAGCAGCGCGACGCCCATGCCCACGCTTTCAACATGAGCGCTCAACGAACCCAACACCAAGAGAACCGCGCAAACCATTCCGGTGACAACGGGGTTGCGGCTAATCGCTGCTGTCAACGCAGCGACGACGGAAATCACGCCGTATGCCATGACCAGCAACGGAATACTGCACAACACCGCCTCCCCCACCATGGACGTTGTCGAAGCTCCCGCCCGAATGAGAGCGACGGGATACTCCGATCCACCCGCACCGTTCTTAATCACGGACACAACGACAGCGGGAACCATCGACACCAAAAGCAGCACCAAGCCAAGCAGGAGAGCCAGCGCAACAGCCGTCAGAAAACGCACATGCGCTGTTGCGGGGATCTGGAGAACCAGAAGGGAACGACACTGCAGGTGGGTGCACGCGAGCGATGTGACAACCACGGGCAACAGCAAAAATAAGGAGGGAAGCGCTGCCTGGAGATACGAAAGGAGGATTAATGGGGGCATCTTCGTACTTAACTCGTAAACCTTGGGGTCCGGCAAGCTCGCGATCGACTCAAGCAGAAGGGCGCGCGCCTCCGCACGAGAAGGAGTCTCCGGCTCGATTCCGATCGATTGCAGGAGAGTCGCATCTGCCGCGCCCAGCTCACCTCGAGCGCGCTCGTACGTCGCAAGGCTTCGAAACCCCTCCGCAGGCATAGGCGCGTACACGAAACCCGAAAGAGCATCCCGCATGTCTTCCAGGGCCGCTTTGCCCTCGACGTCCATATTCGCAGCGTTCTGCTCTAGATACCGATCTATTGAACGGAGCTCCCCATCCCTATACCGAACAGCGGAAACGTTATCAGCGTCAGGAAACATCTCGACCAGAGCCGGGGCCAGCATCGTCGTCGACATTGCAATCGCGCATACGGCGAGGGCAGGAGAATGCAGGAGCAGCTTCCCCATCGTTCTTACGTATGCAACGGCGGAGGCACAAGCGCTCGAACGGGCTGTCGTTCTCGATGCGGTGAAGGAACCTCTCTCAAGACAAATCGGGGACATCGGGCGCGCGCAGCCGCTCTTTCCAGCAACGCAAAGCAGGCTAATTGCCAGCACCTCGATCCCGATTGCGCATACGAGGGTAATCGCGCCACGCTCGAAGCAAAGTCCAGGCAGATTCACTATCTGCGTTGTCGGGTACGGGCTATAGGCGCCGACGGTCAACTCAGTGTTCGCATACGTAAGGGGATTCAACAGGGCGAACTCACGTAAAGCGATGGATCTTCCGTAATACCCGGGAACCATCGTCGCCCCCATCAGGGCACATACGAACACGATTCCAAGCGTAGGGTTATTGGCAATCTTCACGGCAAGGTGAACGACGAGCGAGATGAACGCCGCCACCAAGAATTGCAAAATGGCCGTCTGTGCGAACACCAGCCAAGCCGGTTTGATAACCGGAGTCGCATATTGAACGTAGCCTATCGGATAGAACAGCGAGCCCGGGCCATTCTTCACAAGTGCGGCGATTATCCCTGGAAGATTGACGGCGAAGACGGCAAGCATCGCAAAAACACTCGCCCATACGCTCGATGCAACAAGCCTGCCCAGCTCACCCATCGGTGCCTGGATGATGAGTTTTTCACGTTTGTTAAGACGCGCGGCAAGGAACGAGACGGCAACGGCCGTTGCGGCCCATAGCAAGTACTCCTTCGATCCGTCATAAAAGGAGTACGCTCCATCCGATACCTGCAGAAACGGAAGCAGAGGAGAGAGCGGCGCCAAGACAAGACGCCCCGCGGCAAGAGGGTACAGAAGCGCGGGCATGCTTGATGAAGAGGTATAGACACCCTCCTCCCCCGCATTCACAAGCGCATCCGCATAGGATGCTGACAATTCCTGCTCAACACGGGTTATTCCCGACTCGAGGTATTCGACCCGTCCGTCGATGCCAGCCGCGCTCCTGAAGACGGGCAGAGCACAAAGAACCATCAACGCAACAACGGCAACACAGAGCGACCTGGAGGAGAGGAGCGACCTAAAGATTGCCTTCGAGATTTTGAGCATACGTATCACCAGCTCGTTTCAACACGATTCAGCTCGATGCGCGGGGTTACGATTGCAGCATGCTGTGATTACTTGCCGGCAAAGTCAATTTAACATAAACTGTTAAAAAGTAACCTGAGTTTTTTAAATTCTTCGGAGGTTATTATGAGTTCCGACAATCGCACTCCCCGGCTTCATTCCTTCCGCATCGCATGTGCGATAGCCTCTGCGGCCCTTTGCGTCACCGCCATCGCACAAGTGGCGTTCTCCTTAAAGCCAGCAATCGAAGTGCTCGACAACCCTGTAATTGCAGACTCCCCCGCGTATCCAGCCCTTGCGATCTTGACATTGGTCCCTGCCGTCATCGGTATCGCTACGACCATCCTCAGCGCCGTTCTCGTGTGGACGATCAAGAGCGGAGACCCCTTCAAGAAAGGGTCTGCGACATGCTTGAAGGTGCTCGGCATTCTCTTCGTTGTTCAAGCTGCCACCAGCCTCTACGCCGGCTCACTCAAAACCTCCGTTTCGATGTTTGGCGGCGAGGGGGCCGTCGGCGCCCAAGAGATCGCTTCATCATTCGATTGGACCTCTCTGGTTCTCGGCATCGTCCTGTTCATGCTTTCCCAGCTCTTCTTGTACGCCCGAGAGCTGTACCTCGACTCCGACGAGATTGCGTAAGGAAACGCCATGCCCGTAATTGTTCGCCTCGACAAGATCATGGCCGAGCGAAAGATTTCCTCGAACGAACTTGCCGAAAGGATTGGAACCACGCCCGTGAACCTGTCCCGTATTAAAAAAGGGCATATTCGCGGCATTCGCTTCAACACACTCGAGCAGCTATGCCTCGCCCTTCGTTGCCAACCCGGAGACCTTCTCGAAGTCATGAGCGAAGAGGATGCCCGAAAGGAGTTCGGACTCGATTGGTCCGCCGAGGATTAGAGGGCGCGACGAGACTCGTCCCCGCGTTCAAGAGTCCATCGATACGCTCCAAGCGTTCGGCTACGGCATCACCGAGCCGGACGACCGAAATATCGTCATACGCGACGTGAAGACGATCAGTCGGCTCTAGCTCACCGAGTACGCGGCAGTGCTGGGCCCATCCCAACTGAGGTCACGGTGGTCCGATAGGGGTGCCGCCCGCGGCATGCGCCGCGGAGCGGTATCCCCTACCGAAGGGCGGGGATGCCCTCCGCTTCCAGTTCGGAATCAGCCGTCGGAGGCGTTCGGCTGACTGCGGGAACGGCCTGTCCGCTCAATGTGTTCGGCTGAGATCGGAAATCAACCCAACACGAGCCGGACACGCGCCAGACGGCTCTTCCCCGTGCGGCCTTCCCCCTTACGCTCATGTTGCAGGCATGTAACGCCGCAGCGAGCGCGCCTTTTTTGCGCCAGACAGGTACAATGATGAACACTGTACCGTAGCGGAGCGCCCCGCGCGCACCGCAATCACGCGAAAGGGTTTCCCATGGCCGAGATCTCGTCCTCCCGTATCGTCATCACCGTCCTTGGCAAGAACCGCCCCGGCATCGTCGCCGGCGTCACCCGCGTTCTGGGCGAGGCCAACGTCGACATCCGCGACATTACGCAGTCCATTATCGAGGACATCTTCACCATGACCATGCTGGCCGACACTGCCGAGTCCAAGCTCGACTTCGCCGAGCTGCAGAAGGCGCTGGCCGAGGCCGGCGAGCTTTCGGGCGTCAACGTGTCCATCCAGCGCGAGGACGTCTTTAACTTTATGTACCGCCTGTAGCGAGCAAGCCGCTGGGGATAGCCTGACGCGCGCATGCCCATGCAAGTCACCCCGATGCGGCCCGGAGAGGAGCGCGCATGGCCTACGACGCCAAGAAAATCTATTACCGCTTCGATGACCACTTGAGCCGCCTGGTTCTGGATTACGAAGCAAGCCGCCAGATTTCGCCTGAGAGCGAAAACCTCTACCACGGCCTGCCGACCGACCCTTATGACGAGGGCCTGTTTGTCGAGCACAATGTCAAGCGCGGCCTGCGCAATGCCGACGGCTCGGGCGTGGTCGCGGGCCTCACTCGTATCTCGGATGTGCACGGCTACAACAAGGTCGACGGAAAGGTCGTGCCCGATCAGGGCAAGCTCACGCTTCGCGGCTACAGCATCGAGGATCTGGTCAACAATGCCCAGGCCGAAAATCGCTACGGCTACGAAGAAGTCGCCTATCTGCTTATCACGGGTTCGCTGCCCACCAAAGAGGAACTCGACGGATTTTGCGAACGCCTGGGTGCTTTTAGGCATCTGAGCGACGAATACGTCCGCGAGTTCCCCATGACCACGGTGTCGTCGAGCATCATGAATGTGCTTCAGCGCGCCGTGCTGCTGCTCTACGCCTTCGACGCCGAGCCCGACGCCATTACACCCGAGCACGAAATCGACGTCGCCATCTCCATGCTCGCCCGTCTCCCCCGCATCGCCGCCTTCGCGCATATGGCCTCGGTCGCCAAGCGCCGCGGCTCCGAGGTTCACGTACCGCACCCCACACCCGGCCTCTCCACCGCTGAGACCATCCTGCAGGTGTTGCGCGGCGGCATGGCGTTCACCCGCGACGAAGCCATGCTGCTCGACGTGATGCTCATGCTGCACGCTGAGCACGGCGGCGGCAACAATTCCACGTTTGCCTGCCGCGTGCTGTCCTCCTCGGCCACCGACCCGTATTCCGCCTACGCCGCGGCTATCGGCTCGCTCAAGGGTCCGCGCCACGGCGGCGCCAACGCCAAGGTCGTGTCCATGCACGAGGATATCCGTGCGCATGTCTCCAATTGGGAGGACGAGGACGAGGTCGCAGCCTACCTGGGCAAGATCCTCGACAAGCAGGCCTTCGACGGCACGGGCCTCATCTACGGTATGGGCCACGCCGTCTACACGCTGAGCGACCCGCGCGCCGAGGTGTGCCGCCGTTACGCGCGCACGCTTGCCGCCAAGAAGGACTTGGGCGAGGAGTTCGCGCTCATCGAGCGCATCGAGCGCCTGGCCCCGCAGGTGATGCGCGATCACGGCATGACCAAGCCCATCTGCGCCAACATCGACCTGTACACGGGCTTTATCTACAAGATGCTCGGCGTGCCCGAGACGCTCTTTACGCCGCTGTTCGCCGTCGCCCGCATGGCCGGCTGGTCGGCGCACCGCATGGAAGAGCTCTTCTGCGCGCATCGCATCATCCGCCCGGCCTATCGTCCGGTGATCGAGCCGCTGGAGTATAAGCCGCTCGCCGACCGCTAGGACGCGGACCGTCATAGAACCCGAGCGTGGCCAGGGCATCACCGCCCTCGGCCACGCTTTTTATGCCAGTAGAAAGGATCGCAACGAATGATTGTGTTTTCCGATATGGATGGAACGCTGCTGACGAGCGATAAGCAGATGAGCGACGCCACCTGGGCGATGCTCGACGAGCTTGCGCGCCGCGGTATTGAGTTTGTGCCCTGCACGGGGCGCCCGCTGTCGGGCATCTTTGAGCCCATCCTCGCTCACCCCGCCGTACACTACGCGGTCTGCGCCAACGGTGCCAGCGTCTGGCAGCTCGACGACGGTACGCCCACCGATACTCTACGTGCATTTTGAGCCGACCGCTCGACCGCGCCATCGCCCACCGCGTCCATAGCATTGCCGCCGGCCATGACGTCACCTTCGATATCTTCGCCGACGGCCAGTGCTTCCTCCCCCGCTCGCTCTACACGCGCCTGGACGAATTCTGCGGCGGCGACCCCCACATCGCGGCTTCGCTCAAGCGCACACGAACACCGATCGACATGGATATCGACAGCAAGATCGACGAGGTCGAGACACTCGAACGCATCGCCATGTACTGGCACGACCCGGCCGATCGCGACGCCATCGCGGCCGAGCTCGACACGCTCGGAGGCATTGAGGTCACGCGTTCGTACGCCATGAATATCGAGGTCATGGGCGAGGGAGCCACCAAGGGAACGGCCCTCACGTGGCTATGTGAGCACCTGGGCGAGCGTCTCGCCGACGCCTGGTCGTTCGGCGACAACATCAACGACATCCCCATGCTGCAGGCAGCGGGCCACGGCATGGCCATGATCAACGCCGAGCCCGAGGACCGCGAGGCCGCCGACGCCATCACCGAATACGACAACGACCACGACGGCGTCGCCCGCACCATCATGGCCGCCCTCGCCTAGTCATTGGGGACGTTCTTAAACGACTAGTCACTGGGGACACTCTTCGCGAAAAAGTTGCAAGGACTGTCCCCCACTGCCGGCGGAAAAGGAACGTCCCCAACTGCCGGATTCCTAACTGCCGGATTAGGCGAGACTCTCCAGAACACGGCGGAGCTCCTGCTGGACGGCGTGGTCGCGGTTGCGCCCCACCACGCGATCGGCAACGGCCTTGAGCGCGGGACGTGCATTTTCCATCGCGCAGCCCGTGCCCACAAAGCGAATGATCTCGTAGTCGTTCATCGAGTCGCCAAACGCCATAATCTCATCGCGCCCAATGCCATAATGCTCCGCGAGCTGTGCGATACCCGAGGCCTTCGACACGCCGGGCTGCATAGCATCGATCCACGCGTTACCCGAAGGCGCAAAAGTAAAGAGCTGACCGAGTTCGCGCTGCAGCACGTACGCACTGTCCATAACGGCACCGTCGTCGCAGAAGATACTCGCTTTGATGATATTTACGCTGGGATCGGGCAGCTCCCAAATGCGCTCGGCATTGGGAAGGTCCTTATCGACCTCGCGCACGAACTTGCACTCGTCATCGAGCAAAAAGGACTTGGTTCGGTCGAAGAGTGCAAGATGCAGATTGGGAAACGTCGCGACGGCCTGGGCGAGCTTTCGAATCGCCAGGTGCGAATATACCTCGCGGTCTACCATTTTGCCGTCGGCGAAGACCTGGGCACCGTTAGCTGCGACAAAGTCCATCTTGTCGCGAACGGGCGCAAAGAACTCGCACAGGCGATCGTAGCGGCGGCCTGACGATGCGGCAAAATGCACGCCATGCTCGCGTAGCGCCAAAATCAGTTCGTAGGTCTCGGGAGGCACCTGGCCGTTTTCGTCAAGCAACGTGCCGTCCATATCGGATGCAATCAGTTTAAACATAGAAAAGCTCCCTTCGGGCTTGATGGAATCGGACGTATATCCGATTCCAACGTACCCAAAGGGAGCTCAGATAAGACTCCGCAGTCATAAACGTTACAACTAGTCGTTTAAGAACGTCCCCGATGACTAGTCGGCGTAGGTGAAGGTGGTGACGTCGAACATGCCCTCGGGGCGGATGCGAAGCGTCGGGATCACCGGCAGGGGCAGGAAGATGATGCCCATGATGGGGTCGAGCGGCGGCTCGATACCCATGGCGCGCGCCTTGACCATAAAGTCATCGTGCTGCGCGGCGACATCCTCGGCCGTGCCCTCGCTCATCAGGCCACCGAGCGCCAGCGGAATGCGCGCCACGACCTCGCCGTCGCGCACCAGCACGTGGCCGCCCTGGCCAACAGCCTCGACGGCAGCCATCATATCGGCCGCGTTGTCGCCCACCACGCACACGTTGTGCGAGTCGTGGCCGATCGTCGAGGCGATGGCACCGTCCGTAATGGTAAAGCCGCGCACCCAGCCGCGACCGATATGCTTGCCGACAAGCCCCATGCCGGCGGGACCGTCGCCGTCGGCGCCCTCGGCCTGCAGCGACACGCCGCGGCCGTGGCGCTCGATCAGCATAATGCGGCGCAGGCCCTCGGCGCTCTCGGGGCGAGCCATACCCGTGATGGCCTTACCCGGCACCACGTCAATCACGGCCTCGCCCGGGTTAAAGGCATAGTCGAACACGTCGAGCGAAAGCTTCGGCAGCTTAACGGAGGCGCGCAGCTCATCGGCAAGGGCCGCAACCTCGGCCATCTCGGGTGCAATCTCGCCCACAAAGGTGCCGTCCTGCGCCACCAAAGCACCGGCGGCATACACGCGATGCGGAGCCGTGGCAAACGTCAGGTCGTTGAGCACCAGCAGGTCGGCACGCTTGCCCGGGGCAATTGCGCCGCGTAGCTCGTGTGGGTCGCGGCAACCGTGGTCCAGGCCAAATGCCTCAGCCGTAGACAGAGACGCCATAGAGATGGCAACCACGGGGTCAATACCGGCCTCGATAGCCACGCGGCAGGCATTGTCGATCATGCCGGTCGAAAGCGCATCGGAGGGAGCGCGGTCGTCAGTCGCAAAGCAGCAGCGGCGGGCACGAGCGGGGTTTTCCAGCAGCATCGGAGACAGGTTGGCCAGGTCGTGGCTACACGTACCTTCGCGCAGCATGACATACATGCCGCGAGACAGCTTGTCGAGCGCCTCCTCGGGAATCGTCGACTCGTGGTCGGCGATAATGCCCGCCGCGGCATAGGCATTGAGGTCCTTGCCGGCAACGAGCGGCGCATGGCCGTCGACCTGCTTGGACGGCGTCTGGTTGGCAGCATCGATGCGAGCGCAGGTCTCGGGATCGGCCATAAAGACGCCCGGCAGGTTCATCATCTCACCCAGACCGAAGACATCGCCCGGATGCTCGGCAAAAAACGCCTGCATGTCAGCGGCGGTAATCACAGCGCCCGCTTGCTCATCGGGCAGCGCGGGCACGCACGAGGGCATCATGTACTTGATGGAAATGGGCGCGCGACGGCCGTCCTCGATCATAAAGCGCAGGCCGTCCAGACCGGAAACGTTGGCGATCTCGTGGCTGTCGGCAATGGCAGTGGTGGTACCGCGCGTCGCCGCCATGCGCGCATACTCGGCGGGACGGATGTTCGAGGACTCAATGTGCAGATGTCCGTCGATAAAGCCGGGGGCGAGATAGCGGCACTGGCAGTCAATGACCTCGGTCGCCTCGTAGGTGCCAGCGGCATCGTCGCGACCGTCGTAGAGCACGCCGACGATTACGCCGTCCTTGACGGCAACGCTACCGGGCGCCACGCGCTGGCCATATACGTCGACAATCTGCGCATTGGTAAACAGCGTGTCGACGGGCACGCGACCCTCGGCTGCATCAATCACAGACCTCATGACCTCAACGGACATACATACTCCTTTAACTGTAGAAATAACTGCGGAGCGGACAAACCTTCACCGCAGCAAGCCAATAGCCATTGTATGCCCAAACGATGGGTCAACAATACGCCTCTCCGCTTAACGGCACCGCCAAATGACCCCTCCGTCCCCAAGGGATCATCGTAACCAAAAAAGGCCGCAGTCGGAAATCCCAGCTGCGGCCTTGTTGCACTTGTGAGGTCAACTTGCTCGTTAGACCAACTTGAAGCCCTTGCGCTTGCCTACGGAAAGGGTGTCGCCCAGCTTGAGGGCGCTCGGGTCGATGTTGTAGCTCTTGGGAGCCACGGCCTTGCCGTTGATCTTGACGCCGCCGCCGTCAATGTCGCGACGGGCCTGGCCGGCGCTCGCCGAAAGGCCCAGGTCCTTAAGCAGGCCTGCGAGGTAGATCTGGCCCTCGTCGTTGACGGTCAGCTCAACGTGCTTCTCGGGGAAGTCGGCAAGCTGGCCCTCCTTGAACACGCGGTCGAACTCGGACTGAGCCTCGTCACCGGCACCGGCGCCGTGATAGGTGTCGCACAGGTCGCGGCCCAGCGCGCGCTTGAGCTCATAGGGATCGGCGGAACCGTCGGCCAGGGCAGCGTCAATCTTGTCGACCTCGGCCGGGGTGAGCGAGCTGGCCAGACGATAGTACTTGCCGATCATCTCGTCCGGGATGGACATGGTCTTGCCGAACATGTCCTTGGGAGCATCGGTCAGGCCGATGTAGTTGCCGTAGGACTTGGACATCTTGCGCACGCCATCGGTGCCCTCGAGCAGCGGCATGGTAAGCGCGATCTGCGGCTCCATGCCCATCTTCTCCATGAGCTCGCGACCAGCGAGCAGGTTGAAGAGCTGGTCGGTGCCGCCCATTTCCACGTCAGCCTTGATCTGAACGGAGTCGAAGGCCTGCATCACGGGGTACAGGAACTCGTGCAGGGCGATCGGCGTCTGGGACTGGTAGCGCTTGGTAAAGTCATCGCGCTCGAGGATGCGGGCGACGGTGAACTTGGAGCACACCTGCAGCAGGCCGGCCAGATCCATCGACAGGATCCAGTCACCGTTGTGCACGATGGTAGTCTTCTCGGGATCCAGGATCTTCATGGCCTGGCTCACGTAGGTCTCGGCGTTGGCCTCGATCTGCTCCTGCGAAAGCTGCGGGCGGGTGGAGTTCTTGCCCGAAGGATCGCCGATCAATGCGGTGCCGTTACCGATGATGAGGGTGACCTTGTGGCCCAGGTCCTGGAACTGACGCATCTTGCGCAGGGGCACGGCATGGCCCAGGTGCAGGTCGGGGCTGGTGGGATCGACGCCGAGCTTGATGTTGAGGGGCTCGCCCTTCTCAAGCTTCTTGCGAAGGTCGGCCTCGGGGACGATCTGCGCTGCGCCCGAGGTGATGATACGCATTTGCTCGTCGACAGACAGCATTGGGTATCCTCCTTTTGCTATAGCACCCTCACCGGATACGGCGGTGCTCGAAGTTCATAAACCCACTAATAATAACCAAAACGGCGCGGCCGAACACCTACGACAGGAAAATCCTCGTCCTGCCGCACGCGTCGATAACGACCGGCAAACGCGTGCCGTCACGTTCGACCAAAAAGCGCGCCTGCTGACGGCGCGAGCAGTCACGGCAACGGACCTGCCCCGTCGCATCCGTGGCGCAGGCACCCTCGGCAGTCAGCAAGCAGTGCTCGCACACCATGAGCTCGGGGCGGTGGGCGTCGACAGGCCCCAAGACACCGGGGCAAGCGGCAAGCTCGGCAACACGCTCCGCGTCGTCGGCAGCAAGCTCGGCAGGCAAATACACACGGCCCGCGCCGAGCCCGCGTAGCCAGGCAAGCGTAACCCGGTTTGCGCAAAACACCGGTGCCGCAACGTCAAACGCCACGCCCAGCTCACGCGCCATCGCCACCTGTCCCAGATTACGGCAGACGACGCGCCCGGCACGCCGCATAAGCGAGCGGGTACGCGAGGCATCAGCTGCGCGGCAGACCTCGTCGAGCACCACGGTCGCATCGGACAGATCGCGCTCGCCGCACGGGTCGGCATCCATCAGCTGCCAGGCAAAGACCATGCGAGCGGAAGCCCCCTTTTCCATCGGCTCCGTCAACGCCGCCTCGGGCACGTCGTCAACAGTCAAGGCGCCCTCAAAGGGCAGTATCTCAACGGCTCGTGCTACGGGTACGACCGCGTCCGCCTCGACCCGCATGTGCTCCAGCGCCGTTGCCGTCTGCCCCAACACGCCAGCGCTGCGAATCAGGTACACCTCGCATCTCGCATCCACCTTACGCTTGCAGTGCACGACAACGCGCTCCCCCGCCGCCGCATCCACCGGGCAGGGCACCTGGGGCCAGCGCTTGGGCACATCGGGGCGTGCATCGGCACCCGGATAGAACCGGATCTCGAGCGTGTCGCCCGCGGCCACGGCGGCATCGAGCTCGACGGTCACCTCTTCGTGACCCACAGTCACCAAGTGGCCCACGCGTACGCCCTGGTTAATCGCACGCTCAAAGCTCATGAGCTCAGCACCCGATCGTCCCCGCAGATACGCATCGGTAAACCCGCGGTTGAACGACCTGCCCAGCTCGCGCTCAAGCGCCGACACGGCAGAGGCATCCCACGCGCCATCGCGCAGCATATCGAGCGCACGACGCCAGACCCGTACCACGTTGAACACGTAGTCGGGGTTTTTCATGCGCCCCTCGATCTTGAGCGACGCCACCCCGGCCCCAACAAGCTCGGGCAGGTGCGCAATGCCCAGATAGTCGCGCGGGCACAGCAGACGATCGCCCTCCACGGAAACGACGCTCTCCCCCGTCTCGTCCACCAGGTCGTACGCCAAGCGACACGGCTGCGTACAGTCGCCGCGCATCGCCGATCGTCCACGCCGCAGGGCCGAAAACTCGCAGGCGCCCGAATATCCAATGCAAATCGCGCCGTGGCAGAACACCTCGATAGGCACGCTGGTAGCACACAGGGCGGCAATCTCGTCGACCGCCAGCTCGCGGGCAGTCGTCACGCGCTCGACGCCTAGCTCGTCGGCAGCCAGGCGCACGGCGCCTTCGCTATGTACGCCCGCCTGCGTGGACAGGTGAATCTCGACCCCGGGAATCGCCGCGCGCAACGCGCAGGCCAGACCGGCATCTGCCACGATCAAGGCATCGGCACCCAACTCACGCGCGTGCGCCCCCAGCGCCACCGCGTCGGCCAACTCGTCATCGAACACGAACACGTTGAGCGTCACATATACGCGCACACCATGTGCATGCGCCACGGCACAGCCGCGCAAAAACTCGTCGTCGGTAAAGCCGTGTGCGCTCACGCGGGCGTTAAACCCGCCCAGGCCCGCATAGACGGCATCGGCGCCCGCCGCGATGGCAGCGAGCATCTGATCGAGCCCGCCCGCAGGCGCCAACAGCTCGGGTAGCGCCATCCCGGCAGCCCCCGGCTCGTTATCGCATTGTCCACTCGGCCCCATCGCCCGAATCGCCATCGGCAAACTCCTTACCAACAAGGTATGCATTCACTCTGAAAAATGCCGTCATCCAGCATACACGAGGCCTCGCGCGCCTCGTTTGGTTTATCGTGTAATAACTTATGTCCATCCTGCCCCAGCGGCGCACCCGCCGCCCGGCACGACATACCTGGAGGTCAATATATGGGTCCTCGCCAACGACAGGGACGCAGTCGTTCCAAGACGCATGCCCTGCCCATGATCCTGCTCTCGTTCTTGGGCTTTTTGCTCATCGCGGGCGTAGCGTTTGGCTGGCTGTCCGATCTGCCTGACTATACCGACGCCAACGCCTATCTGGTGAGTGAACCCACCGAGATCGTCGATTGCAACGGCAACAAGATCGCGAGCTTCTACACGCAAAACCGCAAGTCCGTCACCAAGGACCAGGTCTCTCCGTACGTGCTGCAGGGCACCGTCGACGTTGAGGACGAGCGCTTCTACGAGCACGGCGGTATCGACCTGTGGGGCATCGCGCGCGCCGCCGTGGCAACCGTCTCCGGTGGCCACGAGGGCGCATCGACCATCACCCAGCAGCTGGTACGCAACACCATCCTGCAGGAGGAGCAGTTCGATTCGACAATCGAGCGTAAGGTGCGCGAGGCCTATATCGCCATCAAGATGGAGGAGATGTACTCCAAGGACGAGATCCTCATGATGTACCTCAACACCATCTATTACGGCCACGGCGCCTACGGCATCGAGGCCGCCGCCGAGACCTACCTGTCCAAGAGCGCCTCCGACCTCACCCTGAGCGAGGCCGCGCTGCTCATCGGCCTTCCCAACTCACCCTCGCAGTACGACCCCACGGTCAATCCCGATCTGGCGCTGTCTCGCCGCAACAAGGTTCTCGACAACATGCTGCGCCTGGGCCACATCACCCAGGAGGAGCACGACGCCGCGCAGGCAGAGCCCATCACCCTCAACGTAACCGAGATTTCGGGCAGCGGCGTCGACGTGTATTCGCAGCCCTACTTTGTCGCCTATGTTAAGCAGCTGCTGGAGCAGGAGTTCTCCACCGACGTGCTGTTTAAGGGCGGCCTAACCGTCAAGACCACCATCGACCCCACGATGCAGCAGACTGCCGAGGAGGCCGTGCGCGCCCAGCTCGACACGCTTTCGCTCGACGGCCTGGACATGGGCATGGTCGTCGTCGACCCCAAGACCGGCTACATCAAGTGCATGGTGGGCGGCTACGACTACAACGCCGACGAGAACCACGTGAACCACGCCACGGCCAAGCGTCCCGTGGGCTCCACGTTTAAGGCCTTTACGCTGGCCACTGCCATCCAAAACGGCATGAACCCCAACGTCACCCTCAACTGCAACTCGCCGCTCAAGGCCAAGGGCACCACGACCGAGGTGCAGAACTACGCCAACCAAAGCTACGGTACCATCACGCTCAAGCAGGCGACGGCATACTCCTCCAACACCGGCTATATCCAGGTTGCAGAGGCTATCGGCAATAACAAGATCATGTCGCTCGTCAAAAAGCTCGGCATCGATCCTTCTAAGGACAATATCGAGGACGTTCCCGTCATGACGCTCGGTACCGGCTCCATCTCGCCGCTCGAGATGGCCGCGGCCTATGCCACGTTTGCCAACGGCGGTTACTATCGCCAGCCGATCGCCATCACCGAGATTGATTCGCGCACTGGCTCGGTACTGTACCAGCACACCGATAACCCCTCGCAGGTGCTCTCCACCGGCGAGGCCGCGGCAGTGACCGACGTCCTGACCGGAGTCATGCAGGGCAGCGGCACGGGTGCCGCCGGCGCTCTGAGCGTGAACCAGCCCTATGCCGGCAAGACGGGTACCACCGACAACACCACCAACCTTTGGTTCTGCGGCTATACCCCGCAGCTGGCATGCGCCCTGTGGACCGGCTACTCCGCAGGCGAGATTCCCATCCAAAAGTACGGTACGGACCTGCTGGGCGACAGCACCAACCTGCCCGTCTTTAAGAAGTTCATGAACACCGTCCTTGCCGGCACCGACCGCGAGGAGTTCCCGACGGGCACTGCCCCAACGTATAAGAACAACAACGTCTGGAAGTTCTACGGCACCAACAACGCCAAGAAGGAAGAGTCCAAGGACGAGAACGAAGAGGACGAGAAAGAGACCACTACGACCACGACGACGACCACCACGACCACCGAGACCACGGGCGGCGAAACCACCGGTGGCACCGGCACGACCGGCGGCTCGACGGGCGGCGACGGTAGCGGTGGCGAAGGCGGCGGCGAGGGTGGCTCCCCCACTCCAACGCCTACGCCTACGCCCACGCCCGATCCCTCTACGGGTCAGTAGGCACCCAGCCATAGCCAATCAAAGGCGCCCGAGCAGTTCAAATGCTGCTCGGGCGCCTTTTTGTCACGAGGAACCTCGCATGCGCCCCAACACGATGCGACAATAAAAAAGGGCGCCGACCATCGTCGACGCCCCATAAAAGTCGCTATATGCGCTCGTACGGCGCTATCCTCACGCGCCGCCTTGCCTACTTACGAGAGTTGCTCAGCTTGTTGATGAGGGCCTCCAGGCGCTCGCCGTCCTCGGCGGTCTGGGCGATAACCAAGATGGTGTCGTTACCGGCGAGCGAACCGAGCACGTCGGGCAGCTCGGCGGCATCGACCGCAGCGGCAATGCCCGAAGCGGTACCGGGCTGAGCCTTGATCATAACCAAGTTGTCGGTGCGCAGAACGCCCGTTACCAGTTCGGAAACCATACGCTGCAGATGCAAGTCCTCGGCCAGGACATAGATACCCTCGGGGAGCTTGCGCAGCCCCATATCGGCAATGTCGCGCGAAACGGTCGCCTGCGTGCAATCAAACCCCATGGCACGAAGCTCGTCCACCAGCACGCGCTGCGTGCGAACATCCTTGTTGCGCACGATATCTCTGATGGCATCCTGGCGCCCATTGCGTTTTTTAGCCATACTAAACCTCACTCCATAGATGGCGGAGACAATCAATCAGTAATTGAATAGTTTAGCGCTATTTGAGGGTATTTGTGAATAAGAACGCATTTCGAAACAATTCCATGCAAGATTGTTTCGAAAATAGCCGTCTTAAGCAGTTTTGACGCCCGTCCGGTTAAAAAAAGCGGCCAGATGCGTATACATCACGCAACGCGTAGGTTTGGCACTGGCAATCGGTCCGAACAACAAGCCGAGTCCACGATGGTTGCCCTTGAGTGCCGCAGCCATCTGACGAGTTCGAGATGCCTCGAGCATATCACGCATGCGGGCGGAACGCTCAATTGAAGAAACCCCATGCGGGCTCAAGCACAAATTTTCGATGCAGGCGACCAGCCCGGCGAAGTAAAACATATGGCTCGCCACCTTTAGCTGCGCGTCACCGTTCGCCTCTGCCAGCGAATCAATAAGCTCGTCGAGCGCCCGGGCGTCATCGGTAAGCTTGGCAAACAATGTGGGGTCAAAAGCATCTGTAAGCCGTGGCGCCACCGCATGGAAACAGGCATCACCGCACCCGGATATGCATTGCGCCTGCGAAAGAGCGCATGTCATAAACCCAATCGAGCGAAACGCACGGTCGCGCGACAAACACGTCTCGAACAGCGTGCGGCTGTACATCACACCGGGAGTCTGGGCAATCAGGCCGCCGGAAATCATTTGAGACAGACCGGCCGCCAATGAAGCACGGTCATCGATCGCAAGAGAGGTGGCATCCAGTACACGCGAATGGCGCTCACGATGAGCATCGTAGCGGTCGAGCGATGCCGTGGGAATCACCATGTCTGCCGCAGCATCACACGCAACATCGACCATCTTGGAAAGGGACTGTGGGGCAAACCACTCGTCGGCGTTCATGGCAACAATCTGCAATCCACGCGAGGCGGCAAAACCGGCCTTGAGACATGCTCCGCGCGCCGAATCCTCGACGTCAATCAAATCGATGTGAATATCTCTGCCGGCGGCAACCTCGAGCGAATGGCGCACACCCGGTGCAACATCGCGGCATACGATGACAATCTGCAAATCATAGAGGTCTTGGTTCTGG
Organism: Treponemataceae bacterium; assembly: GCA_963602825.1. Lineage (GTDB taxonomy): Bacteria > Actinomycetota > Coriobacteriia > Coriobacteriales > Coriobacteriaceae > Collinsella. The sequence goes on along the minus strand of CAVCKO010000001.1, from coordinate 146,624 downwards.
ACGCTCTCGAGCGCACGCATCGCATAGCTGGGCGAACCCTCAACAATAAGGATCACCGAAAGTCGCGGATGCGAACCACGTCGAACCAAGTTTTCCATCCTCTCGATAGCGCCAAATCAAACTGTCGTTCATGGTACACCCGAGCTATAAAAGCAACGAGCCGCCTAACATGTTGCACGCCAAGAACAGATGTTGCACACGCGCAGCTCACACATAGTATGTGTCAGGTACGGACGCGCCGAGCACTCCCCTAGTCGAGTACGACAAGCTCGTCGGGGCCGTAATCCACACCCATAAACGTAAGGCCGCAGGCAGGCGCCGTGGGACCCGCGGCGGTACGGTCGCAGGCATCAATGACCTCGCGCATCCACTCGGGATCGCGACGATGCATGCCAATCTCCACGAGCGTTCCTACAATGGTACGCACCATCGAGTGCAAAAACGCATTGCCCTCGATGGTGAAGGTCAGGATATCCTCGCCAAAAGCGACCTCGTGGCCAAACTCGGCACGCATCACGCAGCGATGCGTGGGCTTGCCCACGGCAGATGCCACCTTGCAAAAGCTCTTAAAATCCTGCTCGCCCAAGAGCGCAGGACACGCAGCAGCCATGGCATCAACATCCAAGGGGTAGCGATGCCACCACACCGCACCGCGCGAGAGCACGGGACGCGCGTCGCGATCGGCAATACGGTACGTATACGTACGGGAACGCGCGTCAAAGCGCGCAGAAAAGCCCTTACGGGCCTTGTAGACCTCGTTTATGGCAATATCTTTGGGCAGGAGGGCATCCATAGCCCTCAGCCACCTACGGCGCGTACACGCAAGCTCAGCGTCCGTTACGGGCACGCTAATGTACTGGGCCACCGCATGCACGCCGGCATCGGTACGCCCCGCACACGTCAGATGGATTGGGCGGCGCAGCAGCGTCTCGATAGCGCGGCGCAACTCGCCCGCAACGGTCGTCTGGCCCGGCTGCTCGGCAAATCCGCTATACGACGAGCCGTCATAGGCCACGCGGAATACGAGTGTGGCGTCGAGCTCGGGAATCAAGTTGAAATCAGACGGCGCGGTCATGGGCGCTCCCAACAAACAATCAACGGTATCGCGACAAAAAAAGAGGGGTACGCGAACGTACCCCTCGAATATAGCCTATGCAGACGAATTGTCTACTCAGCGGTCTCCTCAGCAGGAGCCTCCTCGGCAGCGATCTCCTCGACAGCCTCGACCTTCTTGGGAGCAGCGGCCTTCTTGGGGGCCGGAGCAGCCTTCTTGGCCTTAGGCGTGCAAGGCTCGGTGACGAGCTCCATGATAACGATAGGAGCGTTGTCTCCCTTACGATTACCGAGCTTCATGATGCGGGTGTAACCGCCGTTGCGGTCCTGCCACATGCCCTGGGCAGCCTTGTCAAAGATCTCGGCAACGAGCTGCTTATCGCCGAGCTTGGCGATGGCCAGACGACGAGAGTGCAGGTCGCCCTTCTTGGCCCAGGTGATGATCGGCTCGACGACCGAACGCAGCGCCTTAGCGCGGGTCTCGGTGGTCTTGATGCGGTCGTTCTCGAAGAGGGCCTTGGCCAGGCTCTTCTTCATGGCCTTGGTGTGGCTCGCATCGGTGCCGAGCTTCAGGCCCTTCTTAACGTTGTGACGCATGGTCTAGTTTCTCCTCAAATATGCGAAGCATTAAGCCTTCAGGCTCAGGCCCATGGACTCAAGCTTGTCCTTCACTTCCTCGATCGACTTAACACCGAAGTTACGGATGTTCAGAAGATCGTTCTCCGAGAACTCAACGAGCTGACGGACCGAGTGAATGCTGGCGCGCTTAAGGCAGTTGTAGGAACGGACAGAAAGGTCCAGATCCTCGATCTGCTTGTCCAGCTCGGCGTTGTCGTTGGTGACCTCGGGAGCGAAAATCGAAGCCTCCTCCTCGACCTCGGGGGTCTCGGCAAGGTTCATAAAGGCAGCCATATGCTGGTTGATGATATTGGCGGCCTGGACCACGGCGTCGCGCGGAGCGATGGAGCCGTTGGTCTCGATCTCGAGGACAAGGCGGTCGTAGTCGGTGTGCTGACCGACACGGCAAGCCTCAACGAGCTTGGCGCAACGGGACACCGGCGAGTACAGCGAGTCGACGTGGATCACACCGATGGGATCGTTGTCGCGCTTGTTAGCCTCGCCAGAGACATAGCCGCGGCCATAGCCGATGCGCATGCTCATGGTGAGATGGCCACCCTCGGTGAGCGTAGCGATGTGCTGCTCGGGGTTGACCAACTCAAACTCGGACGGAATAAAGAAGTCCGCACCGGTGACCTCACAGGGGCCGTCAACCGAAATGGTGGCGGTCGCCTCGTCGGTCGTGCCGAGAGCCCTGAAGACAAGACCCTTGACATTCAGGACGATGTCGGTGACATCCTCGACCATGTTAGGGATGGTCATGAACTCGTGCTGCGCGCCATCGATCTGAATAGCCTCGACGGCGGCACCCTCGAGCGAGGACAGAAGAACGCGACGAAGGGAGTTACCCAGCGTATCGCCGTAGCCACGCTCGAGCGGCTCAACGGAGACACGAGCAGACGTCTCGTTAATCTCTTCGACCTGAACCTGAGGCCTAATGAATTCTGACATGTATTACCTCCAGCCTCAGCAGCCCGGATGGACTACTTAGAGTAGAGCTCGACGATGAGCTGCTCGTTGATATCACCGCTGATCTGCTCACGCGTCGGCAGAGCGAGCACGTTACCAGACAGCTTCTCGATATCGACCTCGAGCCAGCCAGGGACCTCGAAACGCTCGGAGGAAATCAGGGCCTCCTTGATGGGGAGGAGGTCACGGAACTTCTCGCCGACAGCGACGACGTCGCCGGCCTTGACGCGGTAGGACGGGATGTCCACGCGCTTGCCGTTCACGGTGAAGTGACCGTGACGGACGGACTGACGAGCCTCTTTGCGGGTGCGGGCGAAGCCAAGACGGAAGACGACGTTGTCGAGGCGAGACTCAAGGATGATCATGAGGTTCTCACCGGTGACGCCGTTCATCTTACGGGCCTTGTTGAAGTAGCCGTGGAACTGCTTCTCCAGAACGCCATAGATGAACTTGACCTTCTGCTTCTCGCGCAGCTGCATGCCGTACTCAGATTCCTTGCGACGGCGCTTGGGCTGACGGATAGATTCCTTCTTGCTGCTGTAACCGAGCTCAGCGGGATCGATCCCGAGCTGACGGCAGCGCTTAAGAACAGGAGTCCTGTCGATTGCCATATTGATACGATCCTTTCAGTTACACGCGGCGACGCTTCTTGGGGCGGCAGCCGTTGTGCGGGATGGGGGTCTTGTCCTGGATGCTCGAGACCTCGAGGCCAGCAGCCTGGAGGGAGCGGATGGCGGTCTCACGACCGGAGCCGGGGCCCTTGACGAAGACGGAAACCTTCTTCATACCGTGCTCCATGGCCTGCTTGGCAGCAGCCTCGGCAGCCATCTGGGCAGCGAACGGCGTGGACTTACGGGAGCCCTTGAAGCCCACCTGGCCAGCCGACTTCCAGGAAATGACGTTGCCCTGGGGATCGGTGATCGAAACGATCGTGTTGTTGAACGTAGAACGAATGTGAGCCTGGCCCACGGAAATGTTCTTACGGTCCGCGCGCTTCAGACGGGCAGCGCGAACGTTCTTCTTAGCAGTAGCCATCTATCTAGCGCTCCTTATTTCTTCTTCTTAGCACCGATCTGACGCTTCGGGCCCTTGCGGGTACGAGCGTTAGTGTGGGTGCGCTGGCCGCGGACCGGGAGGCCCTTGCGGTGACGAAGGCCGCGGTTGCAGCCGATGTCCATAAGGCGCTTGACGTTCTGGTTGCGCTCACGGCGGAGGTCGCCCTCAACCATGATCTGGTTCTTGTCGATATAATCGCGGATGGCGTTAACCTCATCCTCGGTGAGGTCCTTAACGCGCGTATCCACGTTAACGTTGCACTCGACGCAAATCTTCGTCGCAGTGGTGCGGCCGATGCCGTAAATGTAGGTCAGACCGATCTCAACGCGCTTCTCACGCGGGAGGTCGACACCATTAATACGGGCCAACGTAGTCTCCTCTCTTAACCCTGACGCTGCTTATGACGGGGGTTCTCGCAAATGACGAGGACCTTGCCATGGCGCCTAATGATTTTGCACTTATCGCACATCTTCTTGACCGAAGGACGTACCTTCATCGTTCTTCCTTTCGGTAGCGCTCAAACTACTTCCCTACTATCTACTCGCCCAGCCGCAGGCGTTTAAAACTATGGCTGGTCTTCACACGCAAACCGACCGTAGGTTGAGCTAAGCCTGCAGTCGGAAAAGAGCGTGTATGTGTGTCGCTATTTATAGCGATAGGTGATGCGACCGCGGGTCAGGTCGTACGGGGAAAGCTCCACGACAACCCTGTCACCGGGGAGAATGCGGATGTAATTCATTCGGATCTTGCCAGAAATGTTGCACAGAACCGAATGACCGTTCTCGAGCTCAACCTTAAACATGGCGTTGGGCAGCGGCTCCTTTACCGTACCCTCGAGCTCAATTGCGTCTTCCTTCTTCACAAGCAATCATCTTTCTCTAGAAAACGACAGCGATTGAGTATTCTACAATACGCGTGCACGTATCGTAATATCTTCGTAATGGCTCCACAACTAAGTGAAACTTGTTACTTTGAAATGTAAATGCCGACGAATTTGAACGCGGCCTCTACATCTCGCCTCCTTGCAAGGAGCACCAAGCGCCTTGCGCGTCGGTGGTGAGAATCACCGGGCCGTCATCGGTGATGGCGACGGTGTTCTCGTAGTGCGCGGCGGGCAGGTGGTCGTTGGTCGTGACGATCCAACCATCGGAGCCCGTGCTCACATGATTGGATCCCATCGTGACCATCGGCTCGATGGCAATGACCATACCGGCCTGGAGACGAACGCCCCTCCCCTTCTTTCCGTAATTCGGAACGTTGGGGTCCTCGTGCATCACATGGCCAATACCGTGCCCCACATAATCGCGAAGCACGCCATAGCCGTGAGACTCGGCGAGAGACTGGACGGCATAACCAATGTCCCCAATATGGTTACCGGGAACAGCCTGCTCGATTGCAGCCTTAAGGCAATCACGCGTAACCTCGCACAGGGCCTTGGCCTCGGGCGTGGGGGTACCGACGAAAAACGTCCAAGCGTTATCGCCGACCCAACCGTCGACAACGGCACCCGTATCGATGGAGATGATATCGCCATCGCGCAGGATCATGTCGGGATTGGGAATACCGTGCACCACAGCATCGTTAATCGATGCACAAATGGTACCGGGGAACCCGCCGTAACCCTTAAAGGCCGGGGTGCCACCATGCATGCGGATAATCTGCTCCGCAAGCTGATCAAGCTCAAAAGTCGAAACGCCGGGGCGCACCATGGCTCCAACGTGGCGGAGCGCCATCTTAGATAGCGCTCCTGCCTTCTTCATCTGCTCGATTTGCGTTGCAGACTTAATCTTGATCATAGACCGAGAGCCTCTTTGACATCCCCGTACACGGTCTCGCGAGCCTGGTCACCGTTGACCGACTTGAGCAGACCCTGGCCACGATAGTAGTCGACGAGCGGGCTCGTGGACTTCTCGTAGACGTCGAGACGGTTCTTGATGGTCTCGGGCTTGTCGTCGTCGCGCTGATACATCTCGCCTGCGCACTTGGGGCAGGTAGTATCGGCAGCGGTGCCGGTGTAACCGCAGGCGCGGCAGGTGCGACGCGAAGACAGACGGTCGATGATGACCTCGGGGGCCACGTCGACCAGAAGGGCGCAGTCGATCTCGCGACCCATGGCGGAGAGCTCGGAATCGAGCGTCACAGCCTGGGCGGTGTTGCGCGGGAAGCCATCGAGAATGAAACCCTGCTGGGCGTCATCGGCGGCAAGACGCTCCTTGACAAGGTCGATCACGAGCTGGTCGGGAACGAGCTCGCCGGCGTCCATATACTTCTTAGCCTGAATACCAAGCTCGGTGCCACCCTTGACGGCAGCACGCAGCAGGTCGCCCGTGGAAATGTGAGCGACGCCAAACTCGGCGACGAGCTCCTGTGCGACGGTGCCCTTACCGGCACCCGGAGCTCCGAGCAATACGAGGTTCATGAGCAATCCTCCTCTAGCCTATTTAAAGAATCCATCGTAATCATACATCTTGATCTGGCCTTCGAGCTTATCGACCGTGTCGAGCACGACGCCGACCATGATGAGGATGGACGTGCCGCCAAATGCCTGGATCAGCTGGTTACCCGTGAAGGAGAAGATAATCGAAGGCACGATGGCGATGAGCGCCAAGAAGACAGCGCTGGGAAGCGTGATCTTGTTGAGCGCGTTCTTGATGTAGGCCGCGGTAGCCCTGCCCGGGCGGACACCCGGAATAAAGCCACCCTGCTTCTTAAGGTTGTCGGCCGTGTCATCGGGGTTGAACACCATGGAGGTGTAGAAGTACGCGAAGAACACGATGAGGACAACGTTAAGCACCCAGTTGAGCCAACCGGTCGAAAGCGCGGAGGCAACTGCCTGAATCCAGCCGATGCCGGGGAAGAACACGGCGATCTGGGCCGGGAAGTACAGCAGCGCCGAAGCGAAGATGATCGGCACGACGCCCGCGGTGTTGACCTTGATGGGCAGGTAGGTGGTCTGGCCACCCATCATGCGACGGCCCACGACGCGCTTGGCGTAGGAGACCGGGATGCGGCGCTGGCCGCGCTCAAGGAAAACGATCAGCGGGATGACCAGCAGGATGATGGCGCAGATGATCACCATGGTGATGATGCCACCGGCGTTACCCTCGGTGCTGGAGAAAATCGCCTGCGGAAGACCGGCCATGATGTTCGCGAAGATGATCAGCGACATGCCATTGCCGATACCACGCTGGGTGATGAGCTCACCAATCCACATGATCAGCATGGCGCCCGCGGTGAGCGTACCGACGATCATGAGGTCGAAGATGATCTCGGGAGCACCGGCACCGTTGAAGCTAATGCCGAAGCTCTTAAAGAGGAAGAGGTAACCCACGGAGTTGAGGATAGCCAGAGCCAAGGTGAGGTAACGCGAATACTGCGTAATCTTGGTCTGACCGACCTCGCCCTCGCGGGCAAGCTCATGCAGGGAAGGCACGACGGCCTGGAGCATCTGGAGGATAATCGAGCTCGTGATGTACGGCATGATGCCCAAAGAGAACACCGAGACATAGCTCAACGCGCCACCAGAGAAAAGATTCAGGAGGGCCATAGCACCTGCGGCGACCGAGTTGCTCCCGGTCGAGAAAAGGCCCAGCATCCCCTGGAAGGGAATGCCGGGCACAGGAACGTGCGCACCAATGCGGTACACGACGAGCATAGCTATGGTAAAAAGAATCTTTTCGCGCAGTTCTTTGATGCGGAAAGCATTCTTAAGACCATTTAGCACGGCAGCTCGACCTTTCCGCCGGCGGCCTCGATCTTGGCCTGCGCAGAGGCGCTGACCTTGTCGACCTTGACCGTGAACTTCTTGGTGAGCTCACCATTGCCGAGCACCTTGACGGGCTCGAACTCGCTCTTGGTGATGCGAGCGGCCTTAAGAGCGGCACCGTCGATCACAGCGCCGTCCTCGAACTTACGCTCGAGACGCTCGACGTTGACAGCGGTGTACTCGATACGACGGGGGTTGCGGAAGCCCGGAAGCTTGGGCAGGCGCATAGCCAGCGGAGTCTGGCCACCCTCGAAGCCGGCACCCTTGGTGCCACCAGAGCGGGAACCCTGGCCTTTCTGGCCGCGGCCAGAAGTGGTGCCGTGACCCGAAGAATTGCCACGGCCGACGCGCTTGCGGTTCTTGGTGGAACCGGGCGCGGGAGTAAGATCGTGAAGCTGCATTTGCTACTCCTCTACAATCTCGACAAGGTGCTTGACCTTGAAGATCATGCCGCGGACGGACTCGTTGTCAGCAATCTCGCGAACCTCGCGGATCCTGTGGAGACCGAGGGCACGGACAGTACGGACCTGGTCCTGCTTGCAACCATTGGTGCTGCGGACCTGCTTGATCTTGATGGTGTCAGCCATGCTTAGTTCTCCTTACCGACGAACATCTCGGAGACCGTCAGGCCACGGCGAGCCGCGACGTCCTCAGGGCTGGAGAGCTCCTTGAGGCCCTCGACGGCAGCCTTGATGATGTTAAGGCCGTTGTCGGTACCGAGGGACTTGGACAGGACGTTCTTGATGCCAGCAAGCTCAAAGAGGGGGCGCACAGCGCCGCCGGCGATAACGCCGGTACCCTCGACAGCGGGCTTGATGATGATGCGGCCGGCACCAAAGTGACCGAGAACCTCGTGCGGGATGGTGCCCTGATCGGTCACCGGCACGTGGAACATGTTCTTCTTGGCATCGAGAGACGCCTTGGAGATGGCCAGGGGCACCTCAGCGGACTTGCCCATGCCAACGCCGACGTTGCCCTTGCCGTCGCCAACGACGACGAGAGCGACGAGGCTCATGCGACGACCACCCTTGACGGTCTTCGACACGCGGTTGATGTAAACGACGCGCTCCTCGAACTCGGAGGCCTCGCGCTGCTGCTTCTGATTACGAGCCATGTGCTACATACCTCCTAGAACTCGAGACCGGCGGCACGAGCACCGTCGGCGAGGGCCTTGACGCGGCCATGGTAGATACGGCCACCGCGATCGAAGGCGACCTTGGTGATGCCGGCCTCGATGGCGCGCTTGCCAACGAGCTGACCGACCTTCTCCGCAGCCTCCTTGTTCGAGGTGTGGGTGCCCTTGAACTCGGCCTCGAGGGTCGAGGCAGAGACGAGCGTCAGGCTGGAGCCCTTGCTGTCGTCGATGATCTGGGCATAGATGTTGGCGTTAGTACGGGTCACGCGAAGACGCGGACGCTCGGCGGTACCCGAGACCTTGCCGCGAACACGACGCTGACGACGCTTGAGGCCTTCCAGCTTCGCCTTATGCTTGTTCATACGTAAACTCCTAAAAAGGTTGATCTTGCCAGCACCTGACGGGGTGCTGGTCTTATGCGAGTGAGTCGGTTACGACTACTTGGCGGCCTTACCCAGCTTGCGGCGGATGTGCTCGCCAACATAGTGGATACCCTTGCCCTTGTAAGGCTCGGGAGGACGATGACCGCGGATCTCAGCGGCGATCTGACCGACCTGCTGCTTGTTGATACCCTTGACGTTCACGTGGGTGTTGTCGGGAACCTCGAAGGTGATGCCCTCGGGAGCCTCGACGATCACGGGGTGCGAGAAGCCCAGGGAGAACTCGAGGTTCTTGCCCTTCTGCTGCACGCGGTAACCGACGCCGGCGAGCTCGAGCTTCTTCTCGAAGCCCTCGGAAACGCCAACAACCATGTTGTGGATGAGGGCGCGGGTGAGGCCGTGGCGGGCACGGGTCTCACGCTCGTCGTCGGGACGGGAAACGGTGAGGACGTTGTCCTCGACGTTGATAGCGAGCTTCTCAAAGACATCGAGCTCGAGCTGGCCCTTGGGGCCCTTGACGACAACGTTGTTGCCGTTGACTGCCACTTCGACTCCGGCGGGAATCTGGACAGGCTTATTACCGATACGAGACACGGTGATCTCCTTTCCTTCTACCTACCGAGCGAATTACCAGACGTAAGCGATGATCTCGCCGCCGACGTTGTGCTTGCGAGCATCGCGGTCGGTCATGACGCCATGGCTGGTGGAAATAATGGCGGTACCAAGGCCACCGCGGACGCGGGGCATGTCGGCAACGCCGGTGTACTTACGCAGGCCCGGCTTGGAAATGCGGCGGATGCCGTTGATGACCTTAGCCTTCTTGGGACCATACTTAAGCGTGATGTGCAGAGTCTTCTGGGGAACGGTGTCCTCGACATCGTAGCCCTCGATGTAGCCCTCCTCGTGCAGAACACGAGCGATCTCGACGAGCTTCTTGCTGCTCGGCATGGAGACCGTAGCCTTGTTCACAGAGTTAGCGTTACGGATGCGCGTAAGCATATCTGCGATCGGGTCTGTAAGGTTCATACAGATTCTCCTTCGTTCTTGATGAACACGTGCTCTTGGTTCTTCGCCGCCCTTAACGGCAAAGCCTAACTAGCGCGTTTTCCCTGTTCCAAACGGATGCTTGAAACGCTGGTAGTGACTTACCAGCTGGCCTTCTTAACGCCGGGAAGCTCGCCCTTGAGTGCAAGCTCACGGAAGCAGACACGGCACAGGCCGAACTTGCGGTACACAGAGTGCGGACGGCCGCAGCGCTGGCAGCGCGTGTACTCACGAGTAGAGAACTTCTGCTTGCGATTGCACTTGACGATCATCGATGTCTTAGCCACTTATATCCTCCTCACATAGAGTATTGTTCGCCCCAAGCGCCGCCCCCTTGTGGGAACGGCGCTTATAGGGCAGGTGAACCTATTTCTTGAACGGGAAACCGAAGGCGTCCAGAAGGGCCTTGGCCTCCTCATCGGTATTGGCGGTGGTCACGAAAGTGATGTCCATACCACGCTGGTGATCGACGGAATCGAAGTCGATCTCGGGGAAGATGAGCTGCTCGGTGACGCCCATGGAGAAGTTACCACGGCCGTCGAAGCTCTTAGCGGAGATGCCGCGGAAGTCGCGGATACGGGGGATCGCGACGGAGGTCAGACGATCGAAGAACTCCCACATACGGTCGCCACGCAGGGTAACCTTGCAGCCGATCGGCATACCAGCGCGCAGGCGGAAGGTAGCGATGGACTTGCGGGCACGGGTGATCATCGGCTGCTGGCCGGTGATGGCGCGCAGGTCGCGCACGGCACCGTCGATGGCCTTGGAATCGGTAGCGGCCTCGCCGACACCCATGTTCACGACGATCTTCTCAAACTTGGGGATCATCATGACGTTCTCGTACTGGAACTTGTCCTGAAGCTGCTGCTTGACCTCGTTGTTGTACTTGGTCTTCAGACGCGGCACATACTTCTCTTCTGCCATTGTTCACTCCTTCTTGGGGTTTTAAGCACGGGGCGTGGCCACGGTGGGTTGTCCTCGTGCCTCCTGGCTGCATCCGCGCCGCTCATGGCATTTCGCGGTTTGGAATCGACGCAGCAGGAGCCGACAAAACAATCGGTACTATACGCGCATTGGGTGCGTATTTCCAGAAAAACCTCGTCTGCCTGCACAACTCCACAACTCCCCCGCACAAATGGGTCTGTTGGGAGCCAGGGCATAGTTGTTGAGGAACGAGAGTGGATTTTCGGACGCATGAGAGTGGATTATCGGACACACAACACACGAGAGTGGATAATCTCCCACTTTTGGCCAAGATGCAGGCCAAAAGTGGGAGAAAATCCACTCTCGATGGAGCCCCTCGTTTCGTGGGAGATTGCTTTGGCTGGAGCGTGTCGACTACTTGAGCGTGACGCAGGAGGCGAGGGTTTTGCAGAAATCTACCTGGGACAATCCAAGGGGTCGGGTCTGGTCCGTCCCGCCCATTGTCACGATAAATACCCAGTTTCCTGATGAGGCCACTCCGATTTTCTCACTCATAGCGTTGCCCGTAGTGCCGAAGCCTCCAACGTTTTTGGGGTCGTAGGCTCTCAAGTCAACATGAATCGCATCAGTGTCATCTTCCCCTTTTGTACCTTTTGTAATGTTGACTGTCCAACCATATTGACCATCCGTCTTTGTAACCTTGTATTCGTCGATCGGGAACCAGTCTGGCAAAACCATGACACAATCGTCTGTTTCGATGGTTCTTGCCTGCCTTGCCTCTTCCGCCTGGCGCTTGGCTTCTTCCTCGGCTTGCTTGGCGGCTACGGCGTCATCGCGGCGCTTGGTTGCCGCTTGGGCCAATGCGTCGGCATCAAAGGAAAAGCCCGCCTTCTTGGCGTCCGCGTCTTCCTCGGCGTACTTCTTGGCGGCGGCAACCTCGTCGTCGGTCACCTCGGTTGCCTCGACCGCAGCGAGCGAAACGTTGCCGGCATCGATGCTCTTTTTACCCTCCGCCTTCTTGCTCACCTTGACGTCGATTTTTTCGCTCGGCACGGCGTAGATGGTGCCGTCGGCTGCGATGGGCGAGGCCGCAACCTCGGCCTTATAGCTGCCGCGACGGAGCTCGACGCCCGCTCCCGTGCTGTCGACATAGCGAACGACGTCGACCTTCTTGCCGCGCGCCTCCTTGCCGGTGATGTGCAGCGGCAGTCTGCTCGCACCGGCCGATGTGTCCCACCCCTCGGCCGAGACCGTAAACCGCACGGCATGCTTTGCGGCGAGGGCCTCTTGCTCGGCCGCCTCGCGCGCCTGCTCGGGTGCATAGATACCAAAGTAATAACCGGCTCCGCCACCCACGGCGAGCAGCGCCACCACGACGGCCGCGATGATAAACGGCTTCTTGGAACGTTTGGGGCTGGACGCGACCGCCTCAGCCGCCATATCGACTTGCTGCGACCCGATAGGTGCTGCAGTATCAACGGGCGAGGGGTTCGCCCCTCCCGTTTGCGCCTGATCATCTGGCGAGACGGATGCACCGCATACGGCGCAGAACTGGGCTCCGTCCTCGATTTTCGACCCACAGTTTCGGCAGAACATCCAAGCTCCCCCTCGTTCGGTACCCGTTCAAGACGGGCATGCCTGAGCGCCCACGTGCATGGCGGAGCGCAATCTCTTCTAAGCATATGCTAAGAGCGAATTGTCAAACGTTGTTGCGCAACATTGCCGGGTAAAGCCTCAGCATCCAGCCATCCCCACATAAGTTGCGGTGAAATAGGGACTGTTTGACGGCTTAACAGGCATAAACAGTCCCTATTTCACCGCAACTTATATATGGAGCGTTATTTTTGGCGAGGCAGGACCAGGTTGAGGACGACGGCGACAAGCGCGGCGACGGCAATGGAGGATCCGCCAAAGACGGTGCCGACCCATGCGGGAAATCCAGCGCCGGCAAGCGCGCCGGCCGTGCGCTCGATGCCCGTGCCAAAGGCGATAGAGAGGCCCATGAGCGTGGTATCGCGCTGAGGCAGGCCGTGGCGGGCAAACATGACCACACCGTTCATGCCGATGGTCGCGAACACGCCGATCGTGGCGCCGCCGATTACCGGCTGCGGAATGGACGTGAGCACTGCCGCGCACTTGGGCAGCAGGCCCGCAATGAGCAAGATGGCGGCGGCAAGCGTAAAGACCATGCGGTGACGACCTTGTTCTCGGCGATAATGCCCACATTCTGGCCAAAGGTTGCCGTGGGGACGCCGCCCAAAAAGCCCGACAGCATACCGACCAGGCCGTTGGCGATCAGACCGCCCGAGATCTGGCTATCGGTCGCAGGGGTATCGAGCGCGGCGGACGACACTGCGGCAAACTCGCCCATAACCTGCACGGCGTTGACAATGGCGACAACGCCCACAACGGCGCACGCGGCAGGGTCGAACACCAGACGATGGGCACCCAGGGTCGGCGGAGCAAACCAGCTGGCGGTCGCGATTGCCGAGAAATCGACCATGCCCAACACCGCAGCCAAAACAAAGCCCGCGCAGATACCGGCCAGGATGCTGCCCAGCCTAAGCGCGCCCTTGCCGTAGTTACCGACCATAAAGGTGACGACAAACGTCACGAGCGCGACGGCCCAGTTGGTGACACTGCCAAAATCGGCAGCGCCCTCCCCGCCCGCCATGGAGGCAACTGCCACTGGGCATAACGACAGGCCAATGACAAAGATGACGGTGCCAAGCACCGGGGCCGGGAACAGAAAGCTCACGCGCCTGAACAGTAGGCCGAAGAGCACGACGAGTGCGCCGCCGATTACCTGGGCGCCCAGCACGGCCTCAAAGCCGAGCTCAAGACCGACCGCCTTGAGCGCCGGCACGAAGGTGAAGCTCGCGCCCATCACGATGGGCAGGCCCGAACCGACGAAACCTTTTATGGGGAACTGTTGAAGAAAAATGTCGAGCGCCGAGAGGACGAGCGACGCCTGGATGACAGCGGCTTCCTCTTGAGGGATAAAGCCACAGACCGACGCGATAATGATGGCGGGCGTGACGATACCCGCGAATGCCGCCAGCACATGCTGCAGCGCATGGGGTAATACCTGCACAAACGAAACTTTTCCCGTACGCTCGAACAGGGCATCCCCTGCTGCCGACTCTGCCATTTGCGCCTCCCATACCCTAAGCAGCGGCCCCATGCCGCTCAACGGTCGGACATTATAGGGCATATGACACAGGTAGCATTTTGACCCGCAATCCTGCATCCCCCGGGGTCAAACAGCAGTTGCGGTGAAATAGTTCCTGACTGACCGCCCGTCAGGCTTATTTAGGAACTATTTCACCGCAACTCATATATGGGGATGCGATTAGCGCTTGCGGGGAACGAGTTTGGTGCGGCGCAGGTGGATCATCTCGGCGGCAATGGAGATAGCGATCTCCTCGGGGTCCTCCGCCTCGATGGCGACTCCGATCGGCAGGTGCAGCTCGTCAATTTGCTCCTGCGTAAAGCCCTCCTGCTCCAAGCGGGCGCGCACAAATGCCGTCTTGCGGCGCGAACCCAAGCAGCCCAGATAGGCGGGTTTGGCGCGCATGGCCTGAATCACCACGTCGATATCGGACTTGTGACCCGCCGTGGCCACGACCACCAGGTCGCGCGGACCGATGGGGCACAGCTCACTCAGGTTCTTGTAATCGACCAGGCGACAATCGTAGACGCCGGGCACCCATTCGGGCGTCAGCGTGCCGGGGCGGTCGTCGCACGCCACAACGGCAAAGCCCGCCGCCGTGAGCACCCGCGCCGTCGCTGCGCCCACGTGGCCGCAGCCAAAGATGTAGGTCAGGCCCTCGGGGCAGAGCGTCTCGATGTGCGCCGGGGGAATCTCGGAGGCGGCGTTGGTGTAGGCGACCTTACTCCCCTCCTCCACCAGCGAAAGCTCGGGGCAGCCGGCAATGGTATGGCGCGATGCCCCGCCATGGTACTCGGCCACATCGCCCTCAAGTGCGTTTGCGACAAACGGTTCAAAGTCAATGACGAAGTCGCCGATGCGTCGATACGCCAAGACGTCGGCAATCGACTGGAACAACGGCGCCTGCGATACATCCAGGTGCAGATAGCACAGGCAGATGGCTCCGCCGCAGATCATGCCGGTATCGGAGTTCTCGCCGCCCATGGTATAGCGGACCAGACGCGATTGCCCTGCGGCCAGCAGCTCACGCGCCTCGTTCAGCGCAAAGAGCTCGATCTTGCCGCCGCCGATGGTACCTGCTTGGCTGCCATCGGCAAAGACAGCCATCCAGGCGCCCACGCCGCGCGGCGATGACCCTGCCGTGCCGGCCACGACCACGAGCTCGCACGTCTCGCCAGCACGCAGGGCGGCAAGCGCCGCATTCACAACATCGAGCTTTTCCATTGCCGCCTTCTATCCTCTAAAGACATCGGTGAGCATAGCGAGCGCCTCGAGCACGCCGCCGCCGACCGACGTCGCCTTGTCCGAAATATAGTTGATATAGCTGGCATCGCCGCGCGGGTCGACATCGGCGCATTTAAAGCCCTCGGTCACCTGAACGCCGTCGGCCAAAAGGCCGCGCAAGCAGCCGTCAATCTGCGTGACCATGGGCGTATCGCCCGCGTAGCCAATCACGTCTCCGGCGCTCACGATATCGCCGATCGCATGATCGGACCTAAACACACCGGCAGCGGGGCTGTGGATAACGCGCTCCTTGCCATAGCCGGCGATAATGCCCGGCACGCCCGTGTTGGGCTGGGGCGAACCTTGGGTAATGACACGGCCGAGAAAATGCCCGCGCATAGTCTCGACTACGGCATCGCAATCAACCGGCGCGGTAAAGCCCGGCCCCACCGCGATGACAGCAGGAGCCATGTCGCGCGTGGTACCCAGATTGCGCTTGGCCAGAATCGCGTCGACCACAGCCGCGGGTTTCAGCTCGCCGAGCATCTTGGCCTGGGGGTCTACCACGACGGCGACGTCTCCGGCCTCGGTAATTGCAAGCGCATCTGCCGGCGTCTGCGCCAAGCGAGCGCGAATGCCCTCGACCTGGACCTCGCCCAGGCGAATGGCCTCGCAAAAACTGATTGTGCGACGGATGCACGTGGGAACCGCGATATCGGCCATGACAACCGACACGCCGGCGCGCACCAAGCGAGCGGCGACGCCCGTGGCGATATCGCCGGCGCCGCGAACATAAACGAGCATTCCCGGGGCACCTCCCTGTGCTACGGTTTGAACAGAGCAAAAGCGGTTCGACCGCTACTCTGATGATTATTTATTATCACAGTATTATACGGCGGTGAACAGATGGAAACGGTTAGCGGCAATCTTGCCTCGGCGCTCAGGATCGAGCCGGGCATTACCGCGATTATCGGCAGTGGTGGCAAGTCGACATTGCTCAAGACGCTGGGCCTTGAGCTTATGCGCGCTGGTGGCCGCGTGCTCCTCTGCACCACCACGCATATGTTTCCTGTCGCCGGCGTGCCATGGGACGGGTCGAGTCGTCGCCTGGACGCCGCACCTTGGAAGCCGGGCGCCGCACATGCCCCCGGCTGCACCTGCGAGGCATGCGCGGGACTTGTCCGCGGAAGCATCTGTCAGGCAGGTGTTTTTGACCCGGAGACAGGCAAGCTCTCCGCCCCCGCCGAGCCGCTCGACCAGCTGGCACAGCGCTTTGACTATGTGTTGGCCGAGGCAGATGGCAGCAAGCGACTCCCGCTCAAGGCGCATGCCGCCTGGGAGCCGGCAATTCCCGCCGCCACGGCAAACGTTGTCTGGGTCGTCGGCGCCTCGGGGCTGGGCAAGCCCATCAACGAAGCCGTCCACCGCCCCGAACTCTTTTGCGAGCGTTGCGGCTGCGAGCTCACCGACATCGCCACGCCCGAGTGCGTCGCCCAGGTGCTCAATGCCGAGATGCAGGCGCTGGGACTCTGCACCGCACGCGCCATGCTCAACCAAGTCGACACGCTCAGCGACCCCACGATGGCCGACCGCTTTGAGGCAGCTCTCGACCGCCCCATCGTCGCCACCAGCCTCAAATAGCTGGCGCTGCCCCAGCAGGCCTATAAGTTGCGGTGGAATAGTTCCTGAAACGACCTATTTGGCGGCTAAACAGGAACTATTTCACCGCAACTGCGGAGGGGGCCCGGCACCCCCCCGTTAGCGGGGGACGTAGCGGCCGGGCTGGGCTCCGGTGGGCTCGCCGTCGCGCGCAGCCAGTACGCCGTTCACAAACACGGCCTTGGCGCGGCCGTGCGCCTCAAAGCCCTCGAGCGGCGTGTAGTCCACGGCCTGGTGCTGCGTCGCGGCACTGATTGTCCAGCGCGCCTTGGGATCCCACACGCACACGTCGGCATCGGAGCCCTCGGCAAGACAGCCCTTGTGCGGATACATGCCAAAGACGCGCGCCGGGTTCTCGCTCATCAGGCGGCACAGATCCTCGGGGCCCAGCTGCCCCTCAAAGCTCGTAGCGATCGCGACGGGGCGATGCTCCACACCGGGTCCGCCGTTGGGAATCGCGCGGAAGTCGTCGCGCCCGCGGTCCTTTTGCCCGTGCAGGTTAAAGCTGCAGTGGTCGGTCGCAATCGTATCGATCTCGCCGGACACAAGCGCCTCGCGCAGAGCCGCACGGTCGCCAGCATGGCGCAGCGGCGGACTCATCACATACTTGGCACCCGCAAAGCCGTCCTCTCCCTGCTCCAGATAGCAGGTGTCGTCGAGCATCAGATACTGAGGGCAGGTCTCGACATAGATGTTCTTCTGCCCGCGCGCCTTGGCGGCACGGATAGCCTCAAGCCCCAGCTTGGTCGAAAGGTGCACCACGTTGACCGGTGCGTCGCCGGCCAGGTGCGCCAGATATAGCAGACGGCTCACGGCCTCGGCCTCGCACACATCCGGGCGGCTGAGTGCATGGCCCTCGGGTCCATGAATCCCCTGCTCGTACACGCGCTTCTGCAGCTCATTCACCAGCGTACCGTTCTCGCAATGCACGCACAGTGTGCCACCAATACGCTTGAGCTCCTCCAGCACCTCGAGCGTCTCGGCATCGTCCAGGCGCAGATGGTCGTAGGCAAAGTAGGTCTTAAACGACGATACGCCCGCCTCGCGCATGGCCGAGAGATCGGCGCGGTTGCGCTCGTTCCACTCGGCGAGTGCCATATGAAAGGCGTAGTTGGCCGTGCAGGTTCCGTCGGCGCGGCGATGCCACTCGGCCAAGGCATCGGGCATGGTCACGCCGCGATCGGCCGTCGCGTAGTCCACGATGGTCGTCGTACCGCCGCAGGCAGCCGCACGCGTACCGGTCTCAAAGCTATCGGCCGTCCAATCCATGCCGGTCCAGCACTGCATGTGCGTGTGGGCATCGATAAAGCCGGGGAACACCCAGCAGCCCGCGGCATCCTGGACGGTATCGCCCTCGGCCGGCTCAATCGCCGCGGCGATCCGCACGATCTTATCGCCATCCATGGCAAGATCGGCGCGGCGAAGCCCCTGGGGCGTCACGAGCGCGCCGTTTTTGATGATGATCATAATTGCTCCTTATTGATTGATGCAGTTTGCCACGTGATCAAAATACGAGCAGGCGGCGATATGCTCCGTTATGCGCCGCTGTCCCTTGGCGGTATCGACATCCCACAACTCGTACGCACGCGCCTCGACCAGCGCAACGTCGACGCGACCTTTGAGGATCGAACCGCCGCCGTCCTTGCCCTCAAGGCACATAAGTGCATCGAACAGTTCCGCCGGAAAGAGCACCGGACTCGAAGGCTCACCGTTGCACGCAAGACGCACCGGATGCTTGCGGCCGCGCTCGTCAAATGCACGAACCATAGCCTCAAAAGAATCCGAACTCACGAGCGGCTGGTCGCCCGGCAAAAAGAGGCAACCTTTCCAGTTGCGTTCGACTCCCCACGAAAGGCCCGCACGGACGCTTTCGCTGCGCAGCTCGCCATCGTGCAGCACGCACGGGCAATGCTTGTCCTCGCAAATCCGGGCGACCTCGGGCCAACGCGTCGAAACCACGACGTCAAAGCCCCGGGGAACCGAATCGATGGTCCGGGCAATCAGCGGCTCGCCATAGATATCGGCAAGCATCTTGTTAGAGCCAAACCGCTTGCCCTCGCCCGAAGCCATAATGACGCAACCGAGTTTCATCTCCGCAAACCTCCCCTGGCCACCTTGGACACCATAGTTGCTATACCCACCATAGCAAGCTCGCACTCCGTCGGAACAGGCACGCGCTCGTTTTCCAGCGAACGCCCCTTGGCTCTCCATAGCACAAAGGAGGGCACCCCGCGACGCAGGGCACCCTCCCCAATGGTGCTGATATGCCTACTCAGCGTCGCCGGTAAACGTAGTACCGGTCTTGCCGGCAAGACCATCGCGCGCCTTCTCGAGCAGCGTGATGAGCGCCGTGCGGCCCGGCTTGCTCTCGGCAAACGTCGAGGCGGCCTGGACCTTGGGCAGCATGGAGCCGCGACCGAACTCGTTGGCCTCGGACAGACGCTTAACGTCAGCCGCGGTCAGCGTGTCGAGCCACTGCTCGTGGTCGGTGCCAAAGCCAATGGCAACCTTCTCCACGGCCGTCAGGATAATCAGGGCATCGGCATCGAGCTGCTCGGCGAGCTTCTCGGCCGCAAAGTCCTTATCGATGACGGCGGCAGCGCCCTTAAGGTGGTTGCCCTGGGCCTTGGTGACGGGGATACCGCCACCGCCGCAGGAGATCACCACGTGGTTGGTCTCGACGAGCGACTTGATGGTGTCGAGCTCGACAATGTTCACGGGCTTAGGCGAAGCCACCACGCGACGGAAGCCCTGCTTCTCGTCGTGGATGAACTGGTAGCCGCGGTCGGCTTCCAGCTCCTTGGCCTCGGCCTCGCTCATCCACGGGCCAATCGGCTTAACGGGATCGGCGAAGGCCGGGTCGTCCGCCGCAACCTCGACCTGGGTGAGCACGGTGGCAACACCCTTGTCGATATTGCGGTCGAGCATTTCCTCGCGCAGGCCGTTCTGCAGGTCATAGCCAATGTAGCCCTGGCTCATGGCGCCGCAGACGGACAGCGGGCAGGGAACGTACTTCTGAGGATTAGAGCGCGTGAGCTCGGCCATCGCGTTGGCGATCATACCCACCTGGGGACCGTTGCCATGCACGATGACGACCTCGTTGCCCTCCTCGATCAGGTCGACGATGGCCTTGGAAGTCGTCTTGACGGCCTCCATCTGCTCGGGAAGGTTGGCGCCGAGGGCGTTCCCGCCCAGGGCGACAACGATACGCTTAGCCATTTCTCAGCCCAGCTTTAGGCCTGGAACCAACGGGCGGTGTTGCGCTCGTCGAGGGCCTTGAGGGTAGCGGCCGGATCGGCAACCTTCTGCAGGAACATCATGGCTGCGATGGCGTACGGCTTGTAGCTGGCCTCCTTGTACATGCCCACGCGGTGCATGTCGAAGACGTCAGCGTTGACCTCGCCGTGCTCGCAGGAGACACCGGAGATGTCGGCGGGCAGCGGGTGCATAAAGATGGTGTCCTGGCCGTTGGCAGTCTTCTCCATGAGCTCGGTCGTGGAGCACCAGTCCTGATGGGTGGCGTTCTGGGCGAGCAGCTCCTTCTCGAGCGCTGCGATGCCGGCGTCGTCGCCCTCGGCGTACAGGTTGGTGCGCTTCTCCATGGCTGCAAACGGAGCCCAGCTCTTGGGGATCACGATGTCGGCGCCCTCGAAGGCCTCGGCCATGGTGTTGACCTGCTTAAAGGTGGTGCCGGACTCGGCGGCGTAGCCCTTAGCGCGCTCGACGACCTCGGGCATGAGGTCGTAGCCCTCGGGGTGAGCCAGGGTGACGTCCATGCCAAAGCGAGGCAGCAGGCTGATCAGCGACTGCGGGCAGGACAGCGGCTTGCCGTAAGAGGGCGAATAGGCCCAGGTAACGGCAACCTTCTTGCCCTTGAGGTTCTCAAGACCGCCAAACTCGTTGATGAGGTAGAGCATGTCGGCAGAGGACTGCGTGGGGTGGTCGGAATCGGACTGCAGGGAGATGAGCGTGGGACGGTGATCCAGAACACCGTCCTCGTAGGCCTGCTGGACAGACTCAGAGACCTCGGCCATGTAGGCGTCGCCCTTGCCGATGTACATGTCGTCGCGGATGCCGATGACGTCGGCCATGAAGGAGATCATGGTAGCGGTCTCGCGGACGGTCTCGCCGTGAGCGATCTGGGACTTCTTCTCGTCCAGGTCCTGCAGCTCAAGGCCGAGCAGGTTGGCGGCCTTAGAGAAGGAGAAGCGCGTACGGGTGGAGTTGTCGCGGAACAGGGAGACGGCCAGGCCCGAATCGAAGATCTTGGACGAAACGTTGTTCTCGCGCAGCTCGCGCAGGGCGTCGGCAACGATGTAGAGCGCCTTGAGCTCATCGGTGGTCTTGTCCCAGGTGTGCAGGAAGTCGCTGCCGTACATACCCTTAAAATCGAGGCCGTTCAGCTGCTCGACGAGCTCGGTAAACTTGGCGTCCATGTAAATGTCCTTTCTAAAGGTGAAACGATCGCAATGAGTAGATGCGCTCCGGCATGCGCGTGTGGCTAGAACATGCAGAGCGCTATGACGAGGACCCGCCACCGTCGAGGAAGCATGGGAGATAACGACCGCGGGCCCCAAGTCAACAGGAGGCGCCGGGGGCATAAACTGCCCCCGGCTCAACAAGATCGAGGAATGGGACTAGTCGATCTTGTTGTTGGTCAGACCGGCGCGGAACACGGTGGCATCGCCATCGGCCTGGCTCGGATCGTAGAGGTTCAGGGCAGCCACATACATGGCGGCAGCGGTGACCAGGTCGTCCTTGTAGGTAACCTCGTTGGGAGCGTGAGCCTGAGACTCGGCACCCGGGCCAAAGCCGACGCAGGGGATGCCATAGCGGCCCTGGATGGAAACGCAGTTCGTGGAGAAGGTCCACTTGTCGCACAGCGGACGACCGGTGCGCTTGTCCATGCTGGGCTCGCAGCCGATGCGCTCGTCACCGAACATGGCCTTGTGGGCGTCGACGAGGGCCTTGACGTGCGGAGCGGTCTCCTTGTTGATCCACGTGGGGAAGTAAGCCTCGGTCTCGTAGACCTCGCCGGTCCAGGACGGACGATCGTACATGTACATGGAGACCTTCACGTCGTCGCCGTACTTCTTGGCGGCCGGCAGGTTACGGATCTCGTCCAGGCAGGACTCCCAGGTCTCACCAGCGGTCATGCGACGGTCGATGGAGATGGCGCAGGAGTCAGCGACAGCGCAGCGGCTGGGGCTGGTGTAGAAGATCTGGCTGACGGTGCAGGTGCCGCGGCCCAGGAAGCGGGCGTCCTCGAAGTGCTCGGGGTTGTACTTGGGGTCGAGCATCTTGACGAGGCCCTTGATGTCGGTCGACTCGTCACAGCCGTTGTTGTTGAGAGCGCGGACGTCGGCGATGATGTCGGCCATCTTGTAGATGGCGTTGTCGCCGCGGTCGGGAGCGGAGCCGTGGCAGGAGGTGCCGTGAACGTCGACGCGGATCTCCATGCGGCCGCGGTGACCGCGATAGATGCCGCCGTCGGTGGGCTCGGTGGAAATGACGAACTCGGGCTTAATGCCATCCTTGTTGTAGATGTACTGCCAGCACATGCCGTCGCAGTCCTCTTCCTGGACGGTGCCGACGACCATGATCTTGTAGCCCTCGGGGATGAGGCCCATGTCCTTCATCATCTTGGCAGCGTAGGTAGCAGAAGCCATGCCACCCTCCTGGTCGGAGCCGCCGCGGCCGTAGATGATCTCGTCGGTCTCGTAGCCCTCATAGGGATCGGCGTCCCAGTTCTCGATGTTGCCGATGCCGACGGTGTCGATGTGGGAGTCGATGGCGATAATCTTGTCGCCCTCGCCCATAAAGCCCATAACGTTGCCCAGGCCGTCGACCTTGACCTCGTCATAGCCGAGGTTCTCCATCTCGGCCTTGATGCAGGCGACAACCTCACCCTCCTCGCAGGACTCAGAGGGATGGGAGATCATAGCGCGCAGGAAGCGAGTCATATCAGCACGATGAGACTCGGCAGCGTTTTTAATTGCCTCGAAATCGAGTTCCTTAGTCATAACAGTTAACCTTTCTACAAGGATTTACCTACAAGTAGATATTTCAGATAGATCACTTGTGCCAAACAGCGTGAGGTCGAGCACCCCACAAGCAAGTAACCATAGGAGGCGGACGGAGGACTTTGCTCCGTCGCGAGTTCCGCACGAGCCGGAGAGCACTTAATGTGCTCTCCGTGCGAGCAGGACTGTCCGAGCAGGGAGTAAAGTCCTCCGGCTGCCTCCGGACAGGTCAGACCTGCTAGCAGGTGGGGTACTCGCCCTCCCAGACGATGCGACGGTACTGATCCGGATCGGTGTCGCCCTCGGTGGAGAAGCAGAGCACGGAGCTCGTCTTGTCCAGGCCGATGAGCTCCTTGAGCTCGGCGTACTCGGGATCGAGCATGAGGGTCTCGACCAGGCCGGTGGTCACAGCGCCGGACTCGCCGGAGATGACGCGCGGGTCGCCCTTCTCGGGAGCGCCCAGGGTGCGCATGCCGCGAGCGGTGACCCAGTCGGGGCAAGACACGAAGGCGGTGGTGTGGTTGCGCAGGATATCCCAGCCCAGAATGTTGGGCTCGCCGCAGCACAGGCCGGCCATGATGGAGGGCATGTCGCCGTCCACGATGCGCGGGTCGCCGTCGCCGGCGGCAGCGCCCTTGTACAGGCAGGCGGCAGGCGCGCACTCGACCACGACGAAGGTGGGCGGGTTATCGGGATACAGGTTGGTGAAGTAGCCCACCACGGCGCCGGCCAGCGAGCCCACGCCAGCCTGGACAAAGACGTGTGTCGGGCGGTTGATGGCCATCTCGCGCAGCTGCTCGGCAGCCTCGGAAGCCATGGTGCCGTAGCCCTCCATGATCCAGGACGGGATCTTCTCGTAGCCCTCCCAGGCGGTGTCCTGAACGATGACGCCGCGCTCGCAGGCATCGGCCTCGGCGGCGGCCATGCGCACGCACTCGTCGTAGTTGACCTCTTCGATGGTCACCGTGGCGCCCTCGGCGGCGATGTTATCGAAGCGGGGCTTGGTGGAACCCTTGGGCATGTGCACGACGGCCTTCTGGCCCAGCTTGTTGGCAGCCCATGCCACGCCGCGGCCATGGTTGCCGTCGGTGGCGGTAAAGAAGGTAGCCTGGCCAAAGTCCTTGGCAAGCTGATCGGAGGTCAGGTAATCGAAGGTGCACTCGGCAACGTCCTTGCCGGTCTCGTCGGCAATGTAATTGGCCATGGCAAACGAACCGCCCAGAACCTTAAAGGCGTTGAGGCCAAAGCGATAGCTCTCGTCCTTAACGCACAGGTTGGACAGGCCCAGGCGCGCGGCCTGGCCGTCCAGGCGGGCAAGCGGAGTGACGGTGTACTGGGGGAACGACTGGTGGAAGGCGCGGGCCTTCTTCACGTGGTCGAGGCTCATGATTCCCAAGTGCTTGTCATCGCTCTTGGGCATCGTGTTGCCCGCCCACTGGATCTTATCGGCCATACGGTGAACTCCTTAAGTTCTCTCTTGCCGGCCCCCGCATACGCGTTTCAGCCCATTCCCATTCATGCGACTGAACTTTTATGTGGATGCCAAACAAAAAGTTTGTTAGTACTGTTCTATCACACTTTTTGATTGGTAAACCTAACAAATTGTTTGTTGCCGTAATCGGTACCTTTTCGCCGCCGAACGGTTACATAACGCAGCGACGCTTTCGTTATTTGCGAACAAGTGGGGTTTATGGCAAAGTGAGCCCAAACTAATTTTTAGGAAGGCACCCATGACCCCCGCACAGATTGAGTTCTACAAGCGCCTTGCACACAGTCTGGCGCTCCAGTTTGGCCCCAACTGCGAAATCGTCGTCCACGATCTGGAGACCGAGGACGTGGACCACTCCATCGTAGTGATCGAAAACGGCCACGTCAGCGGGCGCAAACTAGGTGACGGCCCCAGCCATATTGTGTTTGAGTCCATGCACGAGGGCACCACCGACGTGCACGACCGCGAGCCATACCTCACCAAAACCACCGATGGCAAGCTGCTCAAGTCCTCGACCATCTTTATCCGCAACGATGAGGGCAAACCCGTCGGCATTTTGAGCATCAACTTTGACATTACGCTCATGAAGGCATTTGAGCGCTCGCTCGACGCGCTCACCGGCACCGGCGGCTCGGGCTACACCGAGCCCGAGCCCATTACCAAAAACATCGGCGACCTGCTCGAAGACCTGCTGCGCGAATGCGAACAGTTTGTGGGCAAGCCCGCGGCGCTCATGACCAAAGACGAGCGTATCCGCGCCATTGGCTACCTCGACCGTCGCGGCGCCTTCCTCATCTCCAAGTCGAGCGAACGCGCCTGCGAGTTCTTTGGCATCTCTAAGTACAGCTTTTATAGCTACCTCAACGAGGCAAAGGCTGCCGCCGGCGACGAATAGTCAGCGCGTCTGCACCCCTCCCCTTTTGGGCACGAGTTCTGGAATGCACGAATCCGAGAGTCGGCCGCAAGGCAAGTTCCATATAATCGATGGATGTGAACATTTCGAAAGGATGGAACAAGATGGGGTCGAGCAACGCATCACGCAACGGCCGCGGAGGCACCGCTTCTGGCGCCAGGCATGCGAAACACGCGTTTGACGAGGGCGAAGAGGGCCTTTTTGCGCTGAGCCTCGACGACGTGATGAGCGACCGCCCCTGGACCGACGAGGAACTCATGGGCGGCGGGGTTCGCCCGACAAGTGCAAAGCCTGCACCTTCCACCACGCCCGCGCCGGCATCCGTGCCCGCGGACGACTTTGCCACCCGTCCCATCGTGCAGGCGACGCGTAAAGCCGCCCCTGCACCCCGCCCCACCAGCGATCCGTCCGAGACGGCGGCGTTTCTCGCTGCAGCGGCACAGCGCCCCACGGCAGACAGCACGATTCGCTGCGCTGCCCCGCAGCAGTCGGCATACACGGCTCCCGAGCCCGAGCTCGAGCCGCCCGTCATGGATCTGGATGATCTTTCCAACCGCCAGTTTGCCTTTGATTCCTGGGCGGCGGCAGATCTGGACGAGACCTCGGGCGGCATGCCGGCGCTCAACATTCCGGTAAACCCCCTGTTTGCGGCTGCCGAGGAACGCGACTCCGCATACGACAACACCGCAGCATACGCCAACCGCCCGAGCGAACAGCCTCGCGCCAGCCGCATCGAAACCGAGGATTACGGCCAAGCGTCGCGCGGCTATTCTCGTGACCCGTTTGCTGCCACGCCCGCTCCCGATTACAACCAAGCGAGCGTAAAGGCAGCCTCGGCATCGTCGTATACCCACGGCACCGACGATGAGCGCGCTACCGATTACTACACCGAAAAAGAACCGCCGCGCTTTTCGGAGTTTTCGCAAGCGGCAAAGGTTGTCTTTATCGCCATCATCATCGCTCTGCTCGGCGTGATCGCGTTTGAGGGATTCCAGCTATTCCGCGGCCCCACCGCGTCCGAATCGGAAACGCAGAAAGCAGAGGACGACAACCAGTACCTGGACATCAACACCCTCAAGGGCGACCCCAACGACGGAGACGAGTAGCGAGGATCGGGGGCGGCTGAAGTGTCCATATGTAGCACCAGCTTCTACGTGCTGTTTTGTCATCCGGTTACACTTTTCCGGATGTTGAGACCATCAGATTCGACACTTTTCCGTACTTTTGAGGTGCCGATTTCGACACTTTTCCGTACTTTCATACGGCTGATTTCGACACTTTTCCGGATGTTGGCCGAATAATTGCCGCGTAATCAAGCGCCGTCTGCACATCATTTCGCAGTCGGCGCTTGATTTCTGTCCGCGCGTGCTGATAGACTCCATCGTGCCCGCAAGGAGCGGGCGCGTTTTATCCAGAGTCGGGGTAGAGAGTTGGCTCCACGATCCCGACGCCAACCGGCCAAGAGGCACGGTGGCCCTGCCAACATCGATGAAAGGAGTCCGTATGGACAATTTCTCCGTGCGCAGCGAGCGCAACTTCCACAACCTGGCAGTCAAGCCAAAACGAATGCATTTTCTGGACAAGCCGAATGGCTACGCCTCGGCCATGGTCAAGAGCAGTCTCTCCCACCAGATGCGCTTTACGGTGCAGGTGCTCGAGGAAGAGCTCTGCACCGCCGGTGACCCGCACGTACTGCAGATCAAGCTGCTCGGAGATGACTCGCGCGAGCCGTCCAGCTGGAAGCTCTTCGCCGACGGCACGTGCATCGCAAGCGGCTCGGGCGCCTTTGCCCGCGAGTGCTTCTGCGAGGGAGCCGAGGTGTTCCTGGACCTGTGCCGCGACGCCGTACGCGCGACCGATCTGTGCCAATGGAGCCAGAGGGAGTACGAGCTGCTGAGTGCCGCGCGCGGGATCGCGGGGGTGTAGGCAGACAGGCCAGACAGCTCGTCATACTGGTTGACGCTTCAATTCAAACAGCAGGGCGGAGTCGCGCTTACAGCTCCGCCATGCCAAACCGAATGGCGTTCTCAAAAGGCCTACCTCCCCTCCGCCTTCAGTCTCAGCAGCAGGTCGCCCAGCTCGGGGCACTTGCTGGAAAGGCGTGTCTGGGCCCGCTCGCCCATCCCCCACCGCTGGCGGACTTCCTGGGCGCGCGGGCTCACGTGGTAGTCCCCGTCCATCATCTGCCTGAGCAATTTGGCGGTTACGCGCGCATCGGCCAAAGCACTGTGGGCGTGCCCCGTCGACTCGTCAAACTCGATGCCAAACCACGTTGCCGCGTCGCCCAGCGAGACACGCCCGTGGCTGCCTACGTCCATAATCGAGGTGTAAAACGCCTGCAGGTCGGCCCAGTCCGCAGGAAATGCGGAAAGGTCTATGTGCTTTGCCTGGCACTCGGTCAAAAGCTGTCGACGGTCCGTCCCGCTCCAGCAAACTATCTGGGCGGAGTGGCGACCGATCCAATCGCTGAGCCTTTTGATCACCACGTAGAGCGGATCGGCCATCGCGGTGTCCACAGCCGATATCCCCGTAAGCTCGCGGACAGGGAACGCAACGCCTTCGGTAAATTCCGTCTGCACAAACTGCGAGAACTCGCCCATAACGTTGCCGTGGTAATCGAGCTTGACGGCGCCGACCTCAATAATCTCGTTGCGCAGTCCACGGCGCTGGCGCTGCTTTGGCACCGGCGCAAACTCAAAGTCCAGCACGATCTGGCGCGCAAAGTTCGTCGTATCGATAGCCGAGATACACGGCGTCTTTTCAGCTGACACGGTTATGGCCTTTCTCCGTCGCCTGCCGCCTGCTACATAGCTACATAGGCGGCTATATTGCCGTAAGGATAGGCGCTCGCGCGGACATGAAATCGCCCAGCGCGGCCACCCGGCACCCTTGCGTAAAGCCGCGCTTTGAGATGGCCACGTCGCTGTTATTAGCGAACATATATTCGTATTTATGACTGCAGTTTGATAGACTGGTTATTGTTGACGGCAGCTCCATGTGCCGGGCAGCGCCCTCCATGCGACGGGAGGTGATGCCCATGACCGATCTGACTGATTTCGTGAAGCTCCTGACCGCTTTGGTCTCGCTCCTCACGGCGCTTATCGGGCTTACCGAGGCACTCAAGCAGCGTACGAAGCAGAAAAAGAGGGGTCGACGCCACTAAGGCATTGACCCCTTAATCGAAGTAACGGCGCTGCCCAGCTATCACCCTTGGGCTGCCGTCGACCTTATTCTACCCACGGCTGCCAGGTTTAACAAATGAATTTTCAGTAATGGAGCCTCGGAGCTCGCTCGCTCAACCACCTGGCCATCGGATTAGCCGGATTCTGGGACACGCCTTCCGTCCCAGGCCTCTACCGGAAAATGCGTCCCACCCTGAGGCTCGATTCCGGGACACGGTTTCCGTTTGAAGCCCCGATGGGAAAGCGTGTCCCGTTCCGAGAGCTCATTCCGGGATGCAGTTTCCGCTAGAGATGCCACCGGGAAAGCGTATCCCGTTTTGGAGCCAAACTCCGGGTCGTAGTTTCCGCCTGAGGGCCGATCCGGAAACGGCATCCCATTCTGAAGCCGAAATCTGGAACGCACTTTCCGCCAAAGGTCGCAAAAGGAAAGCACATCCCATTCCCAGCATCAAATCAGGACGCGCTTCATTATCCCCGCCCTCACATCTCGGCAAACGAAATCAGCTTGACGTCTCCCCTACTCTCTGCAGCATCCCAACATCCCTGCGTAAAGCCGCTTTTTGAGAAAAGCGCATAGCTTTTTCGTTGCCGTCTAAAGAGCTCACTTCGATGCACGAGCTTTTGCAGCACGTCTTCGCCCGCCGGTTCATTGCGCCATTTGCACTCCGCAAACAGCGCAGCGCCCTCGCCATCGTCAACAATCAAGTCGATCTCTTCCTGCGTATGTGTGCGGTTATCCGTCCCCCACCAGCGCCCAACGCTTGCCGGAACCACATCGAGCCGGCCCGCCCGCGCAAGTTCGTACACGTATTGTCTGCATATAAGCTCAAAGACCGTACCCATGTAATCCGATACGTGCGGCGCAATGCGCTTATACGCCATCTCGGCCATATCGTTTTGAATCAGGCCGATGTTCTGCGGAACAAACTTGTACCAGAACCTAAACATCTGGTCGCTCAGCAGATACACGGCTCGCTTATTGCTCGTCTCGTTTAGGGGCAGCTCGCGCTCGACAATCCCAAGCGACGCCAGCTTATCCACATAGCTCTTTACGTTGCTCGCAGGGATTCCCGTAGAGCTCGCAATCTCCGAGATCTTCGAGCGCCCCTGGGCAATTGCTTGCACGATCGCATCATATTGCTCGGGATTGCGGCACTCTTGCAATAGCAGGTTACTTGGCTCCTCAAAGAGATAGCCCGTAGGAGTAAGAAAAAGACGTTTGATGTTGTCCTTGAGTGGTGCGGCAGGATCGACTTTCTCGATATATGCAGGAATGCCGCCCGTCATGCCATAGCAAACTGCAGCGTCTTCGCGACTCATGCTCTGCCACAGGCCGAGGGTCGTCGTAAAATCGAGCGGCATGATCTTAAACTGGGCCGTACGCCTACCGTATAGCGGACTCTCGTAGCCCAGCACCTGCTCTTCCATGAACGAAAGCGACGACCCGCACAGGATAAGCATGAGCCTGGTCTCTTTGTACAGGTGATCAATCTTGTCTTGCAGCAACGAGCTGATCTCGGGATTCGATTGGGCGAGATAGGGATACTCGTCAATCACGACAATCAAACGTTCCGTACGAGCCATGGTGGCCAATGCATCGAACGCCTCGTCAAAACTACGAAACGACACGTCTGCAGCACCAACCGAACCTGCAAGTATCGCCTGGCTAAAGCCGTGCAGGTTTGCCTCTGCATTGGTGCGACGAGCTTGAAAGTAAATTGCCTTCTTGCCTTGGATGAACTCTGTGATAAGGCGCGTTTTACCCACACGACGGCGGCCGTAAATCACAGGCATCTCAAAGGAGTCCGTGCCATACAGTCGATTGAGCTCGGACATTTCCGCTGTTCTTCCGATAAACATAGGGCCATCCTTCCTTTACGTTATAGCTAGCTATATTATACCTTCATATAATATAGCTAGCTATAACGTAATCAGACAAGCGGACCACGCAAAAGGGACGTTACGCCACCGCACGTGGACCGTTCCGGAAAATGTATCCCGTTCTGGAGCCAAAAACTGGGCCGTAGTTTCCGCCAAACATGCCATCCGGAAAGCGCGTCCCGTTCTGAGCCTGAATTCTGGGATGCATTTTCCGCTGAAGCTTCTACCGGAAAACGAATCCCATTCTGAGCGTCGAATCCGGGACGCAATTTCCGCATGCGGCCCCGTTGGGAAAGTTCATCCCGCTCTGAGAGCTCGTTCCGGGATGCGATTTCCGTTTGAGGGCCGATTCGGAAACGGCATCCCACTCTGGAGCCAAATTCCGGGATGCAATTTCCGCTTGAGGACCGATCAACCGCTCATATCGCACGTCCTCAAACGCGCAATCCAGAGCTGCAAAATAGCAGATAAACAACCATTTTTCGGAAAAGTACACGTCCCGAAACTTACCAAGGCTTCATAACTCGCTACCGTTCACGGGTGCCGATTACCGCCCACCGATTCAGCTTCAAAAAATGACGTCAAAACCAGGCCATCTACCTGCATGGTTAGATTTTGGTCAGCTTTTGGTCAGCTGAGCGGCAAGTTCCGGCTGATACGTTTTTGCTACCCAAAAGGAGGCGGTAGCTCATGACCCATTGCAATGACCAACTCATCGACCAGCTGCTAACCCAAGCCGAACAAGAGGGGCGCTGTCTGATTCCCCCGAGCGCGGCGATCCGAAAAACGCTCCTTCGGCGCACCGGCGGCACGATCGTCTCCCCCATGCCGGGACTGTTCGCGCGCAAAATGCGCTGGGATGAACTCAACCGGGCGCAGCGTCATTGCGAGATTATTCGCGCCCTTGCGATCATCCACCCCGATTGGACGTTCTGCTCGTTTTCGGCAGCTTGCCTGCTGGGGCTCGAGGTCTCGTGGCGACACCTGAATGTCGTGCATGCCTGCAGCTCGACAAAGCCGTCGGCTCGTCCGGGCGCACATATTCAGCGGCACCAGGTCGAGCCGGCCGGAGCAACAAATCAAGCTGGCATATCGATAACGCCGCCCATCCAAACGGTCACAGATTGCCTGCTGCAAACTGGTTTTGCCGATGGTATGCCCATTGCCGATTCGGCGATCTCAAAGCTTGGTCTAACGCGAGAGCAGCTGATGGGAGCAGTCGAAAAACGAGCGGGCACTCGCAACGGTCGCGCGGTGCGCACTGCGCTCACCACGCTCCAATATGCTGACGCGCGTGCCGAGAGCGGTGGGGAATCGGTCGCTCGAGCCGTCATGATCGAAACGGGCTTTGCACCCGACCAGCTCCAATATAAGCTGACGGATCCCTTCGATTCAACCGAGAGCATGCGAACGGACTTTGCCTGGGAGCGCCAGGCGCGGGAACTCACGCTGGGCGAGCTCGACGGGCTCATCAAATATACCGACCAGACCATGCTGGCCGGACGCACCACCGCCGAGGCGCTCGTCGCCGAACGACAGCGCGAGGCGCACCTATCGCTCTACGGTCACCCTCTGTTGCGCTTTACCATGAACGAGGTCCGCTCGGCAGGAATCCTCGCCAAAAAGCTGCAGACGGCAGGCATCCGACAGACCGCGCTGCCGACATGGCTCAACGACGTGGAGCTGTAGGAGCCGCTAGGCCGCGCATCGCCGGATCGCATCCCCCCTATCTGGGCCGCGTTTTCCCAACGGCCACGCCAACGGAAAGCGCGTCCCAGTCTGGACGCTCAAAACGGGATGCACTTTCCGGATGGCGGGCCAGCGGAAAGTGTGTCCCGAAATCCCGCCTCAGAACGGGACAGACTTTCCGAATGAAGCACTC
Organism: Treponemataceae bacterium; assembly: GCA_963602825.1. Classification (GTDB taxonomy): domain Bacteria; phylum Actinomycetota; class Coriobacteriia; order Coriobacteriales; family Coriobacteriaceae; genus Collinsella. The sequence goes on along the minus strand of CAVCKO010000001.1, from coordinate 114,254 downwards.
AGCGGAAACGGCATCCCGGAATAGACGCTCAAACTGGGATACATTTTCCGCTGAGAGCCGATCCGGAAAGCGCGTCCCACTCTGGAGCCGAATTCCGGGATGCACTTTCCGCTAGAGACTCAAAAGGAAAACGAATCCCATTCCGAGCGTCGAATCCGGGACACAGTTTCCGCATGCGGCCCCGTTGGGAAAGTTCATCCCACTCCGAGGCTGGATTCCGGGATGCTGCCTCCGCTCCAAACAAAAGGCCCCGGCTCGCGATGGAGCTGGGGCCAAAGATGCAGCATATGCAGTTGGTGTTGTGCGCGAACAGCCCGTCAGTAATGCCGTCTGCGCCCTACCCTACCCGCGGTGACGGGCGCGGCTGTACGGCGTATCCACCATGGGCAGATCCGGACGCAGCTTGCCGTCGAATGCGCGATAGGCGTTCTGCACGGCGGGCGCCGTGGGGATCGTTGCGATCTCGCCGATGCCCTTGCCGCCGTATGCCACAGGCAGCAGCTCGTCCTTCTCCACATAGATGGCGTGGATATCCGGAATCTCGGGTGCACGGAACAGTCCGAGCGTGCCGTACCTGGCCTGGGGCACGCAGTCCTTGAGCGGCCAGTCCTCGGTAAGCGCATAGCCCATGCCCATGAGCACGCCGCCCTCGATCTGGCCCTGAATCGAGATGGGGTTGACCACCTTGCCGGAATCGTGCGCGGCATAGACCTCGCTCACGTGGCCGTTGTCGTCCAGGATGACCACATGCGTGGCAAAGCCGTAGCAGATGTGGCTCTTGGGGTTGGGCACGTCGGCACCCAGCTTGTCGGTCGGCTCCAGGTACACATAGCTAAACTCGCAGCCCTCGAGCGCCTTGATGGCAGTCGCGGGGTCCTGAGGATGCATGCCCTGGCCGGCGACGAGCTCTTGCGAGCGCAGCTGATAGGCGCGGCCGTCGTCGTACTCGATCTTGACGCCGTCGCCATGGGCGGCGACCGGAGCGGTGGGCGCGGGCTTGCCGGCCTCGATGCCAAACATGGCGTCGCGCAGCAGGAAGGCGGCACCGCGTACGGCCTCGCCGGTTACGACCGTCTGACGCGAGCCGGACGTGGTACCGGAGTCGGGCGCGTTCTCGGTGGAGCACTCGCCGTTGGCGATACAGCGAAGCGGCAGGCCGCAGGCCTCGGCAACGTCCTGCAAAAAGACGGTGTTGCAGCCCTGACCGATGTCGGACGTGGCGGCGTAGACCACGGCACGGCCATCTTCGATGCGAATCTTGCAGCGGCCGGCATCGGGCAGGCCAACGCCCACGCCGGCGTTCTTCATAGCGCAGGCAATACCGGCATGGCCAGGATGCGCATAGTAGGCATCCTTGACCTCAAGCAGCGTCTCCTTCAGCGCCGTGGAGCAGTCGGCAATCTGACCGTTGGGCAAAACCTCGCCCGGCTCGATGGCGTTACGGTAGCGAATCTCCCACGGATCCAAGCCGACCTTCTCGGCCAGCAGGTCGATGAGGCTCTCGAGCGCAAACTCGGACTGGCACACGCCAAAGCCACGGTACGCACCGGCCGGCGGATTGTTGGTGTAGTAGCCAAAGCCGCGAATGTCGGTGTTCTGGTACTTGTAGGGGCCGACGGCATGCGTGCAGGCGCGCTCGAGCACCGGGCCGCACAGCGAAGCGTAGGCGCCGGTATCGAAGTTGATCTCGCAGTCCAGGCCGGTAAAGTTGCCCTCGACGTCGCAACCCAGTGTAAAGGTGCCGTCCATGGCGTGGCGCTTGGGATGGAACGCGAGCGACTCGGCGCGCGTGAGTTTGCATTTCACGGGACGCTGGAACTTATATGCGGCGAGCGCGGCCAGGTGCTGGATGGACACGTCCTCCTTGCCGCCAAAGCCGCCGCCCACAAGCATGGTCTCGACGACCACGCGCTCGGGCTCGTTGTCCCAGCCAAACATGTGGGCACACTCTTTGCGCGTGTCGTAGGCACCCTGGTCGGTCGACTGCACCTTGACGCCGTTCTTGTACGGGAAGGCAACGGCGCACTCGGGCTCCAAGAAGGCATGCTCGGTAAAGGGCGTGGTAAAGCGCTGCGTCACAGTAAACGCGCTCTCGGCCAGCGCCTTGGCGGCGTCGCCGCGCGTCACGTGACGGCTCTGGCACACGTTGTCCTTGAGCTCCACGGTGTTACCAAAGGCAAAGAAGCTGTCGTGCAGGCGCGGGGCGTCTTCGGCCCTGGCCTCGACAATGTTGCGCACGGGCTCCAACGGCTCATACTCGATCTTTACGAGCTTCTTGGCCTTCTCGAGCGTCGCCTCGTCCTCGGCAACAACCAGCACGATGGCGTCGCCCACACAGCGGGTGATATCGCCCTGGGCGATCATGACGTCCCAGTCCTGGATAAGGTGGCCGACCTGGTTGACCGGCACGTCCTCGGCGCGCAGGATGCCCACCACGCCGGGCAGGGCCTCGGCCTTGGAGGTGTCGATGGAGAGCACGCGGGCGCGCGGGTACTTGGAGCGCACGGCGCTGGCGTAGGTCAGACCCGGCTGATCGAGCTCGTCGATGTCATCGGGATACTTGCCCTCGCCGAGCACCTTCTTGCGCACGTCGATACGGAAGGCGCGCTTGCCCACGCCGTAGTCGTCGCCGCGCTCCAGGTCCTCGTCGATCTGCTTTTCGCCGCGGAGCACCGCAGCTGCCAGCGAAATGCCCTCGATGATCTTCTTGTAGCCGGTGCAGCGGCAGACGTTGCCGCGGATGGCGTACTTGATCTGCTCCTCGGTGGGCTCGGGATCCTCGGCGATCAGCGCCGCACCCGCCATGACCATACCGGGGATGCAAAAACCGCACTGCACGGCGCCCACGGCGCCAAAGGCGTACACAAAGGCCTCGCGCACGTCCTCGGGCAGGCCCTCGACGGTCACGATGTTGCGACCGGCGGCAAGGGCGGTGGTCAGCACGCACGCCTTGACGGCCTCACCGTCCACGTGGATGGTGCAGGTACCGCACGCGCCCTCGGAGCAGCCGTCCTTGGCGGAGTGAATGTGCAGGTCGTCGCGCAGGTAGCGCAGCAACGGTTTGTTTTGGGTCGTCGTGCGCTCGACGCCGTTAACGGTAAAAGTGAATTCCTGTGCCATGGTGATTCCCTTCTACACGCCGGCGGCTATGCCGGTGCGGTCGTGGATGGCGCCATGCGGGCAGACGACGGCGCACATGCCGCACGACAGGCAGTCCGCGCCGTCGATATGGGCGCAGTTGTCCTCGATACGGATAGCGCCGGCAGGGCACTTTTTGGCGCACATGCCGCAACCGATGCAGCTCGTGTCGCAGATCTTGCGGGCGATGGCGCCCTTATCGGTGTTGTTGCAGCGCACCAGGATGTTCTGGTAGCCGGGGACGAAGGCAATCACGCGCTGCGGGCACGCCATGCCGCACAGGCCGCAGCCCGTGCACCTGGAGCGGTCCACGCGGGCAACGCCATCGACCAGCTCGATGGCACCGTGGGGGCAGGCCGTGACGCAGGCGCCACAGCCAATGCAGCCTTCGCTGCAGCGGGCGTCGCCGCCTGCGGAAGCACAGCCGCTTCCGCAGGCAACGTAGGCCACGTTATGTTGAATGGATTTGGCCATAACAGACTCGCTTATTTCTTAAGGAGATACGAATAGTTGTCGCGCACGGCCCTGATGGTCAGGCGGACGGCCTCGGGAAGGCCGGTGTTGACGGCATCGACCGAGACGGTGCGGACCGTGCCGGCGACGCGGACCTTAAAGTGGTCCTCGTCCACGGCCAGGAAGCCCTCGTTCTCGGAGTTCTCCATGTCCTGCTCGCTCCAGAACAGGGTGAGCTTGTCCTTGTAGGGACGACCCTCCTGGTAGGGGCAGAACACGGCGCAGTTGCCGCACTCGTTGCACATGCCATCGACATGGACGACCTGATGCTTGGCCAGGCCCGGCACCTTAATGGCAACGTTGGCGCGGTTGGGGCACACGTCGCAGCAGACCTCGCACACCGAGCCGCAGCCCAGGCAGCGAGTCTTGGTGCAGTTGCGCTTGTCGCGGCACAGCGACCCCTTGCGCTCATAGCAGGTGTCCTCGCGGCCGGCCTGCTCGTTGCAGTCGGCGTACTTGTTAAAGTCCACGTCGGCAATGGCACGGGCGACCTCGGCGGCGTCGGCGATAGCCTCGACCACGGTGGCGGGACCGCGGCGACAGTCGCCCGCAGCCCAGACGCCCTCAACACCGGTGGAGGTGGCGGCAAGACGGCCACGACGGTCATGCTCGACGCCCGCGGCATCGTACAGGCTGGCATCGATGCCCTCGCCCACGGCGCAGATCACCGTGGTGGCGGAAAGCTCGACGGTCTCGCCCGTGGCGACGGGGCTGCGACGACCGCTTGCATCCGGCTCGCCAAGCTCCATAACGTCGCAGGTCAGCACGGCGCCGTTGAGTGCCTTGGGCGCCAGCAGCTCGCAGAACTCAACGCCGTCGGCAAGAGCAAGATCGAGCTCTTCCTCGTCGGCGGGCATCTGCTTCTTGGTGCGGCGATACACCAGACGCACGTTCTTCACGCCTGCCAGGCGCTTGGCCACGCGGGCGGCGTCCATGGCGGTGTTGCCGGCACCAATGACCACGACGTCCTCGCCCAGCTCAAGCTTCTCGCCCTTCTTGGCGGCCTCGAGGAACTCCAGCACGTCGAGCTCGGCACCCTCGCCCAGGCCCGCAGAGCCGGGCATCCAGGCACCGGTGGCCACGACCACGTCGGTAAAGCCCTGGGCCTTGAGCTCGTCAATGGACTCCACGCGGGCGTTAAGCTGAACCTTGGCGCCAAAGGCCAGGCAGAGCTCGGCGTCGTGCGAGATATCGTCGCTGGCGATACGGAACTCGGGGATTACGTGACGGACCACACCGCCGAGCGAATCGCGGGCCTCAAAGATGGTAACGGGCACGCCGACACGCGTCAGGAAGAACGCCGTCGCCAGGCCGGCCGGACCGCCACCGATAACGGCAACGTTGCGCTCGCCGTCGTTGGCGATAGCCTGGGCGCGCAGCATGGGCAGCACGGCGGTCATTGCCTCGCGGGCGGCCTTGAGCTTGCTGGCGCGAATCTGGGCGCCCTCGGGCTCGTAGAATGCACGCTCGCAGGCACGGCCGCAAGGATGCGGGCAGATAGTGCCGGTGATGAACGGCAGGGCGTTGCGCTCGATGATGATGTTGAGTGCGTCCTCGTAGCGGCCCTCGTCAACAGCCGCCAGATAGGCGGGAATATCCTGCTGGATGGGGCAGCTCGTGCGGCACGGCGTGGTAAAGCAGTCGGAAAGCGGGCTCTTGCCGGCGACCTTGCGGTCGGGCAGCGGGCGCAGCGGCTTCTTGTAGAGCGGGTTGGTGAGCGAGTCGGTCTGGATCGCCGTCACGGCCTCGAGCGAAACGCCCGCGAACGGCTTGCCATCCAGATCGGTAAACTCGCCGGCCATCTGGCTAAAGCGCTCGTAGCCACCGGGCTTGAGCACGTCAGTCGCCAAGGTAACGGGCCAAATGCCGGCGTCATACAGGGCGCGGATGTTGTAGACCGTGGCACCGCCGGAGTAGCTGATGCGCAGCTTGCCATCGAACTGCTCGGTAATGCGACGGGCGGCCTCGATGGTCAGCGAGAACAGCGAACGGCCCGACATGTACATCTCGGTGGAGGGCAGCTCGTTCCTCGTCACGTCGACGGGGAACGTGTTGGTCAGCTTGACGCCAAACTCCAGGCCGCGCTCGGCGCACAGGGCAATCAGGCGCTCGAACATGGGCACGGCGTCGACCCACTGCAGGTCCTCGCGGAAGTGCGTATCGTCGAAGACGATGTAGTCAAAGCCCAGCTCGTTGAGGCGCTGACGGGCAAACTCATAGCCCAGCAGCGTGGGGTTGCACTTGATGTAGGTGTTGAGGCCCTTCTCGGTGATCAGATAGGTCGCGATGCGCTCGATCTCGGCGGGCGGGCAGCCGTGCAGGGTGGACTCGGTGATGGAGTTGGAGACGCGCGCCGGAATGGACTCGACAAACGCGGCGTCGACATGCTCAAACTTGTCCAGATTGGCGAGAGCCCAGGCACGGCACTCGTTCCAAACCTCGGAGCCGCTGGCATCCTTCATGCCCTCGATGTAGGCGTCGACCTTGGGGCTCTTAATACCCTCGAGGTCATAACCCACGGACATGTTGAAGACAAAGCCGTCCGGGCTGCCCAGACCGTACTCGCGAGCGATCAGGTGGCAGGCGAACCATGCCTTCACGTACTCGGCAAAGGCCTGCGGAACCTCGAGCTCGGTCGACCATTCGCAGTTGTAGCACTCGTCCTGAGCCACAATGCAGGGCTTGTTGACGCACTTGGAGAGCTCCTCGCCGTCCATAACCTGGACGGTCTTGAGCTCAAAGAAGCGGGAACCGGCCACGTAGGATGCCACGATGTTCTGGGCCAGCTGCGTATTGGGACCGGCGGCCGGGCCAAACGGAGTCTCGATTCGCTCGTCAAAAATGGGAAGCGCGCCCTCCTGGTTGGCCGTGACCATCTTGCGCACGCCAAAGATGGCGTCCTGGGTCTTGTGCTCCTCGATGATCCAGTTCATCAGCTGCGAAAACGGGATCGGCCTCATGATGTCGCTCATAGTGAGCTCCTCTCTGTAACGCCCGGCGAGACCGCGCGGCGGGCGCAAATACGGTGTAGCGCTAGCACAGCGCCGGCGACCCCGCGGAGGTCGCCTATACGCGCGTCAGATGCGGCGAAACATCCGGCGCGCGTGAATCTAACTTGTAATTAGTAGGCGCGATCGTTGAGCGTGCTCCAGAGCTTCTTGGACTCGGCCATGGTCCACGCGTTGATCTTGTCCTCATCAATGCCAACGAACTCGCGATCCTTGTACAGGACGCGGCCGTTGATGATGGTGGTGCGGCAGTTTTTGCCCATCATGCCAAAGAGCATGTGGCCGTCAATGTTCTCCTCGCTCAGCGGCGTAAAGGGCTTGTAGTCCATAACGATGACGTCGGCGGCGGCGCCGGGCTCAAGCACACCGAGCTTGCAATCGAAGTACTTGCTGGCCATCTTGGCGTTATTCTCGAACAGCATGGTCATGGCCTCGCACCAGCCCACATTGGGCATGGCTGCGTTGTGGCGCTGAATGATCAGGAAGACCTTGAGGCTCTCGAGCATATCGTGGGTGTAGGCGTCGGTGCCCATGCACACGGGGATGCCGCGGCGGAAGAACTCGAGCACGGGGGCGCAGCCCACGGCGTTGCCCATATTGGATTCGGGGTTGTTGACGAGCCAGGTACCGGACTCCTTGACGATATCCATCTCGGCAGGCGTCACGTGGATGCAGTGGCCGAGCATAGTGTCGGGACCCAGCAGGTTGTGCTGCAGCAGGCGCTCGACGGGGCTGATGCCACCACGGTTGAGGCGGGAGTCCCACACGTCATTCATGCCCTCGCACACATGGATGTGGAAGCCGGTCAGGCCGTTGTTGGCCTCGGCCATCTTGTCCATGGTCTCGTCCGACAGCGTAAAGGTGGCGTGACCGCCAAACATGGCGGCGATCATGTGGTTGTCGTTATCGCGACGCTCCTTGGCGGCCCACTGGGCAAATTCGGCGTTCTCGGCAATGGCCTGGTCGCATTTTTCCTGACCGCGGCGGTCGGAGACCTCGTAGCACAGGCACGAACGCATGCCCAGCTCCTGCGCGGCATCCTTAATGGCAAAGAGGCTGCCCGGAATCTCGCAGAAGCTCGCGTGGTGATCGAAGATCGTGGTGACGCCATCGCGGATGGAGTCCAGAATCGTGGCATAGGCGCTGGCCTTGGTGCCGTCGAGCGTCAGGTTGTCGTCGATCTTCCACCACTGCTGCTCAAGATTCTCCAGGAAGTTGGTGGGGTTGCAGCCCTTAATGGCAAGGCCGCGAGCCAGACCCGAGTAGATGTGGGTGTGGCAGTTGATGAGTCCGGGCATGATGAGGTTACCCTGGGCGTCGACGTACTCGGCATCCGGGTACTTGGCCTTGAGCTCGCACTCGGGGCCCACTTCGACGATCGTATCTCCGTCAATGGCGACCGCACCGTTGGGAATGAACGGGGCCTGCGCGTTGCGGGTAAAGACGGAACCGTTAGCGACCAGAAGCATGGAAGCTCCCTTCAACATCAGAGGCGGGGTTTGACACCTCTGACATGGCGGAGTGCGAAGCGCCGGCCTACACCGGAAACGGGCCCTCTCCCGTCAACGCTTCACCAAAGGGACAAACCCTTTGAAGTGCGGCTTGGCGCCGCATGACGTCGGCGGACGGGGCGATGCGTCCGCCGACGAATAGCACCGAATTGGTTACTTCTTGCTCTCGGGCAAGACCAGATCCACGGCAGCGTCCTTGGCAGCATCGATGTGCTGAGCCACGACCGGCGTCTGCGGAAGGATCAGGTTAAGGACAATGGCCATAATGGCGGTGGGGGTCACGGCATTGGAGCCGATGACGGTGGACACCCAGGTGGGCATACCCTCGCCGGCAAGGCAACCGCTGGCCATCCAGATACCCAGGCCAAAGACGACGGAGGTACCGACGATGGTGGTAGTGCGCTGCGTAAGGCCCTCGCGGGTGAACATGCGCACGCCGTTCATGGTGATGGTGCCAAAGACGCCGACGGTCGCGCCGCCGATGACGGGCTGCGGGATAGCGGAAAGGACGGCAGAGAGCTGCGGGAACAGGCCGGCGATGGCAAAGACGGCCGCGATGATCACAAAGACCCACTTGTTGACGACCTTGTTGGAGCAGATGATACCCACGTTCTGGCCAAGGGCGCTGGTGGGGAGACCGCCCAGCAGGCCGCCGACCATAGAGGTGAGGCCCTGGGACACGATAGCGCCGGAGAGCTCGCGCTCGGTGGGCATACGGTCGATGGAGCCCAGGCAGGCGGCGGAAACGTCACCGATAACCTGGATGGCAACCATGGGGAACACAACAGCGAGGGTAATGCAGACCTCGGGATCAAACTCGAGCGCGTAGGGCATGAGCTTGGGAAGGGCGAAGACCTGGGCGGTGGCGACGCTGGAGAAGTCGATCATGCCAAAGGGGATCGAAACGATCATGCCAACGATCATGCCAAAGAACACGGATCCCAGCTTGAGCGTGCCCTTGCCAAAGTTGGCGAGCGCAAAGACCACGGCGAAGGTGATAAGAGCGACGCACCAGGCCTGCGGGGTGCCCCACAGCGGCGTACCCATACCGCCGGCCATATACTTGACGGCCGTGGGATACAGCGAAACGCCGATGGAGAAGATGACCGTACCGGTCACGACGGGCGGGAACAGCCACTTGATCTTGCTGTAGGCCAGACCAAAGAGGACCGCGACGGCGCCGCCGACGATCTCGCCGCCCAGCAGCGCACCAAAGCTAAAGCCCGAGGCACCCATGGCCTGCAGGGCCGGTAAGAACGCGAACGAAACGCCCATGACGATGGGCAGGCCGCCGCCGATGCGACGGAAGGGAGCGAAGGCCTGAAGGGCCGTGTCGATTGCCGAAAGAATGAGCGCGACCTGGATGATGTCGGTACTCTGCTGGCTATTAAAGCCGTAGACGCCGGCCATGATGACAGCCGGGGTGATGATACCGGCAAACGAAGCCAGTACGTGCTGAAGGGCACACGGGATCATTTCTTTAACGGGAGGCATGCCTTCACGAGTGAACAGGGCTTCAGTGCCGTTCTTAACCGTCTCCTGGGTCATTTGACCACCAATCCTCGAAATAGTTGTTTTCGCATCTAACGCTCTATTGTGACGCAGTGCGGGGTTGAGGTTGTGCCTTCGTTGCATATCGTATTAAAGATGATTCTCATTCTCAATAATAATTTTTTGTTATCAGACTATTCTTCAGCTGAGATAATGCGTTTCCGCAGGTCAGGAAAGTGTCTGGTCAAAATAACATCTAACTTTTCTTTTGGTCAACCGTTTACCGCCAAATTCCTACCGTTCGTCTGTATTACGCAATGTACCTGCGGATATACGAGATGAAGAGCAGCGTGTTACCATGAGAAAAAATTGTTATGAACATTTCCGATTTCACCCAAAGGAGTTGCCCGTGAACGAGACCGTACGTCGCTTTTTGCCGATGGTCGATTTCCTGGAGCAGATACTCGGTAAGAACAGCGAGATCGTGCTGCATGATTTCTCGGATCCCGACCACGCCATCGTCGATATTCGCAACGGCATCGTAAGCGGCCGTAAGGTCGGAGGTCCCGCCACCGATCTGGCGCTCAAGATTATGCACGACCCCAAGTATCGCGACCTGCCGTTTATTACGGGCTACGAGGGGCGCGGTGCCGGTGGCAAGACGTTGGAGTCAGCGACGTACTTTATCCGCGAAGATAACGAGATCGTCGGTATGCTCTGCGTCAACACCGACCTCTCGACCGTGCGCTCCATCAACACCATGGCGCAGCAGCTCATGGCATGCTTCGACGCGGCGCCGACGCGCACGGAGCCCGCCCCCATCGAGGTCGAAAGTCTTTCGGAGTCCACACAGGAGCTCATCGACCGCAGCATTGCCGAGTTGCTGAGCGCGCGCGGGCTGGATGTAGCGTCGCTTGGTCAGAGCGACCGCGTGGACGTCATTCGCCACCTCAACGGCAACGGGGTGTTCATGCTCAAGGGCGCCGTGGCCTGCGCTGCCACCGCGCTGGGCATCTCGGAGCCCAGCGTCTACCGCTACCTGCAAAAAGTCCGCAAGGAAGGCTAAACGTGATCCCTTGGGGACGAGGGGAAACGGGTCATTTTTGTCGTACCGCTTGACAAAAGACCCTGCAGCTCGCGCTGCAGGGTCTTTTTGCATGTCATGTTTAGCTGTTGCCAACGCCTTAGAGAGCGGCGACGACTTCGATCTCGACCAGACCGCCGGCCGGAAGGGCGGCAACCTGGAAAGCGCTGCGCGCGGGGAACGGAGCCTCGAACTTGGATGCATAAATCTCGTTCACGGCAGCGAAGTCGGCGATGTCGGCCAGGTAAACCGTGGTCTTGACGACATCGGCAAAGGTGGCGCCGGCAGCGGTCAGCAGGGCCTCGACGTTAGCAAGGGACTGCTTGGCCTGAGCCTCGACGCCCTCGGGCATCTTGCCGGTTGCGGGGTCGATGCCCAGCTGGCCGGACAGGAACACCATGCTGCCGGTCTGGATGCCGGGGGAATACGGACCGATGGCTGCGGGTGCGTTATCGGAAGACACGACGGTCTTGCTCATGTTTATCTCCTTACGATCAGTTGAAAGAGCGTGAGCGCGGCGTTCACACCGGGAGGCACAGTTCGGTCTGAACGCCGCGCTTGATTGGGATAGTACTCAAGGTTTCCGCGCGATGCAAGATTATTATCACATTGCGAGAATCTTTTATCGCCCAACGGCGTCTGTCGGCCGCTGAACGGCACGACCGGACGGTGAAGCTCAAAATGATCCGTTTCCCTCCGTCCCCATCGGATCAGGCAATCCATAGGGGACGGAGGGAAACGGATCATTTTTGCTGCAAGGGCTGCTGAAGACTTTATCCTGCTTAGGCTGCGGGCATCGCCCATCGCGACGGCGCCACTATACTTTTGAGTATCTGAGCATTTTGAAAGGCAGGATATGACCGCAACCGCCAGTCGAACCACCAACCGCAGACCCGAGCTCTTGGCCCCCGCCGGAGGCCCGGAGCCCTTTGCCGCCGCACTCGCTGCCGGGGCAGACGCCATCTACTGCGGCATGGGAAGCTTCAACGCCCGCCGCAAGGCCACCAACTTTACCGACGAGGCCTTTGAGCAGGCCTGCCGTGCTGCACACCTGGCCGGGTCGCGCGTCTACGTCACGGTCAACATCGTCATCAAGCAGTCCGAGATGGGCGATGCGCTGCAACTCATCCATCGCTGCTCCACGCTGGGCGCCGACGCCTTCATCATCCAGGACTGGGGTCTGTTCTTTGAGGTCAAGCGCACCATGCCCGGCATCGAGACGCACATCTCAACCCAAGCAAACATCCACGATGACCGCGGAACCCTTTGGTGCCGCGAGCAGGGCGCCGACCGCGTGACCCTCTCGCGCGAGCTTTCCATCGACGAGATTGCCGCCATTCACGATGCCGCGCCCGATGTGGACCTTGAGGTCTTTAGCCACGGCGCCATCTGCTTTTGCTACTCGGGTCTGTGCCTGCTGTCGAGCTTTGCCATGGCGGGCCGCTCGGCCAACCGCGGCATGTGCGCTCAGCCCTGTCGCCTGCCTTACGAGCTGATCGACGAGAACGGCCGCGCGCTCTCCCCCGCCGGCCGCGAGCGTGCGCTATGCCCGCGCGACACCAACACTTCGCAGCTTGTTCGCCGTCTGTATGACGCCGGTGCCGCATCGCTCAAGCTCGAGGGCCGCATGAAGGCGCCCGATTACGTGTACTCCATCGTTGATGTGTATCGTCACGAAATTGACGACATGCTGGCAGGGGTCGCCGTTGCCAAGGACGAGGAAGCCGCCCGCCAGCGCCAGCTCAAGCGCTGCTTCAACCGCGACTTTACGCACGCCTATCAGGACGGCACCTCGGGCGACGAGATGATGAGCTACGAGCGTTCCAACAACCGCGGCCAGATCGTGGGCACGGTGCTGGGCAGCCGCCCGGCCAACCGCGATGTGCGCGGCCTCAAGCCCGACGACCGCCGTCGCCGTGCCGCCATCGCCCGTATTGAGCTGTTTGAGCCCGTGGGCAAGGGCGACCTGCTGGAGCTTCGCCACGACGATGAGTTCGACCAATTCCTGACCACCATTGCCGCCGATGATACCGCCGCGGGCGACATCATCGAATGTCGCGTACCCCGCAGCATGCCCGAGGGCTGCCGCGTCCGCGTGATTCGCAGTCAGCGTGCCATCGACGCCGCCGGCGCCGCGCTCAAGCGCGATGTGCTGCGCCGCCGAGCTGTTGATGTGTCCGTCGTGGCGCGCCTGGGCGAGCCGTTTACCGTCACACTCACCTGCTGTGACAACCCCGCGCTCGCCGCCACCGCCACAGGCTTCACCGTCGAGGCCGCCAAGACTCGCGCCGTCGAGGCGGCAGACCTGGTTGAGCATGTGGGCCGTATGGGTTCCTCGCCCTTTGAGGCTGCGAGCTTTGACGTTTCGCTCGACGCCGGCTGCGGCATGGGCTTCTCCGCCGTGCACAAGGTGCGCGCCGCCGCCTGTAAAGCATTGGAGGAGACCATTCTGGCGCCGTACGAGGAGCGCGCGAAAACGCTCGAGATTCCGTTGCTCGACAAATGTACGCGCGCCATGCCCGAGCATTACCGCGATGAGCCGCAGATCTGCGCCGCCGTCACCACGCTCGAAGCCGCCGAGGCGGCTCGCGCCGAGGGCGCCGCGCGCATCTATATGACCACCGACGCGCTCGAGGCTGTCGGACTCTCCCCTGCCGATGCATTTGAGCAGGGTATCGTGCCCGTACTCGACGAGGTCTGCCGCGCCGTCGACCACGAGCGCGTCGATCCTTGGATCAATGCCGGAGCCACCGTCGCCGTCGGCAATATCTCCGAGCTCGCCGTAGCCGCGCATGCCGGCGCCACGGCCGAGATTCGCTCTTGCCTGCCGGTGCACAACATACCCTGCATGGAGGCGCTTGCCGAGCGCGGAGCCGGCGCATTTTGGCTCTCGCCCGAGATCACGCTCGACGAGATTGCCTCGCTCGGCGCCGCCGCGCCCGCGGCTCTGGGCATCACCGTCTTTGGCCGTCCGCGCGTTATGACGAGCGAACACTGCATTCTGCAGGTTGCCAACGGCTGCATCCACGATTGTGTCAACTGCCGTCTGCGTGCCCGCAAGCTCTCGCTCAAGAATATCGACGGAAAGGTCATGCCCGTCCGCACCGACATCCACGGCCGCTCTCGCCTGTACGATGCCTACCCCATCGACCTCACGCCGCAGGTTCCTCAGCTGCTCGATGCCGGTGTGCGTCGTCTCATGGTTGACGGAACGTTGCTCGAGACGGATGAGGTGAGCCGTGCCGTCGCCCGCGTCCGTCGTGCCGTCGAAGCGGCGCAGGCGGGCCGTAAGCCCGCCGCCCGTCTGCGCGGGGCGACCTCGGGCTGCATGTTTGTGGGAATCAGCTAACCGAAAGGCTTACACGTGAACGAAGAACCTCAAGTCCTCTACTGCGACGCCTGGCTCATGGCCATCGACAAGCCCGCCGGCATGATCGTCCACGGCGACGGCACCGGCGAGCGCACGCTCACCGACTACGCCAGCGACCTGCTGCTGGCGATGGGCGACGGCTTTGCCGCGACCGACATGCAGCCGCTCAACCGCCTGGACCGCGACACCACCGGCGTGGTGTTGTTCTCGCTCGACAAGCAGACGCAGCCCGCCTTTGACCAGATGGTGATCGACCACGCTTTCGAAAAGCACTATCTGGCGCTCGCCGAAGGCAAAATCGACTGGAACGAAAAGCTCATCGACAAGCCCATCGCCCGCGACCGTCACGACAGCCGCAAGATGCGCGTCGGCGCCAGCGGCAAGCCGTCTCAGACGCGCGTGAAGGTGCTCAAGCGTCTTAAGAGCCGTCGTGGCCTGCCCACGCGCTCGTATATCGATGTCGAGCTGCTCACCGGCCGCAAGCACCAAATCCGTGTGCATCTGGCAAGCGAGCGCCATCCCCTGGTTGGCGACGACCTGTACGGAACGCCGCGCCCCTGCGGCCTGATGCTCCATGCCCACAGCGTGTCCTTTACGCATCCCGTAACCGGTGAGCACATCCACATCGAAGCCCCCTGCCCCTGGGAGCCCTAAAACCTGCCAAAAAGGGCAGGCACCTTTGTGGTGGCTTTGCCGCAATGGCTCAGCCGCGGTCCCAAAACGTCTCGATCTGTAACAGTTAGAACCCATTTTCCGGTCTATCCGTTACAGATCGAGACATTCGAATCCCCCTCAAGGGAAAATCTCAATCTGTAACAATAACTCGTCAAAATCGGTCCCAGATGTTACAGATCGAGACAAAGGGACGGCAAGGTTCGGAAGTATCTCAATCTGTAACACCTAGCCCACTTTTAACGGTCTAGTTGTTACAGATTTAGACAAAACGGCAGACAACAAAAGCGGCATCGCCCATCGAGGGTGTTGCCGCTTTTCTATTGAGGAACCTAAATGGTTTTGACCTTGCCCTGTCGCTAGACCGTGATGACGTTGTCCATCGACTGGTACTTGGCTGGCACCTCGCCCGCGGTAATAATCGTTGCGTCGCGGAAGTCCGCGAACTTGACGGGCGCCACCATGCCAAATTTGCTGGCGTCCGAGATTACGAAGCGTTTGGCGGTATGGCGCATCGAGATACGCTTGACCTGCGCTTCCTCGATATCCGGTGTGGTGAGACCTTGCTCGGCGGCGATGCCATTGGAACCCCAAAAACCGCAGTTGAAGTTATAGCGGTCCAGGGTTGCCAAGGCATCGGGACCGACGAGTGCCTCGGTCTCGGGCTTGAGCTCGCCGCCTAGCACCACGGTGCGCATACCACGCAGGGCGAGATGCTGAGCATGGAGCACGGAATCGGTCACATAGGTGACACCCTCAAGGCGCGGAAGATGCTCGATGAGCTTGAGGGTCGTGGAGCCCGAATCGATATACACAAAGCTATCGGGCTCCACCAGAGCCGCGGCACGGGCGCAGATGCGCTCCTTGTCATCGTTATGGAGATCACTGCGCTCGCTGATCGTCAGGTCGCGCGTCACGTGCGCACGCTCCAGACTCGTCGCGCCTCCGTGCACCTTGGCGATACGGTGTGCACGGTCGAGCGCCTGCAGGTCGCGCCGAATGGTAGACGCCGTCACGCCCAGGGCTTCAGCAAGCTCCGGCACGGTAACCGAGCCGGCCTGCTGCACCATCGTCACGATCGCGTTGAGCCTATCTTCCGCAAGCATCGCTTACTCCTCCTCGGGGTACACGACTCCCCAGTCGGCGCGGAGCTTGGTCATCAGCTCCATAACATCAGAAGCATAGCCCAGAAGCTCGCGCTTCGAATCATCGCCGGCAACCGCCTTCTCCAGGTCGGCCATCTCGTAGCACAGAGCGTATGCCTCGGTGCCAGCGTGGACCTCCTCACGGTGACCGTCCGCAGTCCACACGATGGTCGCATGGTCGGCACGCGGATACTCGTTGACCTCGATATAGCACTTATCGAAGCTGATGACCGAGCGCTTGGGCTGCTTGGAGTGGAGTGTAAGGCTCACGACGCCCAGCTGCTGCTCGGCGTTACGGCAGACAATGCCGCCCGCAACGTCGACACCGGTCTCACAGGTGTTGCCCAGAGACACGACCTCGGCTGGCTGGCTGGCCATAAACAGGCGCATGACGGACAGGGCATACACGCCAATGTCGAGCATGGCGCCGCCGGCAAGGCTACGGTTGTAGAAGCGGTTGGTCAGGTCGCCGTACTCCTTATAGCTGCCAAAGTTGAGCTGGGCGAGGTTCATGCGGCCAAAGTCGCCCGCATCCATGCGACGGCGCAGCTCTTGATACAGCGGCATGTGGAGCACCGTGGTGGCGTCCATAAGGACCACGTTGTGCTCGACGGCGATGGCACGGGCCTCGTGGAGCTCGGCAGAGTTGAGGGTAATGGCTTTCTCGCAGAGCACGTGCTTGCCGGCGGCCAGCGCGTCACGCAGATAGGTGATATGCGTGTTGTGCGGCGTGGTGATATAGACGGCGTCGATGCCCGGATCGGCGTAGAGGTCCTCAACCGATTCATAGACCTTCTCGATGCCATACTGCTCAGCAAAAGCCTGAGCCTTGGACAGCGTACGGTTGGCGACGCCCGCAAGCTTGCGGCCGGCAAGAGCGAGAGACTGGGCCATCTGGTTGGCGATAACGCCGCACCCGATGACGGCCCAATGGAGCTCGGGAGCCGTAAAAACATCGTCGGGGAACGGCTTGTCCTGGACCGAAGCGAACGCTGCTTTGGCGGCTGCCGCGGCGTCGAGCGGAGCCTGCTTGGAATCTGCCATTATGTGCCTCCTGTGTCATAGAACGCCTTGCTTTCTGACAGCTCTATATTCGCACAAACACGCGCTTCTGTGCGCGTTTTTGCGTATCTCACCGCTAAACGGTCATTATTATCCCGAAAACGGCGCATATATACGCAGTGGTACGCAAGAAATCGCAGTAAAATGCGCACGAACACGCACGCGGTCAATTTGAAAACACCATGTATGCCCACTCATTTATGTCTGTCCCCAATGAGTGTTCAATCTAACGCGCATAAACGCGCACACAAGTAATTTGTACAGCGCACCCGCTCATCTATGCTTGCCCATTAAGGGCACTCATTTAAGTCTGTCCCCAATGAGTGCAATGAGTAGGGATAGAAAAAGGCCCGGGTGCCGTGGCATCCGGGCCTTTGCTAGCAACTTAACTGTTGCGGGCAGCTTAGAACTTGTGGCCGCACTTCTTGCAGACGCGCAGCTTGTTCTTGCCGTCCTTCTCGTGACCGACGCGGGTAACCTTACCGCACTCGGGGCAGACGAGATTGACGTTGGAGGCGTCGATGGGAGCCTCCTGCGAAACGATGCCGCCCTGCTGGTTGGCAGCGTTGGGCTTGACGGCCTTCTTGACGACCGAAACGCCCTCGACAACGACCTTGTTCTCGGCGGGGAGAGCACGCAGGACAACGCCCTGCTTGCCGCGATCCTTACCAGAGAGAACCTGGACCTTATCGCCCTTCTTGATATACATATATCTCCCCTAACTACAGGGTCTCGGGAGCGAGCGAGACGATCTTCATGTACTTCTTGTCACGAAGCTCGCGAGCGACGGGCCCGAAGATACGGGTGCCGACGGGCGAACCATCGTTGTTGATGACAACGCAGGCGTTCTCATCAAAGCGAATGTAGGAGCCATCCTTGCGGCGGATCTCCTTAACGGTGCGAACGACGACGCAACGGACAACGTCCTTCTTCTTGACGTTGGCGCCAGGGGTAGCCTCCTGGACAGCACCGATGAACACATCGCCGATGCCTGCATAACGACGCTTGGAACCGCCAAGCACCTTGATGCAGCGAATCTTGCGAGCGCCGGAGTTGTCGGCGACGTTCAGCATGGTTTGCATCTGAATCATGGTAGATGTTCCTCCGAACTAAGAACCGAAGAGAGGTGCGCAGCCTTTATACGGCCCGTGGTATGCAAGCCAGGCATACGCACATCTTCGGAAACGTACAAGTCGTAAGAGCGACTGCTTATTTAGCGCGCTCGACGACCTCGATGAGGCGCCAACGCTTCATCTTGGACATAGGACGGGTCTCCATAACGCGGACGGTGTCGCCCACGCCAGCCGTGCACTCCTCGTCGTGAGCGTGCAGCTTCTTGGAGCTGGTCATCATCTTGCCGTACTTGGGGTGACGCTTGCGCTCGGTGATGGTGACAACAATGGTCTTGGCACCGGAGACGGAGGTAACGACACCCGTACGGACCTTACGCGAGTTACGCGAATCAGTCATGTTCTCTCCTTAGGTCCTACTCGGCGACAGCGGACTTCTCCGCTGCGATCTCGCGGGCGCGCTGCTCCGTGAGGACGCGAGCGATGTCCTTCTTCACGGTGTTGACGCGAGCGGTGTTGTCCAGCTGGCTGGTGGCCATCTGGAAACGAAGGTTAAAGAGCTCGGCGCGCATTTCCTTCAGCTTCTCAACGAGCTGAGCGTCCGAGAGCTCACGAATCTCTGCGGGCTTCATTAGTTCTCCTCCTTGGCGGCGGCGGCGTCCTCAGCAGCCCACTTGGCCTCGAGAGCGGCCTCCTCAGCCATCTCCTTCTCGATGCGCTGCTCAGCGTTCTTGGCAGCAACAATCTTGGTCTTGATGGGAAGCTTGTGCTGTGCAAGACGCAGAGCCTCGCGAGCGACCTCCTCGGGCACGCCCTTGACCTCGAACATGATGCGGCCGGGCTTGACGACGGCCACCCACTCCTCGGGGTTACCCTTACCAGAACCCATGCGAGTCTCGGCAGGCTTCTTGGTGATGGGCTTATCGGGGAAGATCGTGATGTAGACACGACCGCCACGCTTCATGTAGCGGGTCATGGCAATACGAGCGGCCTCGATCTGACGGTTGGTGATCCAATGGGCCTCGAGAGCCTGGATACCAAACTCGCCGAAATGCAGCTCGGTATTACCCTTGGCCTGGCCCTTCATGGAGCCACGCTGCACCTTGCGGTGAAGAATACGCTTAGGGGCAAGCACTACTGACCCCTCCTCTCGGAGTTACGACGACGAGGACGGGAAGAGCCCTCGAGTGCAGGGTTGGGAACAGGCTGGCCCGGGAGCTTCTCGCCCAGGTAGATCCAGACCTTCACGCCGCAAGCGCCCATGGTGGTGCTGGCGACAGCCGTGCCGTAGTCGATCTTGGCACGGAGGGTGTGCAGAGGCACGCGACCCTCGCGGTACCACTCACGACGGCCCATCTCGGCACCGCCGAGACGACCGGAGCACTGGATACGGATGCCCTTAGCGCCGGCCTTGCGGGCAGACTGGACAGCCTTGCGCATAGCGCGACGGAAGGCAACGCGGCCCTCGAGCTGCTCGGCGATAGACTGAGCAACGAGGTTGGCGTCGAGCTCGGGGCGCTTGATCTCGACAACGTCGACGGAGAGCTGGCCCTTGGAGACGCCAGCGACCTTCTCGAGCTCGGTGCGGAGGGTATCGATCTCGGCACCCTTCTTACCGATGACAACGCCGGGGCGAGCGGTGAGGATGATGACCTTCACCTTGTCGCCAGCGCGCTCGATCTCGACGCGGGAGACAGCTGCGCGGGAAAGACGCTTCTCGAGGTACTTGCGGATCTCGAGATCGTTACCGAGGGTCTTAGCGTAATCCTTCTCTGCGAACCAGCGGGAGCGCCAGTTCTCGGTGATGCCAAGACGGAAGCCGGTGGGGTAGACTTTCTGACCCATACAGCTTTACGCCTCCTTTCGAGGAGCAACGACGACGGTGATGTGGGAAGTACGCTTCAGAATGCGAGAAGCGGAACCCTTGGCGCGGGGACGGATGCGCTTAAGCGTCGGACCCTCGTCAACATAGGCAGCGGCGACAACCAGGTTGTCGGCACGCAGACCGTTGTTGTTCTCGGCGTTCGCAACGGCGGAACGGAGAACCTTCTCGACATCCACGGCGACGGCGCGGTCGCAGAAGTGGAGGATGTCGAAGGCCTGAGCGACAGGCTTGCGGCGGATCAGATCGACCACCAGGCGGGCCTTGCTGGGGGAAACACGCACGTACTTAGCGACGGCGCGAACCTCGGTGGCCTCAGTTTCAATAGACTTAGTTGCCATTTACGGTTAACCCCCTATTTGGCCTTGTGGCCACGGAACGTACGAGTCGGCGCGAACTCGCCGAGCTTGTGACCAACCATGGACTCGGTAACATACACGGGCACATGCTTGCGGCCGTCGTGGACGGCGATGGTGTGACCAACCATCTCGGGGAAGATGGTGGACGCGCGGGACCAGGTCTTCACGACGTCCTTCTTGCCAGCCTCGTTCATCGCGGTGATACGCGAGAGAAGGCGAGTCTCCACGAACGGGCCCTTTTTGAGACTTCTGCTCATAAGTGCTTTCTCCTAAAACTCGGTATCCGAAATTACTTCTTACGGCGACGAATGATGTGCTGGTTCGAGACCTTCTTCTTCTTGCGCGTACGAAGGCCCTTCGTCGGCTTACCCCAAGGGGTAACAGAGGGACGACCAGAGGTGTGGTTCTTGCCCTCGCCACCGCCGTGCGGGTGGTCGACAGGGTTCATGACGGTACCGCGGACGGTCGGGCGCACGTTCATGTGACGCTTACGGCCGGCCTTGCCGATGACGATGTTGGCGTGATCGGCATTGCCGACCTCACCGACGGTGGCGCGGCAGGTAACGAGGATGCGGCGCATCTCGGAGGAAGGCATACGGACGATAGCGTACTTGCCCTCCTTACCCATCAGCTGGCAGGAGTTACCGGCGGAACGGGCGATAGCAGCGCCCTTGCCCGGCTGGAACTCGACGGCGTGGATGAGCGTACCGACGGGGATGTCGGCGAGGGGCAGAGCGTTGCCCGGCTTGATGTCAGCGTCAGAACCGGACATGATGGTCTGACCGACCTCGAGGCCCTTGGGGGCCAGGATGTAGCGCTTCTCACCGTCAGCGTAGTGCAGCAGAGCGATGCGAGCGGAACGGTTCGGATCGTACTCGATCGTGGCAACCTTGGCGGGCACGCCGTCCTTGTTGCGCTTGAAGTCGATCACGCGGTAACGACGCTTCACGCCGCCGCCCTGGTGGCGGGTGGTGATGCGGCCGTTGTTGTTACGACCGGCCTTCTTGGGCAGGGGCTCGAGAAGAGACTTCTCGGGCTTGGTGCAGGTGATCTCGGAGAAATCGGAGATCGTCTGCCAACGCCTACCAGCGGAGGTCGGCTTAAGGTGCTTTACAGCCATTACAATCCCTTTCAATAGGAATCCGTTAGCCATCGCAGACAGGGATTCGAGGTTCTGCCTCGGGTGCGATGACACCGGACGTATACACGGTTCCGGGCGTGTCCATTTTATACGCCCGAAACCTTGAGCTCTCGCCTCCCCTATTTGGGAGGCATGAGCTCACTCAACAGCAGCGAGTCTTAGGCCTGGTTGCCAAAGACCTCGATGGTGTCGCCCTCGGCCAGCGTGACGATGGCCTTCTTCCAAGAACGGGTCTTGCCGGCGACATAGCGCACGCGCTTGGTCTTGGGCTTGACCGTCAGGGTGTTCACGCGAACGACCTTGACGCCGAAGATCTCCTCGACAGCGTCCTTGATCTGATACTTGTTAGCATCCTTGGCGACCTCGAACGTGTACTTGTTCAGCTCCATGCCGGAGAAGGAACGCTCGGACACGATCGGACGGATGATGATCTCGTGGGCGGTCATTTATGCAAGCACCTCCCCGAAGTGAGCGGCGATGTCGGCGGGCATCAGCACAGCGTTGTTGTTGACGAGATCGTAGGTGTTGGCCTCGTCAGCGGTGATGATGAACGTCTTGGGAATGTTGCGGAACGACAGGTAGGCGTTGACGTCCTCATCGCGAACGATGATGGTCAGACGCTTGCCCTCAAGGCCGAGAGCCTTGAGCATGGCGACGGCAGCCTTGGTGGAAGGCTTCTCGAAGCCGTAGTCATCGACGAGCACGAGCTCGCCATCGGCCAGCTTGGCGGACAGCGCGGAGCGCATAGCCAGCTTGACCTCCTTGTTGTTCATACGCTTGGCGTAGGAACGGGGCTTGGGGGCGAAGACAACGCCACCGTGACGCCACTGGGCAGCACGGATGGAACCCTGGCGGGCACGGCCGGTGCCCTTCTGACGCCAAGGCTTCTTGCCGCCACCGGAAACCTCAGAGCGGCCCTTAGCGGACTGGGTGCCCTGACGCCAAGAGGCCATCTGGCACTTGACGATGTGGTGCATAACGTGGATGTTCGGCTCGATGCCGTACACCTCAGCGGCGAGCTCGGCCTCGGCGACCTTCTTGCCCTCGCTGTTCTTAACTTCAAACTTTGCCATTTAAGTGTTCTCCTTGGTATGACGCTGGGCTAAATGGGCTGGGCCCTTAGGCCATACGGATGGCGACGAGACCATTCTTGGCACCCGGGACAGCGCCCTTGACCAAGATGAGGTTCTGCTCGGCATCGATGCGGACAACGGAAAGGTTCTTGACGGTAACGCGCTCGTTACCCATGTGACCGGCCATCTTGACGCCCTTGAGGACGCGCGCAGGATAGGCGCACTGACCGATAGAACCGGGGTGACGCTGGAAGTGAGAACCATGCGTCATAGGACCGCGGCGCTGACCCCAGCGCTTGATGCGACCCTGGAAGCCCTTACCCTTGGAGGTACCGATGACGTCGACCTTCTCGACATCAGCGAAATCAGCGACGGTGACGACCTCGCCGACCTTGTGCTCCTCGCCGTTCTCGACGCGGACCTCACGAAGGAAACGGACAGGCTCGACGCCAGCCTTGGCGAAGTGACCAGCCATGGGCTTGTTCACGTTCTTGGCCTTGATGTCGCCGAAACCGATCTGGACGGCGTCATAGCCGTCGGTTGCCTGAGTTTTAACCTGCGAGACAGCGCAGGGGCCAGCCTGGATGACCGTGACGGGAACGACGTTGTCGTCCTCGTCCCAAACCTGGGTCATGCCAATCTTGCGGCCGAGAATCATGCTGATCAAGATATGATCCCAACTCTCGCGTGGTCTTGGGACAATGCGTACACCACCGAGCGTACGCCCCTAGAGGACCACTACTTACACGACGTGCTCCCCAGCCTTGTATTGCGTCCAGACTACCTGACAACCCTATTAAGCAGGCATTTTGTCCAGCCAGAATACTCCCCTGGTTACACACAGCTGTTTAGTATACACGGCTGCGGGCGTATCCATCGAGATTCATATTTCACTCACATTGTTTACGCAGGTAAAGTGCGCGGAGTCGCCTGGGGCCGGCAGAGCGGCGGCGAAATATATTAAGGTTGCTGCTCTGCCGGGCTTGGGAGACGACACGTTGACGCCTGCTTAACTCTGCTCGCTCAGGCTAAAGACTTTGTTGGGGATCCACTATTTGTTGGAGGGTGAATTTGCTTTGAAGCGGTTTGCCTCCCGCCTGTGGCTTTTTTGAATTGGCGGCTGACGCTGCCGCGACTTATTGCCAAGAGGACTTCAACACCATCGGCGCTCATGAGACGAGCGGGACACGGCGACCTCCTCAAGGCAGAAGAGGAAGGCCCGCGCTCCAGCTCCATTATCGCGGCATCCCGTTTCGGGGCGAAGAACTAGAGCACCGAGAACCGGATGAAATTGTACGTGCAGATCACGATGATGAGCACGAGGGCGAACACGTAGAGCTTATCGACCGCCGCCGAGTCCATCCGGCGCAGCAGGCGGCGCCCCACGACCGACCCAAGCACCGCCATCGCCGCCATGCCCAGCAGGACCACGGGGAGGAACGCGGGCGCGCTGCCCGTGGCCAGCGTGTAGATGAGGCTCGCCGTCTGCGAGAACGCGATGATGAACAGCGACGCCTGCGCGGCGGGCTTGCTCTCCATGGCGAAGAAGAAGACGAGGATGGCCAGGTTGAAGGGGCCGCCGCCGATGCCGAGGAAGGACCAGCACGCCCCGGCGCAGAACCCTATGAGCGCCTGCGCCCACGCATTCTCGAGCTTGAGGCCCTTGATGCGCGCCTTGTTGAGCGTGTAGGCCAGCACGAGGACGGCGAGCACGATGAGCACGGCGGCCTGGACCGCGCCGACGAGCTCGGCGTCGGGGAACACGGACCCCAGCCGGTTGAACAACATCTTGCCGATCACGCCGCCCACCGCGGAGCTGACGGCGATGGGCGACATCGCCCGCGCGTCGATATCAGACTGCCCGCTCGCCGCGTTCTGCGCGAGCGTGGAGAGCGACATGATGAGCACCGACATGCTCGAGAGGAAGCTCACCGTGCTCACGCTCATGACGTTCATCGCGTCGACCACGGGCTTGATGATCACGCCGCCGCCGATGCCACAGAGCGGCCCCAGAAGCGACGCCAGGAAGCATACCGCGAAGACCAAGATGTATTGAGGACCCATCCGAACAAGCTCCTATCGATCGAGCAACACCCTATGCAACGAATTGCAAGCGTTCGTATCATTCAAAACCGCAGCGTATGGTTGTGGACTTTTACATATCTCGAACGCTGCTGCGCGATATGTCCCTATTTACGCCGCTCATGCGGAGCACCGTTGCGCCAAGGGCTAGGCGTCCCCGCCAATCTGCCTGCCGAGTCCATCAATGGCCCGCGCACCGTCTCGACACGCCGCTAGTAGTTAGCGAAGTAATCCTGGTTGAAGATGCACGCGTAGACGACGTCGAGCAGCAGCGCGGTGGAAACGCTCATGGCGAAGTGCCCGATGTTGTCCTCGCGGTGCATCCGGACAGGAAGTTGATGGTCGCCACGTCGGCGACACCCACGGCGTCCATCACGGGCTTAATGATGATGCCCCGCCGACACCGCAGATGGCACTGATGGTAGAGGCGAAAAACGCAATGGCGAATACGATTGCTAGCATATGAAGCGCCTAGACTCTTCCCTACTTGTCAGGCATGGCTGCTGCGAGCGTCCGCTCAGCGCGCTCGCAATAGGACGCGGCGCGCCCCTCGTCACCCTTGTTCTCGTACTGAACCGAGAGCATCTGGCAGAGCAGGGCCTCTTCCATGC
Organism: Treponemataceae bacterium; assembly: GCA_963602825.1. Lineage (GTDB taxonomy): Bacteria > Actinomycetota > Coriobacteriia > Coriobacteriales > Coriobacteriaceae > Collinsella. Next base: position 89,042 of record CAVCKO010000001.1, on the reverse strand, counting down.
CAGCCGTCTCCGACAACGCGCGCTCCATCTCGTCGATATAGGCATACGAGCCCTTGAGGAAGACGTCATAGGTGCGACGGTCGGCACGCGCAGCCTCGCGATCACCGTGCTCCTCGAGGTAGGAGAGCACCTCGCGTGCGTGGGGCTCATCCCCGATCTCCACGTAGAAGGAGAACGCCTTTGCCGCCAGCGCGAGTGTCTGCTCCTCGCTCATCTTGAGCGAACCCATCTCGCGGATGATGCGCTCGGATGCCTCGACGTCATCCATGGCAAGAGCTGCGTTCAAGCGCATGAAAAGCACGTTGTACTTGGGGTACAGCACGCTAGTGAGCGGGCGGTTCAGGACCTTGAGGTAGTTGTTGAGGTCGCCCTCGCGCAGGTACGCCTCGAGCTTGGCGAAGGTTGTGCGCTTTTGGACCTCCATGTAAATGGTGAACCCGACCGCAACCACTACGACCACAATGCCGATCGTCTTCATATCCATGGATAGGCCTTTCTCTTAACGTTGGAGGCGCGAGGGCCGGGGGCGCTCAAGCATAACGGCGGGCGCACGTCCCGCCACCAACTCGCCGTCACGAACATAATCCTCTTCGCGACCAGCGAGCTCCTCAATCAGGCAGGCACGGAGCACGGCGATGCGCGCGGCGCGCTCCGGAGCGTCGATGAGGTCGTGCTCCTCACGCGGATCGGCGTCCAGGTCGAAATACTGCTCCACCCCGGTCCGTGTGAACCAGATGTACTTGTCATGCGGGGTCACGATCCACTGGTTGGACTGCTCGCGGCTGCCGCTGTGCTCGCCGTGCAGGTATGCACGGTTCAGCGGCGCGGCGCCGGTAAGCTCGCCCATGAGCGAGGCGCCCTCCACGCCCTCGGGCACGGGCAGGTCGCACGCCTCGAGGATGGTGGGCATAAGGTCCATGAGTTCCACCGTGCTCTCGCTCACGCCGCGAACGCGCTCGCCGCCCGGCACATCGACGTTTTTGCCCACGTGCACGATGAAGGGGATGCGCGCGGAGCCCTCGTAGGGCAACACCTTGCGAAAGAGACTGTGGTCAAAGAGCATCTCGCCGTGGTCGGAGCAGAACACGATCACGGTGTCGTGGTAGGTCTCGTCGTTCTCGAGCGCCGTGATGAGCCGGCCGATCTGGTGGTCCATATGTGTGATGCAGGCATAATAGCCCGCCATGGCCTCGCGGCGCAGCTCGGCGTCGCGGCAGCCGTGCACGCTGTCCAAGATCATGCCATCGCGCTCGGTGGCATCGGCGTCATCCCAATCGCCAGCGGCAGGCGCGCGCAGCTCCATGTCGCGGTACAGATCGAAGTAGGTCTGCGGCGCGTCGAAGGGCGGGTGGGGCCGCACGAAGCTCGTCATGAGGAAGAACGGGCGCGTGCGATCGCGGGTCTCCAAAAAGCGGATGGACTCGTCCACCACCCAGTTGGTGGGGTGCAGGCGCTCCTCGTAGGCCCAGGGATGGGTGATCCAGGAGTTGTTCTCAACGCCCGAACCGTTCACGTCGGCGAATTCGCCCAGTTCATTTTTGAGGAAGCGCATGTAGTCGTCGGAGACGTTCTGGTGCATCCAGTACGGCAGGTTCGCCTTGCGGTAGTGGCCGATGTAGCCGTCATGCAGGCGCATGTGCTCGAAGCCGCAGCCCAAACGCGGCGGATGCACGTGCATCTTGCCTACCACGGCGGTCTGGTAGCCGCCGTCGCGCATCTCCTGCGCGAGCATATGGTCGTACTCCCACGCGATACCGTCCTGGTAACCCACGCGGCCCGTGCCCGCGGGCGTCTTGCCGCAAAAGAGGGCGGCGCGCGCCGGGATGCAACTCGGGCAGGCGGAGTAGGCGTTCTCGAACAGCATGCCGTCGGCGGCGAGCGTGTCCAAGTAGGGCGTCTGCACGTCCGGATGGCCGTCGATACCCAGGCAGTCGCCGCGCATCTGGTCGCACATGATAAGGAGAACGTTGGGTTGCTGGGGCATAGGGAACTCCAAACTCACGGGAACGGGATGAAGATTGAGTGGTCAAGGCGGGAGGGGCGCAGAGCCCCACACAACTACGACGAGGCAAAACCCGGGCAGGATCAGCGCCGCGTGAACATGCGAGCCACGCGCTGCAGGCCGGGATAGGCGTACTCCAAAAACTCACGCAGCCCGCAGTAGCCCGCATCGTAATAGGCGATGTTCAGGCGCTTGCAGTTGCGATGGCAAATGCCCTCAAAGGGGCAATCGGCGCACCGCGCGCAATCGCGACGCGGCTCGTTCAAAAACATGCGCATGGTCTCACAGGTCGCCATTGCCTCAAGGGAATCGACGCGAATATCGCCCACGCGGTACTCATCCAGCGCATAGAAGTCGCACGGATACACCGAACCGTCGCTTTCCACCACGAACTGCGGAGCGCAGCGGCCGAGCATACCGCACTGCGACGGAAACTGCCCGAGCGCCATCTGCATGACGTTCTCGAACAGCCAGATGCTCACATAGCGCCCAGCACCGAGCTCGCGCCACCACAAGTCGAACAAGCGGCGGTAGAACGAGGAGAAGGCACGCGGGTCGAGCGAGAACGTGTCCCGCTCATCGTCGAGGCCCGGCAGGCACGGGATGAACTGGATATGGGTGATCTTCTCCTGCTTGATGAAGGAGAAGACGCGCTGTGGATGCGCCGCCATCTGCGAGGTGAGGACCGAGAGTATGTTGACGTCCACGCCGCGCTCGCGCAGCAGGCGAACGCCGCTCATGACGCGCGCGTACGTAGCGGCACCGTGCGCATCGGGACGCATCGAATCGTGCAGGTCGCGATAAGCGTCAACCGAGACTCCGATGAGGAACCCGTGCTCGCGGAAGAACTCGGCCCATTCCTCTTCGATCAGGTAGCCGTTGGTCTGTAACGCCCAGCTCACCCGCTGGTTCTCACGGCGCTCCTCCACCCGCGCGACGAACGAATGGAAGAAGTCAAGGCCGGCCAGGGTGGGCTCGCCGCCCTGGAAGGCGAAAGAAATGTGCGCATCACTCGCCAAGGCGAGTGCACGGTCGATGATGGCACTTGCCACGTCTTCGCCCATGACGCGGGCGCTCCGCTCCTCGCGATGAGCAGCGACATCGCAGTAAAAGCAGTACCTGCACCGCATGTTGCAAGCACTCGATGCCGGTTTTATCAAAAAGCCAATATGCTTCGCGCACATGGCACATACCCCCCTTCGCACAGGCTAGCCCTCACTCATCGGGCCGGAAACCACCTCCTTACCCGAGGCGGCGCATCCGGCCCGCACAATCACCGCATGAATCTTAGGCCAAGCCCAGGCGCTCCTTTTGCTCGGCCGGGGACTCATGCTCCTCCAGGCCGCGCAGCAGCAGGTCAATCATGCGCTGTTCGGCGTGGTCGTCCTTGCCGGCGAGATTATTAACCTGGCCGTAGTCACTCTCAAGGTCGAACAGCATCGTCTGCTCGACCTCGGCGAGCGGCGTGGCTCCCTCGATCTGGGCCGGCTTCTTACAGGGGATCTTGAACAGCGGGTACTTGGTGCGTTTGAAGTAGCGGCCACACTCAATCTCCTCCGGGCAGTCCGAACCCATCTTTTTGCGGATGGTGTGCGGCAGTGCGGTGTACTCGAAGCACGGCTGGTTGCCGGCGACCGGCGCGCGGAAGTAGGTGTAGCGGCCGTCGGTGACGTTGACGGTCATGGCGTGCACGCCGTACAGGGCGTAGCCACGCGTGGGCGCGTCAGCATCCGTCATGAGCGGCACGAGGGAGGTGCCGCACACATCTGCGGGAATCTCGCAGCCGTGGGCCTCAAGCACCGTGGGCATGATGTCGATTGCCTGAGTGAGCTGGCGGGCATGCTCGCCGGCGCGGGCGTTACCCGGGAAGTGCACAATGAACGGCAGATGCGCGAGCTCGTTATACAGGTGCATGTAGTTTTTGCCCATGTAGTCGCGCTCGCCCAGGAAATAGCCGTGGTCGGTGGTGACCATGACCATGGTATCGTCCAGCATCCCGCGCTCCTCGAGCTTGTCGATGAGCCTACCAAACCAGCGGTCGGTCATGGTGACGAGGGCCTTGTAGCGGCGCTGCAGGTAGTCCTCCGCGCCCTTGTTGACGTCGGTGGCGGAGACGCGCTTGTACTCAGGAATCTCGAAGTAGTCGCGGTCGAGCTCGCCAGTGCCGCCGTACATCTCCATGTACTTGTCGGGCACATCGAAGGGCTCGTGCGGGTCGAAGGCCTCAACCATAAGGAAGAAGTCGTCGGCCCCAGCATTGCCGTCGATCCAGTCGCAGGCGGACTGGAAGGTCTTGGGGCTCGGCATGTCCTCTTCGTTGGGCCAGAGCTGACGGTTCTTCTGGTACTGCTCGCGCACGCGCCCGTAGAAGGTCTCGGGCATGTTATTCGGCTCATCGATGCGGCTGACCCACGGGTCGCCCTCCTGGCCGCGGTAGTAATCCCAGGTGTTGAACTCCTGGAGGTAGCCCTCGCCACCGGTGCGTAGGTAGTGGCAGTGGTCGGTGGTGATGTGGCAGAAGTTGCCGTTCGCGCGCAGGCAGGCCGGCAGCGTCACATCGAAGGGCTCGATGGGGCCCCAGGGGCGCTCGAGGAAGTTGTAGCGACCGGTGAGGATGTCGCGGCGGGCAGGCATGCAGGGAGCCGAGCCGATCCAGTGGTTGTCGAACACGCAGGAACGCTCGGCAAAGGCATCGAGATTGGGGGTCTGGACGTCGGTTGCGGGGTTGTAGCACGACAGGACGTCGCGACGCAGAGTATCCATGAGCACGAGGACGGTTCTCATTGGCATCCTTTCGATAGTTGGATTTGCCAGATGGCGATACGCCAAAGGCACATGGGCATAATGGAGCGCACCCCGATCGCGCACGATGGAGAGCACATGAGACAACGAGGCCCGCGCCCGGCATGCGGGGCGCGGGCATCAAACGATTTGCCTTTTGATAAGCTCGCGATTAGGCGAAGATCTTGAACGCCGGAAAGTAGAAACCGATAGCGGCGAACACAAGGGAGAACACAATCAGACCGATGATGATCTGGGCGGAGTTCTTGCCCTGGCCCTTCTTGAGCAGGCGATAGCAGATGAAAGTCAGAACGACAGGCAGCAGGAAGGGCAACACCTTATCGAGCTGGTCCTGGAGCACCAGCGGGTCACCCTCACCGAAGGCGAACTGCACGGCAAGCTTGAGCTTAACGGTCGTGGCGATCAGGCCGCCGGTGACCATGACGCCCAGCACGTTGGCGAGGTTGCCCAGACGGTCGAAGACCTGGACGCCCGCCTTCTCGACGAGCTCCATGCCCATCTCGTAACCCTTGTGCAGGCCGAAGTACTTCAGCGGCCAGTACAGCAGGTTGATGAGCAAGAACATCACGAGCGGACCCACAATGGAGCCGTTGTCGACGCACATAGATGCGCCGATGGAGCCGGCGATCGGGAACCAGGTGAGGTTCAGCAGGGAGTCACCAAGGCCGGCGAAGGGACCCATGAGGGAGGTCTTGATGCCGACGACGGTGTCCTTCTGATCCTCATCCGTGGTCTCCTCCAGGGCGGCGGTGATGCCAAGGATGAAGGGGATCGCGAGCGGGTGGGTGTTGAAGTACTCGAGGTGGCGCTTCATGGCGTTAACGCGCTCCTCCTTGGGGGCGTCCTTGTAGAGCTCCTCGAGGACAGGGGCAAAGCAGTAGGTCAGGGACAGCGACTGCATGCGCTCGTAGTTGTGCGCGAATTGGCAACCCTGGGTGCGCAGCAGGACCTTGTTCAGGGTGGAGTTGGAGATCTTACCCATTAGAGATCGTACTCCTCGTCATCATCGGAGCCGGCGGCAGAGGCGGCGGCAGGGGCGGGTTGACTCTTCTGGCCCTCGGTAATGACGTCCCACACGCCGGCGGCGGCGCAAGCGGCGAGCGCGATGCCCACGGTCGGGACGTTGAGGAAGGCGGCCATGATAAAGCCGAGCAGCAGGAAGATCCACATGTTCTTCTTCATCATCATGGTGAGGAGCATGGCCAGACCGACGGCGGGCATCATGCCACCGGCGGTGGAGAAGCCGGTGAGGACCCACGGAACCTGGTTCTGCAGGAAGGCCATGATGTCCTCGATCACGAAGGAGCCGATGCCCGTGGCGATGAAGACGGGAACGGCGCGGGTCAGGAAGAAGCACAGGGCGCCGGTCCAGAAGAACTTGTTGACGGCGTTGAACTTACCGGACTCGATGGCCTTGTCGGCACCGTGGACAAGCGAGACGTTAGTGGTCATGACCAAGATGTTCAGCTGCTGAACCAAGGTGGCGGTGGGGATGCCGATGGCGACTGCCAGGGCGATGGCGCTGGCGGTGTCGGTGGAACCCATGATGCCCAGGGCGGCACCGACGATGGTGCCGGAGATGACATCCGGCGGAACATAAGCGCCGATGTTGTTGACGCCGAGCCACATGAGCTCCATGGTCGCGCCGATCATGATGGCGGTCGTCATGTCACCGAGGATGATGCCGACGCCGACGGATGCCAGCAGGGGCTTGCGGAAGCCCAGGTGGGGACCGAACTGGTCCCAAGTGCACAGACCCGCCCAGATGGCGAGCAGAAGTGCCTGAAGCATAAGCCTCTCCTTCCCTATTCGCCCATCGTTCCCTCCGATGGGCACGCCCCGGGTTCACATGCCCGGAGATGGTTACTTACTTAGTAGTTCTTGAGGAGCTCGGACACGGGCTCCTTGGAATCGCGCGTGGTGGTCTGCATCCAGCAGTCGACGCCGAGGCCAATGAGCTCCTCGAAGGCGGCCTTTTCCTCGGCGGTGACGGACATGTTCTTGTGCAGGCGATGACGCTGCTCGTTGAAGCGCATGCCGGAGACGTTCAGGTAGTCGAACGGCAAGCCGTTCTCGTGCAGCTTGAGGGCGTCGATGGGGTTGGTGAAGAGCACCATCGTGGCCTTCTTGAGCTCGGTCTTCTTGAGGACCTCAATGAACTTCTCGACACCGAAGACGGAGACCTTGATGTCGGGGGCGGCGAGGCCGGCGACGGACTTCTGGACGGGGTCGTTGGCGACCTTATCCGAGACAATGATTGCCGATTCGATGCCGAAGTCGGGAATCCAAGTGGTGGCGACCTGACCGTGGATCAGGCGGTCATCGATGTCGACGAGTTTGAGTGCCATGATGTTCTCCTTTTCGTTTGCACGTTCCTTCAGTACCGTTTACGAATGCTCTGCTCGATCGAGGCGCCCACTCGGGGGATACGGGTGAGCGCCACTCGAATCGACGGGCTAACGAGCCTAGAGGTCCAAATCGTCCTCGTCTGCCTCCACGGCCGGAGCGGGAGCCTTGATCTCCTGCTGGGCCCCGGCGTGAGCGGCAGTGAGCTGGGCACGGACCGCGTCGGCGGAATCGAGGCCATCGCGGGTGAGCAGGAGCTCGACCGCAACGGGCATGGACAGGCCAGTGTAGGCAACCATGTTCATGCCGTTGAGCAGGCAGCGGGTAGTCACGTTGAATGGGGTGCCGCCGTAGATGTCGCATAGGGTGACGACGAGTTCGCACTCGGCGCTGAGGGTCTCGTAAGCCTCGCGCATCTCGGACTCGAAAGACTCCAGGCTCTTCTCGGCGGTGAGACCAAGAGCGATGACATCAGGCTGCTTGCCCGCAATCATCTCGACGGCGCCGAGGGCGGCCTGAGCGAACTCTCCGTGACTTGCAAGGATGACACCGATACGCATCTTCTGTCCTTTCATACTTATTAATTCTCTTCGTTCTGTTCGTTCTCTTCGTTCTGTTCGTTCTGTTCGTTCTGTTCGTTTATGTTCGTCTATATTTGTTTATTGGTCAAGAGATGATTTTTGGAATGAGCTCTATTTACCTCCTATTTGATGGTTTTTTCCGTGAGCGTTATGTTTTGACCGGTGAAAGGTAATGTGCCTTCGTGAACGGTTTGCGTTTATTTATGTTGTTCGTTTACATTGAAATAAGAACAAACGCTCGATGAGGGAGTCGGCACTCATGAAATCCGAACGCCAGCAGGCCATTCTCGACTTGCTCGATCAACATCATTCGGTATCGGTAAACGAGATATCTAATACCCTATCTGTTTCGGATATGACCATCAGGCGTGACCTGGCCGAGCTTGCCGACAAGGGCCTTCTTGTGCGCGTACACGGAGGGGCTCAGCTTCCACACTCCGCCCACGGAACAGCCCTTTCACGTTTGACCCCGCATGAGGAGAAACGTCGTTTTCAAGTTGATCAGAAACGTGCCGCTGCTATAGCCGCCGCCCAAACCGTCTCAGCCGGCGATACGATCTTTCTCGGTGGAGGCTCCACTCTCGAGCTCATGTGTTCGTATTTGCCCCAGGAGGACATACGCGTCGTCACCAACAGTCTTCCCGTGCTGAACCTGCTAGCCGACAATCCACATATAGATCTATTCTTTGTTGGTGGCATGATGCGTCACGATACGCGAGTTTTCACCATGCCATACAACGGCCGCGGCCCCTACGGTCTATCCGCTCCCAAGGCCTACGTCTCGGCAACCGGTATTTTTGGAAACGAGGTCTTTGGCTCTCGTCCCGATGCAGCCATGGTCCTCTCAGACGCTCTTTCTCGAGCTCAGGAGCGTTATCTTGTTGTAGATGCTGAAAAAGTCGGAAGGCGCGACTTCTGCCTTTTCACCACACTGGAGGATATGACCGCGGCATTCATTAACGAGGACGCAGACCCCCGGACCATCGAGGCCCTCCGCGCCTATACCTCCGTCATTACCGCATAATCCAATTGGCAAGCCATGCTTAAACCCGAACGTCACGAACAATTACTTGAGCTGTGCGCTCAGCGCGGAATGGTCACTGTTGCCCAAGCCGCAACAATCTTTGGTATATCTGAAATGACCGCTCGAAGAGACTTCGATGAGCTCTCGCGACGCGCTGGCGTCATCCGCGAGTACGGTGGCATCCGACTTTCAAGCGGCTCCCCCATTGCCGAAGAGGTCCCGTTTTTTGAAAAGCTCTCAATCCGCTCCCCTGAAAAAGAGCATATCGCACGCACCGCTGTCAACCTCATCAGAGAGCGCGACACCATCTTCCTCGGACCCGGTTCGACTTGCGCTCTCATCGCCCGTGCGCTGCCGCGCATGCGGCTGCGCGTCATCACAAACAGCATCATCGTGCTGAACATGCTCCAGACGCGTAACGATGTGGAGATCTGGGCCCTGGGAGGACAGTATCGCAAACGATCGGGTTCTTTCGTCGGGCCCATCGCCGAAGATGCTCTCGCCCCGCTCGGTATCGACACTTGCTTTATCGGCACCAACGGCGTACTCGCCCAATCCATCTCCTGTTCTAACCTTGAGGAAGGACGCTTACAGGCGCTCGCTTGCGATCGCGCCGCCAAACGTTACCTTGTCTGCGATTCAAGCAAGATCGGACAGATGGACTTCTTCGGCTTCTTCAATCTCGATCAAATGGACGCACTCATCACCGATGCAAATGTCAACGACAAACAGCGTTCCATGGTTCTCGAATCAACTCGCATCATCGTCGCAGAATAGGCCTGTTTTGATTTAGCTGGACACCACAGCAAAGACCCCGATTCGATAAAGCCGAATCGGGGTCTCATTATTCGCATCAAATCGCAAATAGGTCAGCAGCTACTTCTCAGTGTAGACGCTCTCGCCACCGAGATAGGTCTCGACGAGGGATAGGTCGGGGTTGAGGACGACAACCTCACCCACGTAATCGGAGGTGCCGGCACCGGTGAGCACCACATTGAGGCGACCGTCGCCCATGGCGCGGGCGTCGGCCAGGAACGCCTCGACGGCCTCAAGGTTATCCTTGTAGATGTTCAGCGTGTCAAGCCAAAGCTCGGGAGACGACACGTTGATGCCTGCTTAACTCTGCTCGCTCAGGCTAAAGACTTTGTTGAGGATCGATGATCTGCTGCAAGGTGAACTTACATTGGGACGTGTCGCATTCTTCTTGCGAATCCTCAAAATCAAAGATCATGATGGCGCAGTTGGGGAGTTTTGTTGGGAACTCGAAGCCTTCTGGGGCTGCAGCCTTGATGAATTGGCGGCTGGCGCTGCCGTGGCTTACTGCTAGGAGGGTTTCGATGCCCTCGGAGCCCATGAGATTGGTGAGGGCGCCTACCATGCGTTCTTGCAGCGCGCGGCTTCCTTCTCCTCCGAAGGGGACCAGATCCTCGCCGGGATCCCAGACGTCGGTAGGCAATGCGTCGTGGGGGCCTTCTTCGAAGGTGCCGTAGCAGCGTTCGATGATGCCTTCGCAGGGCTCGACAGCAGCGTCCGGGCCGAGGAGCTCGCATGCGACGAGACTTGCCGTGTCCATGGCTCGGCCTAAGGGTGATGAGACCACTTTGTCGGGGACAACGTCGTGGGCTTTGAGCCATGCGGCTACTCTCTGCGCCTGCTGACGGCCCAAATTGGTGAGCGGTGAATCGCAGCGACCCTGGACGAGCTTTTTGACGTTGAATTCCGTCTGACCATGACGAAGTAGATATAGACGCTTCATGCTCTCCCCTTCTGTATAACTAGCTTTACCGGCGCAGCCCTACTCGTGGGTATGGCCTACGTAGTCTTCGTCGATCGTGATCTTGGCAATCGACTTGGGATATTCCGATTCGACCCGTTTCGCCAGCGCGTGCTTTAGGTCCTCGGCGCTCATCTGCAGATCCGAGGGTCGCACGCAGTCAAAGATCACGTTGGTGTGCGTAGGACCCGGCACGCAGCGCAGGTCATGAAACGAAAGGCGGCTATCGATCTCTTGAGCCATAGCGTTGATGCATAAACGCATGCTCGCCAGCTTGGGGTCATCGGTCACGATGGGATCGTAGTGAAGCGTGACGATCATGCCGTCTTCGTTCCTAAACGCCTGCTCGATGTTATCGAGCGTGTCGTGACTTTCCATCGGGCTGGCCTCAGCCGCCATCTCGGCGTGAGCACTTGCGAACTTCCTGCCCGGGCCGTAGTCGTGAACCATCAGATCGTGAACGCCCAAAACGCCGGGGTAGCTCATGATCTTGTCTCGAATGTGCTTGACCAGCTTAGGATCGGGCGTCTGGCCCAAAAGCGGGCTCACCGTATCCTGGATGAGTTCAAAACCGCTCCAGCCAATATAGGCACCAACGGCAAGGCCGACCCAAGCGTCAAGGTTGATGCCCGTCACCTGCGAAACAATTGCGCACGCCAGTACGGCGCCCGTGGCAAGAACATCGTTCTTGGAATCCTGCGCGGTCGCATGCAGCGTCTCGGACTCAATGCGATCGCCGAGCTTTTGGTTGAGGGCCGCCATCCAGAGCTTTACGACCATCGAAAGCACTAGAACTGCCACCAGGGCAAGCGAGAACTCGACGGGTTCGGGGTGGATGACGCGCTCGACCGAGGACTTCACCAGCTCAACGCCAATCAGCAGCACGAGCGCCGCCACGACCAATCCCGAGAGATACTCATAGCGACCGTGGCCGTAAGGATGCTCGGGGTCGGCCGGCTTGCTCGCCAGCTTAAAGCCCAGCACGCTCACGATATTCGAGCTGGCATCGGACAGGTTGTTCATGGCATCCGCCACAATCGAAACCGATCCCGAAACCACACCAATTGCGCCCTTCGCAGCACAAAGCGCAACATTGGCGACAATACACACCATGCCCGCTAACGTGCCCACACGCGCACGATCGCCCTGCGCGCGCCTAACAATCCACTCGACCATCTACATCCGCCCCCACGGTACTACTTATATATCTATTGCTCAAACGGATTGTAGTGTAGCCACTTTGTCCTCCAGATACAAAAAGGCCGCAGCCCACACGAACCACGGCCTTGGAACACGACAAAGGGATCGTCCTTTTGTCGCACAGGTTTATGCGCTTACTTCAGCAGCGCTCGCCACTGTTTCGGGCGAATCGGCTCCGTCCCCCGTCGCCCGCCCCTTCGCCGGCACCACGCCAAAGCAGTAGCTCAGCGCCGCAGACACCACAAATGCCACACCGCCGGCAACGCAGCACCACAGCAGGTTCGAAAAACCACCTGTGGCAAAACCAATGACCATGAGGACATTCGTCATGCCGATGGTATAGGCCGTAACGTGGCCCACGGCCGCAACAAGGCCTCCGACGGCGCCGCCAATGGCCATGCACGTCAGGCACCTGCCATATTTAAAACCGCAACCGTACAGCGCCGGCTCGCTTACGCCGCCAAGAACACCCGAGATTGAATAGCCCAGCATGAGCGTCTTCTCGTCCTTATCCGCAACGCGGAGCGACGCGCCAAAGGGCATGCCCCAAACGGCGAACGTTGCCATCGTCGCAGCGATCAGGATGCACGAATCCGTTCCCACACTCATAAACTGCGCATAGGCGAGCGATAGGACGACGTTGCTGACGCCCGCGATCTTAAGGAACTCCCAGCCCGCGGCAAGCCCCATGAGCGTGAGCAGCGATACGATGCCACCGGAATTGCCAAGCATAAACATAAGCTGGCCCAGCAGCATGCCCAGATAGCTGCCCGCCGGCGCCGTGATACACAGCGAAACCGGAACCATGACAAGCATGGTCGCAAACGGAACGAACGAAAACGCCACGGCCTTGGGGATAATGCGCTGAAAGAAACACTCCACTCGCCACAGCACGGGCACCGAGATGAGAACCGGAATAACAGTCGTCGTGTAATCGTTGACCGGCGCGGGAAGCAGACCATACACGTAAGTCATCGATGCCCCCGTCGTCGATGCGGCATCGACGAGCTTAAGCAGATCGGGCGCAATCAATACGCCGCCCAACATCATGCCCAGCTGCTCCGAGCAACCGAGCTGGCGGGCGGCCGCCCAACCAAGATAAATGGGCAAAAAGTAGTAGCCGGCGTTATAGAGCCAACTGTAGAACAGGCGATAGATTTCGGAATCGGCAGACCACAGGCCCAGCATGCCTTCGCCCATAATGACGGCGACGGTGCTGAATAAAGCCGCGCAGACAATAAACGGCAGCGCCGACATCATGCTTTTGGACAGATAGTCCACCACGGCCATGGCGTTTGATGAAGCCGTCGTTGTAAACGAGGTGTTAGAAACTTGTGGCATGGAACGCCTTTCCCAATGTGACATGCGGACTGTCCCTTTGTCACATCGTGCGGTACTGACCGGTTGCGCGGTACTTTTCGTAGCGGAGGTTCGTGAGGGTCGCGTCGTCGAGCTGCTCAAGCGTATCGAAGGCATCAAATGCCGAGGACATGACGGCACCGGCGATCTCCTCATGCGACAGGCCCCTATCGTCAACAATGCCGTCGATGATGCCGAGTGCCAACAGATCGGGGGCCGTGAGCTTCAGCGCCTCGGCGGCCTCATCCGCGCGCTCGGTATCCTTCCACAGGATCGATGCACAGGCCTCGGGGCTCACGACCGAATAGGCCGAACTCGAGAGCATCAGGATGCGGTCGGCCACGGACAGCGCCAGCGCGCCACCAGAGCCGCCCTCGCCTGTCACCACCGAGACAATCGGCGTCTTAAGGCCGCTCATCTCCATGAGATTCTGGGCAATCGCCTCGCCCTGGCCGCGCTCCTCGGCACCGATGCCGCAAAACGCGCCCGAAGTATCGACCAGGCACAGAACCGGTCGACCAAACTTTTCGGCCTGGCGCATCAGGCGACGCGCTTTGCGGTAGCCCTCGGGATGCGCCATGCCAAAGTTGCGGCGCATGCGCTCTTTGGTCGTGGTGCCGCGCTCGATGGCGATAACCGTCACGGGACGTCCGTCTTTCCAGCCAATGCCACCCACCACGGCGGCGTCGTCACCAAAGTAGCGGTCGCCGTGCAGCTCTACAAATCCGTCGAGACCCAACGAGATCATCTCGCCTGCCGTGGCGCGGTTCGCCGAGCGAGTCTGTTTGACGATTTCGAGCGCGCTTTTTGGTGCGGCCGAGCGCTTAAACAAGTGTCCCAGCTTTTTGCCGCGACGACCCGTATGCACGATCTCATGCGGTGCCCCCAGGCCGGGCGCGTGCCCTTCGTGCAGCGCCAGCAGCTCGCCTACCGTGAGCGCAATCTCACCACGCGGAACAACGGCATCGCAAAAGCCGTGCTCCAGCAAAAACTCGGAACGCTGGAATCCCTTGGGCAGACGCTTGTGCATGTTCTGCTCGATCACGCGCGGGCCGGCAAATGCCGTCAGGGCATCGGGCTCGGCCAGGATAATGTCGCCCTCCATGGCGAAGCTCGCGGTTACACCTCCGGTCGTGGGATCGGTAAGCACCGTGATATACAGGCCGCCCGCCTCGCTGTGGCGCCTAACCGCCGCAGAAATCTTGGCCATCTGCATGAGCGAGGTCACGCCCTCCTGCATGCGGGCGCCGCCCGATACGGTAAAGCCAACGACCGGCAGCCCCAACTCGGCCGCGCGCTCAAAGACACGACAGATCTTCTCGCCCACCACGGAGCCCATTGAGCCCATCATAAAGTTGGCATCCATAAAGAAGAGCGCGGTATCGCAGCCGCAGATTTTGCCCCTGCCGCACACAACGGCATCGCGCTCGCCCGAACGCTCGCTCACGCTCTTAAGCTTGTCGGCATAACCGGGAAACGAGAGGAAGTCCTCTGACGCCAGATTGGCATCCCATTCCTCAAAGGTACCCGCGTCGACCGTCATGCGCATGCGCGCGCGACCGCTCACGCGAAAGTGTTTGCCGCAACGAGGGCAGACCTCGAGGTTGTCGTGCAGGCGCGCCTCATCGATCACACGGCGGCACTCCGGGCATTTGACAAACACGTGGCGCGCGGGGAACTCGGCGCACGACTCGGTTATCGGCCCCTCAAGGACATTGACCGTCTTCGCTTTTCTATTCATCAGCATAGAGATGCCCCATCAGATCGGTGTGATACATGCCCGACAAGAACTCGTCGTTTGCCAGCACGTCGAGCTGAAGCTCGCTATTTTCGCTCACGCCCTCAATCACGAGCTCGCCCAGGGCCGAGCGCATCTTGCGAATGGCACCGTCACGCGTGGGCGCGCACACGATGAGCTTGCCGAGCATGGAGTCGTAGTACGGCGGAACTTTCGCTCCGGTAAACATGGCGGAATCCCAGCGCACGCGCGGACCACCCGGCACACGCAACGCGGTGACCGTTCCGCATGACGGCAGAAAGTCCGGCGTTTCGGCATTGATGCGGCACTCCATGGCGTGGTTGCGCACCGGCATGTCCTCCTGCTCAAAGGGCAGAGGCTGGCCGGCAGCCACGCGCAGCTGCCACTTGACCAAGTCGGTATCGGTCACAAACTCCGTGACCGGATGCTCAACCTGCAAGCGCGTGTTCATTTCCATAAAGTAGAAATTACCGTCATCTGAGTACAAAAACTCAATGGTACCGGCGCCCTCATAGCCAACGGCACGAGCCAGGTCGCGCGCGGCCTTGTGCATGCGCGCGCGAATATCATCGCGTCCGTCGAGGCACGGCGCGGGGCTCTCCTCGATCAGCTTTTGGTTGCGGCGCTGCACCGAGCACTCGCGCTCGCCGAGCGAAAACACATGGCCCTGCTTATCGGCCATAATCTGCACCTCAACGTGGTGCGCCGGCGCGACGAACTTCTCCATGTAGCACTCGCCGTCGCCAAAAACGGCCTCGCCCTCGGCACGCGCCTCGATGAACGCCTTTGCCGCATCTTCCACGCGCTCGACCTTGCGAATGCCGCGACCGCCACCACCTGCACGCGCCTTAATAAGCACGGGGCAGCCAACGCGCTCGGCCTCGGCCGTCGCCTCCTCGGGGCTTTTGAGCAAATCGCAGCCCGGCACGATGGGCACGCCCGCCGCGGCAGCCGTTCTACGTGCGGCATCCTTGTCGCCCATGCTGTCGATGACCTCGGCCGAGGGACCAACAAACGCCAGACCGTACTTGTCGCAGTCGCGCACGAAGCTCGCCTTCTCGGAAAAGAAACCGTAGCCAGGATGGATCGCCTTTGCCCCCGACTTCACGGCACAGGTGAGCACAGCATCGTCGTTGAGGTAGCTCTCGGCAAGACGCGGGCCGCCGATGCAATACGCCTCGTCGGCAAGCTGCACGTGTAGCGCGTCCGCATCGGCCGTGGAATATACGGCGACGGTCTTGATGCCCATATCGCGGCACGCGCGGATAACACGGACCGCGACTTCGCCGCGGTTGGCGATGAGCACTTTTTCGAACATGAAGCCTTCCTTAACTTTCGTGCATGAGTGCAAAAGACATATCGGCGCGGCAGCACACCTCACCGTTGACGCTCGCAGTACCCGTCGCAAAGCGGAACGGCCCGCGCGCACGCGTGATGGAGCACACCAGATCCACCGTGTCGCCCGGGCGCACCGGACGCTTAAAGCGCACCTTGTCCAGACTCGTGTAGAACGGCGTCGCGCCGCGCGCCTCCTCATCGCCCATCAGCAGTACGCAGCAGTTCTGGGCGAGCATCTCGCACTGAATCACGCCGGGAACGACCGGGTTTCCCGGAAAATGCCCCTGCAAAAAGTACTCGTCGCCCGTAATCGTGATCTTGCCGTGGGCCTCGTCGCCCACCAGCTCGGCTTCGTCGAGCAAAAGCATCGGCTCGCGATGCGGCAACAGCTTCTTGAGCTCCTCTTTGTTCATGGATATCACCTATCCGATCCTCATGAGGCAGCTGCCAAACTCCACGAGGTCGCCGTCGGCCACGCAGATCTCGAGCACCTCGCCATCCGCCTCCGCCGTCACCTCGTTGAGAACCTTCATGGCCTCGATGATGCAGAGGGTCTCGCCGGCTTTGACCTTGGAGCCCACGTGCACAAACGGCTCGTCGCCCGGCGCCGGGGCAGCATAGAAAACGCCGACCATGGGAGCAGTCACCTCGGTGCCCTTAGGCTCCGACGCGGCGGCAGGTGCCTGCGCGGCAGGTTCCGGTGCGGCAGGCGCGACTGTGGGAGCTGCAACTTGAGCGGCCATGGCGCTCGGCATGGGCATGGGCACGGCAACCGGCTGCGCGGCGCTCGCGCGCTCGAGCTCGACCGCGGTGCCATCGGGCTCCTCAACACGTACGCGCGTGAGGCCGCGGTCCTCCATAACATCGGCTATCTCGGCAAGTCTTTTGGAATCCATGCTCTAGCTCCTCGTATATCTACGCAGCGCGATGGCGGCGTTGTGCCCGCCAAAGCCCAGGTTGGTCGAAAGCGCCCAGGTAAGGTCGGCGCGAACCGCTCGATTAGGCGTGTAGTCAAGATCGCAGGCGGGATCGGGCGTGTGGTAGTTAATGGTCGGGGGCACCACGCCCTGCTCGAGCGCCATGGCACAGGCCATGACCTCGATGGCACCCGTAGCACCGATCATGTGGCCGGTCATCGACTTGGTCGACGAGACGTGCGCCGCGCGCGCCGCGTCCTCGCCGAGCGCACGCTTAATGCCCGCCGTCTCGGACGAATCGTTGAGTTTAGTCGAGGTGCCGTGAGCGTTGATGTAGAGGCCCTCGGAAGGCTTAACGTCGCCCTCGGCCACCGCCAGCGATATCGCACGGGCAATGCCGGCAGCCTCGGGATCGGGGCTCGTGATGTGATAGGCATCATCGGTGTTGCCGTAGCCCACGACCTCAGCATAAATGTGCACACCGCGCGCCTGCGCATGTTCCATGCTCTCGAGCACGAGCACGCAGGCGCCCTCGCCCATCACAAAGCCGTCGCGATTCGCATCGAACGGACGACAAGCCGTCGCAGGATCGGGATTGGTAGTGAGTGCACGGCAGGACGTAAAGCCCGCAACGGCATCGGGGATGATGGCCGCCTCGGCACCGCCGGCGAGAATCGCATCGGCATAGCCATGCTTGATGGCGCGGAACGCCTCGCCCACGGCATGAGCCGAGGTCGCGCACGCGGTCACCACGGGCAGGGTCGGGCCTTTTGCCTTGTGGCGGATCGCGATATTGCCCGAAGCCATATTGGGAATCATCGTCGCAATCATGTAAGGCGATGCGCGGCGGGGCCCACGGTCGGCAATCGTATGGACGTTGTCGACAAGCGTCTGCATGCCGCCCACGCCTGAACCCACGTAGACGCCCAGGCGCTCGCGATCGATGGCGCCTTCGACATCAAAGCCCGCATCGTGCATGGCCTCGTCCGACGCCGCCAGTGCAAACTGAACGCAGGGGTCTAAGTGCTTGGCATCGTGCTTGCCAAAGTAGTCGTTGCCGTCAAAGCCCTTGACCTCGGCCGCCACCTTGACGGCAAACGCATCCGTATCGAAGTGCGTAATCGGGCCGATGCCACAGGTCCCGGCACACATGGCCGCCCAGGTGGCAAGCGCGGTGTTGCCAAGCGGCGACACGGCACCGATGCCGGTGATTGCAACTCTCTGTTCCATCATGCTCTCCTCATTCAAGCCGTTCTTCGGCCCTGGTTTCTACATCGCCATTCCGCCGTCGACGCGCACGACCTCACCCGTAATGTAGGCAGCCGCATCACTCGCCAAAAAGCGCACCACGCCGGCCACTTCCTCGGGGCGTGCCATGCGCTTAAGGGGAATCTGTTCCTCGGTTGCCGCACGCACCTTCTCCGAGAGCTTTGCCGTCATATCTGTTTCGACAAACCCGGGAGCGACCGCATTAACCCTCACGCCGCGGGGCGCAAGCTCGCGTGCCACCGCCTTGGTAAGCCCTATCACGCCCGCCTTGGAGGCAGCGTAGTTGGCTTGCCCGGCATTGCCCATTAGGCCCACGACCGAGCTCATGTTGATGACGCAACCGCCGCGCTGACGCATAAAGGTCTTGGTGAGCGCGCGCGTCGTGTTGAACGTGCCCTTGAGATTGACATCGAGCACGCGGTCGAAGGCATCGTCGCCCATACGCATGAGCAGGCCATCGCGGGTGATGCCGGCGTTGTTGACAAGCGCCCAAATGGAGCCAAAGTCGTTGAGGACCGTCTCCACGCACGCGTTGACGGCATCGGGCTCGGCCACGTCACATTGATATGCGCGCGCCGTGGCGCCAGCCGCCTCGCAGGCTTCGCACGTCTCACGCGCCGCATCGACGCTTCCGGCATAGATGACGGCGATATCAAAGCCGTCCTCCGCCAGGCCCACGGCACAAGCGCGACCGATACCGCGCGAGGCGCCCGTGACCAGCGCCACGCGACGCGAGTCGATGCGCTCGAGCGCGCCGTTGTTCAAGTTGCCCATGTCATTCCTTTCGGGTTACAGCCCTATGGGCTATGCGAGCTCGTTGGCAATAGCTGCGACCTGTTCTGCCGTTTCGCACGAATACACGCGAACGTCGCTCAACGTACGCTTGACCAAGCCGGACAGCGTTTTGCCAGGGCCGACCTCAATAAACGTATCGATGCCTTGATCCTGCAGAGCATGCAGCGTGTCGACCCAGCGCACGGCATGACTCACCTGGTTGGCAAGCATCTCCGCTGCCGCCTGCGGGTCGGCCGGATAGGGCGCCGCTGTCATATTTGCCATAACAGGAATGAGCAGCGGGGACGGCGCGTGACCGGCCTCGATATATGCAGCAAGGCCACAGGTCGCCTCGGCCATATAGGGGCTATGGAATGCACCCGACACCGCGACCTTCATGGCGCGACCGCCAGCCTCTTTCACTAGAACGTCGAGCTCCTGCAGCGCCTCGGGCGCTCCGGCCACAACCGTCTGCTGGGGGCTGTTGTAGTTGACCGGCCAGCAGTCCTCGCCGGCCTGTTTTGCCAAGCCCTCGACCTGCGCCGCATCGAGTTTGATGACGGCGCGCATGCCGCCGGGGTGACGCTCGGCCGCCGTGGCCATCAATGCCGCGCGCTCACATACGAGCTCAAAACCCGCTCGCGTATCGAATGCCCCCGCAAAGGTGAGTGCAGCGACCTCGCCCAGCGAGAATCCCGCACAGGCGGCAGGCACCACGCCGCGCTCGCGCAGGGCGACGGCGACAGCCAAGTCGTGCACGAACACGCAAGGCTGCGTGTTCTCGGTCTGCGAGAGCTCCTCCTTGGAGGCGCTCCGGCACTGCTCGCTGGTCCCCGGGCGCACCTCGTCGGCAATGGCGAACACCTCGGCAGCCGCCGGCGATGCTTCGATGAGGTCGACGCCCATCGTGGGGTGCTGGGCACCCTGACCGGCAAACAGAAACGCTACGCTACCCATGCGGACGCACCCTTCAGGACATGCTCGGCGCCGCCGACCAGATCGTCGACGATTTCGCGAGCGCTCTGGCGCTCGTTGACCATGCCGGCAATCTGTCCGCACAAATACGAACCCTCTTCGTAATTACCGTCCTTTGCCGCCTTGCGAAGCGCACCCGTGCCCATGGCCCCGAGCTCCTCGGGACTTGCGCCCGCCGCCTCGTTCTTGGCATACGCGTTGGTGAAGGGGCTCTTGAGGGCACGAACCGGATGTCCCGTCGAGCGACCGGTCGCGCGCGTCGACGTGTCGCCTGCCTTGAGCACCAGCTCTTTGTACTGTTCGGATACGGTGCACTCGTTTGCGACCAGAAAGCGTGTTCCCACCTGGACGCCGGCAGCGCCGAGCATAAAGGCGGCCGCCACACCGCGGCCATCGGCGATACCGCCAGCCGCGACCACGGGAATATCGACCGCATCGACAACCTGCGGCACCAGTGCCATCGTCGAGGTCTCGCCAATATGGCCGCCTGATTCGGTGCCTTCGGCAACCACGGCGGTGGCCCCGCGACGCGCCACGAGACGCGCCAGCGCCACCGAGGCAACGACCGGGATGACCTTGATGCCCGCCTCGTTCCACGCCTTCATGTACTTGGTGGGATTGCCGGCGCCGGTCACCACAACGGGCACCCGCTCATCAATCACCACTTGTGCGACCTCGTCGACAAACGGGCTCATGAGCATAACGTTGACGCCAAAGGGCTTATCCGTCTTGGCGCGCAGCTCGTGAATCTGATCGCGCAGCCAGTTGGCATCGGCATTCATGGCCGCGATAATGCCTAAGCCGCCTGCCTCGGACACGGCCGATGCCAGCGAGGCGTCAGCAATCCAGGCCATGCCGCCCTGGAACACAGGCTTTTCGATGCCGAGCAGATCGCAGAGAGGAGACTTGAGCATCACTACTTCTCCAATGCCGCCTCGACCGTATCGACGAACTCGCCGACCGTCTTGGGGTTCTCCTCGGTATCGAGCTCAATGCCAAACTCGTCCTCGACGGCAACGAGGATCTCGACGGTACCCAGGCTGTCGAGACCAATCTCCTCGAGCGTGGACTCGGGCTTCATCTCGACATCGTCAAGGCCGGCGGTCTCGCGGATAACGTCGCAAACGCGCTCGAAGGTCTTCTGATCTGCCATGGTAGTTCTCCTTTGTTTGTGCCCCAGGGGCGTTTTCATTTCCTATGTGCAGCTACTTCCAGCGAAGTAGATAGCCACCTACATCCAAGCCGGCGCCAAATCCAACGAGGGCGATGGTGTCGCCCGCATTCAGTGCGTTGGTGCGCGCCAGCCGATCAAGCGCAAAGGGAATGCAGGCGCTCGAAATATTGCCGGTTTCACGCAACGTTCGGACCACACAGTCGTCCGGCACACCTAAGCGCTTGACCGCCTGGCTCAGGATTCGTTCGTTAGCCTGATGGAATACAAAATGATCGATGTCTTCGACCGCAATGCTCGCATCGCTCGCAAGCTTATGGACCATGTCGCAGATGGCATTGACGCCGAACTTGAACACACGACGACCGTTCATGGAAAGCACGCTTTCGCGGTCCTGCGCCGTCTTATACGGCGAGGAGCCCGCCAATCCGGGGACGCGCAGTGTTTCGACGTCAGGCGACGTCGAAAGCTCAACAGCAAGGGGATTCTCTCCCCCGGCCTCTATGACCGCAGCACCCGCGCCATCGCCAAAGAGCACGCACGTTGCACGGTCGGTCCAATCGAGCGCGCGCGTCATCTGCTCGGCTGCAACGACCAGCACGTGTTTGGCGCGACCGCGGGCGATATAGCCCTCGGCGACATCGAGCGCAAATACGAAGCCGGCACAAGCCGCCGAAACGTCGAAGGCAGGACATGTGGCACCCAGGCGCTCAGCAACGGCGCACGCTTCGGCGGGAACGAGATGATCGCCCGTCGTCGTCGAACATACGATAAGATCCAGCTGACTCGCATCGATTCCGGACGTCTGGAGCGCTTGCTCGCTCGCTGCCACGGCAAGGTCGTCGAGCGACTCGGTGGTGCACACATGGCGGCTCTTGATGCCCGTGCGGGTAAAAATCCACTCATCCGAGGTATCGAGGAACTCGGACAGCTCGTCATTGGAAACTCTGCGCTTGGGAAGCGCCGAGCCTGTTCCAAGAATCGTGAAACCCATCACTAACCTCCTTTGAGTTGTTGATGTGTTTACATCGACCAAGAGAGGATAGCGCATTCTTCGCTTTGTTGACGTGTTAACATTAAATTGTCCAAATGCGACAAAGGCTTCACATTGTGTCTATCTCTCGACACCATTGCGTCATTCACTTATTCATTAAGGAGGTAGCAGCCGCTATGGATGCCCAATTAACGATAGTCGACGTAACCGGATCGACCAACGATGACCTGCTCGAGGCAGGAAAACAGGGAGCGCCGCACGGCACGGGGCTTGCCGCTCGCGCGCAAACGGCAGGACGCGGCCGACGCGGCCACAAGTGGGATTCAACCGCCGGCAACCTGTTGCTCTCGATTGCCCTACGTCCTCGTGTTAATCCCGCCAAGTACTCTGGCCTTGCCGCCGTCAGCGGCCTAGCGGTGCTCGAGGTGCTCGAGGCGCAAGGTCTTGCTAACGAGATCGGCCTCAAATGGCCCAACGACCTCGTCGCACGAGGACATAAGCTCGGCGGCATCTTGGTCGAGGCGGCTCGTGACAACGAAGGCAAACCTTTCGCCGTCTGCGGCATTGGCGTCAATGTGAACTATGCGCCCTCGGAGGTTCCCGATGGCGGCCTGCCGGCAATCGGTCTGTCAGACTTCAACGAGAATGTTCCCACCGTCGATGTGCTGCTCAAGGAGGTCTATCACACCGTCGTAAACGCTGTGGACGCGTGGGCGGATCTACTCAACGCCATGGAAGAAGACGCCGGTCCGATCGCACCCGTCCACGATGAGTATGTCGCTCATCTCAATTGGATTGGGGAGCACGTTATCGCCCGTTCCCCTGCCGGTGACGAGCTGGCGCGTGGCATCTTTCAAACGGTCGATGCCTTTGGTCGCGCGTGTATCGAAATGGAAGACGGCTTGCGTTCCTTCCATTTTGAGGAGGCGTCATTGCGCCCATTGAGCGAATAGAGCGCCGCAGCCACCTACTCGGCAGCATTACCCGGCAGTCCAAACCATCATTCAAAACAAAAGAGCCCCGCTACCGTAATGGTAGCGGGGCTCTGTAAGCTATGAGCGATATCGCTTAGAGCTTGATGTCGATGTCGACGCCAGCGGGGAGGTCGAGACGCATGAGCGAATCAACGGTGCCCGAGGTGGGGTCGAGGATGTCGATGAGGCGCTTATGGGTGCGCATCTCGAACTGCTCACGGGAGTCCTTGTTCACGTGCGGCGAGCGGATAACCGTGTACAGGTTGCGCTCGGTGGGCAGGGGGACAGGACCGGAAACGCGAGCGCCGGTCTTCTGAGCGGTCTCGACGATGAGCTTCGCGGACTGATCGACGACCTCGTGATCATAGCCCTTGAGGCGAATGCGGATCTTCTGGGTAGCCAACTTAAACCTCCAAAGAGTGCGAGAGATGTTCTCGCGGATTACGTAACAGGGAGCTCGAACTTAGGCGTTCTTGCTCATGACCTCGTCCACGATGGACTTGGGCGCGGGCTCATAAGAGTCGAACTGCATCGTGTAGGATGCACGGCCCTGGGTCTGGGAGCGAAGGTCGGTAGCGTAACCGAACATCTCGCCCAGCGGCACCTTGGCACGGATGAGCTTGCTGTTCTTGCGATCCTCCATGCCCTCGATCTTGCCGCGGCGACCGGAGAGGTTGCCCATAACGTCGCCCATGTACTGCTCGGGGGTCTCGACCTCGACAGCCATGATCGGCTCGAGCAGCTGCGGATCGGACTTCTTGAGGGCGTCCTTGATAGCCATGGAACCGGCGATCTTGAAGGCGGCCTCGGAGGAGTCGACCTCGTGGTAAGAACCGTCGAACAGGGTGACCTTGACGTCGAGGACCGGGAAGCCGGCGATAACACCGGTGTTCAGGGCCTCCTGGATGCCCTTGTCGATGGACGGGATGTACTCCTTGGGCACGACGCCGCCGACGATAGCGTTGACGAACTCGTAGCCGAAGCCCTCCTCCATCTTCTCGAGCTTGATGACGGCGTGGCCGTACTGACCGCGACCACCGGACTGACGGACGAACTTGCCCTCAGCCTTCTCGACGTCGTGACCAGCGGTCTCGCGGTAGGCAACCTGGGGCTTACCAACGTTAGCGTCAACCTTGAACTCACGGAGCAGACGGTCGACGATGATCTCGAGGTGCAGCTCGCCCATGCCGGCGATGATGGTCTGGCCGGTCTCGTGGTTGGTGGACACCTGGAAGGTCGGGTCCTCCTCGGCGAGCTTGGTCAGAGCCAGGGACATCTTGTCCTGCTCGGCCTTGGTCTTGGGCTCAATGGCAACGTCGATAACGGGCTTAGCGAACTCGATCTTCTCGAGGACGATCTCCTTGCCCTCGGCGCACAGGGTGTCACCGGTGGTGGAGTTCTTGAAGCCGACGCAAGCGACGATGTCGCCGGCGGCAGCGTCGTCACGGTCGATACGCTCGGCGGCGTTCATCTCGAGAATGCGGCCGAGGCGCTCGCGCTGACCGTTGGAAGCGTTGACCACGTAGGAGCCGGACTCGGCGCGGCCGGAGTAAACGCGGACGTAGGTGAGCTTACCGACGAACGGGTCGGTCATGATCTTGAAGACCAGGCCGGAGAAGGGCTCGTCGAAGGAAGGATGACGCTGGATCTCCTCGCCGGTGTCCGGATCGGTACCGGTGACGGCCTCAACGTCGAGCGGGCTGGGCAGGTAGTCGACGACAGCGTCGAGCAGCTCCTGGACGCCCTTGTTCTTGTAGGCGGAGCCCACGAAGACGAGGTTAAGCTCGTTGGCCAGAACACCCTTGCGCAGAGCAGCCTTGAGCTCCTCGACGGTGAAGTCCTCCTCCATGAGAATCTTCTCCATGAGCTCGTCGTCAAAGCTGGCAGCAGCGTCGAGGAGCTCCTCGCGCTTGGTGGCAGCGATGTCGGCAAACTCAGCCGGGATCTCGTCCATCGGCTCGGGGTAGGTCATGCCCTTCTCGTCGGCCTTGAAGTCCCATGCAGTCATGGTGACGAGGTCGATGACGCCCCAGAAGTTGTCCTCGGCGCCCATCGGGACCTGAGCGGCCACGGCGTTAGCGTCGAGACGATCCTTCATGGTCTCGATAGCGTTGAAGAAGTCAGCGCCCACGCGGTCATACTTGTTGATGAAGGCGATGCGGGGGACGTTGAAGGTGGAAGCCTGACGCCAAACGGTCTCAGACTGGGGCTGAACGCCGGCAACGGCGTCGAAGACGGCGACAGCACCATCGAGGACGCGCAGGCAGCGCTCGACCTCGGCGGTGAAGTCAACGTGGCCCGGGGTGTCGATGATCTGGATGCGGTAGTCCTTACCGTCCTTGTTCCAGAAGCACGTGGTAGCAGCGGAGGTAATGGTTACGCCGCGCTCCTGCTCCTGAACCATCCAGTCCATGGTGGCAGCGCCCTCATGAACCTCACCGATCTTGTGGGTCTTACCGGTGTAGTAAAGAATACGCTCGGTCGTGGTGGTCTTACCGGCATCGATGTGGGCCATGATGCCGATGTTACGGGTATCGGAAAGCTTGTACTTAGGCTTAGCCATGTTAGTTCCTTACCTTAACTTACCAACGATAGTGAGAGAACGCGCGGTTGGCCTCGGCCATCTTGAAGACGTCCTCACGCTTCTTGACGGAAGCGCCCAGGCCGTTGGAAGCGTCGAGGATCTCGTTGGCGAGACGCTCGGCCATGGTCTTCTCCTTGCGAGCGCGGGAGAAGTTGACGATCCAGCGGATACCCAGAGCGGTGGAACGACGGGAGTTGACCTCCATCGGGACCTGATAGGTAGCGCCACCGACACGCTTGGGCTTAACCTCGAGCGTGGGCTTGACGTTGTCCATAGCCTTCTTGAAGGTAGCGAGAGCGTCGCCACCCTCGGACTTCTCGGCAACGATCTCGAAAGCGGTGTAAACGATGCGCTCAGCGGTGGCCTTCTTGCCGTCAAGAAGGACCTTGTTGATGAGCTGAGTCACCAGGCGGTTGTTGTAAACGGCGTCAGGCTGAACCTCACGACGATTAGCTGCTGCACGACGCGGCATGTGAAATCTCCTTAAGTGTCTACCGTGCGGCGCTTAGGCGGCACACGGCGAAAGTATCAAAACGTTATCTGGCTTATTTAGCCTTGGGGCGCTTAGCACCGTACTTGGAACGGGCCTGCATACGGTTCTGGACCGGAGCAGCGTCGTAGGCGCCACGGATGACGTGATAACGGACACCAGGGAGGTCACGGACACGACCGCCGCGGACGAGCACGATGGAGTGCTCCTGCAGGTTGTGGCCCTCACCCGGGATGTAAGCAGTAACTTCGATGCCGTTGACAAGGCGAACACGGGCAACCTTACGAAGAGCCGAGTTCGGCTTCTTGGGGCTCGTGGTGAAGACGCGGGTGCACACGCCGCGCTTCTGGGAGTTGTGCTGCAGAGCAGCGTTCTTGGACTTCTTGGGCACGGAACGACGGCCCTGGCGAACCAGCTGGTTAATAGTAGGCAAAGCGTACTCCTTCTCGAATGATTCCAGCTTTCTGTAAAGTGCAACGGCTTGAATCGAGGGGTCAGCATCCCCCTACGAAACACGCAGTTCGATAGGATACGTGGCGTTAGCTGTGCCGTCAACAGACCACGCCGCCGGGCGTATCCCAAAATTGGCACATTTCCGCAAAGCCTACACAAAAGGAATCCCCTCCTGTGCGCGGGGGCGGATTCCCGGGCCGGGCGGCGCAGGGGTTAAGTTTGCTGCTCTACAGTCCTGGCTCGCACGGAGGCCACATTAAGTGGCCTCCGGCTCGTGCGGAACTCGCGACAAACTTAACCCCTGCGCCGCCCGGCCCGGGAATCCGACGTGATCGTTGGGGCAACGTTCCCTGGCAAATAGGGACAGGTTTATTTTGGTCGGTTTTATCTGGGAAAATGTCGCGCTCCAGCGGTGATCTGCTCTCACCTGTCGCATGGAAATCGGCGGCGCTTTCGGAAGTATGCGGTAAATTCTGGACCTGCCGAGCACGCCGGGGTTTTGCGATAATAAACCCGCAGGCAGAGCGCTTGAGCATATGCGGTGTGGTCGACCCATCGAGATTTTGCCGCATACTTCCGAAATTCAGGCGAATATCGCTCAAAATAACCGTCCATATAACGCAAAATAGGCCGCTTCCCCTCTTGGGAAGCGGCCTAGACCTTACGAATAGACGATGGTAAAGGGTACTTCTGTTTCGGTCTCTCCTGTTGATGTGTATCTCGTGCCCTCAAGCGTTACTGAGACCACTTGGTCGACATCAATCAACTTCGTTGGCACCCAGTTGTTCTCTCCGCTATTGCGCGCCAGCGAAACATAGAAGTTGAACACCCCTGCGTCGTCATCTTCGATAATCTGCTCCGATCCATTCTTGTAGGTGACGGTCAGTTTATGATCAACTGCTTCATAGCCCAGATCATCGATATGCGTCTGGATGGAAAACGGACTGATCTCGAGAGGCGAGTCATCGGAGCGGAGTTCCTTAGTATCGACGTACGCTCCAACGCTAAACTCTGGCGTCGATACCTCGATCACCTTCGCATCCTCACCTTTGCCCTCCGTCCAGCTGATATTCCAGGTGATCGCATGTCCCAAATCTCGCTCGCGATCCCACGAGGCAAAGTACATCGTGCCATTAATGACAGTATCGCTTGATGTGTCCTTATCAATGGTGCAGCGTGTGTCAGCCCATTCCTCGCCGAAGTTCATGCTGGGCGTGCCGATGCCTTGTTCTTCTTCACCATAGAGAACAAGTTCTCCTGTCTCTGCTGCCGGCTTGTAGTAGTTAACGCCATTTGGATTGGACAGCGTAAACGTCACGGCACCGCAACCGTTTTTATCGATAGCCATCTCATGGATATCAAGCGTATAGCCGTTACCCTCGACGGACAGATTAACCTTCTGGACTGTGCCCTCCAGGCTTTGGGGCGCAATGCCGTCACCAAACTCTCTGGTGTAGGTGTATTTAGTCCCCGATGAGCCGCCATTAATCCAGGTAATGGAATCCCCGTTGCCGTGGTTTCCCCAGGCTGAGGCAAAATAGCCGGAATTGACAACGGCGTAGGCGACCCCTCCGGTCGCCAACACTCCGGCAAGACATCCGATTACGGCAACATACAGAGGCTTCGCGTGACCCTTTCGGCGAAGCGGCTCACCAGCAGCGGCATATAGAACACGGTCAGCAAGATCGCTATCGGCTTGGACGGACTCGAAGGCCTGCTTGATTTGATTGGATTTCACGGTCGCCCTCCTCTAGGATGAATTTGAGCTTCGATCGACCGCGAGCTAAACGCGTTCGAACGGTCGCGGCTGGCACATGCAGTAACTCGGCAATCTCTGAGGTCGAAAAGCCCAGATAGTAATAGAGCACAATAGGAATACGGAATCGTTCCGGAAGTCGCATGACATCGAGCAGGACATCCTTGGTTTCCTCCGGTGCCGTTGAAAGCGAATCGGTCAGACTCTCAATATCCTCCACGCGCCTCCACGGCTTTCGAAAAAGAGATTTACATTCATTGATCGTGACCCGAATGAGCCAACGGCGAAGATGCTCCCGACTCTCAAATTGTCCATCGCTTTTGAGCAGCTTAAGAAAGACATCTTGAGCGACATCGTCGGCGTCAGCGCGATCACGCAGATACGTCAATGCGATCCGAAACACGACATCCCGGTGGTCTTCGACCGCCTGTCTAAAAGCTTGTTCTTCCATAATCACCTCCCGGTGACATTAATGGTTCTCGATGAGGCCCTCACCATAGATACGCTCTTGTCGGGCGAAATGTTTCAAATTCAAGCATGAAAAACCGACCAAAATAAACCTGTCCCTTATTGGCAGGTTTTCTTCAACGAAAAAGACCCGCTCCCCTGTTGGGAAGCGGGTCTTTGGAAGGGCGGTTAACGTACTAGGAAATTATTCCTCGTCGTTGTCCTTGGCCTCTTCGGCGTCGTCGGTGTCCACGAGCTGGTTGAGCAGCTCGTCGAGGGAAGCCATGTCCTCGTTGATGGCACCGTTGGCGGGAGCCTTCTTGTCGTCGATCGGGGCGCCCAGGAGCTCCTCGTCCTCGTCGGCGTGATGCGTCGGCGCAGCGGAGGTGCCCAGCAGGATGTCGTCCGGACCGTCGGGGCTAAAGACCATCTGCAGCAGCTGCGAGAGGTCTTCCTCGTCGGCAACGTCGTCGTTGTTCTCGAGGATGTAGAGCAGGTCGTGGGCCTCCAGGCCGTCACGGAGCTCCTCGATCGCCTTGGCACCGATGCCGTCGATGCGCAGCAGATCCTCCTCGGACTTGCCGACCAGGTCGCCGACCGTCTCGATGCCGACCTCGCTGAACTTGTTGGTCCAGCGCTGCGACACGCCCAGGTCGTCGAACAGGTACAGGCGAGCCTTCTCGGCGGAGATGGTGTGGCCGTTGCGGGTGAACGAACCGTCAGCACCACCAAACTCGTCGTAGCCGGCCCAGTCGAGCTGCTGCGGGAGCTGCTCGTCCAGGTCCTTGAGCTCCACAGGAGCCCACTCGGGCAGCGACTTGGCGTTGGGCGAAGCCGGGCCGTCGATGTCCACGTAGCCGTCGGCCGTGCGATACGTCAGCTTGGCGTTGGCGTACGGCTTGAGGCCGGTACCAGCCGGGATCTTCTTACCGACGATGACGTTGGACTTAAGGTCGAGCAGATGGTCGACCTTGCCCTCGATGGCAGCCTCGGTAAGGACGCCGGCGGTACGGATGAACGAAGCGCTCGACAGCCAGGAGTCGATGTTGGACGCGACCTTGAGCGTACCCAGGATGACGGGCTCGGCCACGGGAGCCTGACCGCCCAGACGGGCAACGCGCTCGACCTCGTCGGCGAACTCGTAGCGGTCGACGTACTGACCAAGCAGGTACTTGGAGTCGCCGGGGTTGGTGATCTGAACGCGACGCAGCATCTGACGTGCGAGCACCTCGATGTGCTTGTCGTTCAGGTCGACGCCCTGGCTGGTGTAGACGTCCTTGACGCTCTCGACGAAGGTGTGCATCGTCGACTCGATGTCGGTCAGCTTGCGCAGGTTGCGGAAGTTGACGAAGCCCTTGGTGATCTGGTCGCCGGCGCGAACCTCGCAGCCGTCCTCGATCTCGGGCATAAAGCGCACCGAAGCGGGGACGCGACGCTCGTCGAGGACACGGGTGTGATCCTCGGAGTCGGTGAGCGTCAGCACGTACTCGGACTTCTCGGGCTTAATCGAGAGGTGACCGGAGTACGGAGCCAGCTCGGCCTCGCGACCCAGAATCTTCTCGTTGACATTGCCGACGATATCGAACATACGGCTGACCGTAGGCAGACCCTGCGTAATATCGTCGACGCCAGCGACGCCGCCGGAGTGAATGGTACGCATCGTAAGCTGCGTACCGGGCTCGCCGATGGACTGGGCGGCAATAATGCCGACCGCGGTACCGATGGCGACCGGACGACGGGTGGAAAGATCCCAGCCGTAGCACTTCTGGCACACGCCGTACTTGGAGCGGCAGGTGAGCAGCGCGCGAAGCTTGACCTTCTTAAGGCCCGCATCGACCATCTTCTGGATGTCGGCGACCTTCTCGATGTAACCGTCCTGCTCAAAGAACACGGTGCCATCGGGAGCCACGACGTCCTCAATGAAGCAACGGCCGACGAGGTCGGTGTTGAGGTCGGTGGTGCCGGGGATGATGAGGTTATAGGTGACGCCCTCGTGCGTACCGCAGTCCTCCTCGCGGACGATGACGTCCTGGGCCACGTCGACCAGACGACGGGTCAGGTAACCAGAGTCCGAGGTGTGGGATGCGGTATCGACCAGGCCCTTACGGGCGCCGTAGGTCGAAATGAAGTACTCGAGCGGCAGCAGGCCCTCGCGGAAGTTCGCCTTAATGGGAAGGTCGATCGTCTCGCCGGACATGTCTGCCATCAGGCCACGCATGCCGCCGAGCTGACGCAGCTGGGTCTTAGAACCACGGGCGCCGGAGTCGGCCATCATGTAGAGCGGGTTCTCCTCGTCGAACATGTCGAGCATGAGCGCTGCAACCTTATCGGTACAAGCAGTCCACTCGTTAACGACTTCGATGTGGCGCTCCGTCTCGTTGATGAAGCCCTCCTCGAAGTACTCGTTGATCTGGTCGACGTTGGCCTGGGCGCGGTCGAGCAGCTCCTGCTTCTCGGCAGGGATGAGAGCGTCCCACACCGAGATGGTGAGGCCGGCGCGGGTAGCGTAGTGGAAGCCGGAGTACTTGATGGCGTCGAGGATCGGGCCGACCTTGGCCTCGGGGTAACGATCGCAGCAGTCCGCAACCAGCTTGGCAACGTCGCCCTTGACCATCTTGTAGTTCATGAACTCGTAGTCTTCGGGCAGGCACTGGCGGTTGAAGATGATGCGGCCGATAGAGGTCTCGAAGCGCGCGGTCTTGTTGCCGGTGACGTCGTAGTCGACAAACTCGTTCTTGCCGTTCTTGACGCGGAAGATACGGGTGCCGTCCTCGTTGATGACGTTGGCGTCGGCAGCGGACACGCGGACCTGGATCTTGGCCTGCATGTCGACCTCGGAACGGCAGTCATAGGCGTGCAGCGCGTCGTCGAAGCTGGCGAACACGTGGTTCTCGCCCGGCAGACCGTCGCGGACCTGGGTGAGGTAGTACACACCGATGATCATGTCCTGCGAGGGGATGTTGACCGGCTTGCCGGATGCCGGCGAGCGCAGGTTGTTCGCAGAGAGCATGAGCACGCGGGCCTCGGCCTGAGCCTGGCTGGACAGCGGCACGTGAACAGACATCTGGTCGCCGTCGAAGTCGGCGTTGAAGGGCGAGCAGACCAGCGGGTGCAGGTGGATAGCCTTGCCCTCGACCAGCACCGGCTCAAAGGCCTGGATGGACAGACGGTGCAGGGTCGGTGCACGGTTGAGCAGCACGACGCGGCCGTCGATGACCTCTTCGAGGATGTCCCACACAAAGGTGGCACCGCGGTCGATAGCGCGCTTGGCGCCCTTGATGTTCTCGACCTTGCCAAGCTCGACCAGGCGCTTCATGACGAAGGGCTTGAAGAGCTCCAGCGCCATGGTCTTGGGCAGACCGCACTGGTGCAGCAGCAGCTTAGGGTCGGTAACGATGACCGAACGGCCGGAGTAGTCGACACGCTTACCCAGCAGGTTCTGACGGAAACGACCCTGCTTGCCCTTGAGGGCCTCGGCGAGCGACTTGAGCGGGCGACCGCCACGGCCAGAGACCGGGCGACCACGACGGCCGTTGTCGAACAGGGCGTCCACGGACTCCTGGAGCATGCGCTTCTCGTTGTTCACGATGATCGCAGGGGCGTCCAGGTCGAGCAGGCGCTTGAGTCGGTTGTTACGGTTGATCACGCGACGGTACAGGTCGTTGAGGTCGGACGCGGCGAAGCGGCCGCCGTCGAGCTGGACCATCGGGCGCAGATCGGGCGGAATGACCGGGATAACGTCCAGGATCATGTTCGCGGGGCTGTTGCCACCCTTCAGGAAGGCGTCAACGACCTCGAGGCGCTTGACGGCCTTCTCGCGCTTCTGCTTCTGGGAGTCCTCGTCGGCGATGATGGCCTTGAGCTTCTCGGCCTCGGAGGGGAGGTCGATGGCAGCGAGCAGGTCGCGGACGGCCTCGGCACCCATGCCACCCTTGAAGTACATGGAGTAGTAGCGGGTCATCTCGCGGAACAGCGGCTCATCGGAGATGAGGTCGCGCTCGGTGAGCTTCATGAAGGCGTTGAAGGCGTCCGTGCGGAGCTGCTTCTCGTCCTTGCACTCTTCCTCGATGTCGACGATGCCGGAGGCGATCTCCTCGGGGGTCAGCGGCTCCTCGTCGGAGAACTCGTCAAAGTTCTCGGGGCCGCCCTGCTCCTTGAGGGACTCGATCTGGCGGGCGCACTCGGCATCGATCTCTTCCAGATCGGCGGCGAGCTCCTCGCGCAGGTCGTCGGCGTCGGCCTCGCGGGCCTCATAGTCAACCTCGGTGATGATGTAGCTGGCAAAGTACAGAACCTTCTCGAGGTCCTTGGACTTGATGTCGAGCATACGGCTCATCGGGAAGCTCGTGGGGCTCTTGAAGTACCAGATGTGGGACACGGGAGCGGCGAGCTCGATGTGACCCATGCGGTCGCGACGCACCTTGGCCGAGGTGACCTCGACACCGCAGCGCTCGCAGACGATGCCCTTAAAGCGGATGCCCTTGTACTTGCCGCAGGAGCACTCCCAGTCCTTGGCGGGACCGAAGATCTTCTCGCAGAACAGGCCGTCCTTCTCGGGCTTGAGGGTACGGTAATTGATGGTCTCCGGCTTCTTGACCTCGCCGTGCGACCAGGAACGGATCTGGTCGGCGGAGGCAAGGGAGATCTTTACCGAGTCAAAATCAGTAGCTTCGAAATCTGCCACAGTCAACTACTCCTTATCAGTGGTCGTGGCGGCGACAGCCTCGGGCGCCTCGGCGGTCTCGGCATTCTCGGCCTCGACGTCGGCGTCAACGCCGGCGAGCGCAGCCAGGTCGTCGAGAGCGGAGGTCTCCTCGGCGGTCACAGGGGCGGAGGCGTCCTCGTCGGCATCGTGCATGGGCTCGATGTCCAGTGCGAGGGAGCGGATCTCCTTGACGAGAACCTTGAAGGACTCGGGGATACCCGGGACAGGAACGTTCTCGCCCTTGACGATGGACTCGTAGGTCTTGACGCGGCCCACGGTATCGTCGGACTTGACGGTCAGGATCTCCTGCAGGACGTTGGAAGCACCGTATGCGTACAGTGCCCAAACTTCCATCTCGCCGAAGCGCTGGCCGCCGAACTGGGCCTTGCCGCCCAGGGGCTGCTGGGTAACCAGGCTGTAAGGGCCGGTCGAACGAGCGTGGATCTTGTCGTCGACCATGTGGCCGAGCTTGAGGATGTAGGACGTACCCACGGTAATGGGCTCGCGGAACTCCTCGCCGGTGCGGCCGTCGAACAGACGGGTCTTGCCGCGCTCGTCAAGCTGGGTGACAAACTCGGGGCGCATGTGATCGCCAAAGGCAGCGGTGGCCTTGTTGAGCATGTTCTTGTTGGCACGACGGATGACCTCGGCGATCTCGTCCTCCTTGGCGCCGTCGAAGACGGGCGTGGCGGTGAAGAACGGACCGGGGACGTACTTGTCGGAGTCGGCCTGCTCGGTATCCCAACCGCAGGCAGCAGCCCAGCCAAGGTGGCACTCGAGCAGCTGGCCGACGTTCATACGCGAAGGAACGCCCAGCGGGTTGAGGATAACGTCGATCGGGGTACCGTCAGCCATGTAGGGCATGTCCTCGACCGGCAGAACGTTACAAATAACACCCTTGTTGCCGTGGCGACCGGCGATCTTATCGCCCTGCTGGATCTTACGACGCTGGGCGACGTAGACGCGCACCTGCTCGTTGACGCCGGGGGCCAGGTCGTCACCGTTCTCGCGGCTAAAGCGGACAACGTCGATAACGCGGCCGTAAGCGCCGTGAGGCATCTTAAGGGAGGTATCGCGGACGTCGTGGGCCTTGGCGCCGAAGATGGCGCGCAGCAGGCGCTCCTCGGCGGTCAGAGCGCTCTCGCCCTTAGGCGTGACCTTACCGACCAGGATGTCGCCAGGGCCGACCTCGGCGCCGATGCGGATGATGCCGTCCTCGTCGAGGTTGGCAAGCATGTCCTCGGAGAGATTCGGGATCTCGCGGGTGATCTCCTCGGGGCCGAGCTTGGTGTCGCGGGCGTCGATCTCGTGACGGGTGATGTTGATGGTCGTCAGCAGGTCCTCGGCCACCAGGCGCTCGGACACGACGATACCGTCCTCGTAGTTAAAGCCCTCCCACGGCATGTAGGCCACGGTGAGGTTCTGGCCCAGTGCGAGCTCGCCGTGATCGGTCGAAGGACCGTCAGCCAGAGGCTCGCCCTGCTCAACGGTGTCACCGACGCGCACGAGCGGACGGTGGTTGATGCAGGTGGACTGGTTGGAGCGCTGGTACTTGGCCAGGTGATACTCGTCCATGCCGCCGGCATGCTTGACGATGATCTTGGCGGCGTCGGCAAAGATGACCTCGCCGGCGTTCTTGGCCAGGGTGACCTCGCCGGAGTCCAGAGCGGCGCGGCGCTCCATGCCGGTACCGACATAGGGAGCGGCGGGGTGAACCAGCGGCACGGCCTGACGCTGCATGTTAGCGCCCATCAGCGTACGCTTGGCGTCGTCGTGCTCAAGGAACGGGATCAGCGTGGCTGCGACGGAGAGCATCTGACGCGGCGAGACGTCCATGTAGTCGACGTCCTCGACAGGCACGTCGGCGGGAGCGCCGAAGGAGCCGTCGAAGTCGCGGGTACGGGCGATCACGGCGTGCGGGCGGACGATCTTGCCCTCGGCATCGGTCGTGATGAACTCGTTGGTCTTGGGATCGAGCGGCGTGTTGGCCGGCGCAATGACGTGCTTCTCTTCCTCGTCAGCGGTCATCCAGTCGATCTGGTCGGTGGCAACGCCGTTCTCGACACGACGGAACGGGGCCTCGATGAAGCCGTACTCGTTGACGCGGGCATAGAGGGCGAGCGAGCCGATCAGGCCGATGTTGGGGCCTTCGGGGGTCTCGATCGGGCACATGCGGCTGTAGTGCGAGTTGTGAACGTCGCGGACGGCCGTCGGCACGTTGGTGCGGCGGCTGGAACCGGACTTGTGACCGGCAAGACCACCAGGGCCGAGTGCGGACAGACGGCGCTTGTGGGTCAGACCGGTCAGGGGGTTCGCCTGGTCCATGAACTGCGAGAGCTGCGAGGAACCGAAGAACTCCTTGATGGAGGCCACGATCGGGCGGATGTTGATGAGCGACTGCGGGGTGATCTCGTCGATGTCCTGGGAGCTCATGCGCTCACGGACGACGCGCTCCATACGGCTCATGCCGATACGGAACTGGTTGGCGACAAGCTCGCCGACGGTGCGGATACGACGGTTGCCAAAGTGGTCGATGTCGTCGACCTTGAAGCCCTGCTCGCCGGCAGCGAGGGACAGCAGGTAGCGCAGCGTCGCGACGATATCCTCGTCGGTAAGCACCGTGACCTCTTCCTCGGTGGTGAGGTTGAGCTTCTTGTTGACCTTGTAACGACCGACGCGGGCCAGATCGTAGCGCTGCGGGTTAAAGAGCAGACCCTCGAGCAGGCTGCGGGAAGCGTCCACGGTGGGAGGCTCGCCCGGGCGCAGGCGACGGTAAATCTCGATGAGGGCGTCCTCGCGGGTAAGGGCGGTATCGCGCTCGAGGGTGCGCTTGATCACATCGGAGTTGCCGAGCAGCTCGATGATGTCGTCGTTGGTGACGGCGATGCCAAGGGCGCGCAGGAACATCGTGGCGCTCTGCTTGCGCTTACGGTCGATGGAGACCATGAGCTGGTCGCGCTTGTCAACCTCAAACTCGAGCCAGGCACCGCGGGACGGGATGATCTGGGCCTTATAGATCTGCTTGCCCGAATCCATCTCGGAGCTGTAGTACACGCCCGGGGAGCGGACGAGCTGCGAGACGACGATACGCTCGGTACCGTTGATGATGAAGGTGCCCTGATCGGTCATCATGGGGAAGTCGCCCATGAAGACGAGCTGCTCCTTGATCTCGCCGGTCTCCTTGTTGGTGAGACGGACGTCGGTCAGAAGCGGAGCCTGATAGGTCATATCCTTCTCGCGGCACTCCTCGACGGTGTGCGCGGGGTCGCCGAACTGATGCTCGCCGAAGGTAACCTCGAGAACATGGTTCTGGCTCTGGATGGGGCTGGATTCCTTGAACGCCTCACGAAGGCCCTCGTCCTTAAAACGCTCAAAGGATTCCCTTTGAACAGAGATAAGGTTGGGGAGCTCCATGGCCTCCGGGATTTTCCCGAAGCTGACGCGCTTGCGCTCAGTGGCAGTGTATGCGTAGGTCACCAGGTTTTTCCTCCTTCACGGAAATGCTCGGTGGGTTGGCGAGGCATAGCTTCGCCAGTTATCGCAACCTAATAGTTTATCAGGTACCGACCGTTGGGCAAGAAAAGCCTTGACGCGATTGAGTTTTTGGAGTAGCAAAGTTTTTCGACAGAAAAGATGCAGGTAGATAGGTGTGCACCGAACATCTGTTCATATATTTTCTGTGAACAGTTCTGCTGATGCGGGCTGCCGACGACGGAATGGCGGCGAGGATTGATCAGGCGGAAGCTGCGTCCCGTTTTGAGGCCTCAAACTGGGACGCAGTTTCCGGTTGTGCCCTGTTTGGGAAAGCATATCCCGTTCTGAGCCGAAATTCCGGGTCGCACTTTCCGCTAGGGGCCCTAACCGGAAAGCGCGTCCCAGAATTCGATCAAATTGTGGGTCGCACTTTCCGGAGCCACGATTGCAGCCCGAACAAAAAAACGGGCGCGAACCGAGGTCCACGCCCGTAAATGTCGATGCCCGAAGGCTTACTTGCGCATCAAGCCGCCGCGCTCGTCGATGGCGTCCCAGAAGGCGCTGGCAAAGCGAGGGTCGCTTGCGGCCATGAGGGCGTTGGTGGCCATCCAGCCAGACGGGGTACCAGTGTCGTAGCCCGAGAGCGGATCGATGACGACAGCGTACATGGCCTCGCGGTCGAGCGAACGTGCCATGGCGTCGGTCAGCTGAATCTCGCCGCCCTTACCGGCCTGCTGATCGGCCAGCAGGTCCATGACCAGCGGGCTCAGCAGGTAGCGACCGACGATGTACAGGTTGGACGGAGCCGCCTCGGGAGCGGGCTTCTCCACCAGGCCGCCGATGCGCCACACGGCACCCGGCTCGGCATCGGCAACGCCCTCGGCGCCCTCGAGCGAACCGACGCGCTCGCCGGCGATAACGCCATAGCGGCTGACTTCCTCAGGCGAGCAAGCAGCGACGGCGATAACCGAAGCGCCACCGTGCTCCTTGGAAACGGCGAGCATCTTGTCGCAGATGTCGCGGTTAGGCACAACGTAGTCGCCCAGAAGAACCAGGAAGTTCTCCCCTGCCACGGCGTCGGCAGCAGAGCGGATAGCATGGCCGAGGCCCTTGGGCTCGTACTGATAACGGAAGTCGACCGGCATACCGCCAGCGTGGGCAACGGCATCGGCATAGGCGTTCTTGCCGCGCTCGCGCAGCAGGTTCTCGAGCGAGCGATCGGGCTGGAAGTAGCTCAGCAGCTCGGGCTTACCGGGAGAGGTAACGATGATGGCGTCGTCGACCTCCTCGGGGTCGAGTGCCTCCTCGACGACATACTGAATGACCGGCTTGTCGAGCACCGGCAACATCTCTTTGGGCGTGCACTTAGTGCCAGGCAGAAAACGCGTGCCAAGACCGGCGGCGGGGATGATTGCCTTCATGTTATTCAAGGATCCTTTCGCAGGCGCAGAATGCGCCCCATGCGTGCGGCACGGCGGCCGCAGACCAAATTGCGATACCGAAGTATCTTACCGCCGAAGACATACGTCGCCGTAAGGCAAACGCAATTCTTCAGCAGGTCAACGCAAATTATTGCTCGAATGGTGCAATTTTACGCCCCAGCGGTAACGGGATTGGCACGGCGAAGACAGCGATGTTCTGCATGCCGAGCAATGGGAATGAGGGGCCAAAACAAAAAAGACGGGGCTCGCATAGCGAGTCCCGTCTGCAAAGAAATCTGGCGAGAAAGCCTGATTACTTGAGGGTGACAGCAGCGCCAGCAGCCTCGAGCTTCTCCTTGGCAGCCTCGGCGTCCTCCTTCTTGGCACCCTCGAGAACAGCCTTGGGAGCGCCCTCGACGACCTCCTTGGCCTCCTTCAGGCCAAGGTTGGTGAGCTCGCGGACGGCCTTGATGACCTGGATCTTGTTGTCGCCGAAGCCCTCGAGCACGACGTCAAACTCGGTCTTCTCCTCGGCCTCAGCAGCGCCAGCAGCAGGAGCGGCGACAACAGCGGCAGGAGCAGCGGCGGAAACGCCGAAGGTGTCCTCGATAGCCTTGACGAGCTCGGAAGCCTCGAGAAGGGTCATTTCCTTAAGAGCATCGATGATCTCATCGGTGGTAAGCTTAGCCATTTCTAAGTCCTTTCGGTTTCCGTGCGGATGCACGGAGATCAGTTAAAACACGGCGCGAATGCGCCAGGGGTGCGGCGTTGCCGCCGCGGGTGAAAACAGCGACTAGGCTGCCTTCTGCTCGGAGACCTGCTGGATCGAACGAGCGAGACCAGAGGAAACGCCGTTGACGCAGACAGCGATGTCGCGAGCGAAACCGGAGATGAGACCGGCGATCTGGCCGAGAAGCTGATCCTTGGTGGGCAGCTCGGCGATAGCCTTAACATCATCAGCGGAAACGGCCTTGCCGTCGGAGATACCGCCCTTGATCTCAAGGACGCCCTTGGACTTAGCGGAGAAGTCCTTAAGGGCCTTAGCGGCCTCGACCGGCTCGGTCTCGTAGAACACATAAGCGACGGGGCCGGCGAGGATCTCGTCGAGCTCGGGCTGCTCCTGGTTCTTGAGAGCGATCTTGACCAGGTTGTTCTTGTAGACCTTCATCTCGGCGCCGCACTCGCGAAGCTGATGACGCAGCTCCTGAGCCTGCTTAACCGTCAGACCGTTGTAGTTGACGACGAACAGACCGGCGTTCTCGGCGATACGGGACTCGATCTCTGCAACCTTGTCGATTTTGTACTGCTGGGGCATGAATTACACCTCCTCAAATTCTTTCCGGGCACGGTCCGCCACAAGGACGTGACGGGGGCATGTCCAAAAAGAAAGCCCCCGCGCTGCATGAGCGACGGGGGCGAGAAGACATATCTACTCGACCACCTCGGCTGGCGGGATGTCCCATTAAGCTCGCGGGCAAAGCCCGTTTGCGCCGGCTGTCTCTGGCAGCGGATTCGTGCGTGAACCGAAAGTATTATGGCGGGGACCCCGGCGTCGGTCAACGGAAAACCGGGCTGCACACAATTCCACCATCCGGCACGTTCCGCCGAAGGCCAGGCGCAAGGTTTTCGTTCGGTCAAGTCCTGGCTCGCGCGAAGAGCACATTAAGTGCTCTTCGGCTCGTGCGGAATCTACGAAAACCTTGCGCCTGGCCTTCGGCGGCGCATGCCTGCGTTGACTTTGGGCAGCCCGGGTTTTCGTTGACCGACGCCCCCACGCATAACCCTTATGTCGGTGGGCTGATGGGTTGGGGCCCGTTGAGCTATAGGGTTGACACGAAGGTGGACAGGCGGCTTAAGCCTTCGTCCAGATTTTGGTCGGAGACGCAGTAGCTTAGGCGGATGTGGCCTTCGGTGCCGAAGCAGTTGCCTGGGACTAGGGCTACGTTGGCTTCTTTGATGGCTTTAATGCAGAAATCCTCGCTGGTTAGGCCGAACTTTTTGATGCTCGGGAAGGCGTAGAAGGCTCCTGCGGGCTCCACTACGTCGAGACCCATGGCGCCCAAGGCTGCGAGGACTCGTTTGCGGCGGGCTCGGTAGACTTTGAGCATGGGGGTGGGGTCGACGGTGAGGGCTCGAGCTGCAGCGTCCATTTCGAAGGAGACGGCGCTCGATACTAAGTATTGGTGGGCCTTCGCGATCTCGGCGATGACGGGGGCCGCGGCTGCGAGCCAGCCCAGGCGCCAGCCGGTCATAGCCCAGGGCTTGGAGAAGCTCTCGATGATGACCGTCTGCTCGCGCAGTTCCGGGTGGCGTTGGGCAAAGCGCTCGTAGCCGTCCACATAGACGAGGCGGTTGTATACGTCGTCGCAGACCACGTAGATGCCCGCCTGCTCCGCTACGCGCGCCACGGCGTCGAGCGATGCCGCGTTGAGAATGCAACCCGTGGGATTGTTGGGCGTGCAGATGACGATGGCCTTGGTCGCCGGGGTCACACAGGCGCGAAGCGCATCCTCGTCAATCTGAAATTGCGCAGGCTCCGTATCCAAAAAGACCGCTTTGGCGTGATTGGCTACGACGATGCTCTCGTACAGGCCAAAGGCCGGCGTGGGGATAATGACCTCGTCGCCGGGGTTGAGCATGGCCATGAATGTTGCCGACAGGGCCTCGGTCGCGCCGTCGGTCAGGATGACCTCGTCGGCCGAAAACGTAAGGCCCGCGTCCCCCATGTAGGCAGACAGTGCCTCGCGCAGGACAGGGCGACCGTTGTTGGGCGGATAGTGTGTGTCGCCGCGGCCCAGTGCGGCGGTCACCTCGGCGCTAATCACATCGGGCGTGGGAAAATCAGGCTCGCCGAGCGCAAGCGCGATGCATCCCGGATGCTGAGCGGCGAGCGCGTTGATTCGGCGGATACCGGAGGGCTTGAGCGTGGCAAGCGAGGTATTCATGGGCAGGCGCATGGCGTTCCTTTCGTAAGGGTTGCACTAGGATAGCGCGGCGAGGCGCCACCAGACGGTGTAACCTAAACGGAAACCAACCGGAAAGGAGGCGGCATGGAGACGATCGCGCGCGGCGATAAGCCCAAGACGTTGCAAACCATTGCGTATATCAACATTCCCGAGAGCGCCGATCTTGAGTTTTTGCTCTGGGACCTGCAGGATGCCATCGCCGCCTATGCACAGCTTTCCGGCACTGTACTCCCCCGCCCGGTCGACTTGAAGGCGGATGATGACGATGCTGCCGCCGATGGCCTCGTGCTCGCCGTTGATGATGCATTTGATGACGGGGCGATGATCACTGTCGAGCAGATGCTCGATCGCCTTGGAAATGCAGAGACACGCGTCTATGTCGTCGTGCAGGTTGCCCACAGAAGCACCGAGGGGGCGCACATGCCCGTCAAGCGCCTGCGGGAAGCTTGCGAGCTCCG
Source organism: Treponemataceae bacterium (assembly GCA_963602825.1). Classification (GTDB taxonomy): domain Bacteria; phylum Actinomycetota; class Coriobacteriia; order Coriobacteriales; family Coriobacteriaceae; genus Collinsella. The sequence goes on along the minus strand of CAVCKO010000001.1, from coordinate 47,029 downwards.
TAAACTAACGTGGTGTGGCGGCGTTGCCATCTGCGCCGGCAGCGGCATCGCAGCGCTTCGCCACTCCCCGCGCATGGGCCTCTTGCGCCGACCGTTTTCCGAAGCCATGGACAAGCTCGTGGGTGCGGTGCGTATGGGTTGCTCGGTTGAGCATGCGCAGCGACTCGGCGGCGGCAGTGCCGAGGACATCGACACCAATGGCATGGTTTGCGCCGAGCCAGCCGTGCCCGCGCCGATCTGGCGAGGCGTTCTGAAACACCTCGGCGCCCGCACTCAATCAATAATCTAAATTAATAAGCTGCCCAGTCAACGGCTTCACTCCAACGCTCGACAAGCCGCTCCAAACGCCACGCCGCGTTGGCAGGACTCGTCGACGGCAGCACGATGGCAGGTAGCCCCGTCCGCTCTTGTAGATAGCGTTTGTAGAGCCGCCCGGCCGCGCCGCCGTTGCAGATAACGACCTCAATCGGCGTGACATCGGTAATGCGCTCGATATGTGCCGGCACAACGTTGCGAATGCTCGCGTCACTCGAGCCCTTAATGTCACAGCTCTCGATCACATCCCACAGGGCCACGCCGCCGTTCAGCAGCATGGATCGCTTGGCGGCAATCGAGGCGTCGAGCGTCGCAGGCTCGCTGTCCGCCAAAGGGTCGCCCTCGTTGGGCGGCACAGGCACTCCGAGGCACGCGGCCATCACGCGCCAAAAGCGATTCTGAGGGTTGCCGTAATAAAAGGCATTGGCGCGCGAAAGCACCGAGGGAAACGACCCCAGCACCAAAACGCGCGAGTGCTGGTCGAACACGGGTTCAAACCCATGCTCAATATGTTGATAGCCCTCGTCGGACACAGCCATGGCTTAGGCCCTCAACAGATAGCGTACCTCGTAGGGCGCAAGCTCAAGGGTGCCCGTCAGCTCGACCGCAGGTGCACCGTCGGTAAGCAGGTCGACAAAAGACCCATTGAGCTCGCCGGCGCCAAAGGTGTAAGGCTCGTCCACGGCATTCACCGCCACGAGTACCGTCGCGCCGTCGCAGGCGCGCTCGAACAGCAGCTGCTTGTTCTGGATCACCACGTTGCGATAGGCACCGTAGTTGAGAGCACGGGCCGCCGCGTCGTCGGCCGAGCGAAGGTGCGTGAGCTGCGTGACGAACGCCGTCAGCTCGTTGGGCGCAGGCTCATCGAGCGCAGGTCGCAGCGCCCAGTCACCATCGGGGCCGCCCTTTTCGCCGGCAATCCCCCACTCGCTGCCATAGTAGACGCATGGGATGCCCGGCATGCCAAAGAGCATGCCGTAGGCGGGGCGCAGGCAGGACTTGTCCGTCAGGATACTCGCCAGGCGCGGCACGTCATGGTTGTCGACAAACGACAGCAGATGCTTGCCGCGATAAATGCACCACGGGTCACCACCAAACTGGCGATGCAGCGAGTGGGCAATCTCGAACATGTTGACCGAGTTAAAGCTGGAGTACAGGCCCTTGTAGCACTCGTAGTTGGTGCAGGAATCGAGCATCTCGTCGTTGACGATCTGGTTGTAGTCGCCGTGAAGCGTCTCGCCGATCAGCACAAAGTCGGGCTTAAGCTCACGGGTAAAGGCGTGCAGGCGGCGCATAAAGTCGCGGTCGAGCATATAGGCAACGTCCAGGCGCAGGCCGTCGACGCCAAAGACCTCGGCCCAACGACGCACGGACTCGAGCAGGTAATCGACCACGGCGGGGTTTTGCAGGTTGAGCTTCACGAGCTCAAAATGGCCTTCCCAGCCCTCATACCAAAAGCCATCGCCGTAGCACGAGTCACCGTCAAAGCTGATATGAAACCAGTCTTTGTAAGGCGAGTCCCACTTTCGCTCCTGAACATCGCGGAAGGCCCAAAAGCCGCGGCCGACGTGGTTGAAGACGGCGTCGAGTACCACGCGGATGCCGTGGGCATGCAGCGTCTCGCATACGGCGGCAAAATCGGCATCCCCACCCAGGCGGCGATCGATATGGCGCAGGCTGCGCGTATCGTAGCCGTGGCTGTCGGATTCGAGCGGCGGATTGATGAGCACGGCGCCGATGCCGAGCCCTTGCAGGTAGTCGGCCCATTGGGCAATCTTCATGATAGGAGCATCGGGGTTGGGCGCGGTGCCGGCAGCTTGGGCAAGCTCATTCTCGGCAACGGGTGCGGCGTTTTCGCGCGGAGCTCCACAGAAGCCTAGCGGATAGATCTGATGGAACGTCGTCTCGTATGCCCACATAGCAACCTCCCGGTAAGCTCAACACAACGAAATCCATTGTATGCCCGGCTTGTATCCTCTTCCCCAAAATAAGTTGCGGTGGAATAGTTCCTGTTTGAGCCTTCAGAGGCCTTAAACAGGAACTATTCCACCGCAACTGATGAGGGGACGTGATTAGGCGACGGGCTTGGCGCGGCGTATGGCCGGGAACAGCACCGTGATGGCGAGGATGACGCCCACGACAGCGATCGTGCCGCCTGCGTAGCCGATCCAGGCGATGCCGGGGCCCGACACCACGGCGCCGCCGATCGCCGTACCGGTGCCGATACCCAGATTGAACAGGCCCGAGAAGATCGACATGGCGACGGCCGACGAATCCGCCGGTGTGTACTTGATGAGCTCGGCCTGAAACGCCACGTTAAAGGCCGTAGAGCAGCAGCCCCATAGCGCGCAAACAGCGAGAACGGCGACGAGCGACGGTGCAACCGGACCCATGAGCAGCAGAGCCACCGGCACGCCGGAGAGCGTGATAGCCAAGAACGGGAAGCGATGCCCATCGAACAGACGGCCGAACATCCAGCTTCCGAGCAGACCAGAGCAGCCGAACGCCGTCAGCGTCATGGTAATAGCGCTTGCGTCGACGTGCGCGACCTGTGCCAGGAACGGCTCGATATAGCTGTAACCCGCATAATAGCCGGTCGCCATAAAGACCGTGACCGCATAAAGCGCGATGAGGAACGGGTTCTTGAGCAGCTCGGGCAGCTGTTTGAGCGTAAAGCGCTCGCCCACCGGCATGGCCGGGAACACCGCGGCCTGGTAGACGACCGCGATAGCTGAGAGGGCCCCGACCACGGCGAATGTCATGCGCCAGCCCACGGCCAGGCCAATGGCGCGACCGAGGGGCAGACCAAAAATCTGCGCGATGGACGAGCCCGTGGCGATCATGCTGATGGCGAGCGCGCCGTGACGAGTGTCGACCAGGCGCGAGGCCATAATCGAGGCGACCGACCAGAACACGGCATGCGCGCAGGCGACCACCAGGCGCGCACAGACCAGGATGGGATATGTCGGTGCCACAGCGGACAGGAACTGACCCAGCGAGAACACGGCAAGCACGCCGAGCAGCATACGCTTGAACTCAAAGCGCGAGGCGAACACCATAAGCGGCAACGACAGCAGCATGACGCCCCAGGCGTAGACCGAGATCATGATGCCGGCCTGGGCCTCGGTGAGCGAAAACGACGCGGCAATATCAGTCAGAAGGCCAATGGGCATGAATTCCGACGTGTTGAATACGAACGCGCAACAGGCGAGCCCGATAAGCGGGAGCCACTGCTTGAGTGAGATGCCATCTTGTCTTGCCTGAGTCATGTAGGAACCTCTCCGATTGTCCTGAGCGGTGGGCGATTATATAGCAACGGCCCCGCATCCGTCAGCAACAGATGCGGGGCCGCAATCAACTCAATACACAGGGGTTGCGCCGTCAATAAATAGCTAAGCCAACCCCAGCAATATGCCCGCCGAATGCACGACAAACGCCACGATCCAGGCGACCGTCACCTGAAACGCGAACACGGCAACGGCGTAGCGTCCGCCCAGCTCACTCTTGACGGCGCCGATTGCCGCTACGCAGGGCGGGTACAGCAGCGTAAAGACCAGGAACACGTAAGCGGTAAACGGCGAAAACATGGTCGACAGTGCCGCGGGCGAGGTCGCGCCCAAAAGCACCGTGAGGGTCGAGATGACACTCTCCTTGGCGATAAGTCCGGTGACGAGCGCCGTGGATGCTCGCCAATCGCCAAAGCCGAGCGGCGCCAGCAGCGGAGCGATGATGCTACCCAGACCGGCAAGCAGACTCTGCGACTGATCGGCGACCACATTAAAGCGGATGTCGAACGTCTGCAGGAACCAGATGACCACCGTAGCGGCAAAGATAATGGTAAAGGCCTTGGTAATAAAGTCCTTGGCCTTATCCCATGCCAGCATCACCGTCGTCTTGACGCTCGGCAGACGGTAATTGGGAAGCTCCATGATAAACGGCACCGGGTCGCCCTTAAATGCCGTGCGGTTGAGCACCAAAGCCGCGATGCAACCGACCGCAATGCCAATCAGATAGAGCGAGACCATGGCGGGAACCGTCGCCTGTGGGAAAAACGCCCCGCACAGCAGACCGTAGACCGGCAACTTGGCCGAGCAGCTCATGAACGGCGTGAGCATGACCGTCATCTTGCGGTCGTGCTCGGATGGGAGCGTACGGGTCGACATGATAGCCGGCACGGTGCAGCCAAAACCGACGAGCATGGGGACGAAGCTGCGGCCCGAAAGGCCAAAGCGACGCAGTACCTTATCCATGACAAAGGCCACGCGCGCCATGTAGCCCGAGTCTTCCAGAATGGAAAGGAACAAAAAGAGCACGACGATAATCGGCAGGAAGGTCAGCACGCTGCCCACGCCCGTAAGCACGCCGTCGACAGCCAGCGAGCGCACCACGTCGTTGGTGCCGAACGCCTTGAGACCCGCATCGGCCGAGGCGATGATGGCAGCGATGCCGTCCTCCATGAGTCTCTGCAACGCCGCGCCGATCACGCCAAACGTCAGCCAAAAGACGAGGCCCATGATCACCAGGAACGCCGGAATGGCCGTGTAGCGACCCGTCAGGATGCGGTCGATCTTGACGGAGCGCACGTGCTCGCGGCTCTCATGCGGCTTGACGACGCAGCGCCCGCACACGTCGCCGATAAAGCTAAAGCGCATATCGGCCAGCGCGGACAGGCGGTCGGTGCCGGCTTCGCCCTCCATCTGGGTAATGATGTGCTCGATGGCGTCGAGCTCGTTGCGATCCAGGTGAAGCGCCTCGGTCACCAGCTCGTCGCCCTCAACCAGCTTGGTCGCCGCAAAACGCACCGGGATATGCGCCGTCGCGGCATGGTCCTCGATAAGGTTGGCGATGCCGTGAATGCAGCGATGCAGCGCGCCGCCGTCTGGACCATCGGGCGCGCAGAAGTCCAGGCGACCGGGGCGCTCGCGGAACCGCGCCACGTGCAAGGCATGATCCACCAACTCGCCGATGCCCTCGTTGCGGGCAGCGCTAATGGGGACAACAGGCACGCCCAACAGGCTCTCGAGCAGGTTGACGTCCACGGCGCCGCCGTTGGCCGTCACCTCGTCCATCATGTTGAGCGCGATGACCATGGGGCGGTCGAGCTCCATAAGCTGCAGCGTCAGGTACAGGTTACGCTCGATGTTGGTGGCGTCGATGATATCGATGATGGCGTCGGGATTTTCGTCCAAGATGAATTGGCGGCTGACGATCTCTTCGCCCGTGTACGGCGACAGCGAATAGATGCCGGGCAGGTCGGTAACGCTTGCCTCGGGGTGGTTGCGGATGGTGCCATCTTTGCGGTCGACCGTCACGCCGGGAAAGTTACCGACGTGCTGGTTGGAGCCCGTCAGCTGGTTGAACAGCGTGGTCTTGCCGCAGTTTTGGTTGCCGGCGAGAGCAAAATGCAGCGGTGCGCCCTCGGGCACGGCCGTTTTTGCCGCACGGGGCGAATACGTCCCCTCGCCCAGTGCCGGGTGCTCCGTCGTGCCGATTGCGGCGTTAGCGCGCGGACCCGTATCTGTGTCGTGAACACCTACGAGCTCGATGCGAGCGGCGTCGTCCTTGCGCAGCGTCAACTCGTAGCCGCGCAGGCGAATCTCGAGCGGGTCGCCCATAGGGGCGTACTTCATCATGGTGACTTCGGTGCCCGGCGTTAGGCCCATGTCCAAAATATGCTGTCGGAGTGCCTGATCGTCCGATGCCACCGATGCGACAACGGCGTCCTTTCCAATCTCGAGTGTATCGAGCTTCACGCGCTCATCCTTTCGTTAGACGCGGTTAACCGTTTACCGGGGCTAACCAACTCGTAACGACAAATGATAGCGCTCTGAACTATTTTATAAAGTCAAATACCGATGTTTACCTGCGCAAACTTTATGCGGTGCGCCCCGAAAGCTCTTTGCGCATACCGCTCAGCGAGATCGAAATGGAACCCGACCGCGCGGTAGCAGTGAGTCGATCACCCTCAACCGACCCCGTGCATGTAAAGGGCGCCTTGCCCATCAAGACGTGGGAGATAGTACCCGAGAGCTCAAAGAAATCGCCCTCAGCGCGGGCACCCGAGAGAGCGATATTGAGACCCTTGACGTTTAGTACTGCCCTGAGCGCGCCGTTCACCCCATGTGAAAACGTCACCTCGCCGCGCTTGCTCCCCACCGGCGTCTGGGCCAAAACCACATACGTACCCTCAAGCATGGCTCCTCCTCTGAGTAGGCTTTTTGAAACGGGCAAGTAGTCTACTTTTACATATGGCGTTCCAGGAAGCGGAAGGCCAGGCGGATCCAGGGACGGACGGAAACCTGCTTGTCCTCGTTGTCGACCGCGGTATTGGCGTTGCCGAGCGAAAGGCCGTGGCCACCCTGGTCAAAGACGTGCATCTCACATGCAACACCCTCCTCGGCCATGCGCTGCGCGAACGGGTAGACCTGCGCGACCGGCGCCGTCTTATCGTCCGAAACGCCCCACACAAAGGTCGGGGGCATCTGGCGCGAAACGTGCGTGGTAGGGCAAATGTCGGTCAGGTGCTCATCGGTCGCCTCGCCGCCCGTCACCATCGACAGATAGTCGTTGAGCAAATCGCGCCCTGTCTTGCCACCCGTCTTGGGCACGCGCAGGTCGATGCGCGGGTCGCGCGTCTGCATATCGCGCACATAGGCAAGGTCGAGCAACGGATAGCCCAGCACCACGGCGTCGGGACGAATATCCTCCGGACGAGCCCCGGCAAGGCCCGCGAAGGGTCCGGTCTTCCACTGCGTTGCCAACGAGGCGCAGATCATGCCGCCCGCCGAGAAACCCACGATGCACACGCGCTTGGGATCGACATGCCACTCGTCGGCGTTGGCGCGCACGGTAGCGACCATCTTGGCGAGGTCCGCCTGCGGGTGCGGAAAGCTCACGTCGCCCGTGGCGCTCGTCACATAGTTGAGCACAAAGGCCTGGTAGCCGCGGTCCAAAAACGCAAACGCCACCGGGTCCTGCTCGTGCGGAGCGATATGCGTAAACCCGCCTCCGCCGCAGATGATCACCGCGGGGCGGCGGCCATTGGGCTTGTCGGGCAGCGGCTCGGCACCCAGATACGTAAACGTCGCCGGATAATCCTCGGTCGGCTCCTCGCCCCACAGCGCATGGTTCTCAATAATCATAGGTGCTCCCTCCGTGCGATTCGTGCGCACTCGTTTTTCGCACCTTAGCGTACCCCACTTGAGCCCGCGGCGCAGAAACACCCCCGCAATAAGTTGGCCTTCAACTGATATATCACAAAATCGCTGTTCAGAGGTATCGTTGGGCAGCGTAAAATAGGAGCGCTGACCGTGCTGGGAAACACGTACGAAACGTTTCCGGCAAACCACACGCGTGCAACATGCACGCCTGATACGTTGGAGGCATCTATGGGTCTGCTCGATTCGCTCAAGTCCACGTTCACTTCGTCGGGCGAGGCGTCCGTTCCGCCCGCAGCAAGCTTCGCCACCCGCGAAGGCGTCATCTACGCTCCCGTCAACGGCGTGCTCGTCAATCTGAGTGAGGTTCCCGACGAGACCATCGCCTCGGGCATGCTCGGCCAGGGCTACGGCATCGAGCCCATTACCGGCACCATTTACGCCCCCGCCAACGGTCGCATCGGCGCCACCACCGTCACCAACCACTCCATCGGCATGATCACCGAGGACGGCCTGCGCGTGTTCATCCATGTTGGCCTGGGCACCGTGGAAATGAACGGCAAGGGTTTTGCCCGCTTTGTCGAGATGGGCGACACGGTCAAGGCCGGCCAGCCGCTCATCAGCTTCGACCGCGATGCTATCAAGGCCGCCGGTCACGAGGACATCGTGACCGTCATCATCTCTGAGCTCGACCGCCTCAAGAGCATCGACCACGTCGGCGAGTCCGGTACGCTTATCGGCGGCAACCCGCTCGTCAAGCTGGGCGACCCGCTGCTGGTGGCCAAGACCAAGTAGCCGGTCATCATCGCATAAAGGCTCAACCACCCGTGCATCTTTGCCGCATCTGTGTTGTTGTTTTTGCCTATGTAGAGGTTCTGAAACGTTTCTATATAGGCAGCTGAGCATCAACGCAGGTGCGGCTTTTGCGTAGCGAAGCATTGCCCTGTGGCATGTTGTTCAACCGCACGAACCCCCTTCCTTTGTCCGCGCAGAGCGCTAGACTGCTAGGTCGACATTGGAGGAAAGATCGATGCAAAACACACCCACGGGCGCCGTACATGCCGCGCCTCAACGCAGCCAACGCATCGTCGCGCTCGACGGGCTTCGCGCCCTCGCCATCGCCGGCGTCGTCCTATATCACCTTCGCCCCAGCCGCCTGACCGGCGGTTTTTTGGGCGTTACACTCTTCTTTACGCTGAGTGGCTATCTCGCCACCAAAAGCATTATGCGAGCCACGGCACGCGACGGATTCTCGTACCCGCGCTATATCTGCCGCCGCATTGCGCGCATGATGCCGCCGATCGTCGTGACCATCGCGCTTACCGCCGTCGCCACCTACATCGCGGCCCCGAGCCTACTCCCTAAGGTGCAGCAGGACGCCCTGCCATCGGCACTCTTTTTGAGCAACTGGTTCTACATCTTCCGCAACGTCTCGTATTTCGCCGCCGCGGGGCTCCCCTCGCCGCTCACACACCTGTGGTTCTGCGCTGTCACTATGCAGTTCTATCTGGTATGGCCGGTCATCCTTATGGCACTGTGCGGCAAAACCAGGTCGCGCAACACCGCCATCGGCATCGCAATCGCATTCGCGCTTGTATCGACGGCAGCCATGGTCCTATTGTCTAATCCCACCGCCGACACATCGCGCGTCTACTACGGAACCGACGCCCGTGCCGCCGAGCTTCTATGCGGAGCCTTAGCCGCCATCGCCGCGCCGCGTCTGCGCGAGATACTGAGCGGTGACATCCATACCCCCGGCGCCAACAAGGGCATCTCAAAGGTCAACGCGATTTCTATCGCGTGGCTCGTTGCCGTTATAGCCGGCGCACTCATGCTGACCGGAGAGAGCGCCTGGCTCTACCGCGGCGGCTTTTTGCTGCTTGCCCTCGTCACCGGACTCCTCATCATCTGCGTGCAGAATACGGAGTGCATCGTGCGTCGCCTGTTGTCGGTCAAGCCGCTCGTCTGGCTGGGTCAGCGCTCATTCTCGGTCTATCTGGTGCACTATCCCCTACTGCTTCTTATGAACCCCGCAACCCGCACTACCCGCATCGCCTGGTGGGAGCAGGCGCTACAGCTTGCACTGATCCTTGCGGTAGCCGAGGTTTTCTATCGCCTCGTCGAACGCCCTTGGTCCCACAAGCCGGCCCAACAGGACAGCACGGCAAGAAAGCACGTCCTCGCGCCCGCCATGGTGCTCCCCGCGCTTGGCGCCGCATGCGTCGCCGCACTTGCCTTCGCGCCGCTTGACTGGGCAGGCATCGCCACCGCCCGCGCCGAGCAGCTCCGTCCCGAGCTTACCCAGAACGCGACCTCGTCCCAGGACAACGGAGTCAACGACAAGGGCGCCGAGCCCGCATCCGGTAAAGATTCCCAACCCAGCGACACCGCATCCGATGACGCCACCAAGCAAAAACCCAAAGAAGGGCCTATCGCCGAAAAGGTCCCCAAGAACTTGGACTGGAAGAGCTTTACCTACGACGAGGCGACCGGGACCTGCGATGCCCACGTGCTCATGATCGGCGACTCGGTCACTGCGGGCGCACAGTCCGGTATTCAGGCGGCACTTCCCAACGCCTACATCGACGGCGTGGTGAGCCGCCAGTTCTACACCTTCCAGGATGTCTATGCACAGGACAGTGCCAACTACGATCCAAGCGTGGTCATCTGCGCACTTGGCACCAACGGCCTCATCCGCGACCCCCAGCAGGTGCAGGACGTGATTAATGCCGTGGGCGGCAAGCCCATCTACTTTGTGACCGTGCGCGTGCCGCTCGAGCTACAGGACCGCAATAACCAGACGATTCGTGACGTCTGCGCCCAAAACGACAACGCCGGCGTCATCGACTGGAACGGTGCCTCGGAGGGCCACAGCGAATACCTCGTCGACGACGGCACACACCTCACCCAGGCGGGAATCGACACCTACGCCGTCCTCATACGCCAAGCCATCTGCGGGCACTAGGCACCGCAAAATCGGCGCTTGCGCGGTGCCCACGTTGCGCCCATACATCACACCTGACGTTTTGCTACGCCCCCACTCGCGGGTTAGAATGGTTAACTGTTTGGAAATAATCCGTACAACCGTTATGGGAGGATACGTGAACCGCACCAAAATCGCGCAGCTCTATGCCGATGCCGAGTCGCTCGGTGGCCAGACCGTCACCGTTGCCGGCTGGGTCAAGTCCGTCCGCGACATGAAGAACTTTGGCTTCGTTACACTCAACGACGGCAGCTGCTTCCGCGACCTGCAGGTCGTCATGAACCGCGAGACGCTCGACAACTACGACGAGATCGCCCATCAAAACGTCTCGGCCGCCCTCATCTGCACCGGCACCGTCAAGCTGACCCCCGATGCGCCCCAGCCCTTCGAGCTTTCTGCCACCTCCATCGAGGTCGAAGGCACGAGCGCCCCGGATTACCCGCTGCAGAAGAAGCGTGCCACCGTCGAGTTCCTGCGCACCCAGCAGCACCTGCGCCCGCGCACCAACCTGTTCCGCGCCGTGTTCCGTATCCGCTCTGTCGCGGCTGCCGCCATCCACCGCTTCTTCCAGGAGCAGGGCTTTGTCTACGTCAACACCCCCATCATCACCACGAGTGACTGCGAGGGCGCCGGCGAGATGTTCCGCGTGACCACGCTCGACCCCAAAGACCCGCCCCTCACCGAGGCCGGCGAGGTCGACTGGAGCCAGGACTTCTTTGGCAAGCATGCGAGCCTCACCGTTTCCGGCCAGCTCAATGCTGAGAACTTCGCCATGGCCTTTGGCGACGTGTACACCTTTGGCCCCACCTTCCGTGCCGAGAACTCCAACACCACGCGCCATGCCGCCGAGTTTTGGATGATCGAGCCCGAGATGGCCTTCGCCGACCTCAACGACTACATGGACAACGCCGAGGCCATGCTCAAGTATGTCCTCAAGGACGTCATGGCAACCTGCCCCGACGAGCTCAATATGCTCAACAAGTTTGTGGACAAGGGTCTGCTTGAGCGCCTGGACCATGTCGCCAACTCCGACTTTGCCCGTGTCACCTACACCGAGGCCGTCGAGATCCTGGAGCAGGCCGTCGCCGCCGGTCACAAGTTTGACTATCCCGTGAGCTGGGGCATCGACCTGCAAACCGAGCACGAGCGTTTCCTGACCGAGGAGCACTTTAAGCGCCCGACCTTCGTAACCGACTACCCGGCCGAGATCAAGGCGTTCTACATGCGCATGAACGAGGACGGCAAGACCGTCGCCGCTGCCGACTGCCTGGTTCCCGGCATCGGCGAGATTATCGGCGGCTCCCAGCGCGAGGAGCGCCTGGATCTGCTCGAGGCCCGCATCAAGGACCTGGGTATGAATCCCGAGCAGTACAAGTACTACCTTGACCTGCGCCGCTACGGTTCCTGCAAGCACGCCGGCTACGGTCTGGGCTTCGAGCGCTTGGTGATGTACCTCACCGGCGTGGGCAACATCCGCGACGTCCTGCCGCACCCGCGCACCGTGGGCAACGCTGACTTCTAATCATCGGGCACTAGCTCGCGTCGCCACGTGCAACACTCATCGCACAAGCGCCTCTCGGCAAGCCGAGGGGCGCTTTTTTCAACAGCATCCGTCAAGCTTTTGGCAAGGTTTTGGTCAGTTAGGCAGGGTTGTTGAAAATTCGACCCGCCGTTTGCCGGCAACCATCGACCGCCCAAGGCGCCACGTGTCCTTGGCCAGGCTCCGCGCCCTAGGCTCTGATCTGCCATCGCCAAAAAAGGAAAGGACGTGGGCACTATGACCGAAGCCGTTGTTGAAAACTACGAGACCACGACCAGGGGCTCCGCCTCGATGGCAGCCTATCGCGCCGTACGCATCCTGCAGCTTTTGAGCGAGAACACCGGCGAGGACAAGGCGCTGCTTTCCGACGAGCTGGTCGAGCTCCTCGCCCATCCCGACGACCCCGCCCGCATGCCCATCTCGGCGGCACGCCGCAGCATCTATACCTCGATATCCGCACTTCGTCACGCCGGATACGAAATCGACTATAAACGCGGCGTGGGCTATCGGCTCCTCACCCGCCCGCTTGCTGACGAGGAGATCATACGGCTCCATGGCATGGTCATGCGCAACCGATCGACGCCCATAGCCATTCGAAAGAGCATGGCGCAGCACCTGGTCGCCATGGCGAGCGCCGATGTTCGCGGCTACCTCGATATGCCCGAACCGGCACCGGCCGCCAACGACGCGCCCGTCAAGACAACGCGTCCGCGCGCCAAGCGTATCGACACGTGCGAGCTCGTCGAACAGGCTATCGACCATGGAACAACTGTTAGCTTTGATATCTCAAACGTCCTGACCCGAGGCGAAACCGAGGTGGTGCGGATGACGGTCCGGCCCTTTGCCATCAGGCAACGCGATGGCGTCTCGTATCTGCTGGGAACGGTCTACGACACCCGAGGCGCCGATGACACCCTGCGCACCGTTGAGGTCAGCCGCATGAGAAACGTCAGCACGCGTTTGCTCGACGGCAAGAAACTCTTTGCCGCGCTAGATGAAGAAGACAGTCCCGCGCCTGCAGCGTAAGCCCCGTTGCCGTCCGTCGTTCCTCAGCACCGCCCATCCGGTTCAGTATTAAAAAACCCGCCAGGTTATTGTAAAAATGGACATCGGCGTTACTATAGTCCCACTTGCACTTTTTCCTAGTGCAGTGTTTCCAGCCATTTTTATACTGGGGGTAATGATATGAAGGACATCACCATCAGCCGCAGGAGCCTTCTTGTCTCCGCTGGCCTGCTCGCGCTCGCTCCGCTCGCCGGATGCGGCGGCAACTCTGGTTCTGGCTCCGCTGCCGCCGGTTCCGACTACACCATCGGCGTTCTGCAGCTCACCGAGCACTCCGCACTCGACGCCGCCAACGACGGCTTTGTCAAGGCCATCAAGAAGAGCGGCCTTAAGGTCAAGATCGATCAGAAGAACGCCCAGAACGACCAGTCCACGTGTAAGTCCATCGCCGACAAGTTCGTAGGCGATGGCGTCGATCTGATCTATGCCATCGCCACGCCCGCCGCGCAGGCCGCCGCTGGCGCCACCGCCGATATCCCCATCGTGGGCTGCGCCATCACCGACTACGCCGCCTCGGGCCTGGTCCAGGACAACGAAAAGCCCGGCACCAACGTCACCGGCGCCTCCGACCTCACCCCGGTCGCCGAGCAGCTCGAGATGATGCAGAAGGTCCTGCCCGACGTTAAGAAGGTCGGCTTGCTCTACTGCACCGCCGAGTCCAACTCCGACGTCCAGATCAAGGCTGCCAAGAAGGAGCTCGACAAGCTGGGCCTGGAGTACACCGATTACACCGTCTCGAGCTCCAATGAAATCCAGTCCGTCGTCGAGTCCTCCGTGGGCAAGGTCGACGCGCTCTACTCCCCCACTGACAACACCATCGCCGCGGGCGCTTCGCAGGTCGGTCAGATCTGCAAGGAGAACAAGCTTCCCTTCGTGACCGGCGAGGAGGGTATGTGCATGGCCGGCGGCCTGTTCACCCTCTCTATCAACTATGAGGACCTGGGCTACGCCGCGGGCGAGATGGCCGTTAAGATCCTGAAGGGCGAGGCCAAGCCTGAGGATATGCCGATCAAGCACCTCTCGAGCAAGAACCTGGTCGTCGTCAAGAATGACGAGATGGCCGAGGCTTTGGGCATCGACCTCTCCGCTCTGGACGAGTAGCAGTATGCGCGGCGATGTGCCTAGGGCCCATACTCGCGCCGTTGCCGTGTTATTCAATATCTGAGCCACAGGGGCGAACGCCAAAGACCGGCGTTCGCCCTGCTTGTTTCGGATGAGACAAAACATCCGTCCGCCACTCTATTATGCATTGTTACCGCTATCATGGTGACTCGCGTGTCCACCCTATCCTAGGAGGTATGAAGCATGCTCATTGCATTGCAGGGCGCCGTTTCGCAGGGCGTCCTCTGGGGCATTATGGTGCTTGGCGTGTTTATCACGTTCCGCCTGCTCGACATCCCCGATATGACCTGCGACGGCAGTTTTGCCCTCGGCGGCTGTGTCTGCGCCGTGCTCATCGTCAATAACGACGTCGACCCGCTGCTCGCCGTTTTGGCCGGCATGTGCGCCGGCGCGATCGCGGGCGCGGTCACGGGCATTTTGACCACCGTCTTTGAGATTCCCGCAATCCTCGCCGGAATCCTCACCCAGATCAGTCTGTGGTCCATCAACCTGCGTATCATGGGCAAGTCCAACACGCCCATCCTTGCCAAGGGCACTATCTTCTCGTCTGTCAGCAACATGACGGGCCTGCCGCAGTCCACTGTTGCCATTATCCTAGGCATCGTGCTGGCCGTGGCCATCGTCGCCATCCTGTACTGGTTCTTTGGCACCGAGATCGGCTCGGCACTGCGTGCCACCGGCAACAACGAGTACATGATCCGCGCCCTGGGCGTTAACACCAACACCACCAAAATGATCGCCCTCGTGCTCTCCAACGCCCTCATTGGCCTTTCGGGTGCGCTCATCTGCCAGAGCCAGAAGTATGCCGACATTGGCATGGGCACCGGCGCCATCGTTATCGGTCTTGCCGCCATCGTCATCGGCGAGGTGCTCGGCCGCCTGCTGCCCGGCGGTCTGACGCAGTTTAGCGTCCGTCTTGCCTCTGCCGTCTTTGGCTCCGTGGTGTACTTCCTCATTCGCGCCATCGTGCTGCAGCTGGGTATGGACGCCAACGACATGAAGCTGCTCTCCGCCGTGATTGTTGCCGTGGCCCTGTGCGTGCCCGTGGTTTGGGAGCGCTATAAGCTCCGCAGCTCCTACACGAAGGGGGATGAGGCAGATGCTTAAGCTCTCGCACGTCAAAAAGACCTTTAACAAGGGCACCGTCACCGAGAAGCGCGCACTCACCGGCGTCGACCTTACCCTTAACGACGGCGACTTTGTGACCGTGATCGGCGGCAACGGCGCCGGCAAGTCCACGCTGCTCAACATGATTGCCGGCGTGTATCCGCTCGATTCGGGCGTTATTGAGCTCGACGGCACCGACATCTCGCGTCTGAGCGAGTCTCAGCGCGCCAAGTACCTGGGCCGTGTGTTCCAGGACCCCATGCGCGGCACCGCAGCCGACATGCAGATTGCCGAAAACCTAGCCCTCGCCAAGCGTCGCGGTCAGCGTCGCGGTCTTTCGTGGGGCGTCACCAAGGCCGAGAAGGACGAGTACGTTGAGCTGCTCAAGCGCTTGGACCTCGGTCTGGACACGCGCCTCAACGCCAAGGTCGGCCTGCTCTCGGGCGGCCAGCGCCAGGCACTCACCCTGCTGATGGCCACGCTCACCAAGCCGCGCCTGCTGCTGCTCGACGAGCACACCGCGGCCCTCGACCCCAAGACGGCATCGAAGGTGCTCAACCTGACCGAGGAGATCGTCGACGAGAACCACCTGACTACGCTCATGGTCACGCACAACATGAACGACGCCATCCGTCTGGGCAACCGTCTGATCATGATGCACGAGGGCCATGTGATCTACGACGTGGCCGGCGACGAGAAAAAGTCGCTCACCGTCGCCGACCTGCTCCAGAAGTTCGAGGAGGTCTCGGGCGGCGAGCTCGCCAACGACCGCATGCTGCTGAGCTAAAACCTGCCAAAGAGGGACAGGTTTATTTTGGCAGGTTTTATCTGCGCAAACGTCAAAACCGCCGCAAAGGGACAGGCACCTTTGCGGCGGTTTTCGCATATTATGTCGATAATCCAGCGTCAGCAGGGACCACTGGTCAAGAACTAAGGAAACTGCCATGAGAAGACTCCTCCCCCGTCTTGCCTTAACCGCCGCACTTCTCGCCGGTGCGCTCACCGGTGCCCCAGCCTACGCCGCTGCGGCCACCCCTTCTCAAGTTATCGGCGCGTCCGATGTGATCGGACAGGCTTCTTGGTGGGTATCATGGTTGGACAATCATTAGGAGGTTTCCCTACATGGAATTGTTTGAGCCAATTCTTCATTTCTTTGCACAACGATGGGTCCACAACATCATCTGGGCAGGTATCTTGGCTATCGGCACCGCCGTTGCCGCCAAGGTCGCGTCCAAGACCCTGCGCCACCTGCTTAACCGCGACGATAACCCACTCCCTTCATCGAGCATCTTCATCAACATCGCGCGCGCCGTCATATGGAC
The DNA here is from genome assembly GCA_963602825.1 of Treponemataceae bacterium. GTDB lineage: Bacteria > Actinomycetota > Coriobacteriia > Coriobacteriales > Coriobacteriaceae > Collinsella. The sequence goes on along the minus strand of CAVCKO010000001.1, from coordinate 30,418 downwards.
GATCGGCGGCAGTTTTATCCTCGACAACTGCTTTGGCGTTAACGCAAACGCTCTCGTCGCCGCTCTTGGCGTCGGCGGCATCGCCATCTCGCTCGGCTTTCAGGACACGCTTTCAAACCTCATCGGCGGCATGCAGGTGACGTTTATGGGCATTATCAAACCCGGCGACAATATCGAGGTCGGCGGCGTGTCCGGCGTGGTCCAAGACATCACCTGGCGCCATACGACCATCGAGGACGCCTGCGGGCAGACCATCATCGTCCCCAACTCCAACATCTCCAAGAACACGCTCGTGCACCTCATGCCCTTTGGGCGCGTTGCCGTGCCCGTCGCGGTCAAGGACACGTCCAAGTGGGCTTCACTGGACGCGCTGGCAGATGAGCTCACCGACGTCACCAAGGCCGCCGTGCTTCCCATCTCGGGCTTTGACAAGGAGCCCTACGTACTCTTTAGTGAGATCGGCGACTTTGGCATCAAGGGCAAGATCATCTTTATCGTCAGCGACGACAGCACCACCTTTACGGCAGCCGACGCCTGCATCCGCGCCATCGCCCCCATCATCGCCTAAAACCACCACAAAGGCGCCTTTGTGGTGGTTTCGCATCGTGGTACCATGGTTCATATCGTTGTTTAAACGACTAAGGGAGCAGACACCATGGAAGAGGCCTATCGTCAAGCACGCAAGCGCGGCGAACAGGGACGCCGTCGCGCCATCAGCCAAAGCGAGCACCCGTACCTTACGGATCTCGACGGCCTCGTTGCCCAGCTCCCCTTAGGTCAGCGAGAGAGCGTCGGCCTGAGGGACATTCCGCTCGAAATGGTCGTCGGCACGGTTACCAAGGGCCGTCAGTCCGCTTTTTCGTGCAACTTTATGCCCCTGCTGCCGTTCAACACCGAGTTCGCCCGCAAGTGGTCCAACCTCTACGACATCCAGGTGACCGAGGGCTATCGCGACCCCATCATCGTCACCGAGTTCATGCATCGGTTCTATGTCCAGGAGGGCAACAAGCGCGTCAGCGTCCTCAAATTCCTGGACGCCCCGACGGTTTCGGCCAAGGTCACCCGTCTCTACCCCGGCAAATGGGATTCCGTCGAAAGCCGCCTGTACGGCGAGTTCTGCGCGTTTTGGCGCGTATGCCCCCTATACGAGGTCGAGTTCTCGCGCGAGGGAAGCTACGAGACGCTCGCCAAGATGCTCGGCCAGAACCTTATCGAAAAATGGCCGCAGAAAAAGGTCGATTACCTGCGTCACACCTTCCTACTCTTTAAGCGCGCCTACCTTCGCGCGGGCGGCGGCCACCTGGACATTACGCCCGCCGACGCCATGCTCGTCTACCTCAATGTGTACAACCAGGACCGCCTGCTGGATACGCCGACGGATATCGTCGTAAACCGCCTGTGCAAGATTTGGCGCGAGCTGGTCATTGCCGGCAAAAGTGATGAGGACAAGGTCGATCTTGTCGAAGCACCGAGCGTCGATGAGGAGGAGACGCCCGCCAAGTCCACTTCCGGTGTGCTCAACTTCTTTATGGGCAAGACCGTCTATTCGGCGGCCAACCCCCTGCGCATCGCCTTTATCCATGAGTTCCCCTGTGCGACGTCGAGCTGGGACAGCCTGCACGACCAAGGGCGTCAGTATCTCGATGAGCACTTTGGCGGTATCGTGCGCACCGAGGCGTTCGAGGACTGCCACGATCCGGACGCGTTCTACGCCGCCGTGGAAACGGCTGTCAAACATGGAGCTAACGTCATCTTCTCGACCTCGCACCGCCTGATGGAATACACGCTCAGGGCTGCCGTTGAGTATCCCCAGGTGCGATTCCTCAACTGCTCTATCGGCCTTCCCCACCAAAGCGTGCGCTCGTATTTTGGAAAGATGTACGAGGCCAAGTTCCTCCTGGGCGCCCTTGCGGCCAGCATGGCGGACAACCATCGCATTGGCTACCACGCGTCGGTCTTTGCGTCAGGCGCGCTTAGCGAGATCAACGCCTTTGCCATCGGCGCCTCGTTGCTCGACCCTCGCGCGCAGGTAATCCTCACCTGGGGCGATGTGCCCGCCGGCGGCCTTGCCGAGGCCATGTGCCGCGAAGGCGTGAGCGTCATGACCGGCGCCGACATGTCAAAGTCGCTCGAAGACCCCACGGCCTACGGACTCCACCGCCTGGTCGATGGCAAGGTCGTCGGCATCGCCATGCCGGTATGGAACTGGGGTCGATACTACGAGCTTATCGTGCGAAGCCTGCTGCATGGCACCTGGGATGAGACCAGTGACGATAACCAGGTTCGCGCCGTCAACTACTGGTATGGTATGAGCTCGGGCGTTATCGACATTCGCTACGCTCCGGGCCTGCCTTATCAGACGCGCAAGCTTGTTCAGCTGCTCCGCAATGGCATCGTCGAGGGCTCCATCAATCCATTTGGCGGCGAACTCCATAGCCAAGACGGCGTGGTGCAGATCGAGGGTTTTCCCCCATTGCCGAGCACGCAAATCGTCGAGATGAACTGGCTGGCCGACAACGTGGTGGGCACCATTCCGCAGCCCAGCGATGAGCCGAAGGTCCGCGCCCTATGAAGATCCTTGCCGTAGCCGATACAGAAGAACGATGCCTTTGGGAGTGTTTTCACAAGGAACGCTTTGAGGGTGTTGACCTGATTTTGTCCGCTGGCGATCTGGACCCGGACTATCTTGAGTTTTTGGTCACCGTCATCAACAAGCCGCTCATCTACGTGCGCGGCAACCACGATGACCGCTATGCACGTCATGCACCGGGTGGATGCATCTGCGTCGAAGACACCGTGTACGTGTATCGCGGCGTCCGCATTGCGGGGCTTGGCGGCTCCATGCGCTATCGAGACGGTGCCAACATGTACACCGAGCGCGAGATGGCCAAGCGCATGCGCAAGCTGTCGCGTAAAATCAGGATGGTCGGCGGCTGCGACATCTTGCTCACCCATGCACCCGCCGCCGGCGTGGGCGATCTAGATGATCTACCGCATCGAGGATTCGAATGCTTTAACACAGCGCTCGAGTCCTGGAATCCCGACTACATGGTACACGGGCATGTGCACCAATGCTATGGCCACGACTTTCAGCGTGAGCGTCGGCATGCATGCGGGGCAACAATCATCAACGCCTGCGGCTATACGCAGTTTGAACTTGACGAAGCGCACTACCCTATCCGTGGCTGGCAGGCAGCCTGGCTCAATTCGCAAACCATGCGCCGCGAGCTCAAGCGCCACGAGGCCATCGAGTCCTCTACCGCCAGAACACCCTGGTAACCACCTTTAAGGCTTGACGCTGCGCCGGCCCCAAGCACCCCATCTCGCCCCTCAAGCCGTCGCTCGCGTACCAAAGTACGCGTCGCTCCTCTTTCGGGACGACCTGGGGCACTTGGAACCGGCTCGCTGCGATGCCATAACATTGACGCCAAAGTGCCCAAACCACCACAAAGGTGCCTGTCCCCGTTGTGGTGGTTTTGGTCCGAGGTAGCAAGAAACCCGGTCCTGCACGAGGCAGAACCGGGTTTCTTTAGCAATGCTTGCTTTGCTCAGGCAGTAACTAAAAGTTACTCAGCCAGGAAGTCGCGCTGGACAGCGGGATCGACCTTGACGCCAGGGCCCATGGTGGAAGACACGGAGATGGACTTGACGTACTTACCCTTAGCAGAAGAGGGCTTGACGCGCAGGATCTCGGTGTACAGGGCAGCGTAGTTCTCGACGAGCTGCTGCTCAGAGAAGGACTTCTTGCCCAGGGGCACGTGGCAGATGCCGTAGCGGTCGGCGCGATACTCAACGCGGCCGGCCTTGAGCTCGGAGACCATCTTGGCGACGTCCATGGTAACGGTGCCGAGCTTGGGGTTCGGCATGAGGCCACGGGGACCAAGGATCTTACCGATGCGGCCAACCTTGGCCATCATGTTCGGCGTAGCGATAGCGGCGTCGAAGTTGATCTCGCCCTTCTGGATCTGGGCGACGAGCTCGTCGGAACCGATGATGTCGGCGCCGGCAGCCTCGGCCTCGCGAGCCTTCTCACCCTCGGCGAAGACGGCAACACGAACGGTCTTGCCGGTGCCGTGGGGCAGAGAGATGGAACCACGGATGTTCTGGTCAGCCTTACGAGTATCGATGCCCAGACGGAAGTGGGCCTCGACGGTCTCGTCGAACTTGGCGGTGTCGAGCTCCTTGATGAGCTTGGCAGCCTGAAGGGGGGTGTAGAGCGTGGCGCGGTCGATCTTCTCGGCAGCGGCGTTATAGCTCTTACCATGCTTAGCCATGTGCATTACCTCCTGTGGTTAAACGGGCTTATGCCCTCCCACATCGTTTCGTGTGCCCTATTGCACACATATAACGGGCGCCCCGGTCGGGGCACCCGTCATTACCTAAAGAAATCGCTACTCAGCGATGGTGACGCCCATGGAACGGGCGGTACCGGCGATGATCTTCTTGGCGGCGTCAATGTCGTTGGCATTGAGGTCCGGCATCTTGATCTCGGCAATCTTGGTGAGCTGCTCCTGGGAGAGCTGACCAACCTTGTCGGCCTGGGGCTTAGCAGAACCAGACTTGAGGTTCAGCTCCTTCTTGATGAGGTGAGCCGCCGGCGGGGTCTTGGTGATGAAGGAGAAGGACTTATCCTCGTAGACAGAAATCTCAACGGGGATGATGTCGCCCTTCTTGTCCTGCGTCTCGGCGTTAAAGGCCTGGCAGAACTGCATGATGTTCACGCCAGCAGCGCCCAGGGCGGGGCCGACGGGAGGAGCGGGGTTAGCGGCACCAGCAGGAATCTGGAGCTTAATGACGTTGGCAACCTTCTTCTCAGCCATGGTCATTCCTTTCGAATCACGAGTGTGAAGTACTTGCTATATCGTAAGCACGCACGTGTTAGAAGCACTCCTGAGATGAGCAGTCACAGAAGAAGCACGCTCGCGCGAACGGACGAAAACTTAAGCGATGACAGCGACCTGGTTAAAGTCGAGCTCAACCGGCGTCTCGCGGCCAAAGATCATCAGCGTGACCTTGAGCTTGCCAGCCTCGGTGTTAACCTCGGAGACCTTGCCATCAAAGTCGGTAAGCGGGCCATCGGTGACGCGGACGGACGTGCCGACCTGAATATCAACCGAGGTGCGCTTGGGCGAATCGCCCTTACCGGGACGACGAGTCATCTTGTTGTACTCGTCGCGGGAAAGCGGAGCGGGCTTGCCGTTTCCGCCCAGGAAACCGGTGACGCCAGGCGTGTTACGAACACACGTCCAAGCATCGTCATCCATCTCCATGCGGACCAGGACATAACCCGGGAAGATCTTGGAATCCTTGGTCTCGCGCTTGCCACCCTCTTTAATCTCGGTGACGCGCTCCATAGGAATCTCGATATCAAAGATACGGTCCTGCATGCCCATAGTCTCGATGCGATGCTCGAGATCGGACTTAACGCGGTTCTCGTATCCAGAGTAAGTGTGAACGACGTACCAACGCTTAGACATGGTTTAGCCCCTCAATCCAGAGAACAGAGCAAGAGCCTCGCCAAAGCCAGCATCGAGCAGAGCGATGACGACGCCGACGACGATCAGAGAAGCGCAAACGACGACCGAGTAGTTCACGAGCTCCTTCTTATCGGGCCACGTGACACGCTTCATCTCGGACTTCACCGAGGCGAAATACTTCTTGGTGCGGGCGAAGAAACCAGGCTTCTCATTCTTCTTGGACTTCGCAGCCTTCTCGTTCTTCTTGGCAACGGCCTTCTTGGCCTCAACCTTGGAGTTGGCGGCAGCGTTGTTGGCAGGCGCCTGCTGCTGAGCCTTCTTCTTGTTCTTCTTGTTGGCCATTTGGGTTACCTCCGCGCAATGCGCTTATACATGAGTAAACCGTAAGCCCCCAATTGGGAGCTTACGGAATAATGACTGGCACGCCAGGAAGGACTCGAACCCTCAACACTCGGTTTTGGAGACCGATGCTCTACCAATTGAACTACTGGCGTATGTGACTAGAGACTAGCGAGTCTCTTTGTGCAGCGTGTGGTGACGGCACCAGGGGCAATACTTCTTGATCTCCATACGATCAGGCATGGTCGACTTGTTCTTGGTGGTCGTATAGTTGCGGCGCTTGCACTCAGTGCACGCAAGAGTAACTAGAGTACGCATGTATCCTGAACCTTTCATTTCCGCCCCGTACGGGCACGAGTTGGTACTTTATCAGCTCTATATAAGCGCTGTCAATGAAAACCTCGAATCAATTGGTTCTCGGTGGATCCATTCATATTTGGAACACATCAATGAAGCCAACGAGAGCTAATCGACGGTGCGACCAGGACCATTATCGATCCTCTCGACACCAGCAACGGCTCAATATCCATTGCAGAAAAGAACCCGGCACCCATATAAGTGCCGGGTTCTCTAAGTCAGCTATATCAAAGAGCTAATTTACTCAATGATCGTGGAGACGATGCCCGAACCGACGGTGTGGCCACCCTCGCGGATAGCGAAGCGCAGGCCCTCCTCCATGGCGATCGGGTGGATGAGGTCGCCCTCGATGGTGATGTGGTCACCAGGCATAGCCATCTCGGTGCCCTCGGGGAGCTTGACCGTACCGGTAACGTCGGTGGTACGGAAGTAGAACTGAGGACGATAACCATCGAAGAACGGGGTGTGACGGCCGCCCTCCTCCTTGGTCAGAACGTAGATCTCACCGGTGAACTTGGTGTGCGGGGTAACCGAACCGGGCTTGCAGAGAACCTGGCCGCGCTCGATGTCCTCGCGCTTGATGCCGCGGAGCAGCAGACCGACGTTGTCGCCAGCCTCGCAGAAGTCCATGGACTTACGGAACATCTCGATACCGGTGACAACGGTGTTCTGGGTATCCTTGATGCCGACGATCTCGACGGGCTCGTTGAGCTTGAGCTCACCGCGCTCGACACGGCCGGTAGCAACGGTACCACGGCCGGAGATGGTCATAACGTCCTCAACGGCCATCAGGAACGGGAGGTCGTTGTTACGAGCAGGCGTCGGGATGTACTCGTCGACAGCCTTCATGAGCTCGCGGATGGCGTCCATCCACTTGGCGTCGCCCTCGAGAGCGCCCAGAGCGGAACCACGGATGACGGGGATGTCGTCGCCGGGGAAATCGTACTCGGAGAGGAGCTCACGGGTCTCCATCTCGACGAGGTCGATGAGCTCGTCATCGTCGACCATGTCGCACTTGTTCAGGAAGACGACGATGTAAGGAACGCCGACCTGACGGGCGAGCAGGATGTGCTCGCGGGTCTGAGCCATGGGGCCGTCGGTAGCGGCGATGACCAGGATAGCGCCGTCCATCTGAGCAGCACCGGAGATCATGTTCTTGACGTAGTCAGCGTGGCCCGGGCAGTCAACGTGAGCGTAGTGACGGGCAGCAGTCTCGTACTCGACGTGGGAGACGGAGATCGTAATGCCGCGCTCGCGCTCCTCGGGAGCCTTGTCGATGTTCTCGAACGCAGTGAAGTCAGCCTTGCAGCCCTCGGTCTCGGAGAGAACCTTGGTGATGGCAGCGGTCAGCGTGGTCTTGCCGTGGTCGACGTGACCAATGGTGCCGATGTTAACATGCGGCTTAGTGCGCTCAAACTTCTCTTTGGCCATAAAGCCCTCCTCTTAACAGGTCGTCCCCGGACGGGACTTTGCCTTTATACCATAGTGGCCTCTCAACATACTATTGAGAAGCCACCGTGTTACCTATGGTAGCGGTGACTGGATTCGAACCAGTGACGCCACGGGTATGAACCGTGTGCTCTAACCAACTGAGCTACACCGCCGGATGGAGCCTGCAACCAGACTTGAACTGGTGACCTCTTCGTTACCAACGAAGTGCTCTACCGACTGAGCTATACAGGCACTTGACGGGTGGGAGCTATAGGATTCGAACCTATGTAGGCAGAGCCAACGGGTTTACAGCCCGTCCCCATTAACCACTCGGGCAAACTCCCAATCGTTCAAGTATCCGCAGGTCCTTTGGTCTTTTGGACCGCCGCCCCCGCGAACGAAGAAGATAATACGATGCCACCTTGGGAGCTGTCAACGAAAACCTCTAGATACACGGTGCCGGGCGTATCTATATGCTTTTGACCTGCGGTTTTGCTGAGTTTGGATATGAAGGACGGTGGATTTGGTCGTTGTGGCGACGTTTCCCAAGGTAATACTTTGGTGTGGTGGAGTATTCTTATTGACTACGTCTCCGTGACGGACCCATTCGCACCTATATATGTTGCAGACGATGGTTTTCGGCGGCTTCTTGATTCATCTCAATCTGTAACAGTAAGAACGGTTTTCCTCCCCTACCTGTTATAGATCGAGACATTTCAAAGTGGTCCCGGTCATTGTCTCAATCTGTAACATCTAGACCGATATTTCCCTTCTAACTGTTACAGATTGAGATAAATGGACGGACCCTCAACCTTCCGTCTTGATCTGTAACAGTAAGAGGTCTTTTCCGCCTTTATCTGTTACAGATCAAGACAATTCTCGGCGGCTTCCTGATTCATCTCAATCTGTAACAGTAAGAACGGTTTTCCTCCCCTACGTGTTACAGATCGAGACATTTCATAGTTGTCCCGATCAGGAGCTCACGGCGTCTCGTCCATCTCCTACGCCGACTACGTCATCGCCATGGTCGACGAGGCCGAGCGCACGGGCTCCGATGCCCACGTGGGCGAGGGTCTCTATCGGCTCTATCGCTCGCTCGTGAACGTGCGCCCGCCTACGGAAATCTCCGATGAGTACCTGCGCATCGAGGACGCTTACTTGCAGGGACGCCTGCAGGAGCGCGGAATCGCCGAGGCACGTAAAGCGGAATCCGTAGGCGGACTCTTGCTGTGGCGCGGGGATATCACGCGGCTTCGCACGAACGCCATCGTGAACGTTGCCAACTCTCAGAGGCTAGGACGTGATCCTGCCGATTTTTGGGTAACCACCCACTCGGCGTAGTCGTTATAAATGTACTTGTGCTCCCAGATGCCATCAGCTGAGCCTGTGCACTCGTCAATCTGGCAGTCGTGGTAGAGGTCGTCCGCGAAGCCCTCAATTACGTCCAACAACTCGAGGCGCTCGGTGTACTTCGCAGGGATTCCGCCAAAGCCCAGTCTCGCCCCGAGAATGTTGCCGCACACCGCGCCGGTGGAGTCCGAGTCACCGTTGTGGTTCACGGCAGCAACGATCCCCGCCTCGAAGTCGTGCTCGTGTCGCAGTGCACAGAATACGGCTATGGCCAGCGTCTCCTCGGCCACCCATCCCTCGCCGAGCTCGTGGATGCAGTCAAGGTCGACCTTGGAGGAGTTGGCGAGACGCAGCGCGTGCATAAGAAGGCCTTGCAGTTCCTTCACATGTTTAGCATTCGGATAGGCTTCGGGAAGCGCGCCCAACGCACCCATGACAGCTTCGCGCACGCTGCAACCTGGCTTGTGCGTCAGCATGCTCACAATCACCGCGAGCGCTCCGGCGGGCAGCCAGCCCAACGCGTGGCCGTGCGTGAGGGCAGCACACTCCGCGCCAAGCCGGAGGGCGTCGGCATAGCCGCTGCAGTGGGTGCCATCTTCAGGGTCAAGGTAGAGCCCTGCCGGAGCCACGCGCATCACGCCGCCACAGCCCTTGCTGCTGTTGACGGGGCGCTCGGTCGTCCCCTTGCACCCCTCCGCGCAGGCGGAGAGGCACGTGTTCCCCGGCGCGCGCTGCTCGAAGAACTCGGGCACGCCGACGAGCCACGAGTAGTGGTAGACGCTACTCCGCCCTTCGTCGAGCGGATACCTCTCGGTCTGCGTGCGGTACCAGTCTCCGTAGCAGTAGCCGACATAACTTTCATACGGCCCCATAATGCCGCGCGTCATCCCACGCGTGGTACCTAAGAGCAGGCCGTTTGCTGTGAAGAGAGTCATCTGCGTATCGTCGGAGAAGTGCGCCACGCCTTTGGCATCGAGTTCGTATTCGGTTATGCCGCGCTCACCATAGCAGGAGAAGATGTGCTCCTCGTCCCAGAATTCCACGGCGTATCCAAGCGCGTCGCCTGCGGCCCCGCCCACGAGGCAGCCCCGGTATTTGTCGAGATCTTTCATGAAGCTCTCTTATGCCTCATCGTTTACAACAAAGGCCATCAAGTCATCGGGTGTCTCGAACACATGGTATCCGAGCTTGGTCACGAAAGAGCGCTCCTCGGGCTCCCTATCGACCATGAGGGCGACCGGTTCGCCGAGGCCGGTCTGCAAGCCGTCCGGCCATGCAAGGTCAACGATCACGGTCTTAGACGTGCCGCTCACCCCGAAGTTCGCCGCCCCGCGCCCGTAACCCCTCTCCGTCAACCAGTCCGAGAGCCCGGTGAGGGCCTCGTCATCGTGATCGAGGACGCTCGCGGCACCCGGCTGTTTGAAGGCGGCAGGCAGCTCACCTAGGTCTTTTCCATTGTAGAGGGCAGATAGAATCGCGTTGGCCTTCTCGGAGAGAAGCTCGCGCCTCCGGGCGAGGAAGGCCTCGTAGTTCCCGATTTCCCAGAGGGAAGGGTCGTCGGTCGGCACGGCGTGAGATTCGACCGCTCCGGGATTTGCGGCGACGTAGCCCGGCAGGTAGTCCGAGGGGAGCTTGTCCGAGATCTCCAGGTTTGTCCCCTTGGTTAAGAAGGCGTAGTTGGCGAGCTGGTTCACCATCGACTTGTTGCGGTCGGCGGCGTAGAGCACCTTCTTGGGGAAGATGTGGTGCACGTCGAGCGTCGAGTTCTTGCCGAGAAGGTGAGAGTTGAGCTCGATTCCGCTGCCCCAGTCGCGAGCATGCCCCATGCGGGCGAGAAGATACATGAGCGGGTAGAGGCGCGCTCCCGTGCTCCACCCCCAGAAGTCGTCGGGGTGAAGGCTTAAGTCGGGCCTGTTCGTCTTTATGAGCCTGAGCAGTCCGGCGATCCCCTCGCCACTCTTGACGGCGTTTATATCCTGGGCAAGCACACTCTCGGTGGAGCCTGCGTAGCGCCCCCAGAGGAAGACGTGGACATGCCAGTAGAGTAGGCGGTCCCACTCGGCCGAGGTAAGCTCGCCTCCCTTCTGGTCTATGACCGCAATCATCGTGGCGATGGAAAAGGGGCTGCCGAGGACGCGGGTGTGGTCGAGTCCGAGTCTGCCCGCGATATGGTCGAGGCAGGTGCCCACGAGCTGGACGGTCTCCTTGAGCCCCTTTTGAATCTCCGACACGGAGAAGCCGTCGAGAGTGGAGAAGTATGCCGACTTCGCGAGGTGGACGGTCAGGCAGCGCAGCAGCCAGTCGCGTGTGAAGTCGTATCCCTTGGCCGAGAAGCCGTCGAGAGCCTTTTGCATCTCATCGCGCATGGCGGGCCATTCCGCGCAGATCTTGGCGAGCGTGAGGTCGCCCTTGCTGAGCTTCGTGCCGCCGGAGTTCACGCTGTTGAAGATGTCCACGACGACGTCGACGGTCTTGTCGGGTCCGGTTACGGTCTGGGATAGAATCTCAGTCTTTGTGATGCTCTCCAAGTTGGTGAGCCGCTTAACAACGATGCGATAGCCAGCATGGCTCAGCTTCTCCGCGTCGTCCAGCGCATCCGCGACCACGCCGGCGCCCTTTACGAACACCTCGGTTACCGAGACCCACATGGGGTCGCCCTTCATCTTGGGGGCCTTGAACTCGAAGACCTCCTCGTCGATGTTGAACATGAGGTCGGTGAAGGCACGCCGGTCGCCCTCGAAGAAGGGTGGTTCCTTGCCACGCATGATGCCGTAGAGCGACGTCATGCGCTGCTGGCCGTCGAGAATGAGGTTGACGACACCCTGCCCGATGACCTTCTCACCCTTGATGTCCGCGTCTTCCACGGGAGTTTGCCACAAGAGCATCGTGCCCACCGGATAGCCCTTGTACAGCGACGTCATGAGTTTGCGCACCTGTGCGCGGTTCCACACGTAGCCGCGCTGGAACTGCGGCATCGCGTAGTCGCCCGAGTCGATGCGGTTGAGGATGTCGGCTATGGTGCTCATTGTTGATGCCTTTCAGGCTCGGTCACCTCGAGGTCTCAACAACCATGACAGAGGCGAATTGTGCAGCAATAGCTCTATTTTACTCTTCACTGCCAAGCTCCATTGGAGCGCTGGATGCGGATTCGGGAGGGTTCTTCGGCACCCGCGTATGATTAGATGACGGTGAGAATTGTGTCGTTCCAACTGTGGATGCAAGGCGTGCACCTGTGTCCCGATCATCATTGTCTCAATCTGTAACATCTAGACCGACATTTCCCTTCTAACTGTTACAGATTGAGATAAATGGACGGACCCTCAACCTTCCGTCTTGATCTGTAACAGTAAGAGGTCTTTCCCGCCCCTATCTGTTACAGATCAAGACAATTCGCGGCGGCCTCCTGATTCATCTCAATCTGTAACAGTAAGAACGGTTTTCCTCCCCTACGTGTGCATCCCAACGCCCCAATCGAAAATTAACGCGAGCCAGAACCTAATCTGTTCCCTGGATCACCGTCAGCAAATCCTCGTAGCTGTGCACCACGTCACAGCGCTCGCCCTCGGAATCCCAGAACACGTAGTCCTGGATGCAGCGGCTCGTCTCCAGCGCGCGGCCGACGTTGCCGGGTATGCGCTCGGCGAAGATGGTGGAGTCGTACCGCCCATCGAGCTTGTGGTACGCGATGTGGTCGACCACCATCGTCGCCTTCTCGGCCAGGATGCAACGGGAGACCTTGGTCACAGTATGTTCCAACCTCCGGACGAGAGCAGTGGGATGAGATATACAGAGGCTTCTTTTCGGCCTGAATTGCTTCAAATATCTCTGGTTGAATCGTTCTGATACCAAATCGATACTGCATTAGATGCTACGCCTGAACGGCCTTCGTGGTCGAGGACTTAATTTGCTTGAGACCGACGAGCGCGATGCCGAGCGTCACGACGGCGAGGACGGCGACGGTCGCGAACCCACCGGTGTGCCCGTACGCGTCGATGAACGGCCCGGCGATGGCAGAGCCGCACGACGAGCCGATGGCGCAGAGGGTCCCCGTCCACGCGACAGCCTCGGTAAAGCGCATGGGCGACACCAGGTGCATCACGATCTCGTTGCCGTTGACGAAAGTCGGCGCCTGGCACAGGCCAGCCGCCAGGTAGATTGCGCCAATCACCCACAGGCTCGGTGCGAGGACGAACAGGCTCAGGCCGCAGCACAGCACCACGAGGCAGGTGTAGAACCTCCGCCACAGCGGGGTCTTCCAGCGGATGGCGCCGGAGAAGAGCGCGCCGACGAGCGAGCTAAACGAGAAACAGGAAATCACGAGGCCCGAAACCTGCGGCATGCCCACCTCACGCGCGAACGCCACAATGGAGACACTCGTTGCGTTCTGGAACGCGCCGAGCCCGAAGTACACGGCGCACAGCGCGACCATACCCGGTCCCCAGATCGACTGCGGGCGCGTGACGGGATTCGCGCGGCCGGCGCGCCTGGAGCCGTCTGCGCCCGTGGCAGCGTCCGCGCCCGCGTCGAGCACGCCGCCGACGGGTGCCACCTCGCGGCGCTCGGCACAGCTGTGGCGGGTGAGCTGCGACTGCGACGGTGGGAGCGTCGTGACCTCGGTGAGCACCATGATGGCGCCGATGACCGCGCAGACCGCCCCGAAGCGGATGGCGAGCGCGGCGGAGATGACGGCGAGCGTCGACGACAGCGGGTTTCCGATGACCCACATGCACTCGTCGAACGCAGAGCACAGCGACAGCGACGTGGAGATCTTCTTCTCGTCGCCGCGCAGCAGGTAGCGCCAGCGCGTGCGGCTCATGGCGCCCCAGGGCGGCGTAAACGCGAGGAACGGCACGATGCAGAAGAGGATCCACTCGTCTACGTGCGCGGTCGCCGCTGCGATGAAGACCTGCGAGGCGATAACCCAGATGATGATGGCCGGGATCGACGCCGCTCGCTGGCCGAACCGGTCGGCGAGTTTGCCGAGCTGCGGCCCGAGCAGCGCGGACGAGACGGAGTAGACGGCCGAGAGCGCGCCGGCGATCGTGTAGTTGCCGTAGATCTGCTGCACGCCGATGGTAATGGACATGCTGATCATGGCGAGCGGCATGCACGCGACCACCGACCCAACGGTGAAGCGCGCCGCATGCGGGATGCGCAGCAGCTCGGCATACCCGCCGAACAGCCGGTGGATCAGGCCGGAGTTCCCCGCAGGGGCCGTGGGGGCCGTCGCGCCCCGCTCCTCGGCGTCCTCGATCTCGATGGCGTCTTCCGTGGATTCCATGATCCTTCCCCGCTCCCGACGTATGGACGGTGCCCCGATGCAATCCGGGCACCGACGCGCGATCTGCGCGCACATGGTATTAGGGTAGCGACATCCGCCGTGGAAGCAACCGGCGTTCGTTTACTTTTCCTGCCACTTTGACGCGGCACGAGGTAATCGAATATAGCCGCGCACATAAAGCGGGTCCTGTTTCATTTTGAACAGGACCCGCCTCTTTCCTTTACGGGCGTAGAGTGTCTCCTACATGTTGCAGATCGAGACATTCCTTCCGACGCTCCGCTTCTATCTCAATTTGTAACAGTAAGGGTGATTATGGGCTTCCACGTGTTACAAATCGAGACAACCGCTTCAGGAGGTGTCTTTAATCTCAATCTGTAACAGTAAGAACGGTATTTCTCCCCTACGTGTTATAGATCGAGACATTTCAAAGTGGTCCCGGTCATTGTCTCAATCTGTAACATCTAGACCGATATTTCCCTTCTAACTGTTACAGATTGAGATAAATGGACGGACCCTCAACCTTCCGTCTTGATCTGTAACAGTTAAAAGCGGAATAACCGTCTTGGTGTTACAGATCGAGACAAACTCGGGAATGAGACGAATACCGTGCCCGACAACCTATCAAAACAAGAAACGGGCTCTGTCCCATATAGAGACAGAGCCCGAAACTCTCATGGAGCCAGTGACAGGAATCGAACCCGCAACCCACTGATTACAAATCAGTTGCGCTACCGTTGCGCCACACTGGCACACTTGGCGCTCTCGCGCGAAGCCAATTAAGAATAAAGGAATTACGGACGGGGCGCAACAGACCCTTCGACCGACCACATCTCAAAACCCTTCGTCAGAACGAATAGTTTTAATTACAATGGAATAGATAAAACTATTCGTTCTGACGAAGGGTTTCTCGATGCTTACCACCAAGGAAGCCGCCGAGCTACTCGGCATCACTCCGCGCAGGGTGCAGGAGCTCATAAAAAACGGAGCACTTGAGGCCCGCAAGGCTTCTGGCGTATGGCTCATCGACAAAGACAGCGTCGACACGCGACTCCGCTCCGTGACCAAAACGGGGGGACGTCCCCGCCGCGGCTACGGTAAGAGCGAGATCGCGTTCACCCTCATGAACCGCACGTATGAAGTCGCTCAGCTGGTCTACAACACATCGCGAAAAGACTTCACCCACATCGGTGCCGACGTCGATTACGCCCACGCCCCTATTGGGGTATTTGGCCCTAATAGCCCCATATCGCTCGACTCTTTCCGCACTTGGTGGCGCGGCCGCGGTATCCCGCTCGCACGCATTGGGCTAGCCTCCCTGCTTGCAGAAGCCGCAGTCGATGTTCCCGATGAACTCGTACAGCGAAATCTTGGCCTCTCCTTATCCGACCAGTATTGGATAAGGCCCCAAAGTTCCGGTCTCGCCTGGGAGGACATTAACTTCTTCAATAACGCCTTTGATGACGTCTCACTGTCCATTGCGCCCTTTGCCCCAGAGGGAAAAGCGGCTGCCGCAAAGCCCGATAACACGTCGGACGGCAATCTTCAAAAGTACTGGACATGCGAGGGCGGGCGTCGAATTCTGCATAAAGCAGGAGCGCATCTAAACCAGGAACCCTATAACGAGATGGTGGCGACTGCACTTCACCGTCGCATCCTGAACACTTACGATTATGTACCCTATTCGCTCGAAGGCGCGGGCACTTCCGCCTTGAGCACATGCAGTGTCTTCTTAACTGACGAAGAAGAATATGTCCCTGCGTTCTATGTAAACCAGCATGCAAATGCAGACGAGCGACTAACCGATTACGAACGGTATGTAGCAAACTGCGAGGAGCTTGGAGCGACAGATATAAAAGACGCCCTTGGCCGCATGATCGTATGCGATGACATCATTGCCAACTACGATCGTCATTGGCGCAACTTCGGCCTCGTGCGAAACGTCAACTCACTGGTCTGCAGACCAGCCCCCATCTTCGATTCGGGCTCATCACTCTGGTGCAACATATCACTAGAGGAGCTTAGGGCGGGAGAGCACAGTTTTACCAGTGCGCAATTTCATTCAAGCCCCGCCAAACAAATGTTGCTCGTCGAGGACATGAGCTGGTTTGACGGCGACAAACTCGAAGGCTTCGTTGACGAGGCAATCGAGATTCTGTCCAGAAATGACGCGCTCACGGCAAGGCTGCCATATCTAAAAGAGGCGCTTACATGGCGCCTCCGCAGAATGATCGACATCGCTGAATGGAGTTAGCGAGACAGCGCCGCGCCGGCAGCTCCCCTACCTCCCGCGGAGGGCCTTGAGCTTGGCCAGGGCATCGGGGCTCAGGCGGCTGCCCAGGGTCATCTTGATCTGCGGAGCTTCCTCTGCCTCGTGAACATCGTTATCTATCTGCTTGATCTCGTCCACCAGCATGCGGCTCGAGATGCGCGTGACGCCCTTGCCCATGACGACGGCCTGGATGGTGCCATCGCTCGACACCACGGAGCACGCACGGCCTTCCTCGCGCGCTTCGATGCAGAGTTTCTGCACCACGGTGTCTGCGGAAACGCCCGTCGGCGAGAACTCGATGCGCACGCCGCGGGCCGGCAGGTTGCGGCGCTCGCTGGAGATATTGCCTGCACCGTCAAAGACGATTACGGCCTCGTAGCGTCCCTGGGCAAACGCCGCAACATCGTTGATGAGTGCGGTACGCGCCATATCGTGGACATCGCTGGAATATGGATTGTCAGAATGGTCGTACACGAGCTTTTCGTAGCGGGGCGTGCAGTGGATCACGTTGTAACCGTCGACCACCAGCAGTTCGGGCTTGTTGGAGTGCACCGTCGAGACCGGATCGGCGATGGCCTGCGCAAACGCATTGCCGCCCACGCCATAGGTCGCGGCCGAAACGATCGGCTTGGCCGAGCCTTCGCCAAAGCGCTTTGCCTTGGACTTGGCGCGGTTCTTTTTGGACATGCGCTACTCCTCCCCCATAAGATCGCCGGCGTTGCGGCGCAGCCACTCAAAGCATAGGGCCGTGGTCGCCTGGGCGACATTGAGGCTCTCGGTCATACCACGCTGGGGAAGCTTGGTCAAAAAGTCGCATTTCTCGAGCACCAGACGCGAGATGCCATCGCCTTCGGAACCCATGACGAGCGCCACGCGACCCTCGAAGGGAGCACCCCAGCAGCTGCCCTCGGCATGCTCGGAAGCGCCGCCCACCCAAAAGCCGGCGGCCTTAAGGTCGTCGAGCGCGCGGGCAATGTTGGGAACCTGCGCGATGGGCAGGTGCATGACAGCACCGGCGGAAGTCTTGTAGCTGCCAACGGTCACGCCAGCAGCACGCTTGTTGGCAATGATGACGCCGGCCGCACCAACGACCTCGGCAGAACGCACGATGGCGCCAAAGTTGCCGTCATCGGTCACGTGGTCGAGTACGACGACGAGCGCCGGGCCATCGCCCGCGCGGTCGAGGATGTCGGCAACATCGGCGTAGGGGAAGTTGCCCACCTCGAGCGCGATGCCCTGGTGAGCACCATGGCTCGACAGTGCATCGAGCTGTGCGCGCGGCACATACTTGATGCGGACACCCGCGGCGTTGAGGTCATCGACCAGACGAGACAGGGCGGCATCGCGCTCCCCGCCCTCGGCGATGAGCGCGCACTTGATGGGAAAACCGGTGCGCAGCGCCTCGGCGGCAGCACGACGACCTTCGATAAACTCGCCCTTGGGAACCTGGATAGCGTCGCGGTTACGATCGCGTTGCGGACGTGCGGCCTGGGCGCGATCGCGCTGGCCCTTGGGAGCGGCAGCGCGGTCGTTGCGGCGAATCGGACGCGAGCCAGAAGCAGTCTGCTTGCCGCCACGAGGCGCACGCTTGCGATTGTCGGCCATAAAACGACCTCCTAAATACAACTATCAAACGAAACAAATAGACCGACCGCCCGAGGTGCGGCAGATTGCCTTGAAAGAGGAGGGCATTGACCTTGAGGTCATGCCCGACGATTGAAAGGCAAGGTGCCGTGGCTCGGGCGGTCGGGTGCTTGGGAAACCCGCAGGGATTAGAGAGTCTTGATACGGGTGCCGGCGGCAGTGTCCTCGATCGTCAGCCCAAGGTCCTTGAGCTGGTCGCGGATGGCGTCTGCCAGATCCCAGTTCTTGGCGGCACGGGCCTCGGCACGAGCTTCGAGAATCTTGGCAGCGGCCTCATCCACGTCGTCACCAGTGTAGGCAACCAAACCGGCGGCAACGCCCAGCAGGCCCAGCGGCAACTCGACCTTGGGCTCGGGAAGCTCAACGCCAAACGTATCGAGCAGCTCGACCAGCGTATCGGCGGCAGCCAGGGCTGCGGCCTTGTCGGCAGCGTCGCCCGCCTGCTCCAGGTACTGGTTGCACTCGGTCACAAAGCCAAAGACGGCACCCATGGCGCCGGCGGTGTTAAAGTCGTCGTCCATGCACTCCTTAAAGGCGGCGCGGGTCTCGGCGGCCTTGGCGGCAAACGCCTCGGCGGCAGCCGCATCGGCATCGGCCGTCGCATGGTTCGCAGCCCAGCGCAGGTTCTCGACCGTACCGGCGATACGCGTGAGAGAGTTCTCGGCACCCTCCAGGCGCTCCCAGGAGAAGTCGAGCGGCGAGCGATAGCTCGTTTGCAGCATCAGCAGGCGCAGGGCGGCAGCGGAGTGCTGCTCGAGGACCTCGGCCAGCGTAAAGAAGTTGCCAAGCGACTTGGACATCTTCTCGCCGTCTACCAGCAGCATGCCCGTGTGCATCCAGGTGTTGGAGAAGCCCTGGTGCCAGGCGCAGGTGGCCTGGGCGCACTCGTTCTCGTGATGCGGGAAGGCAAGGTCGGAGCCGCCGCCGTGGATGTCGATCGGGGTGCCCAGGTAGCGGTGCACCATGGCAGCACACTCGGTGTGCCAACCGGGACGGCCTTCGCCCCAGGGGCTCGGCCAGCTGGGCTCTCCGGGCTTGGCGGCCTTCCACAGGGCAAAGTCGAGCGGGTCGTTCTTGTCCTCGTTCTCCTCGATGCGCGCGCCCACCATAAGGTCGTCGATGTTGCGGCCCGAAACCTGACCGTAGTTGGGATCGCTGCGCACGGCAAAGTACACGTCGCCGTTATCGGCAGCGTACGCGTGGCCCTGCTCGATGAGCGTCTTGATCATGGCGATCATAGGGCCGATCTCCTTGGTGGCGCGGGGGCGCACATCGGGATCGAGCACGTTGGCGGCGCGCATGACGCCAATGAACTTGTCGGAGAACTCCGTCGCGACCTCGGCAGCCGTACGGCCCTGCTCGTTGGCGCGCTTGATGATCTTGTCATCGACATCGGTAAGGTTCTGGGCGAACGTGACCTCGTAGCCGCTCGCGATGAGCCAGCGACGAATCACGTCAAAGCTGATGAACGTGCGGGCATTGCCGATGTGGATGTTGTCGTAGACCGTGGGGCCGCACACGTACATGCGGACCTTGCCGGACTCGATGGGCTGGAACTCTTCCTTTTTATGGGTAGCGCTGTTGTAGATACGCATTCGTTACTCCTTAACGGTTTTCTGTAGCAGGCAGACGGCCCAGGCGCCGATCCCCTCGCCTTCGCCTTCCCAACCGAGCTTTTCGGTCGTGGTGGCGGCGACGCCCACATTTTCGACGTCAACGCCCAGGGCATGGGCAAGGTTGGCGCGCATGGCATCGCGGTGCGGGGTGATCTTAGGTTGCTGGCAGGCAATGGTGCAGTCGGCATCGACAAACTCAAAGCCCAGCTCACGCGCATAGTCCATTACGCGGGCAAGCAGCACCATCGAATCAGCACCCTCATAGGCAGGGTCGGTATCGGGGAACAGTTTGCCAATGTCTCCCCCGCGGCAGGCGCCCAGAATGGCGTCGGCCAGCGCATGCGCGAGCACATCGGCATCCGAGTGGCCCAGCAGGCCGCGCTCGTAGGGAATGTCGACACCGCCGATGATACATCGACGCCCCTCCACCAAACGGTGGACGTCGTAGCCATGGCCAATGCGCAGGTTACTGAACATGGGGAAGGTCCTCTCCCTCGGCCATGCGACCGAGCAGAATCGCGGTTACAGGACGCAGGTCCTCGGGCACCGTCACCTTAAGGTTATCGCGCGGGCTCTGGACGCAGCGGACGCGTCCTCCCATGCGCTCGACCAGTGACGAATCGTCCGTACCGATAAAGCCCTCGGCAATCGCCGCGGCATGGGCGCGCTTCATGGCGTCGACACTAAAGATCTGCGGCGTCTGCGCGGCCCAATAGAGCTCACGCGGCGGCGTCTCGACGATATTATCGCCGTCAACGATCTTGAGCGTGTCGATCGCGGGCTGACCGCACACGACGCCGTCGAGAGCACGGTCGCTCACGAGCACGTCGATAGCGTGGTCGATGGCCTCGGTCGTAATGAGCGGACGAGCGCCATCGTGAATGGCGACGTATTCAAAGCCCGCCGGCACCGCGTGCACGCCGGCGCGGGTGGAATCCTGACGGGTATCGCCGGCATCGGCAAAGCTGATGGGCGTGTCATAGTCAAACGGGTCGATGGCCAGACGGCGCATTTCGGCACGGCGCTCGGCAGGGCAAACCACCACGATGTGGCCGACCTTATCGCTACGGTCAAACGCGCGGATGGACCAGCTCATAAGCGGACGGCCCGCTACATTGACGAGCTGCTTGCCACCGGGGTTACCAAAGCGCTGGCCGCTGCCACCGGCAACGACCACGGCGCATACGGGCGCCATTATGCGTTCCCCTGTTTGGTGCCCTTCATGCGGTACAGGGAGTCCGCAAGAATGGCAGGGTTGTTAACGCCAAAGTCGCCCAGGCGCTCCGGATCCTCGCTGATGTCGTCCATGAGCTCCTGCAGCGAGCCGTACTCGTCGACGATCTTCTCGGCCACGCCGTCGCGCACGACGGACACACGCGAAAGCGTGCGCAGGCCCAGCGGCGTCATGACGGAGTCCTCGTCCAAGTCGTCATAGCCCAGAACTGCCGCCACGTGCTGCGGGTCGGACAGGTCCTTAGGCGTCATACGGGCAAGCTCAGCGCGAATCTTCTCGGCGTTGGCCTCAGAGGAATCGCTTGCGTAGTCGCGGATCATCAAGTCGTATTCGGTATCCATGCTGGAGCCCGCGAGCTGCTCGAGCTGCATCTGCACGAGCTTGCCCTGGTTACCCAGCTTGACAATGCAATCCTTAAGCTCGGTCTTTGCCTGCTGCATGATCTCGAAGCTCGAGAAGATGCCGGTAATGTCGGCGAGCGTGACGTAGTCGTCGAGCTCGAGGGCCGTCAGGCGCAGCAGGGAGCGATCGAGCGACTGACGGGTAGTCTGGAGCGTGGCGACGAGCTGGTTGACCGAGCTCATGATGGTGGTGACGGGCTGGATCTCGTAGCTCTTGCCGTGGACGTACACGTTGACGACGGCACGACGAGCCGAAACCGAGATCACGATGGCGTCGGTGAGCACCGACATGCGAGCGGCAGTACGGTGACGCATGCCCGTCTCACTCGTGGCGAGCGAGGGATCGGGATTGAGGTGGAAGTTGGCGCGCAGGATCTGGGTGAGGTCGCCGTCGATGACGATGGCGCCGTCCATCTTGGAAAGCTCGAACAGGCGGTTCGAGGTAAACGAAATGTTGAGCGGGAAGCCGTCGTTACCGGCGGCGAGCACGTTTTCGGTGTCGCCGACGCAGATAAGGGCGCCCAGGTGACCGGCAATGATCATGTCGAGGGCGGTGCGGATCGGCTGGCCAGGTGCCGTCAGGCGAATGGCCTGTTCCATACGCTTTTGCAGCTCGTTCTTATCCAAGGCATCGCTCCCATCGTATACGCTCCATAAACGTCAATAAGTTTCTCACGGTTTGCCCCTGTGACGCCCGCAAAATCCGATGCTTACAGAATGAGCGAACACAGCTGAGAGCCCCAATCCAAATGAGCTGCTTATGTGGTAGCATCGAGATTCGCATAAATGAGGGAGTAGTCGCGTGATCTGGTTCGCCTCCGGTAGCGCGGCAAGTCAACACACTGGCCGATACGGCCTGGCTTGCCTTAATGAACGAGACTCGTGGTTGTGCGCGCAACGCGTACGCCACGGGTCTTTTTTGTTGCTCCCCTGCCAGAAGTACACGCGGGTTCGCCCGCAGAGAGGGAGCCAGACTATGGGACTCGCAGAGCTCGTGTTGCTCGCTGTTGGCCTTTCGATGGACGCCTTTGCCGTATCCATCTGCAAGGGCCTTGGCATGAAGAAGATCAACCTTAAGGTCGCCGTGGTACTCGGCCTGTTCTTTGGCGGCTTTCAGGCCGGCATGCCCGTAATCGGATGGGCGCTTGGCAGTCAATTCATGAGCATCATCGGCCCCATCGACCACTGGATCGCCTTTATCCTGCTCGCCTTCATCGGCGGCAAAATGCTGTGGGAGGCCTTTACCGAGGACGAGGATGAAGGCAACGACAAGGATGCCGAAAAGATTGACCTGGGCGAGTACCTGATCCTCGCCATCGCCACCTCGATTGACGCGCTCGCCGTGGGCATCTCGTTTGCCGCGCTCTCGGTCGACATCGTTCCCGCCGTGTCGCTCATCGGAGTCACGGCCTTCATCTTCTCTGTTGCCGGCGTGGCAATCGGTCATACCTTTGGCGCGCGTTACGAAAAACCCGCCACCATCGTGGGCGGCGTCGTGCTCATCCTCATCGGGCTTAAGATCTTACTTGAGCATCTGGGGATTCTCGCGATATAAAAAAACGCCTCTCATAAGCCAGTGTCAATGTATGGGTCTCATGCAGAGTTTTGCATAATGCCTTTTCGTGCAGACTTTTGCATGTCATACTGATATGCAAAAGTCTGCACGTTAGGAGATCGCCGTGGATACCCTTCCCATCACCACACCGCGCCAAGCTGGCATCTACGTGCGCCAGGCACGCGAGACTCAGGGTCTCACCCGTGCCGCCCTCGCCAAAAAGGCCGGTGTTTCGGAGCGCCTGCTCGCATCGCTCGAGCTAGGAGACGCCACCGGCATTCGACTCGACAAATTGCTGGCGATTTTCAACGCTCTTGGACTGGCGCTCGCAGCACAAGGGGATATCGACGAAGCGAAAAACGAGCGACCAGTCGACGCCTCGCATGCCAATCCGCTGCCTCGCAGCATCCCCAGGCACCATCACACTCAACGTCCTCATCATCGCAACCGTCGTAGTACCGCTATTCCGGCTCTTCCAGATGCCCCCTTTACATCCGCACTCTACGACGAGGTCTTCGCCGATTTCGCCATGTCCAATCTCGGAGTCTCGATTGCCGCAAACGCATCTAACCAAACCAAGCCCGAAGGGAAATAGCCAATGGCCAGAACATCACTTCGGACCATTATTTGCGGCGTACCTGCGGGAACGCTCACGCAAGATGAGAACGGTCTTATCAGCTTTACCTACGACCAAGACTATGACGGGCCAGCCCTATCGACCAACATACCCGTATCAAATCGCACATACGGCCAACAGGTCATGAATCCGTACCTGTTTGGCCTTCTACCCGACAGCGAGGACCAACGAAAAGCGATTGCCGCCGAATTCGACGTTAGGCCCAACAATCCCGTTGCGTTGCTCAGCCATATCGGACTCGACTGTCCGGGCGGAGTGCAGTTTTGTGCCGAAGAAGATGCCGACGCCGTCCTGCATCGCGCTGGCGAATACCGCCCTATAGACGACCACGAAATTGCTCTTCGTCTCAAGTCGATCAGAGATGACCGCGATGCATCGTGGATGGGCCTAGATGAAAGTTGGTCACTTGGAGGCAACCAGGGCAAGTTCGCGCTCGCGTTCATAAACGGCCGCTGGTGCGAATGCATGGGCTCCTCGCCCACGACGCATATTTTCAAAAATGGCGTTATCGGATTTAAACTCGAGGCTCTCAATGAGTTTGTCTGCATGAAAAGCGCCCAGCGCGCCGGTATCGCAACGGCAAACGTCGAATATCGTATGTTTGAGGACGAACCTGCCCTCA
Source organism: Treponemataceae bacterium (assembly GCA_963602825.1). Classification (GTDB taxonomy): domain Bacteria; phylum Actinomycetota; class Coriobacteriia; order Coriobacteriales; family Coriobacteriaceae; genus Collinsella. Next base: position 6,205 of record CAVCKO010000001.1, on the reverse strand, counting down.
TTGTTGAGCGCTATGACCGCGTGAAAGTCGAAGACGGAACGATCAGGCGCCTACATCAAGAAGACCTCTGTCAGGCACTTGGGGTGATGCCCGCCCAAAAGTACACGGCAGACGGCGGCCCGACCGCACGCGATATTCAGGAACTCCTCGTCAATACGAGCCATCATCAACTTAACCTGTATCTGTTTACGCAGATACTTTTCTTTAACGCCATCATCGGCGCACCGGACGCGCATGCGAAGAACTATTCCCTGCTCCTTGGAAACGACGGCGCAGCCATGATGGCTCGAATGTACGATGTCGCATCGGGGCTGGCATACGAGCGCATGCGCCGCCGGGCGCGCCTCGCCATGAGCGTTGGCGGCGAAAATCGTGTGGGGCGCATCGGTCCAGGCGCTATCCGCCGATACCACGGTATGGGCGACCCCGCGCTGGAGACGGCGCTCACCGATGCCGGGCTATCCGAGAAGTTTTGCTTTGCGACCATGATGGACCTCGCCTACGAGGCACCCATTTGCATGGAAGAGGTCATGGACGAATACGCCGACCTGCCCGGCATGGCGGACCTGCGCGAGCATATGCTCGGCCCCGTCCGCGAAAACTGCCAGCGCACCCTCGACCTCATCAAGGCGGATATGGGCTAGACGCCAATCAATTTCCCATTTCTTAAAAAAAGAGAGGGGGCACCCGTCGCAAAAGCTCGGATGCCCCCTCTCATAATGTCATTTGCAATCCGCTAGCACGTGGCTCGGACTGCTGCTAGCGCAACCTTTACGCAGCGAGGCGCTTGAGGACGTCGACGAGCAGCTCGTAGAAGCGCTCAGCAGAAGCGAGCTCCATGCTTTCGTCCGGGGTGTGAACATCGGAGAGCGTCGGGCCCACGGCGATGGCGTCCAGGCCGTGCAGGGCCTCGGCAAACAGGCCGCACTCAAGGCCGGCGTGAATGGACTCGATGCGCAGCTCGGAACCAAAGAGCTCGCGATAGCTCTCGACAAAGACGTCGCGGACCGGCGAATGCTCAGCATAGCTCCAGCCGGGATACTCGAACTCAAACTTGGCGTCGAAGCCCAGGACATCGGCCAGCGTCTGCAGGCGGTCCTTGAACTCGTTCTGCAGCGAGGTGATCGAGGAGCGCGGGGACAGCATGATCTTGACCTCGTCGTCAGAAGTGGCAACCACACCGATGTTGGAGGAAACCTCGACGGAGCCGTCGGTGGCGACGTTGCGGCGAATCACGCCGTTAGGGGCAAGACGCAGGGCGCGGATGAGGGCAAGCGCGGACTTCTGGTCCATGGCCTCGACCTCGGCGTCGTCGGCAATCTCTACGGTGCAGGTAAAGCCGGGGTCGAAGACTTCGAGCTCGGCAGTGACGTCGGCGATGATGCCCTTTGCAATCTGGGCCGCGGCCTCGGCGGCAGCGTGATCAGCGTAGACCAGCTCGGCCTTGCACTCACGGTTGATGGCGTTGTCCTTGGTGCCGCCGTTAAAGCTGACGATGGCGGGCTCGCCGGCGACCATCAGGCGATCGATGATGCGGGCCATGATGAGGTTGCCGTTGCCGCGCTCCAGGTGGATGTCGGCGCCGGAGTGACCACCCAGCAGGCCGGAGATCTCGAGCGTAAGGGTGCTGCCGGTCTTGTGGTCGCGCACGATCGGGCAGGTGTAGGTAACGACGACACCGCCGGCGCAGCTGACGGTGGCCACGCCCTCCTCCTCGGAATCGAGGTTGATCATGGTACGGGCGCTAATCTGGGACTTGTCGAGCGTCTCGGCGCCAACCAGGCCAGTCTCCTCGTCGGTGGTGAACACGCACTCGAGGGCCGGATGAGCAATCGAATCGTCGTTGAGCACGGTGAGCATCAGAGCGACGGCGATACCGTTGTCGGCGCCCAGCGTGGTGCCGTTAGCGGTGAGGACGCCGTCCTTGACGACCAGGTCGATACCGTCGGTCGCAAAGTCGTGCTCAACGGAACCCAACTTGTCGCAAACCATATCGATGTGGCCCTGCAGCATCACGGTCGGGGCATTCTCGGCGCCGGCAGATGCGGGCTTGCGAATGATGACGTTGTAGACCTCGTCCTGATACACGTCGAGGCCGCGCTCCTTGGCAAACGCAACCAGGAAATCGCTGATGCCCTTCTCGTTGCCAGACCCACGGGGGATCGCGCTGATCTCCTCAAAGAAATGGAACAGCTGGGCGGGCTCGTAGCCGGTAATCTTGTAGTCCATGGTGCCTCCTTGGCGCAACTGGTTAGACAGTAAGACATGCGACTTGTATATTCCCAGACTTTGCGTGCATAAACCAGTCGAAAACGCCGAGCGCTCTCGCATCATCGGCTAACGGTGAGGAAACGTCACTTTATCAAGATAAAGCAGCTTAGACGGGCCGCGCCGAAGGGACGTTGGACCCTTCAACCAGCCTCAACGCCTGTTGAACGTTAATGCATACACCATTGGTATGTTTAATAAGATTCTTGTCCTCCGTCACGACGTAATCGGCATCAATGCGATTGGCGACGCCCAGCATCAGGTCGTCCTCGAAGTCGTTGTGATGATACTTGAACACAAAGGAGTCGAAGACCTCGTCTGCACCGACCGGCGCGATGAGGGCGAGCTCGCGCATCTGCCGAACGCATGCCCAGGCCGTTTCGTCCGCCGCCGCAATGGCGTTATCGCTCAGCAAACCATTCTTCCTTCGGCACTCCCTCTTAATCGCCGCCGAGACAAGATACGAGACATCTTTGACCGAAAGAGACGAGGCAAACAGGGCAATCTGCTCCGAGACATCGGCAATCTCGAATAGACGGGCGACATCCGCTGTCCGGTCCGACCTTCCAGAAAAGTAATCCATCCATACGTTGGTGTCGATGAGCAACTTGAGAATGCCGTCTGCACTCATAGCTCCACCCACTCGGGATAGCGCTCCGCCATTGCTTCCTCATAGAGGTCATCGTAGTCACCCGAGAGGTCGGGAACAGGGATGCCGTATTTGAGGCACGCATCGCGCACGATGTGGCTGCCCTGCGTAACCCTTGATTCCACCGACGCAGTCGCTGGCACGTTAGAGCTCGGTGCCGCAACCCCCGATCTCGAGGGCATGCATCCGTTGACGACCAGATATTCCCAAAGTGTCCGCACCGCTTGAGACGGCGTCATGCCGATATGCGCCAGCACGGCGTCCCCAGCCTCTTTGAGTTGGCGATCCATGCGCACATTCATCTGGACCGGCCGTGAGTCGAGTACCGATATAGGCATGCTAGCTCCTTCTGCTATACATATTTATATTTCGAGTATAGCACCATTTACTCATAAAAAAGGGGCGCCCCGACAGGAGTGCCCCTTCGCAAAGCTATGTTAACCCCTACAGCGCGCCGGAACCGGCTTGCATCATGCCGCCGGGGCCCGAGGTCACGCCGCCGCTTACGGGCGCGGCGCTGCCAGTGTGCGGTGCCGCCGGGGCGGTATCGCCACCGAGCGTACCTGCCGGACGCGGTGCCGGGATCTCGCCCGTGCCGTGGCTAAAGACAAACTTGCCATCGGCCACGTCGCACAGGACGGTATCGCCCTCGCCCCACTCGCCAGCCAGAAGCTCCTCAGACAGCGGGTCCTCGATGAGTTTTTGAATAGCGCGGCGCAGCGGACGCGCACCGTTGGTGAGGTCGGTGCCCTCGGCCACGATCTTGTCATAGGCCGCATCGGTGAGCTTGATGTTCATGCCGTTGGCGATCAGACGCTGGCGCAGGTCGTCCACCAGCAGGTGCGCGATCTTGGTGAGATTCTCGCCCGAGAGCTTCTGGAACACCACGATGTCGTCGATGCGGTTGAGCAGCTCGGGGCGGAACAGGCGCTTGAGCTCGCCCATCGCACGGCCGCGGATCTCGCTCGAGGTAAGGCCCTGCTCGCCGGTGGTGCCAAAGCCCACGCTCGCATCCTGCGCGATCTCGCGGGCGCCCACGTTGGACGTCATGATGATCACGGTGTTGCGGAAATCGACCGTCTTGCCCTGGCTATCGGTCAGGCGGCCCTCCTCCAGCACCTGCAGCAGAATGTTGAAGATATCGGGGTGCGCCTTCTCGATCTCGTCGAACAGCACGACCGAGTACGGGTGGCGACGAACGGCCTTGGTGAGCTGGCCGCCCTCGTCGTGACCGACGTAACCCGGAGGGCTACCGATGAGCTTGGAGACCTCGAACTCGCTACCGAACTCGGACATGTCGAAGCTGATGAGCGCGTCCTTGCTGCCAAAGAGGTATTCGGCGAGCGTCTTGGCGAGCTCGGTCTTGCCCGTGCCGGTGGGACCCAGGAAGATAAAGCTGCCGCCGGGGCGACGCGGATCCTTGAGCGGCGAGCGGCTGCGGCGCACGGCCTTGGCAACGGCCTCGACAGCCTCGTCCTGACCGATGATGCGCGTCTTGAGCACGCTTTCGGCCTGCAGCAGGCGACGGCTCTCGCTCTCGGTAAGCGAGGACACCGGCACGCCCGAGGTCACGGACACGATATCGGCGATCTGGGAGACATCGATGGTAAGCGGGCTGGCGTCGAGCTCGGCCGTCCAGGCAGCCTTGGCCTCGGCGAGTTCAATCTCGGCAGCCTTCTGCTGCTCGGTGATCTCGGCAGCCTTGTTCATGTCGTCGCTCTCGGTGGCCTCCTGCGCGGCGGCCTTGAGCTCCTCGATGCGATGCTCGGCCTCGCGCACCGGCTCGGGTGCGCGATTCGCGGCGATGCGAGCGCGGGCACCGGCCTCGTCAATGAGGTCGATGGCCTTATCGGGCAGGAAGCGATCCTGGATGTAGCGGTTGGAAAGGTTCGCGGCGGCCTCGATAGCACCCTGCGTGTAGCGCACGTGGTGGTGCTCCTCGTAGCGCGGCTTGAGCGCGGTCAGGATCTTGACCGTATCCTCGACGCTCGGCTCCTCGACATCGATGGTCTGGAAGCGGCGTTCAAAGGCCGGATCCTTAGTGAGGTACTTACGGAACTCCTCGGCCGTGGTGGCACCGATGATCTGGAAAGCGCCGCGTGCGAGCACGGGCTTGAGCATGGAGCTTGCATCGATGGAGCCCTCGGCGGAACCGGCACCGATGATGGTGTGCATCTCGTCGATAAACAAGATAACGTCGTCGGCTTCGGTCGCCTCCTGGATCACGTTCTTGAGGCGCTCCTCAAACTCACCGCGATACTTGGCGCCCGCGACAAGACCCGGCAGGTCGAGCGTCCAGATGTTCTGGTTCATAAGGTTCTCGGGCACGTTGCCGGCAGCGATCTGCTGCGCCAGGCCCTCGACGATGGCCGTCTTGCCCACACCGGGGTCACCCAAGATAAGCGGGTTGTTCTTGGTGCGGCGCGAAAGGATCTCCATCATGCGCTGGACTTCCTTTTCGCGACCGATCACGGGGTCGAGCTCGCCGTCGCGTGCTTTCTGCGTAAGGTTGGTGGCGAACTGCTTGAGCGTATCGGTACCGCTCCCCTTTTGCTGCGAGGCGTCCGAACCGCTAAAGAACGGCAGGCCCGCACCGGGACGCCCGGCACCGGCGCCGGCGAGCGGACGCTTCTTGTCCTGATCCTTGGCGGTAAGCTTCTCGATGGCTTTTTTAATGGAAGCGGACGACACGCCCAAGCGCATGAGGATATCCATGGCCATGCCGTTGCCCTCTTCGACGATACCGATGAGCAGGTGCTCGGTCGACACATAGGTCTGGTTATTCTCACGTGCCACGCGGAAGGAGCGCTCCATCACGCTAATGACGAGCGGCGTAAAGGCGAGCTTGGCCGCCTCGGTCTCCTCGCTGGGCTCGGGAACGGTAGTCTGGACTTCTTTGAGCGTGTCCATGATGTCGTCGTAGGAAATATCGAGCGAGCGCAGCGCCTCAGCGGCAATGCCCTCGTCCTCCTTGGCAAGCGCGAGCAGCAGATGCTCGGTACCCACCTTATTTGAATGAAGATCGAGCGCCTCTTGCTTGGCCATGGACATGACCTTGCGCGCACGATCGGTAAAACGGTCTAACATGCTAGTTCCTCTTAGACGAGCTAGTTTTTTCAAACGCAAAGCGCCACTCGTGGCGGCGCTTTGGTCTCTTTACCCATATGGAGTATATGTTAACCGCTGGGGCCTTTTCCGCATGCAGCCATACGACAACGTCTACAAAAAAGGAACCTTGATTATCAACTTCATCCGAACACTTCCCACATTCATCCGCACATGTACGGA